>JBCCQY010000088.1:0-36716 GCA_039208735.1 Myxococcota bacterium | reverse complement strand
GTCTTGGGGTAAGTCGGCCAAGTAGTTACTGGAGAACCAAGAAAATGCGCCGATCCCGATCACGGCGATGACGGCAAAGACGATGCCGATGAGTCGGAACCAACGCATCATTGCTCCAAAGGGGGCTCGGAGGCGAGCCATTGGTTGCGGGCGACCGTCGCTTGTTCATTGCGACCGAGGGCGCGCATGGCCTCGGCCTTGATCTCGAGTGCTTCAGGCCAGTAGGGGCGGAGCCTCAACGCAGCCTCGGCCTGGGCGAGGGCCTTTTCGTTTTCGCCGTAGCCTACGGCTTGGGCGGCTCGAGCCAGATGGGCCTCGGCCGTGGGGTCGTCCGCAAGGTCGACGCTGTAGCCAGCCAGTCCCTCGAGCGCGGCCCGGGCTTGAATGCGCTTTGCGGTGACCGGGTCGGCGGCTTCAGCGGCATCTCGGTACCGCTCCAGCGCGAGCCCGGCGGTGACCTTCCATTGGCGAGCCTCTTCGGCCGCGCCTCGCGACTCGAGCACCGAGATGGCACTCCACGCCTCTTTCCAACGGTTGTCGCGGGCCATGATGCCGATCAACCGGCGGGCGGGTTCGGGGTCGCCATTCGAACGGTCCGACCAAGCTTGAACCCAGTTTTCGTACTCCTCCATGTGGCCTTGGGCCTTCGCGAGTTCCGCAAGCACTCGGGCGACGTTGGGATCGTCGGGGAACGTCGCATTGGCACGGAGACCCAGGGTTTCCGCATCGTCGATTCGGTCGGTACGGACCCAGGCGTCGAGCCACAGGGGCATGAGGCGCGGGTCGTCGGCCGACCCCTTTGCGCCTTCAAGCAAGGCGATGGCATCCTCGACCTTGTCGAGTTCAAGCGCGATGCGAGCGGCATCCGCGGCGATGCCGAGGTGACCCGGACACCGGTCGACGGCCTTCGTGACGGCGGTTTCAGCGCTGTCGAGGGCTCCTCGAGCGAACCGTGCCCTCGCCGCCATCCAGTTGCCCAATCCGCTCTTGGGATCCAGGTAGATCGCCCGCTCGCTGGGATCATCGTCGCGGTCACCCACTTCGGTGGGCTCCAACAGGCCATAGACCACCGCCGCGCCTCGTCCGGCGATCAGGCTGTGGTAGTCGTCCTTCGAAGGTTGGGTCGACATGCAATTCGCCGAGGCACCCGCCACGGTCAGGTCGAGGCGATCGAGGATCTTGGCCACCGCCAGGCCCCCGATGCTCTCAGGCGTTCCTTCGGCGAACACCACGTCCTCTTCGCAACCGCCATTCGGGGCGCAGGTCATGAGTCGCATCTCGATGGATCGATTGCTCGTCGACACCGCGAACGAGAGGCTCCACGGACCAAGGGCAGACTGGGGCGAAGCCTCGATGCCCGGCGCGAGGTCGACGTCTCCGATGCGGGGCACCACCCGAGGCACCGCCAGCAACGTGCCTTCAATGGTCCGCAAAATGCGGGCGACGGTTTCGGTCTCAAACCGCTGACCGCTCGGTACAGGGGGCGTGATCGTCACTTCGATCGTGCTTGGCATTTGCGTGGTGGGACTAGGTGCGTCCTCGGTTTCCGCAATGGTTGCTTCGGGCGTGCCCCCACACCCGAGCCACAGCCAACTCGTCAGCACCACGGTCCTGCTCCCGCGTTCGCGAGGCCCGAGAGGCCGACCCCAACCCGCTTCGGTGCCCTTCGCGTCCCTGGCTCCGTACCCGGTTTCGACCGCCTCCGCGAGTATGCTGCACGCGGAGGCACCATGGACCAGGCGGCATTTCGCAACGCGATCACCGGACCAGACGCACGCACGTTGTTGTTCGATGGCGATCGACCCCGCTTTGTGCTCACCACCGATCAGTTCGAACCCAACGATCTTGAGCAGGTCTGGGCCGAGGCGGTGGCGATTCGAGACGCCGTGCGCGCCGATCCATTGGCCTGTCGGTCGCGCTTGCCCGGTCGTCGCGTGCTGCATTTGTTCGCCCAGCCCTCCACCCGGACCTGCGAGTCATTCGTGGCGGCAACCGAGTTGTTGGGAGCCACCGCGCGCGTGGTGAGCGACCTGACCTCGACCTCCCTGGTCAAGGGCGAATCCGTGGCCGATGCCATCCAGGTGTTCGCCCACGTCTTTGATGCTGTGGTGGTACGTCACAGCGACCCTGAGTTTGCTTGGCAAGCTGCCCATGGGCTGCATCGGGGTCCCGCATCGATGGTGCTGGTGTCGGCCGGGACTGGTGCATTCGAACACCCCACCCAAGCGTTGTTGGACGGGCTCGCACTCAAAGAGAGCCTCGGGGACCTGACCGGACGACGGGCGCTTGTGGTGAGCGACCTCGATCGCAATCGGACAGCTCGCGGTTTTGCCACGCTGATGGCCCGATTCGAAGGCACGCGGCTCGATCTCGTTTCCCCAGCGACGCATCGTGCCGACGGCGCGTTGATCGCGCGCTGGCGGGCTCAAGGAGCACACGTCACCGTTCACGATGACCTCGAGTCCGTCCTGCGTGAAAAGGGCCGTTCCTTCGATGTCGTGTACATGACTCGAAGCCAACAAGAGTGGGACGACCCCTCGCTCGAGGCGGCTCCCCTCGGCGCCGATCCGAGGTTCATCCTTCGTCCCCGCTACCGGGATCTGTTCCGCGAAGATGTCCGTCTGATGCACCCCTTGCCCCGGGTCAATGAACTGCCGGAAGCTTGGGATGATCATCCTTACAATTTGATCTGGGCCCAGGTGGACGCGGGCCGCTGGGTTCGGGCGGCGCTACTGGCGTGGATGCTGGGTTGAAGCTGCTGGTCACGGGTAGTGCGGGCCTGGTGGGGCGCGCGTTGGCCCAACGCCTTTGGGCCGAGGGCCATGAGGTTCGGGCTTTCGACCTCATCGACGGAAACGACATCCTCGATCGCCCGGCGTTGCGATCCGCCATGGCCGGATGCGAAGGGGTCGTGCACCTGGCTGCGGTGAGTCGGGTGGTTTGGGGCGAGGACGATCCCGAGCGGTGTTGGACCACCAACGTAGAAGGTACGCGCAACGTGGTGGAACTTGCCGCGACGTCGCCCCAGCGTCCCTTCGTGCTGTTCACAAGCAGCCGTGAGGTTTACGGCGAGCCGGTGTCCACGCCGGTGGCCGAAGATGCGCCGTTGCGGCCCCTCAACGTCTACGCCCGGAGCAAGGTCGCCGGAGAAGACCTCGTCGGACAACTCGGAGAACGGGGTGCTGTGGTGCGGTTGTCGGGGGTCTACGGCGATCCGGCGGATCACGCGGATCGGGTCGTGCCCGCATTCGTACGAGGAGCGTTGGCCGGCGGAACGCTTCGGGTCGAGGGGTCGTCGCGCGCGTTCGACTTTACGCACCTCTCCGACGTCACGCTTGCCCTCCGCCGGCTCGTGGGACGCCTTACGGCCGGAGCGTCGGTTCCCGTGCTCCACCTGGTTTCGGGGCAGGCGGTATCGCTTGGCGAACTCGCGCGGCTGGCCATCGCCATCGCGGGGCGAGGGCAGACGATGGAGGCGCCCGGACGAAGCTACGATGTGACGCGCTTTTTGGGGGACCCCGCCCGGGCGGAAGCGACCCTCGACTGGCGGGTTTCCGTGCCCCTCGAAGACGGCATGCGAACGTTGGCCCGGGCGTTTAGCGCTGCCGGATGAGTCCTTCCTGGGCTGTCGAGGCCACGAGGCGTCCCTGTTGGTCGTAGAAGCGACCCACCACAAGCCCTCGTGCCCCGCTCGCCGAAGGGCTTTCAATCACGTGAAGCAGCCATTCATCCATGCGAAATGGGCGATGGAACCACATGGCATGGTCGAGGCTCGCGATTTGGATGTTCGAGATGAGCCAGGATTTGCCGTGTGGATTGAGGGCCGTGGTCAGAAAGTGGAAGTCGGACGTATAGGTGAGGAGCGCGCGATGAAGCTGCTCGTCATCGGATAGGGGATCGATCGCCCGGTACCACACCTGCTTGACGGGCTCGGTGGGCTCGGGCTGGTACGGGTTGCCCGGTCGCACGACCCGGGCCTCGATCGGCCGCTCGGCGACGGCTCGCTTCCGCAACGGCTCTGGGATCTGGTCGACGATCCGCCGCGCAAACTCATGCTCAGCGAGCAACCCGTTCGGACCAGGAATGGTCGATAGGTCGAGGTCGGCCTGATGGTTGTAGCCGGCTTCGCGAATCTGGAACGAGGCCGAAAGGTTGAAAATTGCCCGGCCTCCCTGAATGCCCACCACCCGGCGGGTCGTAAAGGAGCGTCCGTCGCGAATCGGGTCGACCTCGTAGATCACGGGTCGCGACGCATCGCCCTGGCGAAGGAAGTAGCCGTGCAAGGAATGCACGAAGCGGGGACCTTCCACGGTCTGGGCGGCAGCGGACAAGGCCTGCGCAAGGGCTTGGCCACCATAGATGGCGCCCCAGCCGAGGTCTTGGCTTTGACCTCGGAAGAGATGCTGTTCAAGGCGTTCGAGCTGCAACAGCTCGACCAATCTGGCGAGTACGGGTCGCATGCAGCCCCCGTAGCCCCGCCACTACGCCATGTCAGGGACGGGCTTGGTCCATGCGGATGCCCACGGCATCGAGGCCCCAGATCTCGGTGGCGTAGCCGCGGATGGTGCGGTCGCTCGAGAACTTGCCCGCCGACTCGATGTTGCGGGCGACCTTGGGCCACCACTGGGTCGGATCGGCGTACGTCGCGGCGACCTGCTCCTGGACATCGCAGTAGGCGTCGAAGTCGGCACAAACCATGAAGGGATCGGAATAGCGAAGGTAGTTGGCAATCTGCCGGTGCAAGTCGCGTTCTTCGCGGTTGAAGAGGCCTTCTTCGAGGCTGCGCAGGATGGTGGGCAAGCGAGGGCTGTTCGCAACGACGTGTCCCGGGTCGTAGCCGGCCGACAGCCGTGCGTTGACCTCTTGCACGTCCATGCCGAACAGGAAGAAGTTTTCGGCGCCCGCCTCTTCGCGGATTTCGATGTTGGCCCCGTCGAGCGTGCCGATCGTCAAGGCGCCGTTCATCATGAACTTCATGTTGCCGGTGCCACTGGCTTCCTTTCCGGCGAGCGAGATCTGCTCGGAGAGGTCTGCCGCCGGAATGACATGTTCCGCCATCGAGATGTTGTAGTTGGGCAGGAACCAGAGCTGCAGCTGACCCCGAACCGCTGGGTCCGCGGCGAGGTGGTCGCTCACGTCATTGATGAGCTTGATGTGCTTTTTGGCTTCGGCGTAGCCGGGAGCCGCTTTGCCCCCGACCACGATGGTGCGAGGTACGATGTTCCGGCCTTCGAAGCGGATCTGGTGGTAGAGCCAAATCGCGTGCATGCAGCACATGAGCTGCCGCTTGTATTCGTGAATCCGCTTGATGTGGACGTCGAGCATCGCGTCGGGGTCGAGCTTTACGCCATGCTTACGCGCGACGTGGTCACACAGCGAGACCTTGTTGGCCCGTTTGATGGTGCGGAGGGTGTCGATGTAGGCGGCGTCGTTGCGATGTGCGCCCAGTTCCGAAAGCCGTCCCAGCTCGGTTACCCACCCTTCACCGATCCGTTTGGTGATCTCGGCGGAAAGACCGGGGTTGCACTGGAGCAACCAGCGGCGTGGGGTCACCCCGTTGGTCTGGTTGCCGAACCGCTTTGGGTAAAGGCGGGCGAAATCCACGAGCACACGGTCACGAAGCAGCTGGCTGTGCAGTTCGGCAACGCCGTTGACGGTGTGGCTGCCCACCGTCGAGAGGTGCGCCATGCGGATGTGGCCGTGGTCGTCGTCGATGATCGACATGCGCTTGAGCGCCCGCTCGTCGCCTCCGCTCCACACATGCACTTCCTGGAGGAACCGGCGGTCGATCTCGCGAATGATCTCGAGGTGCCGGGGCAGGACCCGAGCGAACAATGGCAGAGGCCACTTTTCGAGCGCTTCGGGGAGCAGGGTGTGGTTCGTGTAGGCGCAGGTGCGCTGGGTGAGATCCCAGGCCTGGTCCCACGACAACTGCTCGCGGTCCACGAACACCCGCATCATCTCAGCGATCGTGATGGCCGGGTGAGTGTCGTTGAGCTGGATGGCGACCTTGTTCGGGAAATTCTCGAGCGTGTCGTGGGTCTTCTTGTAGCGGCGAAGGATGTCGTGCAGCGAGCACGCGACGAAGAAGTACTGCTGCTTGAGGCGGAGTTCCCGGCCCTCGACGGACGTGTCCTTCGGGTAGAGAACCTTCGAGATCGACTCGTGTAGCGCCTTGCTCTCGACCGCCCGACGGTAATCACCGTCGTTGAACACCTCGAGATCGAACTGCTCGGAGGCGCGAGCGGACCACAACCGGAGGTTGTTCACCGTCGGCGTGCCATAGCCCGCCACCGGCGTGTCGTAGGGCACGCCCAGCACATGGTAATCCTCAATCCAGCGGGCTCGGAAACGGCCGCTGTCATCGACCGAGTGCTCGACGTGGCCCCCAAACGGCACCCGTACACTGCGCTCGGGGCGTGGCAGCTCCCAGGGATTGCCTCGCTTCAGCCATTCGTCAGGCTGCTCGTCCTGCCACCCGTTGTTGATCTCTTGCCGAAAGATGCCGAACTCGTAGCGAATGCCGTAGCCCACGGCGGGGTAGTCGAGCGTGGCCAGGGAGTCCATGAAGCAGGCGGCGAGGCGCCCCAGTCCACCGTTGCCAAGGCCCGGGTCCTCTTCCTCTTCGATGATGTCTTCGAGGTCGAGATTGAACTCCTTGAACGCTTCCTGCGCGAGCTCGTAGATCCCCAGATTATGGAGGTTTGCGCCCAGCTGACGCCCTAGCAGGTATTCCGCAGACAGGTAGTAGACGCGCTTGACGTCCTCTTCGCGGTACTGGTGTTGCGTGGTGATCCAGCGATGGACGAGGCGGTCCCGGACGGCGTGTGCCACCGCCATGTAGACGTCCCGGCGCGTTGCCGACGCCATGTCCTTTGCTTGGGTATAGCGCAGGTGTTCGAGCACCGCGCGACGCAGGGTATCGGGGTCGAGGCCGGTCCTATCGTTGACCCCTCGAACAAGTGCAGCATCCATCGACGCACCTCCTTGCCCTCGTGTAGCACCTTCGCCGAATCTGCAAGACGACCCTTGGGGGATACGGACCGTCGGTCACCGAGGAAACGATGGGCAAGATTTCGAGAGAAGAGGCCATGCAGGCCGTGCGCACATTGATCGAATGGGCAGGGGACGATCCTGACCGAGAGGGGGTGATCGACACTCCACGGCGCGTGGTGGATGCCTATGGAGAGTTCTTTGAAGGGTACCGGCAGGACGCGCGCGCTCATCTTTCACGAACGTTCGAGGAAACCGATGGCTACGACCAGATCGTCGTGCTGCGGGACATTCCGCTCGAGAGTCATTGTGAACACCACATGGTGCCGTTCACCGGCGTGGCCCACATTGGCTACCTCCCCAACCAGCGCGTCGTGGGCATCAGTAAGCTGGCGCGCGTGCTGGATGCCTACGCCCATCGCCTGCAAATCCAGGAGAAGCTCACGCGGCAGGTCGCAGAGGTCATTCAGGAAGAGCTGAAGCCGCTTGGCGTTGGGGTCATCATGGAGGCCACTCACATGTGCATGACCTCACGAGGCGTGCGCAAGACCGGCGTAAGGATGGTCACCAGCTGCCTGCTCGGCGCCTTCCGCGACGACCCCGCTACGCGACGCGAATTCCTCTCCATCGTGCGCAATGGGCAGTAAACCCCGTCCGATCCTGATTGCCACAAGCAATCGCGACAAGTTCCGAGACTGGCAAGCGCTCCTCGCAGGGACGGACTGGGTGCCGTTGCCCTACGACGGTCCAAGTCCCGAAGAAGACGCGGAGACCTACGAAGAAAACGCCGCCATCAAGGCTCGAGCCGCTGCGTTGCGGACTGGCCAGCCGGCGATTGGCGATGACAACGGCATCGCCATTGAGGCTCTGGGCGGTGCCCCAGGGTTGTTCACCCGTCGGTGGGCCGAGGAGCGGGGAGGCTTTGAAGCGGCCTGCGACGAAGTGGTGCGCCGGGCCTTAGGGAGTCCTGCGATCTATCGCTGCGGACTGGCGTGGGCGGACCCGCAGGGCGCCACGATCGTGGCCCTTGGCGAAGTCCCAGGGCGTATCGTCCGGCCCAAGGCGCCGGGGCCGGGCTTTGAGCCTGTCTTTGCCCCCGATGGCTTGGAACACCCCATGCCGGTGTTGCCCGCCGAGGTGCGAACGGCGTGGCACTCTCGAACCCGAGCGTGGCAGGCGCTAAGGCCAAAGCTCACCGTAGGGCGCTAAGGGCCATCGCGAGCTGGGGGTCTCGATCGAGGGGCGGCAGCGTTCCGTCCGATTCGGGCCCGGTGTACCGGATTGGGGTGCCATCGGCGTGGGCCCGCAGGTGTTCGCGCTTCGCGAGCAACGTGTCGACGAGCACGCCTTCGGCCGGGGACAGCGTCACCACGTGGTCGGGCATGAGCCCCTCGGTGAGCGGGGCCTGGCCGGGCACGGTGAGCTGGGCTTTGGTGATTTGCCAGGCCACGGGCAAGGTGTCGTGAGAACCCAGGACTTGCGTGGCCACTTTGCCAAAGCTCTTCGCTCCGACGACCACGGCGTTGGCACGCGCCTTCAATACGCCCGCCAACAGTTCGGCGGCAGAGGCCGTTCCCTCATCGATGACCACGGCCAAGCGGGGCTTTCGGCCTTTAGCCAACCCCTCGAAGGAATGGCCGGGGACCGCCGCGTTCCAGGCGACTTCGCCGTCTTGGGGAACGGGGTCGGTCGCCGTGCGACCTGTAAGCTCGGCGACCACACCGTCAGCCAGGAAACGGTCGGCGAGGTTGATGGTCGCGTTGAGATCGCCGCCCCCGTTGCCGCGAAGGTCGATAACCATTGCCTTGGGCTTCACCCCTTCGAGGAGCGCGTCGAACGCTTCGTCGGTGTGGGGGCGCAGGGCCAGGATGCGCACGTACGCGATGCCGCGGCGTGCGTCGATCCACGTTCGCCAGCGATTGTCGGGCCCCCGGTCGAAGCCCACGACCGTCTCGGCCTGGACCGACCGGCGCGTCAACGTCTCGGTCCGCTCGACGCCCTCTCGGGCGAAGGTGACCGCGACGGGCGTATCCGGCGGGCCGTGGAGTGCCTCCACTACGGCATCGATCGTAGGCTTGGCCATTGCGGACGTACGTACGCCGCCGACAGCGACGATGACATCATCCTGTCGAACGCCTGCGTCCCACGCCGCACTTCCGAGCACGGGGTACCCCACCACCACCGCTCCGTCGTGGTCGAAGATCTGCACGCCCACTCCGACTTGGATACCGTCGTGACCCTGCGTCCACGCCGTGATTTCGGCGGGCCACACCGGCCTTGACCAGGCATCGAGCGCGGAAAGTGCCGCATTGGTGGTCTCGCCCACCACCACGGATTCGGGAATGCCAGCGTCGATGCCGGCTTGCCACAACGTGCTGTAGGGGCCAATTCCCGACCAGCGGATGGGCTTCACGGTGACCCCGTAGTGGCCAGCGATGGCATCGAGACGGGCACGTGCAGCGGTAAACCAGACCCCTTCATCGACGGGGTCGACGTAGGTTTCGCGGACCGCGTCGATCACCGCTTGGCCGAGAGGCTGGGTTACGCCCTGCAGCGCGTCGGGGGTGACCTTGGCGGCGTAGCGTTCGGCCAACGCATGGGCGCGAGCGGTGGCGGCGCGTTCCTCCGCGCGACGGTCCTGCCCGACGATGCGGGCCAGTTCGGCGCCGGTGGCCGGAGGCAATCGATCGAGCAGCGTCTCTACCGGTGCGGAGAACCGATCGGGCGCCCACGAGTATCCCGCAGCCACCGCCTGCGCGGCCCCAAACCAATCTTCGGCCGCCAGGGCGGTCTCGAGCCGCTCTGCGAGGACCTTCGCTTCGGCTTCGTGCAGCGCAGCCCGTTGGGCGACAAGCGCCTCATCCAACGTGGGAGGCGCTCCGGCCGCAGGCCATGAACAAGCCACCATCCAGGTGATGGTCGCGAGGAGGGGTGCAAGACCCCAATAAGTGGAGGCGGACGGATTCGAACCGACGACCGCCCGCTTGCAAAGCGGGTGCTCTCCCAACTGAGCTACGCCCCCGGAAAAGGAGTGCGCCTGGGCTGACTTGAACAGCCGACCTCACGCTTATCAGGCGTGCGCTCTAACCAGCTGAGCTACAGGCGCTCACCATCAGCCCGCGAGCTGACACGCAGGACGTAACGCTTCACCAACACCCGTCAACCCGGAATCGCGGACGGGGGGTGACACCGCTAGGGGGCACTGGTGTCGAGTGATTGGCACCCTGTGGAGAGTCCCCATGTTCCGTACCGCCTTGATGCTTGTCGTTGTTCCCATGGTTGGTTGCACCATTATCGGTGAAGTGGGCAGCGGTGTCGCTGCGACGCAGACCCTAGACTTGACCGCATTCTCTGGTCTTCGGCTCGACAATCAGGTTGACGTCATCATCGAACAGGGAGACCCCATCGCCGGTGAACTGACCTGCGATGACAACTTGCTCGACAACATCCGCATTGAGAACCAGTCCGGGGTGCTTGTGATCGACACGCCCATCGGCATGGAAATGCGACCGCGGACCGACTGCTTCGCCACGCTGACGGTCAATGATCTGGAAAGCATCGTGTCGACGGCGAGCGGCGACATCACCGCGATGTCGACCGCGGCCGCCGCGCTGACTGTCGAGACATCCGGCTCGGGTGGGGTCACGGTCGACGCGTTGCCCCAGGCCCTTGATGTGGCCATCGATAGTTCGGCCTCGGGGGACGTCCAGTTGTCGGGGCTGGATGCTGACGACGTGATGGTGATTCAGTCCGGCTCTGGCGATGTCACCTTGTCGGGCATGACGACGGCTCTGGATCTTGACCTGTCCGCATCCGGTGATCTCGAAGCGGGGAACCTCACCGCAACCGACGCCACGGTGGAACTTTCGGGCAGCGGCGATGCGACGATCAACGTGTCGGGGACCGTGACGGGTCGCCTGTCGGGCTCGGGTGATCTCACCGTCAATGGCGGCGCGATGGTGGATGTCACGACGACCGGTTCGGGCTCGGTGCGCTGATCGGAAGGGGCCAGAGGTGGCGGGCGATGCTCGTGTCGACCCCCACCCGAGCCCGCAGGGTTGCGACGAGCCAGAGGTTCCATGCCGAGACTGCACTGGCGGTGCCGATGGCCGCACCCACCGGCCCCACGAGGGGCACCAAGACGATCGAGATGGCCACGTTCAGGAGCAAGGTGCCGGCGTAGGTTGTGGCAACCAAACGTTCATGGCCGGACATCAGCAGGGTTGCCCCAACTGAACCACACCACACATTGATCGACTGACCCACAAGCAGCACGATGAGGATCGGCAGTCCTTCAGCAAAGGTCCAACCGAGGTCGACCCCAAGCTGAAACACAGTCACGACGCCCACGACGGCCGGTGCCCATCCGATCAACGCCAGCCGCAGGCTCTTTCCCAAGACCACGTGGACGTCGGCCAGGCGTTGCTCAGCCCATGCTCGCGACACCTGGGGCATGATGACGCTGTTGGCGGCTCCCAGGGCATAGGAGGGCACAACCGCCAGGGCCGTGGCGTTGAAGTAGATGCCGGCCCCTTCTGGCGAATCGACCCACCGCACGATCAGCACGTCGACTTGGAACGACAACACGCCGAGACCCCCAAGGATCATCAGCGGCAACGACGTCGACAACCACGGCGCAGGCGGCGTCGAGGTGGGTGGGAGGGGCGATTGACGCGCCCAACGCAAGGCGTGGGCGGCGATGAACACGCTAAGGGCGATGGCACCGAGTTGCGCCAGCAGCGCGGTTGTCACGTCGATGGGCGACCACTGGCTCACCAGCCAGAGCACCAGCAGCAGTCCGAGGGGGCGGAAGGCAACGTGGGCGAGTCCGCCCCAAACCACGCGCCCAGTTCCGGCGAGGGCTCCGACTAGCGCAAGGTTCAATCCAAGCAATCCCAGCAGGGCAGACCCGATGGCCGCGTGAGCCAGGCCATCGAGGGACGAACCCAGTCCCATCCAAAGCAGTCCAAGCACGGACGCCACGCCGACCACCCCGGTGAGCGATCGGCGCACCAGGGGCCAGGGGTCACGAACTAAGGGCAGCGTGCGGGTGAGGTAGATCCGTTGGCCCATGTCGGCAAACACGGATCCTGCACTTGCGAGGGCCAGGATGGCGCCATAGCGGCCAAGGTCGCCCTGGGACAAGAGCTGGGTGAGCCACGCCACCACGGTGAGGTTGGCCGCTCCCGCGAGGAGGCGACCCGCGATGATCGTAAGGGACGCGCGAATCACCTGGGAGGGCTAAGCGACCTCGCGGATTTCCGCATCCTTGAGCCGGCCCAGCGCTTCCCGCTCGATCTGACGGACCCGTTCGCGAGACAGGTTCAAGCCTTCGCCGACTTCTGAAAGGGTACGGAAGTGGTCGTCCTCGAGTCCGTACCGACGCGCAAGCACGTGCCGATGACGATCGGTGAGTACCTCACTAAGCGCAATGCGGAGTCGCGACAGTTCCTGAATCCGGATTGCTTCGTCCTCGGGATCGATCGCCTCGTCGTCCTCCAGGAAGTAGTCCAAGCTTCGCTGCCGTGGACCCTCTTCAACCGGTTCGTCGAGAGACACCGTCTTGCCCTGCTGCAGGAGGAAGCGGGCGCGTCGCTCCTCGATGCCAACCTCACGGGCGAGGTCCGCGATCGAGTAGTCCTGACCGGCAAGTTCAAACTCCTGAATCACCTTACGCAGGTTGCGCGTCTGCTCGACGGCGCCCCCCGGCAGGCGCACGGGCCGTCCGTTGTGGTCGATCGCGCGCGTCATTTGGGCGCGGACCCACCACCGTGCATAAGTGCTGAAGCGGATCTTCCGGTCCGGATCGAAGCGCTTGGCGGCCCGAAGCAGCCCGATGTAGCCCTCCTGAACCAGATCCGCCTCATCCATGAACGGCCCAGCTAGCTTGCGGGCCTCGCCATGTGCGATGCGCTTGCCCGACATGGCCAGGCTCCAGCGATGCATCTCGGCTTCTTCCCAAGCCGCCTTCGCCTTGCCTGCAGCCTCGCGAAGGGCTGAATCCGACCTGGAAGCCGTAAAAACCGCTTCAATGGCCTCTTCGAGTCGACTGACGGCCCCTGCCTTCGTCTTCTCCGCCCGCCGTGGCGTTCGAGCCAGGATCTCGGCTGCGAATTCGATGCTCTCGATCGCATGTAGGGCCCGAGCTTCGGCTTGCCGAATCGCCCGGCCCGCCTCTTTTTCCTCTTCCGCCGTCCAACGGCTTCCTCGGCGTGGCGTCTTGAATGGGGCCATGACGTTCTCCTGAGGGTTACAAAGTCAATGCCGGAACGTCCGAACCCTTCGTTCCCGACCCCTCGCTGATCGGTGGAGGATCCTCCCCGGTTGCGAGTGCGATCGAAAATGCGACATTCCGTGACAAGGCATGGCCCCCGAAATTTGCCGGGATGTTCCGCGCCCTCACACTTAGGAAACCGCAACCGCGCAGATCCTGGCCCTCACGAGATGCCACGCTGCGTCGCCGTTCGTTATGAATACTCGTTTATTCGGGGGACTGGATCAGTTGCCCCGAAAGGAACTCGCGCCGTCGGATGACGGTTCCGGTGGTGTCGTAGTCAAGCCATTCGCCGTCACGAACGCCCCGATCCCATCGACCTTCAATCCGAGTACCCGACTTCGTGAAGTAGGCCCACTCGCCATCTGGTACACCCTTGTACCAAGACCCCTGCGAGGCCATCTCGCCGCTGTCGAACCAGGTCATCCAAAGGCCGTGGCGTTCGCCGTCGAGGTAGGGCCCGCGACCGATCAACACGCCGTTCGGCGCGTGCAACACCCATTCTCCGGTGCGCCGATCGTCCTGGTACTGGCCTCGTTCGGCGATCGTGTCGGGCGTGTGCCAGCGAAGGTAGAGCCCGTCGCGCACAAGGCGCCCCTGGTCATCCTCGATGGCACACCAGGCCTCCCGGCCACGCGGAGGGGGGACGCCTACGGGCAGGGTCCCCGGATCGCAAAACAGCTGTGGGTGGCTTGGCAACGCCGTCGAAGGGGTGGTGGGCTCTTGCGTTTCGGGGGGCGCATCGGTCGACACGTTCGGGTCTTCGAGCGAGTCCACCTGGCCGACCCTCATGCCCACAGACACCACGAGGGCGAGCGGGAACCGGTTTTCAAGCGAATCACGGAGCCCGGCGCGAAGACCAAGCGAGTAGACGAAGTTGCGTTTGTCGTGCCACGAACCGCCAAGCATCGCTCGAGGCTCGAGGCGAAGCGTCTGGTCGCCCCCGATGGTGTCGTCAACAATGCGATTTAGCCGACCTGAGAACTGGCCAAAGATGGAGACACGGTCGCTGACGCGCCCCGCCACGATGTAGCCAAGACCAAAGCCGAATTGGCGGATGCGCCCGTCATCCGTCGTGAAATCGAACCGACCAACGTCGATGTCGATTCCGGTCCAGAGGCGCTCCGATAGCCCCGGGAACGCGATGCCCCCCTGAACGCCAGCTCCGCTCCCGAAAGCACCGGATTGGATCGGTGCGAGGACCGCACCTTGCAGCCCGAGCGACCACTGAATGCGGGATTTGGTGTCTTCCACCACCCCGATCCACAAGCGAGGCACCACGGGCAGAATGCCGAGGCTGGGCACCGGGTTGCCAAGACGCAACGTGCTGAGCTGGGCTTCTGCCACTAGTCCAGGCTGTCGTGCCGCAGCTGCGGTGCTGGACAACGAGATGGGCTCCACGCTGAGCTGGAGATCATCGTAGCTTTGGGCGATGGCCGAGCCGGGAAACAGGCCGAGCCCCATCCACCACATCATGCCGGTCCTCCCCTTCGACGGTACACGCTGGTGGTTCAGTTGGCGACTGCGCCGTGGTCTTGAAGCCACGCGGTGAGTTTGCCCATCAGTTCGGTCACGATCGCCTCGGTCTCATGATGGGTCTCGTGGCGAGCCGACTCGATGATGTTCATGGTCTTGTCGGACGACGCGATCACATCAAAGAGCGCCGGGGTTCCCGCGACGTTGACAATCGTGTCGTCCTTGCCGTGGAACAAGTACAACGGCATGGTCAAAAGATGCCCTCGTTCGAGCAGCTTGGGGGGATCGTCAAACAGCGAACGACCCAGGGCGACCGATGCCTGGTCGTGGACCAGTGGATCGTTTCGGTAGCGTTCAATTTCGGCGGGAACGCTCGAGATGCCGTTTGCATCAAGGTTCGTGGGGAGGGTGACGTCTGGTGCCAACCCGTCGAGCAGCCGAGCCGCAAACCGCTGGATTCGACGTACGAAGTCCAGGTCCACCTTGGTGGGTACGCCCGACAACCAAACCCCCGACACGAAGTCGTGGACTTCATGGGTGGTGAGGTAGTGGCCGACTGCGCCGGCCCCCATGGAATGACCGAACAGCACCGCTTTAGAGGCACCAGAGCGGCGCAGCAGCTTCGGCATCACCGCGTGCAGATCGCTCGCCAACTGGGTGAGGCCTCGCACGACCCCACGCGGCCCCTCGGCCTCTCCGTGCCCTCGGACATCGTAGGCCACGATGGGCAACGTGCTTGGAAGCCCGTCGGCGTAGGCTTGGTACCGGCCGGCGTGTTCCCCCAATCCGTGGTGGATGAGGAGCGCGGTCTCGGCTTCCTCAGCCCCTGGCCAGATCAGCGCACGGGTTGGGGTGCCGCCCGGCAGTTCGATGCGGAAGCTCTCCGGTTCACGCGCCATCGCGGCATCTCCCAGGTTCGCGAGCCCTTGTAGCCTCGTGACGACCGGGTGGCTTTCAGGGGACGGCGAGCATGGCCTCGGCGGAGCTTCGGCGTACCTGATCGGCCTCGAAGGCATCGCGATCCTCGGGCGATAGCGCCGCCGGGTCGATCCCCGCCCATTTGTCCGCGTAGAGTTGGACCAGAGACTCGAGCGGAGCCCCGCGTGCGGGTTCGATGCGATGGGCGTGCTGAAGGTGGGCCTCGGCTTGTCGCCACAGTTCCTCGAGGCTTCGCCACAACGCCCGAGACATCGGACCCGCCTCCGAGCGAAAGGTCGTTCGCATGGCCCCAGCATGGCGCATTATCGATTGACCCAACGCGAGGCGGGCGGTGAAGTGATCGGGCTGAAGCTCGATCACCCGCGACCACATCATTCGGGCAAGCCCGCTCGCGTCGATGCGTTGGTACAACGAAGCGGCTCGGAGCGCGCCCTCCGCGGAGGCGGACAGCGCTTCGCGCCGTTCATCGACGGTCGCCTTAGCCATCACGGGATCGCCCAGATCGAACACCAACCCGACCCGAACTTCGAACAGATCGAGGTGGTCGGGAAGCGCGGTGCTGGCGGCTAAGGCCAAGGCTCGAGCCCTTTTCGGGCGGCCGCGATCCTTCAGGGCAAGAATCACATCGAGCGCAAGCGGCATCTCGTGGGCTTGGGTGATGGCGACCAGCGCTTCGTAGTGGTCTGCGGCCCGCTCGACGTCACCGGCTTCCGCTTCGACCCGACAAGCAAGCCGCCGTAGGGCGATCTCGCGTTCGATGTCGCCCGTGCCGATCGAGAGGTTCACGCGGTGAACCCGCTGGGCAAGCTGGAGTTCTTCGGCTGCACTGAGCCAGTTCCGCACCGTTACGTGGTGAGCGAGTCGTTGTTGAACCACCGCTTCGAGCGCGGGCACTTCCGCCCGCATGCGTGCCTTCAACGGCTCGTCGGCTCCCAACTCGGCGGCCGCTTCGTAGCTTCGCAACGACAGCTCGAGGGGATCCGCGGCCAGGGCTGCGAGCAAGGGATCGCCAACCTGTGTGAGGTAGACCTGGCCCCGGATGGCCCACGTCTCGGGCTCATGGCGGAGCTGGGGGTCCAGGATTGCAGATTCGACGGCGTACCGGGCCTCATGCCATGCCGTCGTTTCGCCATCGGCAAACTTGTCGAGGGCGCGTTCGGCCTTGGTCATGGGGCTTGCACACCCCACCATCGCGATGACCCAACCGTGGAAGCCCCGAGGCATCGGATTCCTCCGTTCCTTTCCCCTCACCGGGGCTCCGGATCGGCAGAAGGGAGGAATCCTGTAGGCCGTCCCTACTTAGGTGGCGCAAACGTCAGGGTTTCGCCGTTGTGGAGGCGGCTGAACACCACCGCGGTTGGGCCTGTGTTGTCGTAGGCCACGAGCACAGGAAGCTCGCCTACCACGTCCTCGATGACCCCTCGGGCGCCGACGGTGGCTTCGAGTTCGGGGAACGCCCAAATCACAGTCTCTCCGCCCGAAGACAGCCCGATCGCATAGTCCTTGTTCGGGTAGAAATTGTCGGGTCGGGGATTGGTCTGGCGGAAGGTGTCGTTGTCGTCTTCGCGGAAGTCGCCGTAGGGGTAGGTCGAAGCGTGCCGCTGACCCAGGACCTCGGTCTGCGGGTAGAGCTTGAACCATTCACCCCACGTCGTGTCGATGAGTCCCGCGGCGGCCAAGGGCTCGCCAAGGCGCGGACCGGCAAACCCGACCAGGCGCATCTGTCCGTACAACGTCTCGGTGGTGCGGTCGTACATCACGAGGTTGCTGTTGTAGAGGTTGCCCGACACGCCAAACCGCATCGGATTGCCATCCTGGACGCCATCCACGAGCACGCCCGAGCCGGTGAGCGGGCAGTATGTCACGCTGAAGCTCCAATCCCCCCAGGTGTCGTTGACGATTTCATGCGTCCACAAGGTGTCGAGGGGGTAAGCGCGAGCTGCGCCGCCTCTCGCGATGCCCAGCACCCGATCATCGGGGGTGAGGTAGGCCAGCTGTCGGGTGTCGTCGGGGGTGCGCCAATCCGGATTGTCGATCGACGGAATGCAGTCCCGCCCCGAGCACGCCAGGGCAATCTCGTTGCAGGGCACGCCGCAACCTTCGGTGGCCACGAGGGGATCGTTGGGGTTGTTGATGCCCTGGTTGTAGACCCGGGCCCCCGGATGGTGGGTGGACCAAGCAAACCAGAACGCAGTGATCGCAGGCAGCACGGCGAGCTGCACGTTGCCGTCCGCGAGTGGACCCTCGAACGCCTGCCCTGCCAGGTTGAAGCTCGAGCCTGTCGTGTCGGTAAACGCGAGATCGTCGGCGCCGGGAACAAACGGCGCTCCTTCGTAGGTGACCGACTCGACGATCCCCACCCCAGGATTGGCCGGAGCGAGTCCGGTCGGCGCTGGGGCGCAGCTCGCGAGCAGGGCAGCGGTCATCATCGAAAGCGATCGCAAGAGACCTCCCTTGGTTTAGGACCCCAAAGCGGAGCCCGGATCGCGGTCTTCATGGACCGCGAAACGTTTCACGAAACGCTTTTCGGGAGCCCAGGACAAGCTCTCATGATTTGGTGGTCGGTTTCGGTGGCATGGTCCTCACCCTGGGTGGAAGCTCCCGGGACCGTGAGCCTCGGCGTCAACGTCTCGTCGCTGTCCGCGCAGCAGCAGTTCGCGGGTGGCGAAGCCCAAGGCCTCATCGGACCACTGTGCCCCGAGCCCATCTTTGGTGGGCAGCGCATGCCGTTTTCTTGCGTCAATGGCGGACGGTTCACCCAACGCCAGGCGACGTTGTTGACGACGGTAGGCCTGCCAGGGTCTGTCGCGGTGGACGTGCAGCTACCCGTCGTGTCGGCCACGTTCGAGGATGACATTGGCGAGACCGTGGCGCTTGGCCTCGGTGACATGCGCGTGACGCTTCGGGCAGGCCGACAATGGGGTCGTGGGGTGATCGCAGCCACCTTGCTCACCCAGATCCCCACCGGGCCAGGGAACTTTCAGGACCGTGATGTACCCTTGGGCACGGGTCAATTCGACATCGTCCCCGGCGTCCGGTGGGGGTTTGGCGATGCCTGGGGGTGGGTCGAAGTGTGGCAGAGTTTCGCCATTCGCCTGCGGAATCCCACCACGGGGGTCAATCTTGGGGATGAGTGGCGGCCCGCTGCCCTCATCGGGTGGACGCCGTGGCCCACATTGGGGGCCTTGGGGCGAGTCGATGCACTGGTTGCGCTCCCCGACGTCGATTCTTTCGGCATTCGAATTCCAGGTCGAAGCCTGCTTCAGGCGCGCGTGGCGGGTTTTGCACGTCCCCGCTCGGCAAGAGCATGGTTCGAGGTGGGGGTTGCGGTGCCGCTTGCCGGGCGTCGCTGGCCGGCGGCAGTCCAGCCTTACGCAACGGTGCTTACCTGGCTGAACCGATGAGGTTCATTGAACGATGTGGATGCCCAGCGACACCGTGCTGGCCGCCATCAGTCCGAAGGACGTGAGCCCGAGCGCTCGCTGCCGATCGAACCGCTGACCGAGGGCCACTTCGGGCTGAGCATCGAGGTTGGCCGGATCGGGGTCCGTGGCGGCGGTGAGGCCAGCCGTGACCAACGCCGCAGCGCCCGTCACACCAGCTACGACGAGGAACGCGGGGCTCCGACGGTCGGTTCGGGTCGGCTTCGGGGTGCGTTCCGGGCGCTCGCGACGTTCCCGCGGCGGTTTGGGTTCGGGAGCTGGTCGGAGGCTCGCTACGGCATTCTCGGCACCGCCATAGGGAACGTCGATCGTGGTGATGGCATCGGCCTTGGTGCGTACGATGCGTGCGCCAGTCAGGTCGTCTTCGGTGTTGCCCCACTGAACCAGGTGCAACCCGGCTTCGATCAGACCTGGTGGCTGGAATCGAAGCCCGTCGACCAGCAACAATGGGTAGGTCTCCTGGCTTGCATCCACCGCCAGTCGGCTCGGCAAGATGGGGTTGGTGTTGGCGTCCTGCCAGCGACGTTGCAGCGCTGGTCCGTACGCGTCGTCAAATGCATCACCGAGGCGTCGGGCGGCTCGCAGGGCCACGTTGGCCTCATCGAGTTCATCGCGCTGATCGCTGCGGGCGGCCAACGCAAGCCACAGTCCGACCAGTTGACCTGACTGGGCTCGTCCACCACACCCAAACGCGGCGAGGAGCTCGTCCTGCAGCTCGTCGGCTTCATCGGCGAGTCGGTCGTTCACCGCGTCCCGCAACCCATCGATCAGCACGTCCCGATCCGGACAGGGCTGGCCCATCGCGACTGCGGCCAAAAGCCAAACAACCATCGAATTCCCCCTGGCGCGCAAGGACTAACGCGTGGCCGTGTCGGACTGCTCGGGGGTTACGGTGGGGGCCAACTTGGAGGTGCGCCATCGCTCGGATCACCTGGCTGCTCGGGCTCCTGCTCGCCTCGACCGCATGTCGGGGCGCCGTCAATCGATTCACCATCAACCAACTCGTTGACGAGGCCACTGACGGCCGCGACATCGATGCGGTGTGCGGGATGGGCCGCAGCCTGACGTTGCCGATGGCCAGTTTGCCAAAGAAAGCCCCTCATCGGGCACTCGTCATCGCCGAAGGGGTGGGGGCGATGTGTGCCGAGATCGCGGCGTGGGATTTCGAACTCGAAGCCGAAAAAGCGCGGGTCAACTACGGGGCCTTTGGAGAGGCCCGGACCTCCGAGATCATCGACGCCCAGATCCGGGCTCAGCGGCAACACGCGTTGGCCGCCGAACGCTTTGAGCGGTCTTACCGGAGCATGGTCGAGGAGTTTGGCCCCACCGGCGAGGACACCTGCCAGGACGTTCCCGACCGGCACCATTTCGTGTACCAGTTCGGGCTCATCACCGGCGTGTTGGCCCTCTTCCACGATCGAGCGTCGGGGGGGGCGGTCGGCGTACCGCTCGATCGGCCGCAAGAGATCGCGCGGGCCACCTTGTGCCTGGATGACACGGCGTGGTGGGGCATGGCGAAAGGGCTGCGGGGCGCCTCCTGGGCCACCATTCCGGGCTCCGAGCCTGAAGATGTCGACCCATGGCAGATGATGGCCGAGGCCGCCGACAACGACACGAGCGGCGTCCGTGTGGCACGGGCCATTCAGGTGCTCCTTGCGTCCAACGCGGGCCGAGAGGACATCGTGGAGGCGGGCATCCGGAAGTTCGTCGAAGCAGGCGAGACGCTCACCGCCGATCCGGATTGGGTGTTGCTCGATGAGTACGCAGAAACCTTGGTTCGCCACCAGTCCGACCTCCTCTGGATGAAGGCCAAAGGGCATCGAACGGAACGTTTGGGTGTCCTGCCATCGGACGACGAAGCATCGGCGCCTGACCCCTTCGAAGGGGCGGATCCCTTTGGGGATGGCGCCGACCCGTTTGCTGGAAACAACGTCGATGATTCCGACGCGGAGTGAAATCCATGAGACTTCAAACCCTGCTGGCGATGCTCACCATCTCGGTGGCCGCGCTCTGGGCCCCGGTCGCCCAGGCCGCCGAGTCGCGCACCGTGTGCGTCTATGACCCGGCCGGTCGTTCCGGAGACTTCTTCGCCATCGTAAAGAAGTATGCGACCCAGGCGTCGGCATGGGGCTACGACCTCGAGTTGCGGCCTTACACCGATGAAGAGACCGCCGCCAAGGACTACGAAGCGGGCCAATGCGATGGCGTGACCGCCACGGGCACCCGTTTGCAGCGGTTCAACCGCTTCCCCTCTACCATTGAAGCCATCGGAGGGTTGACCACCTACCCGATGCTCAAGCAGATGGTGCGGACGCTCACGGGGTCCGACGCCGCGGCGCGTAAGCTGTCCGCCAACGGCAACGCCACCGTGGGCTTCATTCCTGCAGGTGCGGTCTACCTCTTCGTGCGTGACCGCAACATCGACACCGTCAAAGAACTCGCGGGCAAGCGCATCGCGACCTTGGCCTACGACAAGCCGAGTCTGGTGATGGTCGAGCGGGTTGGCGCGATCGCGGTGGCCTCGGACTTGGGGAGCCTCGGGCCCAAGTTCAACAATGGTGACGTTGATGCATGCTATGTCTCCGCTCCGGCGTTCCGCCCCTTTGAGCTTCAGCGTGGCATCGGTACGAAGGGGGGCATCGTGCGTTCGCCACTCGCCCAGGCCACGCTGCAGGTGATGCTGCGCGAAAACCGCTTTGATGCCGAGTTCATCCGCAAGTCCCGCGGGGATTTGGCCAAGCGGTTCGACGAGGCGCTGGCCTTTGTCAAGAATGCCGAGTCCAAGATCCCCAGCCAGTTCTGGATCGATGTGCCCAAGGATCGGGCGCAAGGCTGGGCCAACCTCTTCCAGGAAGTTCGGCTCAAGCTTCGCGACGAGGTGAAGGCCTACGACGGGTCCATGCTGAAGGTCATGTTGCGCCTGCGTTGTGCGGCCGACGCAAGCCGGGCCGAATGCGTCGAGAAGAAGGAGTAGAACGGGTGGCGAGCGTTGGCGTTGCGTCGCGCAGCCGATAACGCAAGTCCCCCACACCCCGAGGCCGTTCGTGTCCCACCAGGTCCAGGAGCCCCTGCGCTTCGTCAATCCCATCGCGACGGGATTCATCCTGTTGTCGCTGCTTGTGGCCCTGGGGGTTGGCATTGCGCCCAACCTCGACACCCGCTTCGTGGAGATCGGGGAAGCGATTTGGCCTGGATACGCAGCTGAGCTTCGCCAGGATCCCGTCGCTCCCGAATGTGACCTCGAGGCTGAACGCGCCAAGCTTGCCGAGTGTCCGGAGGGCGGTGCGGCCCTTGCCCCGGCCGAAGGTGAAGATCCGTTTGATGGCGAAGATCCATTTGCCGATCCCGCCCCGTCACCGGCGAACGATGACCCGTTCGAAGGCGAGGACCCGTTCGCCGACCCTGCGCCCGCCGCGGACGAAGCAGATCCCTTCGCCGACGAAGATCCGTTCGCCGACGAGGCACCGGCGGCCACAACCGTCAACTGCGCGGCGCAGCGCAACTTCGTCCAGCTCTGTGAGGAGCGACACACGACCTACGCCGCGACCGTCGAGCGCATCACGCCATCGCTCCGGGCGTTCCGCACCTTTGAACTTGCAGCAAGCGACTTTGCGCTCTTTCCGTTCGCCAAGCACCTCCTCGTGTTGGTGGTGTTGCTCGGTGCGTTGTCGACGACGGCTCATCGGATGCACATCGCTCTTCGCAATCCGGAGAACCTGACCGAGCACCGGGTGGCCCAAGGGGGGCAACTCATCGCGCACCTCTTCTGGTTTGGTAGTTGCGTTGCGGACTACCAAATCCAGATCGCCAGCGCGGCGGAGAACCAGAACCCTGAACTGTCGGTGATGTGGGCGCTTGGCTTTTTGGCCTTGGCCCTGGTGAACGTGGTGCAACTGGTGCGCACGCCGACCGACCTTGGGGAGGGTTCAACCGAGTTCGTGCGTCTGCTCATGGTTGTGCCGCTTTACGTCTACATGGCGGTTATTGGGGGGCTCTACTTCGTTTTGGTTGAAGGGCACTACAGCGGCCAGGCCGTCTTCTTGCACAAGTTTACGCAGATCCCGAATATCTACCTCGGGATTGGCTTGTACATCTGGGCCGGCATGATGTTGTCCCGGACACGTCTCGCCACCCTGGTCTTCGATGTGTTCGCCCCGTTCCATCTTCCCCCGGCGATTCTTGCGTGGCTGGTCGTGGTGCTGGCCGCCATTCCCACGGCCTACTCGGGGGCCTCGGGCATCTTCGTCATCGCGGCAGGCGCGGTCATCTTCGAGCGCTTGCGTGCGGTGGGAGCCTCGCCTCGGCTTGCCCTCGCCGCGACCGCAATGTCAGGTTCGTTGGGGGTTGTGCTTCGACCGTGCCTGGTCGTGGTGCTCATTGCGGTGTTGAACAACAAGGTGACCACCGACGAGCTGTTTGGTTGGGGCATCTACGTGTTCGCGCTTACCGCTGTGCTCTCGTTCATCGCGTTTGCGTGGTGGAGCAAGGAGCGCTTCGAGATGCCCAACTTGGGGCGGGCCATTCCCGAGGCCGGCGCTGCGTTTCGGCCCCTCCTGCCCTACCTCGGCCTGATGATTGCGATTGGGCTTGGCTACTTCGTGTTCTTCAAGATGTCGGTGAACGAGCACACCGCACCCACCATCCTTCCCGCCGTCTTGCTTGGCTTGCTGCTGTATGACCGGTTTGCCCACGCTCCCGCCGGTGGCTGGCAGGTCAAGGCCCGCGAAACCGTATGGCCTGCGCTACGCAGCTCCACGAGCGAGTCCTCCCACCATGTTGGCGCCTTGCTGATGGTCATGGCGGGAAGCGTGGGACTCGGAGGCGTCATTGAGCGTGCTGAGGTCATGGCACTGGTGCCCGAATCGTTCGGCAGCTTGTTCATCACCATGACCGTGTTGGTTGTCGTCATGGTGCTTGTTGGCATGACCATGGACGCGCTCGGTGCGGTCGTGCTCGTGTCGGTCACGATTGCGAACGTCGCCGATGCCAACGGCATCGACCCTGTTCACTTCTGGATGGTCGTGTTGGTCGGCTTCGAGCTTGGCTACCTGACCCCGCCCGTCTCGCTCAACCACCTCCTTGCGCGGCAGGTGATTGGGCCTGAGAGCGAGGTCGAACACGTCGATCCGAAGGACTCGTTCTGGGAGGCCAACGAGCATCTGCTTGTGCCCATGGGCATCATGGGCACCGCGTTGCTCATTGTGGCTTACGGACCGCTCTTCTTCTACTGACCGCTACGGCGCTTCTTCTCGTCACGCGCAATGGCCACGCAGCCATCGAAGCCTGCCTTGAGTCCAGACCTGATCACGCTTGGCATCTGGCTGCCGGCGCGAGCGATGAAGCCGGCGCCCTTGTCGAAGGTCACCTTGCTGACGAAGGTGACCCGTGAAGTGTGGTTTTCGCCAGGTGCAACCACGAACATTCCGTAGACGTCCGAAACTTCGGTGTAGCTGTTGAACAGCCAGCGTCGTTTGATGTTCTCCTTTGTCTTGGTCATTTTCTGTTGGTAGGAGAGCCAGGTTCCGCCGTCGACGAAGCTGCTGTCGAGCTTCTCGAACCACATGATCCACATCTTGCGGTTCTCGTCGTACTTTCGGTACATCCGCTGGGGGAAGAACCCGTAGAACAACGTGAAGTCGAGAACGTAGAAGGTGTCGCGGTATTCTGCGCCGGTGACCGAATCGTAGCCGGCGCCTAGGTTCACCACGGCTTCGGCGCCGCTCATGAACTTCGGAAGGTCGGTGTTTCGCTTGTAGACGATGTCGGCCACGATCTCGTTGGGGAAGTCTTCGTTGCCTTGGCCCGTAATCATCGGGACGTAGCCCGTGTCCGTGCCCAGCAGGCGGATTTCGTCGTAGCCCTCCTTGTCGTACTTCGTAGAGGATGCTTCCTTCCAGAAATTTGGGTCGTTGAGTGCCTTATCGAGGACCCGGTCGCCTTCCGGATGGCGCATCTTGATCGAGACTTTCCCGATGGGGGCGTCGATCAGGCAGCCGCCCGGCGGGCAGTCGTTCGACAGCACGGGGCCTCGAGACGCCAGCGCGTCGGGGCTCGTGCCAAGGGCGAACAGCAGCATCATTGGGGTCAAGGTCGGCTCCAGGTAGGGCGGGCGCCGTGATGAGTGGCGCCGGGCGCGTGCGCACAATGTACAATCCCTAGACACTCAGTTTCGTCTGGACATGCCCGTGGGCTTTCTCTTTGACTCCATTCGACACCTCCTCGCCAGTGATCCAGCGGAAAAGCAGGACGCGCTCGCCCGCATGCTGGGTCGGGTGCTCTCGGTCGAGCCGGTTGCGTTGCCGTCTTCGCGGGTTGCCGCCTCGCCGCCGGCTGGGACCCAAGACGGCGTGGAGGCGGCAGACCCTCCACCAGCGGTGTCGGTGGTGCACTACCCCAAGGTCTCGGGCCGACCGTTTGCCATCACCTTGACCATTGGGGCGTCGTCCGCGGTGGCGCAGGAGTATGGGGCGGTTTCGCTAGCCGACGCACAGCCTGGGGCAGATCATCGCTTTGCCGAGCTTGTCGCCGTGGCGTGGGAGGCGCGGGCGGCCGTCGGGGATGTGGTCGCGCTGCCAGAGGGGTTGCTTGGTCGGTCGAGCCATACCCATGCGGTGGTGTTGGACCAGGGTTCGGTGTTGCGCGAGGAGGCCGAGTACGTGCGGATTCTCGGCGCGCCTATTGCGTGGGTGGTTCCCGTGACGTCGCGCGAGGCCGAATGGATCGCCAGTCACTCTGCTGCGGCCTTCGACCGCGCGATGCGCGAGCAGGGGGTCGAACCTTACGTCGACCGTCCCGCCGGCACCACCCAGCTTTGAGAGCATCGCGATGGCCATCCCTGACGCTGTCGGGTAGGCTGTCGGCTGCGAAATGGAGGGAGCATGAGGCTGCTCGTCTTGGCCGGGCTCGCGCTCGTCGGATGTTCGGGTGATGAATCTCAAGATCGCGTCGACCGAAGCGACGAAGACAACGATGGGGTCTCGAGCGCCGAAGGCGACTGTAACGATCAGGATCCCACGATCTTCCCGGGTGCGGATGACATCGTTGGCGACGACATCGATCAGAACTGTGACCAGTCGGATGGCGTCGACGCAGACGGCGACCGCGACCCCTCGCAGGGATCTGGGGGCGGCGACTGCGATGATGCCAACCCCGAAATTAGCAGCATGACCGAAGAAATCGGGTGGGACGGCATCGACCAAAACTGCGACCTCGTCGACCAGTTCGATTTCGCTGACGTCTGCGGCGGGCGGAACTTCAGCTGCGGCGTAAGCACGGTCGGCGACATCCATTGCTGGGGCACCGACCAGGACGGTGTCGTTTCAAATCGCCCACTCGAGGGTCGCTGGACGCAGATCGACTGTGGCGAAGAGTTTGCGTGTGCGCTCGAGTACTCGGGTGAGGTGCGATGCTGGGGCAACGATGAAGATCAGGTCGTTAGCGACACGCCCCCTGTCACAAAGGTAAGTGCACTTCAAATTGCGGCTGGAATCCGCCATGTGTGCCTCGTCAGCTCTGCGACGAATCAGGTCCAGTGTTGGGGGGACGACAATGCGATCAGCGGTCTCGGCGGGTTCGCCACCCCCGTTCGTGAGCTTGCGCTTGGCGACAACTACACTTGCTTCGCGCTTCTCAATGGAGGGTCTGTCGATTGTCGCGGTACTGAGCCTCCGGCAACGATTCAGACCATGGCCGCCAGAAAGTATGACAACGAGGAGTGGATCTCTATCTCAGGTGGCAACGGGTTCATTTGTGGCATCTATCCGCCTGACCAGCGCATGAGGTGCTACAGCGATGACCTAGATGGCGGATTACAGGAACTCAATCCACTCGATGACCAAGGACCTTATTCCCAAATGGACTCCTATGGCGACTGGAGCTGCGGGATCATCGAGGCTACGGAGCTTTCGTGTTGGGGTTCGGAGGGCAACCCTGTCGCATCGAATCCGCAGCTTTCAGGTCAGCCTGGGCCTGATATCAGCGTCTCCCGAGTCGGATTGGGACGTCGTCATGCTTGTGCCATCAAGAACGAAGATGGGGAATTGCTGTGTTGGGGCGAGGACCTAGCAGGTGAGACCATCCTCCCCAACTTTGCAGGTTACGCGGGCGACTAGTTCTGGCATATCGCCCGACGCCCTAGTCCAGGGTCGTGGCTAGGTAGATGAAGATCTGGCCACGGAGGGTGCTTAGATTCGCGACTCGATCGCCAATGGCGATGTCGTTTCGGCCGTCGCCGTCAAAGTCCCCAGCTGCAACCTCAAGTTCTCCAACGTCGACCATTCCAGTGATGCGGATAATCGCGTCTGACTGACTGGCCTGGGAGGTCCCGCTAACAGGTCCATAGAGTACGTAGAGGTTGCCCAGCGCACTCAGGTCAAAGCCGTCATCACCAGATGTGAATGCGACGTCATGATGCCCGTCGCCACTCACGTCACCAAGCATGAAAACGTCTTCGACGTACCGTGAGCCTTCAAACTCCCCGGTAATCTCAAAGTCGGCGGCGGAGGAAGGGATGGTTCCTAGAAGTGGACCAGAAAAGAGGCTGGCGCGCCATAGGCCTGGAAAGGTGCCCAACGCGACGACGAGGTCGGTCGAACCATCGCCATCGATATCATGTCCAGAGCGCGCGTCGTTGATTTGATATCCAGACGGAGGGACAAGGTCCATTTCCGCTTGGTCGGTCGTTTCGACGTTACTGAATGGTGCTGTGAAGCCGTGGATGGAATGGTGCGAACCTGAATCGCTGAAAACGACTGATCGAATATAGATATCATTCAATCCGTCGCCATCGACGTCCCCAAGAGTGTCCGCATCGCTTACTCCACCAAGAAATGAGCTGGCTGCGTCTCCGAGGAGGTCAGACGACAAAGGTGTGTGATCCTGAATCAGGTAGGCGACTCCATTTCCGTCCCCTGGTGTGTCGAGATCGCTATCAATCACCAAGTAATCGTCACTCCCATCACCATTCGTGTCCCCAACCGGTCGAACTTGTAGCCGCCCGACATCGTTGAATTCGGCTACCGTACCAGTGGCTACAGCATCCTCAATAGTCATCGAAGCTTGAATCGGACTGTGAAAGATGAAGACCGCAGCCTTATCGCCTTGCTGAAACGACCAGGTTCCCGAAAGGGCGATATCGGGTGAGCCGTCCTGATTCACGTCGCCGATTGGGTAGATGCCGTTGATGCTTTTGAATTCGGTGCCACTAATTTTGATGGATGCTTCGCCGAGATTTCCAATTTCAAGAGCATCGAAGAGGATGTACGCTGCTCCATAAGGGTCATGGCCGCCACTGGCTATGCCGAGGTCATCAAGGCCGTCGCCATTTAGGTCTCCTAGGTTCGTCAGGCCAAACGGGAAGTCACCGTCTGCCTCGCCAGTGATCAGGTTGTCTCGATGACCGTCTTGGAGGGAGCGCGGCGTCAGGCACGTAGGTCCGCAGCCATCCGCTCCAAACGGATTCCCGTCGTCGCACTCTTCACCTGGCCGAAGGAATCCATCGCCGCAGATCGCGACGGTGCACTCGGGTGTGCATTCGGCATCTGCGGCATTGTTGATTCCAAGGTCGCACCCTTCAACCCCCTTCCAGACAAAGCCGTCGCCGCACGTCGCATTCTTGCAATCGTCGGTGCACGCTCCATCGTTGGCGTTGTTGGGGCCGAGGTCACATTCCTCGACGCCCTTCTCGACGAAGCCGTCACCGCAGAACGACAGGCGGCAACTGGAGGTACAGCCTCCCTCATCTGCGTTGAGCGGTCCGAGATCGCACTCTTCCACTCCGTCTTGAAACAGTCCATCGCCGCAACGGGCCAATTTGCAGGCCGACGTGCACGAGGCGTTGTCTGCATTGTCGGTACCGAGGTCGCACTCTTCGCCTTCACTGAAAACAATGCCATCGCCACAAAACCGAGGCCCGCCCGGCAGCAGGGGGTTGGTACAGGCCGCGAGAAAAAAGGGGCTAAGAAGCGTCGAACAAAACCATCGCAGTGTCAGGGGCATCCGCTCTCCGTTGCCCGCCACATCTAAATCTTGATTCCCCACCCGCAAGGAAATCGAACGGGGAGGTTGCGTTCACGAAGTACCCGTGCGGCGTCTAGCGCTGACTTCGGGCGTACTTCAGGGCATTATCGAGTGCCTCGGATGGCTGATGCTCGGCTGCTTGCTCGAGGGTTTGGATTGCTGCTGCGATCTTGCCCTGTTCGAGGAGCAGAACCCCAAGATTGTAGCCCGCGCGCGGATGCGCTGGGTCCTGCTCGAAGGCTCGTTGGAGCGCATCTTCCGCGCGATTCGTACGCCCCGCAGCATGATAGGCCAGCCCCAATCGGTAGAGGAGGTCGGGGTCTTCGAGCCCTCGCTTGAGGGCGGTCTCGAGCGTACGGATGGCGTCCTGGGGGCGCGCCTGCTGGGATTGGGCCACGGCCAATTGGCCGTACAGCACCGCAGATGACGGGTCGAGCGAAAGTGCTCGTTCGAGTTTGCTCACGGCCTGGTCGGTTTGGGCCTTTTCGAGCGACCATGTGGCATCCTCCAACAGTGCGGAGGGCTGGTCTGCATTGTGCGCGAGATAGCGGCGGTAGTCGTCGGCCTTACCGTCGACTCGGAGCGGCCGTTGGGCCGCGATACGAACGCTGCGCACGGTCTCGTCGCGTCGGGCCTCCAGGGCATTCGCTACGGCAGGAATGGTCCACGCTGGGGCGAGCGCTTCGGTCGCGGCCATTCTCACCAAGCCTTCGGGGTCCGTGGACGCCTCGATCAGCCCTTCACGGCTCGACGGATCATCGAGAAATGCGCCCAAGGCCAGCGCGCTGCTCGCACGCCAGGCGGGTGACCCAGAAGCGAGCTGCTTCAGAAGAGCAGGAATGACCTCCCGGTTGCCTTGACGGGCCCCACGAAGGAGGTCCGCTCGGGCGCGGCGCTCGGTGGGCCGGTCGGGCCACCAATCATCCGCTACCTTGCGGGCCCAGCTCGGCCCACGGTCTGTGTGGCATCGCGTGCACACATCTGGCACACCTTCGATGCCGGGATCAGGAAGGACAAAGCCGTGGTCGTGGCGTGGATCTCGCTGCATGTAGGTCGTGATGGGCATGTGGCAACCCCCACAGCTCACCTCGCCGCCGTGCCGGTCGTGAGCGGTCCATCCGTCAAAGCCCTGGTGACAGCCAAGACACAAGGCGTCGCCGTCACGGATCAGCCGCCCCGAATGCGCATCATGGCACGACATGCAGGTGACGCCACGCTCGTGCATGGTGGAGCCGACGAATGACGCGTACTCGAAGTTCTCGTCCCGCACCTGCCCATCGGGGTAGAACGCGTCCGTCAAATCCACGAGCGCGGGCCGGAAGTGGTCGAGAAACCGGTCGCCCGGTTGAAAGCGGCCGGTCAGTTCGGCTCGGCTTGCATGGCAGGAGGCACAGACATCGAACCACCGATCGGGGGCGACCAACGGTGGATCGCCACCGGTCAAGTGGGGGGTTGCGTCGCCATGGCAGGCCTCACAGCCAACGCCAAACTCCTGGATTCGGGTTTCATAACTGCCGTCCGGCTGGAGCCCCTTGGTCACTCCAGTGTTGTGGCACTTCGCACATTGGGCATTCCAATTCATGCCCCCGCCCGTCCAATGTCCCCATTCTCCGGGCCCCCGGCCGTCGGCAAAGACGTCGAACCACTCTTGCTTGGCAGGGTCCCAGGCCGTTTGAGTGACCTGGAACCGCCCCTCCCCCATGGCGATGAGGTACTGCCAGAGAGGGTCGACGCCAATCGCGCGGGTGGCGGTAAACGTCTGCGACCCCTCGCTCGTTTCGAGCTGCAGATGGCCGTCGGGCAACGGAGCGAGCACGGTAGGGTCGAGCGTGCGTTCGGCCCGTGCGTGCGTCGAGATGCGCCAACTGTCGTACACCTCTTGGTGGCATGACGAACAGTCGGCGGAGCCTTGGCGAAGTTCGGTCGGAGGCGGGGTCGCGCCGATGGGAGGCAGGCATGCGCGGACGCCTATAAAGGCGAGGGGCAACAAGACGGCCACCGCCAAAACCGGTCCCCAGATACGCGTCTTCTCGTCCACATCGCTCCCAAGCTCGGAAGCATTGTAGCGGCCCAATTTGCGGTCCAGGACTGTCCGGAAATCTCGGCGTGGAGGTGACGAAAGACCCCGGGGTGGTGTTAGGAGGCGCCGATGCGCGTGATCGTGGCCGAAAAACCTAGCGTGGCGAGAGACATTGCCCGAGTCTTGGGGGCAACGCGTCGAGCTCCGGGGGCTCTCGAAGGGTCCGGGGTACTGGTCACCTGGTGCCATGGCCACATGGCCGAACTCGAAGACCCTGCGTTCTACCAAGAACATTGGCAGAAGTGGTCACTGGCCACCCTGCCCATGCTGCCCGAACGGTTTGCGGTTCGGGTCCGCAAAGATGCGTCGGACCAACTTGCGGTGCTCACGAAGTGGCTGAATGATGAGCGCACGGTCGACGTTGTCAACGCGTGTGATGCGGGTCGCGAAGGCGAACTCATCTTTCGCTATGTCTATGAGATCGCTCGCTGTAAACGCCCAGTTTTACGTCTTTGGACCAGCTCACTCACCGATGCGGCTATCCAACAAGCGTGGTCCCGGCTTCGGCCTGCGGCGGATTTCGATCGGTTGGCCGATGCCGCACGGAGCCGGGCTGAAGCGGATTGGCTGGTGGGGCTGAACGCCACTCGGGCCCTCACCTGCCGAGCGCGTGACGTGGGGGGCTCCGGGCTATTCCCCGTAGGTCGGGTACAAACCCCCACGCTGGCGATGATCGTGGCGCGTGACCGCGAGATTGAGTCGTTCGTGCCCGAGGACTATTGGCAGGTCAAGGCGACCTTCACCGGCCAGGGCAATTCGGAAGTTGAGGAAGCCGACCACGCTCCAGGGCGCGTCGGAGGCACGTGGCGGGCGACCTACTTCCTGCCTGCCACCAAGGAGTCCGAACAGAGTGAGGGGCGTCGCCAACCGGTTCCCCAAGCCGAACGCATTGCAAACGAAGCCCTGGCGCAGGCCATTGCCAGCGCCGCGGATGGTCAGCGAGGAACGGTCGAAGAAGCCGAGCGGCGTCGCACCACGGAGCCGCCCCCACTCCTGTACGACTTGACCAGCCTGCAGCGTCGAGCAAACCAGCGGTACGGGCTTTCTGCCCAGCAAACGCTCACGATTGCCCAGGCTCTTTACGAACAGCACAAGTTGATCACCTATCCACGAACCGACGCGCGCTACCTCACGCCGGCCGAGGTTCCGCTTTTGCCAGGGGTACTCGCCGGGCTTCAGCCCCTGCCACCGTACACCGGGTTCGTAGCGGCTCGACTCGCGGCGGGCCCGTTGAATCCAGGGTCCCGAGTGGTCAATGCCGCGGAGGTCGGTGACCACCACGCCATCATTCCGACGGGTCGCACCCCATCGTCGTCGGGTCTATCCGTCGACGAAAAGCGGATTTTCGACCTCGTCGCCCGTCGACTTCTCGCAGCGCTGTCGGAAGATGCATTGTTCGACGTGACACGGCTGGTGGTTGCGGTGCCCCCGAACCCCAACGTCGCATTGGATGAAGAGGTCACGCGACCGCTCCGCTTCCGAGCGCGCGGGCGGGTGTGTCGTCGCGAAGGTTGGCGCGCCATCGATCCGCCAGGGCCCTCCAAGGAGGTTGACCTGCCGGCCGTCGAACCCGATGATCGGGCCGATTCTAGTGAACCCGAAGCCAAGAAGGGCCAGACGCGCCCGCCACGACCCCACAACGATGCCACTCTGTTGCGCTCGATGGAGACCGCGGGTCGACAACTCGATGACGATGCCCTGATGCGTGCGCTGCGGGGCAAGGGTCTTGGCACGCCGGCAACTCGAGCCTCCATTCTACAGACCTTGGTCGACCGCAAGTTCGTGCGCCGTGCAGGGCGAGACCTTCATGCGACCGACGCGGGGGTAGCCCTCATCGATGCGGTGTGCGTCGATGCCCTGAAGTCCGCCGAACTGACCGGTGATTGGGAAGGTCGCCTGTCCACGATGTCGGAAGGCGACGGCCCAAGCCGGGCGGACTTTATGGACGCCGTGCGCCGCTACGTGAGCGAGATCGTGCAAGCCTTGATCGATGGCGACCCGCCCGCGGTGGACCCCTCCCAAGCGGGCCCCTCCCTAGGAGACTGCCCCGCCTGCGGTTCTCCAGTGCGTCACCGGGGCCGGGTCTGGTCGTGTGACCGAGGCCGAGCCTGCTCCTTTGTGGTGTTCGAGACCATGTCTCGCCGCAAGATCAGCAAGACGATGGTCCAGCAGCTTCTGCGAGATGGACGTTCCAAACCTGTGAAAGGGTTCAAGAAGAAGCGAGATGGTTCGCCCTTTACCGCGGGAATCACCTGGGACAATGACGACCAACGGGTCCGCTTTTGGTTTCCGGATGCCGAGGCCCGCGAAAGCCGCGCTCCCGTCCGAGTGGGCCAGCCATGCCCCAAATGCCGACAAGGCACCGTGATCCGAGGCAAACGGGCCCTTGGCTGTAGTCGGTGGCGCGAAGGCTGCAGCTTCCGCACCGATGCGCGAGAACGGGCTACTTGAGGCCATGCTTCTGCTCACCGCCTTGGCGTGCTTCTCTCGTCCCGTGCCCGGTGTTCCCGACCAGGCTGTGAAGATCGCGGTCACGCCAACGCGTGTCTCGGTTGACGGCACGGCAGTCGGGGAATTCTCCGTCCTCGAGGCCAACCCGGTCGATGAAGATGTGCCCGACGTGCGTTTGGCTCTCGACTCCTTTGAGGGCCGTCCAGCCTGGATTGAGCTTCCGGGTGACAGCGGGTTTTTCATCGCGCGCAAGCTCATCAACGCTGCACGACGCGCGGGGCTCGACCCGGTCGTACTGTCGGTGACGGGCGGAAAACGCGCCTACCCCGTTCAGCGGGCGCCTAGTTACGCGCTCGGGGGGCCGTGCCCCGAGGGGCCCCAGGCGATCGCTGGGACGCAGCCGTTGGTCACGGTGTGGATTCAATCCGGTCGCGCTGGGAGTTGGTTGCTTGGCGAAGTTCGTCACTTGCCCTTGGTGGGTGAGGGCACCAACGCCGTGGCCACGGACTTTCTCGAGGATGCATGCCTTCAGAAACCGGACTGCGACGCCCTGTACTCAGGTGAACGTCGCCGCAAGTTCTGCACATCGGACCCGGGACCACAAGAGGTACGGCTCGGTGGGGACGTTTCCGCCTGCCTTGTACCCATCGCCAGACAGCCGGCGGATGCCGCGGAGTGGCCCGAAGGGTTGGCTCGCCACATCGAGCGACTCGGCCTAGCCAAACAGCCGCTTACGAAGGTCGTACCCGAAGCCCAGACGCCGGTGGCTGCGGTAGTTGCGACGCTTGAGGGCTTCCGCACGGCGAAGGCTCCCATTCCTGCGGTACCCACTCGACTGCTGTTCGAGGGGAATGACGGGCCTCTCGCCTGCACGGCGCCCAGCGCCGTCATTCAAACGGCGCAGGATCTCGAAGATTCAGGAGCCCGGTACTTGGGCTCCCTCCTGATGCGAAAGAAAGGTTCAGGCCGCATCGTCGAGTGACAACGCTCGACCGACCGGGCGATCGACCACCAGCTGACCTCGTTCGGCCACGAGTTGGCCCGCCACGAAGACCATCTCAGGCTTGGGAGCCGCCTCGCGGCCAAGGTAGGGAGATGCGCTTCGCGTGGCGAGATGATCGGCGATGATGCGCTGGGTGTGCCCTTCGGAAAACAGCACGAGGTCCGCATCGGCTCCCTTCTGCACACGACCCTTGGTGGTGAGGCCAAAGAGTCGGGCGGGCGTCTCACAACAGAGTCCCACAAGCTGTTCGAGTGACAACCGGCCAGACTGCGCCGCGTGCAGCATGAGGGGAAGCAGGAGTTCACTGCTGGCTACTCCCTGGTCGGGATGAGCATGGTGGTGAGATGCGACCGTGTCGAGCCGCCCCCGCTTGATGGCCGTCCAAAGGGTACGGCGATCCTGCTCGGGGCGCAGCGGGGGCGCGGTCACCACGTCTGCGGATTCCGGATCATCAGCCGAAAGGAACAGGTGAGGCACCGTCACCATTGCGGTGAGCGACACACTGCTTCGAACTGGATCGAGCCAGTCGAGTTCCGTAGCGGTGGTCAGTGCGTAGAGATGAAGTGGGCGTTCGCGGTCTTTTGCAACGTCCAGGAGCCGTTGCGGTGGAGGGTCTGCAGCCTCCCAGCAGATGGCGAGCAACCCCGGAAACGAACGCCAGCGCTCAAGCCGCTCCTCCGAAATGTCCGGTTCGTGAAGGGTTGCGAGTACCCCCGCTACCCAACCGTCGGCTGCGGCATCGCGGATGGCATCGATCGAACCGTGCTCGTCATTGGCCCACCACCCCACGTCACAAAAGCTCTCGCGCCCCGCCTCTTGCCACATGTCCCGAGCATCGGTCGCAGTGCGAACCGGACGTTCAGGGTGAGGAAGGGCCACCACGGTAGTCACGCCACCGGTGACGGCCGCACGGGTCTCATCGGCGACAGCACGCGCGAGCGGCCCCGCACCCGACAGCTGCAGTCCACCGTCGACGACACCCGGAATGAGAAATCGCCCCATCGCGCTCAACTCAGATCGAGCAGATCGCGGGGGGCGAGGTCCGACATACGCGATCTTGTCACCGCGGATCGCGACATCCGCCACCTGGCGACCCGCCGAGGAGACGATCGTCGCGTCACGAATGATCAGGTCGTACAAAGCTAACTCCCGTGCGGCTGAAATCGGTCGCCGCCAATGGTCGGTCGCTAGGTAGTCGGTTTTCAGATGGCGGACAACCCCGTGGAACACCGTTCGAAGCCGTCTCTGTGCGGATCTTAGGAACCGTTGGACGGCCCCGCATAACCCTCCAGAAGCACACCGTGACATCTCTGCCAGGGTCGAATGGGTGGGATAAGCAAGCTTCAAGGCAGATCGGTTTGGCACGGCAGGCCATCACCGCTCGGAAGCAGCCGCCTGACACTCTTCGATTGCATAGTTTTGTCCATGACCGCGACACAGATGTCGTGATTTCGCGATCTGAGTCTCTCGACCGTGACCCTTCGCCTCCCTCGGCGAATGGATGAACCTTATTTATCGGCCAAATTCTAAGGGGTGGCACGCCCAATGCATTGTCTGGTGCACGGAGAGACACGGAGCTTTGCGGGTGCCGGCGTGCCGTCAACCGCGTGAGATGCCCGGCCGCCTATGTGGCCGGGCATTTTTTCTTTCCTCCCCGAGTGTGGTACCGCTGGAGCGCACGCCAGGTGAGGACATCCCGTGAGCGCACCGCAGGCGCCTGACCCCGACGAGGCCGTCCTCGTCGTCTTCAATCCCGCGGCGGGAGGTAGGCGGGCCATCCGCTTTCGGAATGCCATCCGTCAACGTCTAGACGACGCCCCCGTCACCGTCCATTGGGTTGAGACGGAGCATTCTGGCCATGGTGAGGCGTTGGTTCGGCAGTGGCGATCGGCGGTGAACCGCGTCATTGCGATCGGAGGCGATGGAACCGTTCATGAGGTGGTGAACGGCCTCTTCGATTTAGAAGGATTCAACTTGGATCCAGGCCCTGTGTCCGTTGCGGTGGGGGTCGTTCATACCGGGACGGGGGGGGACTTCCGG
>JBCCQY010000087.1:0-37089 GCA_039208735.1 Myxococcota bacterium | reverse complement strand
CTACTCGCCAGAATTCAACGCCATCGAGTTTTGCTGGTCCTGGATCAAGCACGAACTCCGACGCATCGCGAGCCGCTCGATCGAGACCCTCGTGTCCTGCGCCAAGCGACGGTGGGATGAGGTGACCTCGACGCTGTGCCGCTCCTGGGCTCGAGGATGCGGCTATGCGGTGTCATGACCTGACCGACTTCGCTGAGCACCGCTGTATCGCAAGACAGGGTTCGCGACCCCGAGCGGCAAAGTGGAACTCAAGTCTTCAATTCATGCGCGACCCGCTGTTCGACGACCATCCCGGTTTCGATCCCGACGAACTCGAGGCCTACCAGCAAGGCAAGTCGTGATCGCCCTACGGTGACGACCAGGTTTGAACATCATCGATCCACGTCTCGCAGTTGCCCCCACGAAGTTCGATGGTCGCGTGGGGACCTGCGATCACCTGAACGGTATGGATGCCGTGATTGAACACGTGGCCCGGTAGGACGGTACCTGGCGACCCGGTTGCGTCGAACACCGCAACATGAATCGGATCGGTGTGCGACGAATTGTAAAGTTCAAAGCTGACCATCGTTGCGTTTTGGGCCACGTCGATGTCGAGTGCGTTGCACCACTGCAAGTCTGGATCGGTGGCTCCCGTCACCACGGTTCCCGCACTGAACGTCAGCGGTCCCGACGTAATCGGCCCGAACGTCGGGGTGGGAAGCGCATTGAAATTCTCCTCGTACTCTAGGGTCAGCGCCCAAGCCGTCGACGAAACGAGCAGTCCAAGCAAGGCGGGGCCAATCCACTTCAGATTCCTCATGAAACCTCCTGTGCCGCGAGGCTATGAGGTCGAGGACCCACTGGCTTGACCGATTGGTGAGGAATTCATGACGGTGGTCCGTTCACGCCAGCGGCTCATCCATCCGGATGGGTTCACCTCGGCTTTTGCGAAGAGTTCTTCGATCTGTCTTCGAACGCGGCGTTCCGAAACGGCATCGCCACGCTCCTGGCTCAAGAACCGTCGCAGGCAGAGACTGACCCGCAAGAACCGTCCGTCGCTGGCCAACGTACGAACGTTTACCCGCTCTAGGCAAGCGGCTGCGTCGCGGTACCGTCCCTCTGTCCATCGCGCCAAGGCAAAACAACACCACCACATGCTGCTCCAATCGTCTTGGGCCATTTCGAGCATGGGCTCAGCGAGCCGAAGACCCGCAATGGCGGCGGTGGCATCCCCGAATTCGGTATGCGCAACCGCCAGATAGATGCGAGCCTGAATTTCGTAGCCGGCGTGCGGAAAGGTGGTGATGACGTCCAACGATTCCCTCAACCACGGGATGGCGGCCTCCGGACAGTTGCGCTCGATTTCGAGCCAACCCCGAAGTTGCAATGCAGCCACCGCGAGCTTCTTGGGACCTCGAGCGCGGGCGAGTGCAATGGCCTGTTCGACCGACGCTTGGGCTTGCTCGAAGTCTCCGAGCATCGTTTGGGCCACCCCAACGTTCAAGGTCGCTCCGACCGTGGCTTGCAACCGTCGGTTTCGTACGACCCAGCGCAGCACCTCTTCGCAGCAGTTCAACGCAGTGCGGTACCGGCAAGTCCGGATGTAAGCAATCCCCATGCTCCGCAAGGCACGGGTTCGTGAACGAACGAGGCCCCCCGCAGTGGAGATGCGGTACATGTCGACCAGAATGCCGAGCGCATCGTCGCTACGCCCTTCGTCGTTGGCGGCCCAGACCAGCACCTCGCGAACCCACATGGACGTGACCGAAGCCTCGGGCATCGTTGGGTCCTGCAGGACTTCCCGCGCGATGGCGACCCCGTCCCCTCGGCGACCGGCCCGGTAGAGCTGCATGGCCAAGCCCGCTTGTTGAAACCGGATCTGGTTCCGATCGCCCAACTCTTTGGCTTCGGCAAGCGTCTCTTCCTGAACCCGCAGCGCCTCGTCAAGTTCTTGGAACCAAATGAGGGTGTCCGCAAGCAAACGTCCCATCAAGGGTCGATCCGACGGCGTCGCGATCGCGCGAGTCTCTTCGACCAACTCTCGGAGGAGGGGGATGGGACCCGTCCGAACAAGTACGCAGTACGCGGCGACGGCACAATTGACCGCGAGTTCTTGCTCGCCGAGGGCCAAGGCATGTCTTGTGGCCTCGACCACATCGAAGGGCCGGTCCACGATGGGTTCGAATTCCACTTCCGTGGTGGTGAAGAGTCGGCCTTCGGCGCGCAGCTTTGGTACTGCCGCTGCGACGAACTGCGCATGCCGCAGAAAGCCGGATCGACGATCCGATGGAGCTGCGCGGAGGAGGACGTACTCGCGCAAGGTGGGCAGCATGGAGAGCTGTCCATCAGGCTGAATGGCAAGCCAGGAGTGATCGCGGAGCGTCTGCAAGAGATCGAAGCTCGATGTTCCTCGATCGAGCACCGCCTCGGCATGTTGAATCGAGAAGGGAGCCACCCAGACGGCGAGCAGCATTAGCCCTCGACGCTGATCATCGGTGAGCAGCGACCACGAGTCGTCCAAAGCCGCTCGAAGCGAACGTCGGAGTTCCGTTTGTCGGGAAGGGGTCAGCAGCTCGAATCGTCGGACCAGTAGATCCGTGAGGTTCCCCGGTGTGACAAGTCGCAGCCGTGGCGCACACAATTCGATAGCCAGCGGCAGGCAGTCCAGCGCCTCCAAGAGAGGTTCCAAGGGCTCGTCGGGCACCGCGGCAAGGTGCTGCTCCAACAGTTGCCGAGCGGTCTTCAAGGGCATGGGAGGGACCTCGACGACCGCCTCCCCAGAGGCTCCGACCACGATGCGGCTTGTTACGAGAACGCGGGGTGGACCGAGGAGCCCGTGCAGCTCTTCGAGCACCTGCCGCAAGTCGTCGACCACCGACTCCGCGTTGTCCAACACGAGGATGGAAAGGCCGGGCCGTCGCAGCGCAGACCGCAATACGGCGGTGTCGTGTCCCGAGCCGGCGTGCACATCAAGTTCGTGGCACAACGCTCGCAAGAGGGTTCCGCGGTCGTGGGCCTGGGACAGATCGACGAATGTGGAGCCAGGGGCCTTGTCCGCGATGGACCTTGCGATCGCCGTCTTGCCGATCCCGGCCGGGCCGACCATGCACACAATCGGGGTGTTCTGCCAGCACGCTTCGACGGCCGCACACTCGGGCTCTCGACCGAGGAGCGTAGAGGACGAACCTGGAATGGTGACCGGCGATGCCTCCAGTCGATAGCCGCGCCGAGGCACCGTTCGGACCACATTGCCCGACAACGCTTGGCGAAGGCGTCGAACGACCTGGGACAACGACTCATCGCTTACGACGACTCGGTCGGGCCAAAGCGCGTCGAGCAGTTCATCGCGACGAATGAGTTCCTCGGGCCGCGCCAAGAAGATCAGCAGCAGCTTCCAGGGAAGAGGCTGCAACGGCACTGGTTTGCCGTGTACGCGCAGCACGCCACGTCGGAGGTCCACCTCGTGCGGACCGAATTGAATCGTATTGTCCATTCAGGGATGGTACGACAGCCCGCGCTGCCGCGTCGTCGGTGCGGCTCTGGGTCAGGGGAACAGCGGGTCGGTGTTGTTGTTCACTTCGGTCCCATCGCCGATTCCGTCACCGTCGGTGTCGAAGACCAACGGGTCGGTCCCATAGGTGTTCACCTCGTCGCCGTCGGAAAGCTCATCCCCATCGGTGTCGGCCCACCACGGATCGGTGAAGTAGACGAGGAGTTCGTCGTCATCCCTCAGGCCGTCAGCATCGCTGTCTGCGCTCGCGGGGTTGGTGCCCAAGACCATCACCTCGTCGCCGTCCGAAAGGCCATCCCCGTCGCTGTCCGCCACCAGGGGGTCGGTGCCGTACGCGTCCACTTCTTCGCTATCCACCAGCTGGTCATTGTCGGTGTCGATCGCGAGAGGATTCGTTCCGTGGACGGTCAATTCCGCACCATCCGTCAGTCCGTCTCCATCGGTGTCGTCGAGCTGGGGATCGGTCCCGTAGAGGTTGACTTCATCCCCGTCCGATAGGCCGTCCCCATCGGTGTCCCCCCCAAGTGGATCGGTTCCCCGAGTCCATTCCTGGCCATCGGAAAGCCCGTCACCGTCGGTGTCGCTATTGGCGGGGTTGGTGCCTACCTCGTTCACTTCCTGGGCATCGGTCAGCGTGTCGCCGTCGGTGTCGACGAGCGTCGGATCCGAGCCGTAGGTGTTCACCTCGTCGGCATCGGGCAGGGTGTCGCCATCGGAGTCCAAAAGCAGTGGATTGCTGCCGTAGGTGTTCACCTCTTCGCCGTCTAGGAGGCCGTCTGCGTCGGAGTCCGAAACGAACGGAGACGTTCCCGCGGTGATTTCGGCCCCATCGAGGAGCCCATCATCGTCGGAGTCCGAATCGGTGGGCGAGGTCCCAAATTGTTCGAGTTCTTCCGTATCGGTGAGACCGTCCAGGTCGGTATCGGTCGCGGTGGGGCTGGTTCCGATCGACACTTCAAAGCCATCGTGGGCGCCGTCTCCATCGGTGTCGAACAGCGAAGGATCGCTGCCGTACAGGGTCACCTCTTCGCCATCGGACAACCCATCGCCGTCGGTGTCGCTAGAGAGGGGCCAGGTTCCGTGCAGCCAGACCTCGGCCCCGTCCGTAAGCCCATCGCCGTCCGTGTCTGCGACCAGGGGAAGCGTCCCAAACGTAAGTTCGTCGCCGTCGTTGAGTCCATCAAGGTCGCTGTCGGCGAGGCGGGGGTCGGTCAGGGTCGAGTTCAGTTCGATGTCGTCGGTGAGGCCGTCACCGTCCGTGTCGTTGCTCGCCGGGTTGGTCCCGTGCAGGTTGACCTCGTCGCCGTCCGACACGGTGTCGTTGTCCGAATCGGCGTTGAGCGGATTGCTGCCGTAAACGTCGACCTCCTCGCCATCCTGGAGTGTGTCGTCGTCACTGTCTGGATCGTTCGGATCGGTGCCGAGGTCACGCTCTCGGCCGTTCGAAAGTCCATCTGCGTCGTCATCATCGAGATCGTTGTCGTCGATCGGATCGGTGGGATCCAGTCCTTCCGCCACCTCGAAACTGTCGGTCGAGCCGCCACCATCGGTGTCGGCGAGGGTCGGATTTGTTCCGTGCTGTTCCACCTCGTCGCCATCGGACAGGCCATCCCCATCCGTATCGGACTGTGTCGGATTGGAGGCGTACGTCTGGACTTCGTCGCCATCGGACAGGCCGTCCGCGTCGGTATCGGGGTTCGTGGGGTCGGTCTCATGGTTCAGGACCTCGTCGCCATCGGACAGGCCATCCGCGTCGGTGTCCGGGTTCTTCGGGTCCGTCCCCCGGTCCGTCAGCTCCTCGCCGTCGGACAGCTCGTCGGCGTCGGTGTCGGGGTTGGTGGGATCGGTCTCGTGGGTGTTGACTTCCGCACCGTCGGACAGGCCGTCCCCATCGGTGTCCGCGAGGTTGGGATCGCTTCCGAGCGTTCGCTCCTCATCGTCGAGCAGCCCATCGCCGTCCGCGTCGGCTTCGTTGAAGTCCCGACCACTTGGGGAAGGTGACGTGGAGTCCCCGCATGCGACGGTGACAAGGAAGAGCGTGAGGATAGAAGCGCGCATTGTGGCATCTCCGCGAAGAGGATGGATTCCTGCACTCACAGGACTGCCTCTTGCTACGGAGTCGATGTTCGAAACCCGACACGGGAATCCCACGTCTCGGCGCCGCACCATTGCTACCCGTCGTCGTCTTCGATGGCCTCGATGCGAGCCTTGGCGTCCTGTAACGAACGCTGCACCTCGGATTCGGGCTTGAGTTCAAGGTCTCGAACGAGGTCCTGAGCGCGCGCTAACCACACTTGTGCGGCCTCGGTGTCGCCCCATCGTGCCTCAGCTGTCGCGCGGACGCAGCGAAGCGAGGCCATCTCGAGCCGATCGCCCACGCCGGCCATTCGCGCTTCGGCCTCGTCGAGTGCGGCTCGCCCCATCTCCACATCAGGCTGCATCGACCCCCACAATCCCCGCAGGCGGCTGATTCGGATGTCATCCCCCAAAGGTAGGACCTCCGTGTACCCTTCTAAGAACACCGCCTCCGCCTCTTCGGTGCGGCCCTGAGCCAGGTGAAGGAGTCCGAGCAACACAAACCACTGACCACGCTCGGGGATGTCCAGGTGGGTGCCTCGCGACGTGAGGAGGTCCTGCAAGACGGCCTCTGCCTCTTCGAATTGACCGGTCACCCACAACAAATGCGCCTGTTCCGTGCGGATGGTTTGTTGAAGAAAGTGGCTGGCTTTCGCTCCGATCGAAAGCGCCTCCTGCATTGCGGCGGTGGCTTGGGGATACTGGCCCAACGTTCGGTAGGTACCCCCGATGTTCGTCAAGACGTTGGCCATGATGTTGGGGGCTCCCATCTCGCGCGCGAGTTTGAGGGCCGTTTCGAAGTGATGGAGACCGTCGGCAAAGCGCACCTGGTGGATGGCCACGAGCCCAAGGTTACTCTCATAGTAAACCGTGTTTCGCAAATCCCCCATGCGACGTCCCATTTCGCTGGCGCGTGCATACCAGCGTCGGGCCGCATCGAACTCGTTTCTTCGGTAGTGGACGTTGCCAAGATTGCCCATGATTGCTGTGAGAGCGCGTGATGGGGGCTGAGTCTGGCCGAGTTGAATGGCCTCCAAGAAGTGGGCCTCGGCCACCGACATGTCCCCCCGGGTGTAGGCAACGACGGCCAGGCGGCCGAGGGTCACGAACGCGAAGGTCGAGCCGAGGCGTTGAGCGATGTCCCACGCTTCCGTGAACGTGACCTCCGCCACGGCGGGGTCCTCATGCACCTGAATGTCCCCCAATCGCACCAACGTGCGCATGAGTTCGTCCTCGGCCCCAACCTCCCGAGCGATCGACACGGCCTCCTTGAGGCAGGCCACGGCACGTTGACCGCTTCCGCTGTGCCGCAGCATGGTGCCGAGCGACCGCAACATGGCCACTCGGTAGCGGGGCGTGGTCACGGCGGCGAGGAACTCCTCTGCGAAGGCGATGCCCGCCCGTAGGGGCCCACGGTCGATGAAACCATCCGCGGCCCAACTGCCACATCGGTCGGCGATGGCCTCGTCACCTCGACGCACGGCGCGAAGGGTGGCGACGACGAAGTTGTCGTGCTCGCGAGCCTGCTCGAACGTGGGGTGTGTGCCTTCGCCGAACCTGGCGAACCATGAACCGTGTCGCGCAGCAACGGGATCGGGGTTCGTGAGGTGCTCCGAGGCAAAGGCCTGTACGCTCACCAGCATCCGGAGGCGGCCGTCGTCGGCGGTGATGAGGAGGCTCTTGTCGACGAGTTCCGCGAGCACGTCTTCGACCCACCCTCCGTCGGAGCCGAGATCCACGATGGCCTCGGCCGCATCGATGCGAATGCCTCCCTCAAAGATGGACAGCTGCGCGAGCGTGGACTGCTCCACCTCTCGGAGCAACCCCCAGCTCCATTGGAGTGTGGCCCACAGCGTGCGCTGGCGCGCAGGAACGTCTGCGGTGCGGGTTCGCAGGACCTCGAACCGCCGCGTCATGCGTTCTAGCAGGGCCGCTGGAGCGAGCATGCGGCTTCGGGCGGCCGCAAGTTCGATGGCCAGCGGTAGTCGGTCGAGCAGGTCCACGAGCTTCGCGAGGTCGTTCGCGCTTGCTTCGACATCTACCCCGGAGCGTACCTCTCCTGCACGCTCGATGAACAGCTCAATGGCCTCGGTTTGCGTAAGCAATTCGAGCTGGTAGCAGCGCTCTCCATACAGTCCAAGCGGCGCACGGCTGGTGGCCAGAATTCTTAGGGTCGGGGCGGCCTCGAGCCAAACCTTCACCGTGGTGGGCGCGTGCTCCACAAGCTGCTCGAAGTTGTCGAGGATCAGCAGCGCGGACCCTCGCCTTGCTAGCGCACCTCCGATGGTGGAGGGATCGTTGGCGGTCGGGAGCCCAAGACCGGTTGCCATCGCGCTCAAGATCTGGTCGAGCGTTTTTGCATCCGCCAGAGAAATGAACATCACACTTTGAAAGGCGGTGTGGTGCCGGATTCCAAACTCGAGCGCGAGTCGGGTTTTTCCGAGGCCTCCAATGCCGAGCACCGTGACCAGCCGTTGTTGTTGCAATCCCGTCGCCACAGCTTCGAGCGCCTTGGTGCGCCCGATGAACCGATTGGGCGGAATGGGGAGAACGGGAAGGGTCGGCGCATCTGGCGCAGGAGCGAACGTGTGGTCTGCGAGCAAGCGGCCGGCCTGAAGGAGGGTGCCGTGGGGGGCTTCCCAAAGCTCAAGCAGCGCGGCGCAGCCGTCGGGCCGTTGCTTCGGGTCAGGATGGAGGGCTGCGGCGATCGCGACCCGCCAGCGCCCGGGCAGTGATTCGGGCAACGGATCGAGACGACCCTCCAACACGGCCGAAATCACGTCACCGTTATCTCTTCCACCAAAGGCGTCTCGCCCCGCCACAACCCGGTAAAGCAGGCAGCCAACGGACCAGACGTCCGACACACGCCCGACCCGGCGGGGGTCCCGGATTTGCTCGGGGGCCATGTAGGCGAGCGTGCCCACCAACGCTCCGGTCTGCGTGAGGCCGGGGCCCACGACCGGGGCCGTGAGGCTCCGCGCGATGCCGAAGTCGGCCACCTTGGGCACCAACTGTCGTCCTTCGCGCGCGAGCAGGACGTTGCTCGGTTTGATGTCGCGATGGATGACGCCAGCGTCGTGAATGGCCTTCAAACCCGCGAGGATGCCGGCCGCGAGGGCGTCGATCTGGGCTTCTGTCGGCGTGCGGTCACGCAGGTAGGTCGCAAGATCGGGCCCGTCCACCAACTCAAGGAGCAGTCCAGGCCGCCCCGAGAGGTCCACCAGCTCGTGAATGGCCACGACGTTGCGGTGGCGAACTTGGTCTTGAAACACCTGCTCGCGGGCCATCCGGGCCCGTAGCGATGGGTGGTCGGTATGCAGGACCTTGAGGGCGTGTTGTTGTTGCCGAACGCGATCTCGGACCTTCCATACCGATGCTGCGCCCCCATGGCCGAGCGCTTCGAGGATCTCAAAGCGGTCGCTCACCACCGATCCGGGGTGAAGTGGCGCGGGAGGCTGGTCAAGAACGTTGGTCACGATGCCCGCCACCGCTTCCTCGAAGGTGGCGCCACGATTGTCGTCCTCGAGCAGTCGAAGGACCCAGGCCAACAGTTCCGGATCGTCGCCGCACGCCTCGGCCAGCGCATCACTCCGCCGCGCAGGGGGCAAGTCTGCGACGGTGCAAAAGAGATCGTAGGCCCTTTGGTAATCTTCGGCGTTCATGCCGTGGTCCCCGTGGGGTCAGCGCTCCGAGGCGATCTGGTCGGCGAGGTACTGGGTGGCGAAGCGCCAATCGCGCTCGACGGTCCGGGTCGTAACGTCGAGCACGGTCGCGATGTCGGCGTTCGTCATCCCTCCGAACGCCCGCATTAGCGCGACCTCAGCGGCTCGTGCGTTGATGGCTTGCAGCCCATCGAGGGCTCGGTCGACCACGAGGGCGTCGAGCACCTGGTCTGGCGCGTCGGGCAACCCCGTGAGGGTGACGCGCCGTCGTCCGCCACCTCGCTTGGCCGCTCCCGCATAGCGGGCTCGATCCACCAGAATCTGACGCATGGCCCGAGCTGCCGTGGCCATGAAATGCGCTCGGGACTCGTAGGTCGACGAGGCTTGTTCCAGCTTCATCCACGCTTCGTGCAGTAGGACGGTAGGCTGGAGCGTGGCGTGTCCGAACCCGTGCCGGGCGTGGATGCGTCCCGCCAGCTCGCGCAGGTGCGCGTAGGCGTCGCCGTCGAGTTCGACTGGATCACTCATGGGGCCCTCGACGAACCACTATCGCAGATAATGGCGTGGGGTGGACCTTCTGCGCGGAGAGGTTCCGAAGCGCGTCCAGAGAGATACGGAGGCCCCGAAAGGAGCTGTCCTGTGAAGACGACGCAAGAGGTCGCAGAACTCGCCCATGAGCTGATGCTCGAAGATCTGGTCGCGTCGGAGACGTACCTGGTCTACGCGATGCTGATTCGTGACTGGGGCTATGCGGCGCTCGCCGCACACTTCGAACACGAGTCGCTCCATGAGCGCCAGCACGCCACCCTCCAACTCGAACGCCTCACCTACCTCGACGTTCCGATCGATCTGTCCCGGCGTCCTGCATCCCCCCCGACCCCCGAGTCGCCTCGGGCCTGCCTTGAAGCCTCCCTTGAGATGGAGGTCCGGGTTGCCGAGAAGCTACGGGAGCTTTGCGTCCGTTGCGTCGCGTCGAAGGATGAAGGGACCCGGCAGCTGGCCGAGACGTTGCTGGTCGAGACCGAGATGGACCACATTCTTTGGCTCGAGCAGCAGCTAAGGATGATTGGCCAGCTTGGAGAGGCTCAATACCTCGCGCAGATGATTCATGGTGAGCCGGCGAACGGAGCGTAGCCTCGACGAAGGAGGGGGGCGTTTGCGAGCGGGGTCCGGATCGCGAGCGCTGGGCCCTCGATGAGTCCGTCGTCGTCGAGCACGGTGTAGCGAACGGTGTCTGCGATGCCATCGATGTGACGTTCAACCCTCACTCGTCGCATTCGAGGCCTCATCGGAGCGTGCAAGCCCGCAGCCTTTCCTCCATTGGAGTGGTAAGGTCTGCCGCCGTTTTGCACTCAAACCTGAGGGAAACCATGCTCGCGCAAGCCGCATTGCTCATTCTCGCCCTCTATCGTCCGGTCTGGGCCGCGGATGAAAAGGACGATGTTGAGCCAGGGTTCAACGCACCGACCTTCGAAGGATTGGCCCTACGAAACATTGGCCCCGCATTTGCGGCTGGTCGCATTGCTGACATCGCCGTGGACCCCACCGACCGTAGCCGGTGGTTCGTGGCCGTGGGCAGTGGAGGGGTGTGGCGAACCGAGAATCGAGGGACCACCTGGACTCCCATTTTCGATAAAGAAGACACCTACTCGATCGGCTGTGTGACCCTCGATCCGAACGATCCCGATACGATCTGGGTGGGCACGGGTGAGAACGTCAGCGGTCGCCATGTGGGCTACGGGTCGGGCGTCTACGTGAGCTACGACGGAGGGGAGAACTGGGAAAACAAGGGACTTGGTGACTCCGAGCACATCGGCATGATCGTTGTGGACCCTCGGGACTCCAAGACGCTGTTCGTCGCGGCACAGGGGCCCTTGTGGTCGCCCGGTGGTGACCGAGGACTGTTCAAGTCCACCGACGGGGGGGCGTCCTGGAAGAAGATTCTTGGCAACGGGCTTGGTAACACCATCCAGGACGACCAATACACGGGCGTGTCCGAGGTCCACCTCTCTCCGAGCGACCCAAACGTGATGTGGGCGGTTTCCTGGCAGCGATTCCGCAACACGGCCGCCTTGATGGATGGAGGACCGGGAACCGGAATCCATAAATCCGAAGATGGTGGTAAAACCTGGCGAAAGCTCACTGAAGGGCTCCCGAAGGAGACTATGGGGAAAACCGGGCTTTCGGTTTCTCCCGTCGACCCTGACGTGGTGTATGCCACTATCGAACTTGCGAAACGAACGGGGGGCTTTTGGCGGTCCACCGACGGTGGGGAGACCTGGGAAAAGCGTAGCGATTATGTCTCGGGAGGGACGGGGCCCCACTACTACAATGAGTTGTTTGCAAGCCCCCACTCGGTGGATCACGTCTATCAAATGGACGTGCATCTGCATGTCACCGAAGATGGCGGGGCATCGTTTCAGAGGCTCCAGCACGACAGCAAGCATACCGATCATCACGCCCTGGTCTTTGACCCCACCAACCCCGACTACCTGCTCACAGGGACGGACGGGGGGTTGTACGAAAGCTTCGATCGGGGAACCACCTGGCGCTTTTTCCCGAACCTGCCGATCACGCAATACTACAAGGTTGCGGTCGACAATGACGAGCCCTTCTACAACGTCTATGGAGGGACGCAGGACAACAACTCCCACGGGGGCCCCTCCCGCACGATGTCCAACAATGGCATCCGAAACGCGGACTGGTTTGTCACGTTGTTTGGGGATGGTCACCAGCCTGCGGTCGACCCATCGAATCCCGACATCGTTTATTCGCAATGGCAACAGGGCAATCTCACGCGCTACGACCGCCGCACGGGCGAGAGCGTTTACATTCGTCCCCAGCCAACAGACCCCAAGGTTGCCGAGCGCTTCAACTGGGACGCCCCGATTCTGATCAGCCCTCACGACCCCAAGACGGTGTTCTTTGGCTCCCAGCGCCTGTGGCGAAGCGATGATTACGGCGACACGTGGACCGATTTGTCGGGCGACCTGACGCGCAGCGAAAACCGCTTGACGCAACCGTTGATGGGCCGAACCTGGAGCGTCGATGCGCCCTGGGATCTGTACGCGATGTCGCGCTACAACACCGTGACCGCGATTGCGCAATCGCCGCTTGACGCAGACCTGATCTATGTTGGCACCGACGATGGACTGCTTCAAATCACTGAGGACGGCGGTCAGCGTTGGCGTACCGTGGGTCGACTGCCTCGGGTGCCGCGCGGCTTCTACGTCAACGACATCAAGGCCGACCTCCATGATCCCGATACCGTCTATGTCGTCTTGGACCTCCACAAACAGGGCGACTTTACCCCGTACCTCTTAAAGAGCACCAATCGGGGCCGCTCTTGGAGAGACATCCGGGGTAATCTTCCGGACCGCCATGTGTTGTGGCGGTTGGTCCAAGATCATGTAGAACCCGATCTGCTGTTCTTGGGCACCGAGTTCGGCGTTTTCTTCACCGTGGATCGGGGACGTCGTTGGACGCAGCTCAAGGGCGGCACTCCGACCATCCCGTTTCGGGATCTGGCGATTCAGCGAAGAGAAAACGACCTCGTGGGCGCCACGTTTGGCCGCGGTTTCTACATTCTTGATGACTATTCCCCGCTTCGCGAAGTGACGACGGATCTCCTCGACTCCAAGGCAGCACTGTTTTCGGTCCGAGAAACGCCTTGGTACGTTCCAAAGCGTACGATGGGCTGTTCGCGTCCCGAGTGCGTCGCATCGCGTGGAGATGGCTACTATCGGGCGCCTAACCCTCCCTTTGGCGCTACGTTCACCTACTACTTGCCCCAGGGCCTACAGACGAAACAGGAAGCCCGTCGAAAGGGTGAACGCGAAAAGGAGAAGGCGAACCGCGATGTCACGTTCCCCTCGTGGTCGGACATTCGAGCCGAGGAACTCCAGGCCGCGCCAGCCATTGTCCTGACCGTGACGGACGACCAAGGATCGGTCATCCGAGAGATCGAGGGGCCGGTCGAGGCCGGATTCCACCGGGTCACGTGGGACCTCCGATTTTCCCCCGTCGATGCTTGGGAGCCCACCGACGAGTCTGGTTCCAATTGGGAGCCTCTTGGCGTCCTCGTGCAACCTGGGACCTACCGCGTGGCCATGGCGCAGCGCGTCGATGGCGTGGTGACGTCAATCGGCAAGACGCAGACCTTCGACGTCGTTTCGGTGCGGGCCGAGCCCGTGATTGAAGGGGCCGATCAGACCCAGCGAATCGCGTTTGAGCAAGAGGCCGAAGAGGTTCGTCGAGCGGCAGAGAGTGCCGAGTCCCGGATCGGGGAAGTCGTGGCCGAACTCGATGCGATCCTAGAGATTCTCGCACGCTTCTCGGAAAGCGGTGCCCTCGACAACACCGCGACAACGCTCAAACGAGGTCTCGAACTGCAACGGGATCGGCTGACCGGACACGAGACGCGAAGCGTATTCGGCGACACCGTCACGACGGTCGGTGGCTGGCTCTGGCATGCACGGTTCACCGCGAACAGCAACGTGTACGGCCCGACCGGGGCCCAACGCACCTCCTTGGCGCAGGCGCAAGAACTGCTTGCCGACGTACTCGACCAGCTCGGCACCTACGAAGCCGAGTACCAGCGGCTCAAGGGAGCCCTCGACGACGCCAAGGCTCCCTGGACGCCAGGACGAGCAATCCGAACCCAGCCTTAGGCGTACGCGTCTGACTTCCCGTTGTCTTCCGGGCCGACGACCACGACCGTCGTCGGCCTCCACGAAAGAAGGGAGGTGCACCCTACGAATGCTGCACAGTCAATCATGAAATCGAACTCGCGTGTCGGCGTCGTTGGGTGGATTGCGTACCCCCGGGTGCACTGCATTCCCGAGGCTCGCGATGAACGCAACGATGGCAGAACTGGGCACTCCGTTGCTTCCGAAGCTCACCGAGTGGTCTGCGATTTGGCGTGAGCAACACCGACTCGATGCAACGCAGATGCGGGGTCGCGCTCCTCACGATGGTACGCCGGTGCTCCGATTCGAGACGCTTGCGGACCTGATCCCCTACAGCGACGATACCGCGATTACCGACCCCATTGGCGACCGACCGTCGATCACCTTTCGCGAACTCCATCAGTTTGTTTGTGTCGAATCGCCGATCGCCGCCGCGGGAATCCGGCCTGGGTTCCGGTGCGCGATTGCGCTTCCCAACGGTCCGGAACTCGCAGTCTGCCTGCTTGCGACCACGATGGTGGGCATCGCCGTTCCCATCAATCCGGAGCGACCTGCCCCAGCCATCGCAGCGGACCTTGAGGTGGCTGACGTCGATGTGATCATCGTACGGCAAGACGAGGCCAATCCGACCCTGCGTGACGTTGCGGACCGCCTGGGGTTGGCCATCCTCGAGCTTCGGCCTGCTGAGCGCGCGGGCACGTTCGAACTCATCCCCGGCCCGCGATGGACCCCACCGGCCGATGGGTCACGCCGCAATGGACCAACCGACCTCGCCCTCCTGCTCATGACATCGGGGACTTCGGGCACCAAGAAGCAGGTTCCGATCGTGCTCGAGGATCTTTGCGTTGGCGCCTGCTGCATTGCCGCCTCGCTCGAGTTGGGACCCCTCGACATGGGCTTCAACATGATGCCTTTGTTCCATGCCGGCGGGATTTACCGCAATGTGTTTGCGCCACTGCTCGCCGGTAGTCCGATGAGCTATGCTCCGGGCTTCGATCCGGACCTGTTTTGGCGGTCCGTTCAGCGTTGGCCGGTGACGTGGTACTACGCCGCTCCCACGATGCACCGGATGATTCTCGATGAGGCGAGTGCGCACCCCAATGCCTCGAAGGTCCGGCTGCGCTTTGTCGCTAATGCGGCGGGCGCGATGCTTCCCCAGACGCAACGGCGCATCCAAGAGCGGTTCGGGGCCCGTGTGCTGCCTAGCTACGGAATGACCGAGTGCATGCCGATCTCCTGTCCGCCGCTCGATGGGCCTTTCCCCGAGGGTTCCAGCGGGCGGGTGCTCGGGGTCGAGGTCAGCATTCGGTCCGAGAGCGGTGAGGAACTCCCTCCGGGGGTTTCGGGACGCATCCTGCTCCGAGGAGCACCGTTGATGCGGGGCTATCTTGGGCCAGAGGCCGCGAATGGACGTCCAGATGGCTGGTTCGATACGGGAGACCTTGGTTTCCTCGACGAACATCGCTTCGTCACCATTACCGGACGCAGCAAGGAAGTCATCAATCGGGGGGGCGAGATCATCTCGCCATTCGAGGTGGAGTCGGCGCTGCTGGCCCATCCCGATGTGCGGGCTTCGTTGGCCTTCGTCGTCGAGCATGACACCTTGGATGAGGTCGTCGGCGCGGTCATCGTCCCCCAAGGCCCTCGGCCCGACCTAAGATCGCTGCACGCGTTCCTAAGGGAGCGGCTGCATCCGTCGAAGTGGCCGGTCGTGGTGGTCTACATGGATGCGTTGCCCCGCAACCACACGAACAAGGTCGTGCGCATCGGCCTCGCCAAGCGTTTGGGGCTTGGAGCCATCGACGAGCGGTCCCCCTTGACCGAGCGCATGTTCGAGGCGACGTGTCCCCCTCCCTGCGCGGACCGGCGGCAACCGATCGTCGTACGTCAGGCCGTCGTGGCCGAGGACTTCCATCGACCTTCCGAAGCTCCTCGTGACGCGCTGGAACGGGAACTCCATGGTTTGTGGACGGAACTGCTTGGTTCGACGGACTTTGGCCGAACCGATGACTTCTTCGAGCTTGGTGGCGGCTCCCTCGCCGCCGTGCAGCTTGCGACGCGCCTCCGCCGATCCGGCCAACGTTCGATCGAAAGCATGGTCGTGTTTCGCCACCGGACCATCGCGTCCCTGGCGGAGGCGATTCGGTCGCTGCAACCGACCTTGATTCCCTCCAAACCGAAGCCAAAGAACACGGTCTCTCCCACAGGTGGGCGTATCTCGGAGTCGTGGGGGGTACGGATGGTGCAGGCGCTACCCTTTCTGACGTTTGGCCCGCTACGGCGTATCGCTGGTTGGCTGGTCTTCCTCATCGTTTGGGTGAGCGCCTACCAAACGTGGGATCTGACGCGATCGGGCTCGCTGATCGCCGCACTTCTCGTGACGGGGGGAGTCATGGGACTTGGGGCTCCGTTGCTCGGGGTCCTTGGCAAATGGCTGCTGATCGGTCGGGTTCAGGCAGGGCGGCATCCGTTGTGGGGGAGCGCGTACCTGCGGTGGTGGTTGGTGAACCAGTGGCTCCGCTTCACCGGTCTTGGGCTTTTCGGCGTGTCCTACGGGCTGACCGCTGCGTACTACCGGCTGCTCGGCGCATCGGTGGGCAAACGGACGCGAATCATGCCGAACGCGGACCTTGGGGAGCCTGATCTGCTTTCGATCGGAGACGACGTCTGCATCGACTCGGATGCGGTGGTGCACCCGTTCGCAATGGACGCCGGCGAGATGGTGTTCGCGCCTATCTCCATCGGCGCTCGCGCGACGGTGGGCAGGCGGGCCATCGTGCCTCCGGGAACCCAATGGCCCTCGGATGGTCATCTCGCACCTGGTGCGTCCGACGCGAAAATGGCGGGATGGTGCCGGCCCCGGACCATCCATCCGCCCTTCGCATTGCGGGCTCTCGCCAATGGGTTGGTCGGAGCCAACCACATGGCGTCGTGGCTGCCGTTCTATGTATTTCTGCTACTTGTGAGGCCACTTCCATCGTTGATCGGTTGGCAAGACGCGGCCAGTTGGTTTCTGGTTCCCGAAAAGGTCACCGTCTACCTCCTGATGCGGGTGAGTCTGGCCTTGGTCAGTCCCTTCTTGTACTTCGGAGGGGTTGTCGCGCTGAAGTGGCTGGTGATCGGACGGTTCCGTGCGGGGGCCGATCCGCGTCAAGCGAGAGGTGTGCGAAGTCAGAACTGCGATGGGCCTTGGGCCCAGTTTCGCCGGTACCTCATGTGGCGGCTGCTTCCCGACGGTACGTTCGGGGGGCTCGGCCCGCTCCTCGGCAGTAACTTTGGTGCGATTAGCACATTGTACCGCTTGCTGGGGGCGAAGGTCGGCCGTCGCATCTATTGGCCGGGAAGCGGCCATCAGCTCATTGAGTACGATCTGTTCACGTGCGGAGACGATGTGACCTTCGGGTCCCGAACCACGCTTTTGCCATGCGATGGGCGTATTGCGGCGGCCATCACGATCGAGGACGGGGCTACGGTGGCGGACCGCTGTTTCCTCGGCCCTGGCACGGTCGTGGGTCGCAACGCGGTGTTGGGAACGGGCACGGTTACGCCAGCTGGTTTCGTGGCTCCGGCGGGCTCGACCTGGCTCGGTTTTGATGGGCAGCGTCCGATTGAGGTGGAACCTGGGCGATCTAGCCTTCGAGACGCACCGACGATCCGGCCGTTTGGACGAGTTCACGCCTCTGGAATCGCCCCCTACCGGGTGTTTCCGGAATGGGCTTACGGCGTCGTCAACTCGACGCTTACTGCGTGTGGCGCCCTCATCAAGGCCAGCCTCCTCCTGCTTGCATTGGCCATTGCTCTGCCATTGGCCGCTCGCTTCGATGCGGGCTTTCTTGGGTTTGGACTTTGGCTGCTCGCGGGCTTCATCGTCGTGCATGCGGGGGGCGCCGCGCTTGTGTTGATCGGTTCGATCGGTGCGAAGTGGGTCCTCATTGGGCGTCGTAAGCCCGGTCCTCATCCTTGGGATGAATCACCCTATTGCCAACGGTGGAAGCTTCACCAGGCCATCCAGCGTCTCCATCAATCGTGGATCGGCGGACGGCCCTTGCTCGACAGTTTCGGCGGTTCGGCGTTCATGGTTGACTACTTTCGCGCGTTGGGCGCCCAAATTGGCCGTAGCGTCTGCCTCTATCCCAACGGTGCAGATCCGATGGCCACCGAGCCCGATTTGCTCACCATCGGCGACGGCGCCGTCATCGACCGAGCCATCATCGTGGCTCACCTCAATACCCGCGGTCAGTGGGAACTTGGCCCCATCGCGGTCGGCCGGGAGGTGAGCCTGCGTAGCGACTCCCGCGTATTGATGTGGGGTGAGGTGGAGGATTGCGCGCAGCTCGTCGAGCACACATTGGTGTTGGGCGGTGAAGTGGTCGAGTCGGGCCAGATCTGGTCGGGGTGGCCAGGACGTCCCGAGGGAAGGACGCCCAACTATCCAAGCGAGGCCAACAGGGCGCCGAACGCCGCATCGGGCGACCGACCGGCCGTGTCGATGCGAATCGGTGGGACATCCCACGGATCGTAGCGCCGAGCGAGCACGTCGTTCCAGGTGGGCAGGGCCAATCCAGGGACGCTGGGCGTTCGGGTCTCGACCCGTCGACGATGCTCGGCTGGGTCTGAGCAGATGATCTCGATGTCGACAAAGTTAGCGCCCGCTTCGGTCGCACACTGACGCCAGGCGTTCCGCGATGCCGCGATTGGGTTGACGGAATCCGCAATGGCGGATTGGCCCAGCTTGAGTTGATCCGCGGCGATGCGAGCCGTTAGGTCGTAACCGTACCGAAGCACGTCGGGTAAGCCGACGTCCCGCAGCGCCTGCTCCATGGTGTCGATCCGGAGCCAGGTAATGCCTAGGTGTTGCGCAAGTCGGCGCGCCAGAGTGGACTTTCCGGTTCCTGGAAGCCCGGCGAAGATGTAGAGGGTCATGGGGCCCGATGGGTGTTGGCGGCCGTCAAACCGAAGAACGGGAGTCCAAGGCTGTCTTCGAAGGGAATGATGGGTGCCTCGATGCCAAAGTCGGGCCCAGCGAACGCTATGAGGATGAACGCAATGCGGCTGAAGCCCCGATCGCGCGTACCGCAGGGGTCGATCGCCCACCGAACGTTTGCCTCATTTCCGGCCGACAGCGGTGCGCCAATGTCGAACTGTGCGGCATAGCGTGTTGTCGATGGGGCTTGCGGAACAAGTTGGAACAAAATTGCTACGCCTTTGGCGCGAGCCGCGCTTGGTCTGCAGAGCGCCTCACGCCATGATCGAGCTTCGGTATCCGAGCAAGTGAGGAGGGAGCCATGGCCGTCGTCATTCACCACAACCCGGACTGCGGGACATCACGGAACGTGCTGGCGATGATTCGGGCCTCTGGCGTCGAGCCCGTCGTGATTGAGTATCTCCAGACAGGGTGGACCCGTCCGCAGCTACTCGGCTTGTTCGCGGCGGCAGACCTGACACCGAGGACCGCGCTCCGTACCACCAAGTCGCCGGCGGCGGAGCTGGGACTGCTCGACCCCGAGGCCGACGATGAAACCCTGCTCGTAGCCATGCTGGAGCATCCGGTGCTCGTGAACCGCCCCATCGTCTGCAGCCCTCGAGGGGTTCGACTGTGCCGTCCATCTGAGGCGGTCTTTGCGCTGCTCGAGCACCCGCCGGAGACCTTCACGAAGGAGGATGGTGAGGTCGTGGGGTAGCCGCACCGCCCTCGTCGCCGACGATGCGAGTTACCGGTCTACGCCGATTCGAAGGAGGGCGAGGATGCTCGCGGGCTGGTTTGCGGTGATCGGACTCTCGACGGTGGGAATCGAGGGAGCCTTTGGCGCGCGTCTCGTTCCTCAGGTCGGGCATCTTGCGTCGGTCCGCCAGGTCGCGCTATCGGCGGACGGGACCCGTCTCGCGAGTGCTGGTCGTGACGGGGCTGTGGGCATTTGGCACGTCGCGAGCGGCGCGATGCTGAATCGCATCGAAGTGCCCCATGAGGTTCTTGCGGTCGCCTTTACGGAGAATGGTTCGAGGGTCGTTGCCGCGACCGCGGGTGGAGGTTGGTTTACCTGGGACGTGGCGAGTGCGGAGCAACTCAGCGAAGTCACGGTTGACGCGTCGTGGACCTCTGCGCAGTTCGTCGACGAAGGCACACGTCTCATCGCGGTCGACAAAGGCGAGGGCGCTGCGCTGTGGCGAGCCAAGGGCCGGAGCGGGCGTACCCTCCAAGGGGTGACGCGGGTGACGACCCAGTCCGCGACGCCGGATGGCCGTTGGGTTGCCGCGATCCTCGGCTCCGAGGCAGGCCCCTCCGTCGGCGTGTTCAAGGGCCGCTCGGGCAGCTTAGTGCAGTCGTGGGAGGTGGGGGATTCAGAGGGCTCGGTGACGGTGGCCATCTCGCCTGACGGAAAACGGGTTGTGACCACAGATCGCACCGCGACGGCTACGGTGTGGGCCGCCCGCACCGGTGAGCCTGTTTCAACCCTCGTTCTCGAGACGGAGGAACGTCGACAGATCGATGCCGCGTTCGCTCCCGACGGGACGGTTGTCACGATGGATGACCGGTCCACGTTTCGTCATTGGGATGGGGCCACGGTGCAGCAGACCGTGGTCACAGCTTCGTTTGTCGATCGGGGCCTTCTTATGGATGCTGCCGGCCTAAGGGTCGCGGCTCCGGAGATCGACGGCGGCATCGGGGTGTGGTCGCTTGCTGATGGCACGCGTGTCGCGGCCATGCGGGGCTCGGTTCGGGCGCCTCGGATGCTGACCACGACCTCCGAATTCTTCGCGGTTGGTCACGATGACGGGCACGCTACGGTGTGGAGCCCGCAGACCGGAGGCGTCCGAGGCGTATACGAGATCGGTCGCACGTCGGTGCGCTCGCTGCAGCTTCATCGCAGTGGGCTGCTTGTGGGCACGACCTCGCGGATGGCCACGCTTTACAACATCCGATGGGGCTCGCGTCCGCTTTTTGAACTTGAAAAGCGCGGTGGGAGCCTTCGCAGCGCGGCGATCGACATGATGGGCCGTGAGGTCTACGTCGCCGATCCCTTCGAGGCCCAAGGATGGCGAATCAACCGCTACCGCAGTGCGCCGTTCATCGGTGACCGCATCGACTGGGGGCGCGTGAAGTCGAGTGGCGAGTCCATTGGTGAGGTCACGTCCTTCAAGGCCCGCCCCCCCACCGAGACTCCGCCGCCTTGGCTCTCCCTTGGTGACGCCGGCCTCGTCGTTGTCGATGAGGAGACCGGCAACGTTCGTGCCTCGCTCTACATGTTCGACGATGGCAACTGGGCGGTTGTGGACCCCAAGGGACGCTTTGATACGGGCGACACCGCGCTCGACGGGCTTCGCTGGGTGATCGATGGTCAGCCCTACGACCTCGCCCAGCTGCGAGATCGCTACTACGAGCCAGGGCTCCTCGCGAAGCTCCTGGGACACAACGACGAGCCGTTGCGGGAGGTCCCGCCGCTTGCAAGTGTGGAAGCGCCGCCCGTGGTTCACGTCGTTGGGCCCACCCCCGAAGGCATCCTCGAGCTTCGAATCGAAGACCGGGGCAGCGGCTACGGCGGGGTGTTCGCGACCCTCAACGGAAGTGATGTCACCTCGGTCGTCGAGTCGGGATGCCCCGATCTCGGAAATGGTGAGCCCTGCACGTTGTCGCTTGCCGAACTGCCCACCTGGATGCCGGGCCGTGAGAACGGGCTGCGGGTCGAAGTGTTCAGTGCCAGTGGCATTTTACGTTCGCGTGCGCTCGACATCGAAGTCACCGCCCAGGGCGATGCGAACGAAGATGCTCCCGACCTCTGGGTGCTCGCGGTAGGAACCGGGGACTACCGAGGTGACAAGCTCGATCTCAAGTACTCTCCACACGACGCGAACCGGCTCGCCGAGGCGCTTTCCGTCGCGGGCGCTCGCGGGTTCGGTGCCGCCCGGACGCACGTGCGGATCCTTTCGACCTCCCAGGGTCCGGACGTGCATGCCCCACCGTCGAAGGCCGCCCTTGAGGAAGGCTTTGCGTGGCTCGCTCAAAGCGATCCGCTCGACACCATCGTCATCTACTTTAGTGGCCACGGGGTGGCGTTTACGGACAGCGACGTCGATGACTACTTCTATCTGTTGCCAGATGCCGGCTCCTTCGAGGATGTCCGGGACCCAAGTGTTCGCCCTCTTCGCACCATGTCAGGAGACGAACTCGCCGTTGCCGTCTCGAGGATACCGGCCCTCAAGCGGGTGGTCATCCTCGATACGTGCGCTGCAGGCAAGATCGACGCTGAACTGTCGGCCACGCGGGCGGCGCTGTCGTCGGATGTGATCCGCGCCCATGCGCGGTCCCGTGAGCGCACCGGGGCTTGGCTCCTCGCGGGTGCGGCGGCCAACAAAGTCAGCTACGAGGCGAGCCGTTTCGGTCAGGGAGTGCTGACGTACGCGCTCATCGAAGGCATGCTCGGGCCTGCCCTCGACGAGGCTGACCTGCTGATGGTCAGTCGCTGGCTCGCCTGGGCCGAATCCCAGGTGCCAAAGCACGCGGCGGGTATCGGTGGCGTCCAAGAGCCGGTCACCCGACGGGGCAGTGCGGCTGACTTTCCGCTGGGGCAGCTTCCCGCGCAAGACCGACGCGCCATTAAGCTCCGCAAGGTGCTGCCGGTCATGGTGAGCGCTCGGGTGGTAGGTCGTGGGGGGCGCCAGGACACGCTGCGCTGTGGCGATGCGCTCAACGCACGGCTCCGTGAGGTGGGGGGCCAGAGCTTCGCCAACTTCGTGCACTGGGAGAGCGACCCCATCGCGAAGACCTGGCAGATTACTGGAACCTGCAGCGAGGCCCGTGGAGGTATCGTTTTCGAGGGATTCTTGAGCCGGACCGGCGAGGACGGCCCGAGCGCCGAGTACCCTGTCAACGCGAAAGGAAACGACGTGCAGGCGGTCGCGGTCGAAGCGGTGCGGGCGGCCGCGGCGCGCGTGCTCATCTACAAGGAAGAGTGATCAGGCTGCAGGAGCCGCAGGCGACGAAGCCTGATCTGACTCGCGCAAGCTTCGCCTGCCACTGAGCAAGCGTTCACAGGCCGTAAACGACACGAGCTGGACACGACTTGCTCAGACAGTACGGGAGTTGCAGGCCTCTTAGGCGGGGTCGCAACGTGGAGCGAGCATGGTTTCTCGTGTCGTCTTCCTTTCCTTGGTCCCCCTCATCGGTTGCTCCAGCGTGGGGGTGTTGAGCAGTGAGATGCCATCCACACTTGAGAATGGGCAGCTGGCCGTCACCCTCGATCAAGTGGGCGCATGCTACAACAAATCGGAGACCGATACCGCGGTCTTCGTAGGCTTCGTCGGTCGGGATCCCAAGACCGGTGAGCCCGCTGGCGTGCAAGCCTGCCAAGGCATCACCGGTGAGGACGTTTTGACGGAAGGGGCGAGCGGCATCGCCACGACCAACTTGCCATCCGACCTTTCGGTAACCCTGGTGCTCGACGCCAGTACGTCGATGGTCGACCGAGGCATTTTCAACGACATGATTCAGTCTGCCCAGGGGCTTGTAGCGGATGCGAATACCACTTGGCGAGGACGACCTGGCATCCTGACGTGGCGGTTCGTTTGGTTCAACGACTTCATCTTTGAGCCCGTGCTCAACGGACCACCCCAAGTCGAGGATCTCAACCTGATCACGGCGCCCAAAGCTGGAGCCGCGACACGGCTGTATGCGGCGATTGACTATGGGATCCAGCTTGCGGATGCCAACCGTACTGCCGACAACGGTAGCATTAACGGAAACTCAGACATTCTCGTCGTTTTCTCGGACGGTGGGGACAACGCCAGCGAGCGGGACATCGCGGTGCCGAAGGGGCTGTGTGACAAGACGGTTTGTTCCGTCACCCAACCGCCCGTGGTCGAACGGGTGGGGCAGCTTGTCCGAAAGGTCAACGAGCGTGATTGGCTCCAGGTCTTCGGTTTGGCACTGCAGGAGCGCCCTGATGATGACTTCGAGCAGATCGTGACCGCCAACGGGCGTGGCCGACTCATCGAAGGTGACGGCGGCATTACCGGTGCGCAGGTCCGTTCCTTGTTTGCCGACGCGTTGTTGGAGTTCGTGGAGCGACGCGCCATCGGCTTTTACGGCCCCGTGAGTTTTGGCGAACAGACTTGGACCGTCCGCTTCCACAGAACTGTGGAACAAGCCGAAAAGAATCGTGCGGGCCTTGTGGCGGAGTTCACCTTTGATCCCGAGAATCTTCCCGCGTGCGATCAGAGTTTCGTCAAGGAACTCGGCGACATTGAACTCGATTTTCCGACAGACGAACGCGGCACCGCTTGCACGTTCGTTGACGCTCCGTAGGGCGAGAGCACGTTCAAGGGGTGCGGTGACAGGGCACCCCGGGGACGGACACCGCCGCTCCCGTCGCATCCTCGGCGACGTTGGAATGCACGACCACGTCATCCAGTTCGACGCTTGCCCCAGACCCCTCGACCAGGAGTCCGGCGACCAAGGGAGCGGTTTTTTCCTCGATCGTTGTCGGCGAATTTCGACCATGGCGGGTTCTCCTCGAATCCCAATCGCACCGGAGAGTGCGCCACTGGCGTTGTTCGAGAAGTGAGCGTCCTCGATGAGGAGGTTCAACTCGCCGTAGGCGCTTGCAGAGAACACTCCCTCCAACGACCGATGTCCAAAGACGTCGATGTCTCTGACCTCCAGCGTCAGCGGGCCTGCGGTGCGGAAGCAGATACCGGAACTTCCCGTGCGCACATCGCCCGGAAGCGCAAGTCCGGAAAGGGCCCCTTCGAGCTGGCCGGCGAAAACAAATACGGATGACACAAAGGCAGAAGGAAGCTCGGGAAATTGAACATCCTCAACGATGAGATTCAGGCGCATACCTTTGCCCGTAGCTCGAAGCCACCTTCGACTGCGTGAACACGGTGTCGCGAATCCAGACGTTGGCATCGAACGGTCGTTGGAAGCCACTAACAAGCACTGCAATTGCGTCGTTGGCGATGTTTGCCGAGGCCCGAAGAGGCGAATGCTCGATCGTGAGGTTGTCGTTGGTACCGTAGTCGAAGATGGGCACAATGTTGGGATGGGCCAGCTGGGCCTCTGCGAGGAACTGGGCACGTGACGCCGGATCCGTTGAGGTGAGGACTTTGACTGCGACGGCGCGCAGGAGCTTGCCGTCTCGGGAACGTCGAACGAACGAGCTGCCCCCGTGGCCGCGCGCCCCGTCATCGTGGTAGCGGCCGAATGGGGCGGAAGGTCTGATCTCTCTTACGCCCGTCTTTCCGGCGTGGTAACCGCCTCGCGACCAGATATTCAGACCGATCTTGTCTCATGAGACACCAGGCTTAGTTCATCGGACTGCTTGGAGGGAGGTCGCAGATGCGGTACGGCCAAATCGACTTCAAGGAACTGGATCGGAGGCTCCATGCCCTACGAGACAAGGGAGGTCCCAGATCCGTGAAGGCCCTTATCGAGGGGTATGTGGATTGTGATGGGCGGACACCATCAACCGTCGCGCGCGAGGTCAGCCGAAGGCGCACCCATACACAATCGATGCGCTTCCTCTACGAAATGGATGACAATCAGGTTGGGAAGTTGTTGCGGCAGCTTGCGGCGGGCCTCACCAAGGCCGGCGTACGCACCGAACCAAGTGACCTCGTCATCGAGATCCTCTGTCCCGTTCACGAGCGGGATCGAGCCAGAAGCGCACCGCTGGCCAAGGATGCGCTGGATCGTGGCCTCGAGGTCCTCGGACGGACCGAGCTGTCCTCCATCGTGGGCGACCTCGTTTTGCACGACAACGGGGTCGAACCTGCCCTCCGTTCCGATCTCACCTTCGTGCTTCGTCGGGCGGCCGATGGAAGTCGCGAAATCGAGTCCGGCGATGAACGGATCTATACGCTGGGAATCAGCGGTATAGCTTCGAACGGCGAGACGTTGCTGCTGCAGATTGCACGTAGTGTCGTGTTCCTTCGCGTCAAGGGTCTTCGAGTTCACATCGTGCCCTTGCTCACCCGCGACGAGTTTGCCCTCGGGTCGGCCATCCAGAACTGGCGATCCGGCGGCGACGCCGATCACATTTGGTGGAAGCTGGCCGATGTCAGTGCGCCGAGGGCCGTTCACGACGAATTGGACGCAGTGGTCCTGGTCGGAGCGGAAGCGCTGCCGGAATGGGCTCACTCCATTGCGGTGCGCCACCCTTTGCTCGCTCTTTCACCGGGTCTGGCAGACCCTCTGGTCGGGTGCGAACGGTTCCGCTCCCTGCGGGATGCCTTGAGCACCTGGTTGCGGGCGGAGTTGCGGCAATTCGAGTCCAGCCGGTCGGAGCGCTGGAAGAAAACGTTGTATCGAACGATTCGAAACATTGTAAGATACCGGGAAGAAGACGACTACCTGTCTCGTCTTCCCGTGGTGATTCGAGATGAGCTTGCCGCCCACCCGGAGGAAGGTCGAAAGCTCCTCGCGGGAGTGATCGACGTGGCACGCGAGCACGTTCGAATGGACGCAGCACTGGACGCAATGCTTGGCAAGGCCGTCGACGCGGTACACGAGGCACTGACAACAAGACGGGTCAGTGTGAGGCCCGTCAATGAAGGGTTCCGGTCGATGTATCGAAACGTGTTGCTCTCGTACCCGGGTGCGACCTTGCATGCCGCGAGTCTACCGTCGCGGGACTACTTCTGGGACGAAGCCATGATGGGACTCATGAAGAAGTTTGTTGACGCGGGGGGTACGATGAAACGCGTGTTCTTCCTCGATGAGAAGCTGGCTTCTTTGGAAGAGACCAAGGGCATCCTCGCCGCGCAACAAAAGTGTGGCGTTGAGGTCTTCACGTGCGACTGGGACAAGGCTCGGGAGCATGGCCTGGTTAGATTCTACATTGTGGACAACAAGGCGCGGTTCGTATTGGATGCGTGCCTCGGGATCCATCAGGAGATCATCTCGGTCACAGGTCATGTCGATCGCGACACAGTGCGGGGCTTTCTCGAAGACTGGAACGCGCTTTGTGAGATGTCTGACGAGTTCCAGTTGTAGATCCAAGACGAATGGCATCTGACGCGGACAGCCCAGGATGTTTGCCAGGCAAAGGGGTAGCGCTAGGCTGTCGGCCGCACTCGCAGCCTTGGAGGTGATGTCCTTCGAACGACGCTCTCGTGCCCTTTGAACGACTGACGAACAAGTCGTCTGACTCAAAACCAAGTTGCTCCAACGAAAAGACGGAGAGCAGATGCAATTGGTCTGCAAGGTCCTCGCCGTATTCATGGCGATGGCTTGGTTTAGTGCGTGCCAATGGACTCCTGAAACTGTATCGAATTCGCCTGGTGACGACCCCATCGACGTCGAACCCAATCCGCGAAGCGCCGTGGATGACGTACGGATCATCCTGGCCGAAGAGTTGGCCCTTGAATCGGACGCCACCCCTTCTGGGAAGTGGTCCGAAATCGATCGCCAACATCTACACACCATGCTGCTCGCCCTAGAGATTCACGAAATCTGGGGGTACAGTGACGAAACGCCAGTGCGCGGACGCTATACACCCGAACTTGCCACTCATCTGCGCAGCCGAATTGCGGAGTATGGGGGAACGGAACCGGTTGTCGTGCTTGGTGTTTTTATGGATCGGCTCGACCTGCTTGTCGATGCCGGAATCCTACTGGACTGATGGGGGGCCGTATGTTCGAGTGGTTCCTCTACGTTGGTGAGTCCATTGAAGGCAACACCGTACTGATCGGTCTGACGAGCCTTGTGGTCCTGGCTGGGATCGTCGGGGGCGTCAGCGGGCTGACCCAACGCAGCTTGCGGGTTGGTGGGGCCGTGTTGCTGGGCTATTCGCTCGGAACGATCACTGCAGCGGTGTACTGGGTTCTCAATACCCACGATGCTGAGCTGCGTCTGATCAATGCCACGGTGTATCCCCTACGTGTAGCGGTGACACATCCCGTCGCCGGGGAGGTGTGGCTGACGAAATCCTGGCTCACCCTTCACCCGGGGCAGAGCCTTCGTTACGAAACCAGGTTGCGCTTCGCCGAGCCGACGTTCGAAGTCTACGCGCAAACGGTGAACACGGACCTCGTACATTTCGTCTATCGAGATGCGGTGCTCGAGGATTCTGATATGCCGATCGACTTTCTTGAGTGGGTAGGCATGAGCGAGACCCGCAACTTGCCTCCGGTGGACGCCACGGCCTTGACGCGAGGCCTACGCCATCTGCCTGGTCCACTTCATGAAGGCGGAACCCAAGCCCAGTTCCATTCTGTTCCGCGGCTCGGAGATCGCCATCAGTTCGTCTTCCAAGACCCAGACTGGATTCCGGAGCTGGCTCAGCCTGTCGACGGTGAAGCGGACTTGCAGGACGTCCTTCATCGGGCGCGGACGATTCGCGGCTCCCTGGATCGACAAATGGCCTGCGAGCGCGAATGGGGGAACGCCGAGGTTTTCCCTTACACGCTGGGGATCATCCCCGAAGACCGTAACGGTCACGTCGTACGCGGTGTCCGCATCCGGGGCCACTTGGGGTCTTTCGCCAATGGGCGACCGTTGCCCTTTCAACAAGGCGATGTGCTCGTGAACCTTGGAGGAGGTGAGGTCTACGGTCCCTTCGATATTGTTGCCCTGCTGAACCAGCATGCCACCGACCGGCGAAAGGGAATCGAGGTCCCTCTTGGCTTCAAGGTGTACCGTTCAGGACAACTCATAAGCGGGGAGACCAGCTACTTCTTTGTAAAGCAGTACTTCAACCCTCGAGACCAGAAGATGACGAAGGGTGGCTCGGTCGTTGCGGGATTCGCTGATGGCGTGGTCCTCGGTGCAGGTCCTGAGGTGCTTGCGACGACTGCGGTGGTCGCGGTTGGTATGCGCAACGCGGGGGAGTGGCTCCGCGGGCTCTTCAACAAAAAGCACAAGCCTCGGTACCGGGACCTGCCCAATTGGTCCAAGATCGAGTGGCGAGCCACCCAAGAGCGGGCGATGCGCAGGCAGTGGCACGGTGAGGCGTATGCCGCAGGGGAGTTTGGTTCGTTCTTCGTCAATATCCCACGTGGTGTTGCCAAGAAGGTGCTTGGTCGCTCTGCCAGGCCCGTCATGAATTCGCTCGTAGGCCGGGTCGGGTTTGAACTCGGCGAGGCCATGATTTGGGAGATCAATAGCGGAGATTCTCTACGCACCCACGGGGAGTTGGTGGATAGCCTCAAGCATATTGCGCCGTGGGCGGCCGTTGGCGGCGTCGCGCAAGGCACGCTTCGTTCCACCCGAAGCAGCCAATTGAAAAACGGAAGGAAGAACTAAATGGGACGCTTCATTGCCTCGAGCTTTTTGTTGATGGGACTCCTGTTTATAGGAAATGCCCACGCAGGGACCCCCTACGGAAAGGCAGGTAAGACCATTCGCAGCACCATGACGCGTGGCGCAGGTGGTACCGGCGCTACCGTTCGGGCGACCACGAAGGCCCCTTCTCGGTCGATCTCGGTCTCGGCCACTGCACGCCCCCAGAGCTGGAAGCCCAGCAAGACGGTCGCGAGCCCCTCAAAACCTCGGGTGAGCCCACGGGTCATCCACAGAACGGTGTCTCGTGCAGCGCTGCGTCGCGCCAACCACGCCGTGCTTAAGTCGAACGGCGCGATCCTGTCCTCACGCAAAGCGTCCAAGAAGACGCTCACGACGTCTCGCGCCAAAATCAAAGCCCTGGGCTCGAAGGGCCATTGGATCACCTACAACCAGCGAGCTTGGAAGAGCTCCTACTCGGATATCATTGATCGAACGAAGAAGGGCAAGAATCGGGCGTTCACCCAAGCCCAAAAGGCGCGCATCCGACAGGTCAATCGACAGTTGAACGGGGGAGTGCTTCGCGATGACGAGAGTGGGCAGGTCCTCGTACGGGGCCGACGTCATCGACGCGGAAAGACCCCACCGAAGAACGAAGCCCAAGTCGACCACGTAAAGCCCAAGTCGAAAGGCGGAACCAACCATTACCACAATGCTCGCCTACGAAGTCGTGAGGCCAACCGCAAGAAAAGCAACAAGTGGTAGGGCGAGGGGCGCCGCCCTTCCCGAACCCACGACGTTGCTGTTGGAGGCGGTAATCGGTACGCCCTGACCTTCGGCAGGAGTGTGCATTGGCCAATCCCTCGACGGCTCAAGTCAGACGGACCCCGTGGCGAGCGCATCCCGTGTTCCTCGCCGGGCTCACCGCGAGCCTGATTTGGCTTCCCGCGACCCTCCTCTTGCCTCGCAAGCCCATGGTCGCCCTCATGGGCGTTCCCGAAGTCGGATGGTTGCTGCTCGGGCTGCTCGGACTGGCGAGCGTACGACCCGACCTGGCCCAGCATTCCCTGGTGCGCGGGGTTGTCGTGGCGGCTTGGGGCGGTTTTGGTCTCTTCGGCGTCGCGTGGGCTGCCTCCGTCATTGCAACCGATGAGCTGCTTCCCCTGTACGATTTGATGCTACTCGTTCAGCCGGTTGCCGTGTTCATTGCCGATCTTGCTGGTCCGGTCGCCCCCGTTGCGGTGGTTGTACTTGGCTCCATTGCGGCCATTGCTCTTCTGTGGTTTGCGTCGGTCGCCATTGGGCACCTGACGCAAGCGTCCCAGCATCGCGGCACCGTCGTGACCGTGGCGTTGATCGGTGCGACGGTCGGATCCGCCCTGCACGGGCCCTGGAGTCCCACCATCGTCTCGAATCTAGCGGAAAGCATCGCACTCCACGATCACATTGAGGAACGGGTGGTTTCGCGTACCGACCTGGTGGCGCGCGAGCTGACCACAACGCCTGACGTTCGGGTGTACGTGATTGAGAGCTATGGCGACGTGCTCTTCGAGGGCGCCATTGCGCCAACCCATCGCGCCACCTTGGCCAAGCTGGAGGGGCCTCTGCGGGCTGCTGGTTGGACCATCGCGTCAGGCCGAGGGATTTCGCCCACCCATGGAGGCCGTTCCTGGATGGCCGATGCCACCTTGCTGACCGGCATCCATGTCGATCGACAGGCCACCTTCGACCACGTGGCGAGACGCGGCCGCAGCATTCCCTCGTTGACTCGATTCTTCGCGGACCGTGGCTACGCCACGGTGCTTGTACGACCGAAGGATCGGGTTCGCCCTGGAGTGCGACTCGTCAACCACTTTGGCTTCGAGACGACGGTATTCCATGATGACCTCGACTACCAAGGCCCAAAGGTCGGCTGGGGATTCATCCCCGACCAGTACACCATCGAGGTTGCCGAACGCAGGTTTGTCGCTCCCATCGAGGATCCGCTCTTCGCGTTCTTTCACCTCGCGACCTCGCATCATCCCTTTCGTGAGTCCCCGCCGATTCTCGACGATGCGCAGGAATGGCAAACGATGGAGGGGTACCGCGGTCACTGGAACCGTAAGCCCGTTCCCGCCCTATGGATGACCTTCGCTCGCTATCGCTCGGAGTTGGCCGACGTCGAAGACAAATATGGCGCTACTTACGCTGCGTACCAGGCCGTCGTCGGCTACGACCTCGAGGTTCTAGCGACGCGATTGGCCCCGCCCACTCGGCCCACGTTGATGTTGTGGCTTGGTGACCATCAGCCACCATTCCTGGCTGAGGGACATCCGCCTTACAGCGTTATCCACGTCCTCGCCAGCGATCCGGCGTGGCTCGACCCCTTCCTTGCCGAGGGATTCCAACCCGGCTTGGATCCGGGTCCGAGGGGGGAACCGACGCTGCGATTTGACGATCTGTTCGAGCGAATTCTCGACGCGCTTGCCCCAATGTCGACGTGAGACCGTGTCCGGTGTGAACAAAACGCTCGTTGGGTCGCCGGGGTTGTGGTTGAGGTATCTTGGCGAAGCTTCGCAGGGAGAGCGCGTGGGAACACCTATGGATCAGATCCGCATCGGACTTTGCGTAACCTTCATGGGAGGAATGACCTTGGGGTGCGGCGGTTCGGCCGCTCCTCCGGCCGAGCCGCCGCCCACCGTCGTGGAGGTTCCGGAGCCCGAGCCAGAAGTCGATCCGTCGGCGGAACTCTCAAAGGATCCGGCTCTCGCCCGCACTCGCGAACTGCCGAAGTGCGAGCCCGGACCTGGCGAGATTGCAGAGCCTTGCCGGATTACCGAGGCCGATGCCATCCAGTCCGTCGCCGTTCAGCACCTGACCGAGGGGAAGGTGTCGTCGATTCTCATCGAGATCGTGGTCGCCAAAGCCCCACCTCAACGACTTCGAGAGACGATCGTGGTCCCCATCGTTCCTCCGCGCCTGCAGGATCTCAACGGCGATGCGGACCTCGACCTCATCGTGCCGCTCTCGTCGGGAATGGTGAATCTCACCTCCGCAATCTGGCGAGGCACACCCGAGGGATTCCGACGGGTGGGTGAAGTATCAGGTACCTCGGTGGAAACCACGAAGCAGGGATTGCTCGCAGTTCCGGCCCGTTCGAGTGCCGCCGAATGGGTGGTTCGATTCTATCGGTTCGAAGAGGAGGCCCTGGAGGACGCCGGGACGCTGACCATCCAGGCAGAGCCCGCCTCGTGCGAGCTTTCTGCAACCGATGAGCAGCTCGAGGCGATGGACCTTACCCAAGAGCAGGCGACAACGCTATTGTGTGGCTTGGATGTCGCGAAGGTGTTCTGACGACGACTACGATGGAGTCGGGTCCCAAGGAATCGGATAGACGCCGCGGAAGCCCAAATAGTCGAAGCGTTCGAATAGTGGCTCTTCGGAACGGCTGGTCGCCCGTGCGGAGCTACCGCCGAAACGCCAGCTGCCGCCTCGAACGATGGCCTTTCCCCCTTCCGGTGCGGGCTGGGGTGGGTTCGAGGGCTGAGAGCGCCTCGCGTCATAGCACCAATCTCGGACGTTCCCCGCGAGTCCGCAAACGCCGTAGGGGCTTTCATCCGAGGCCTGGAATTGTGCCTCGTCGACGGGAACCGGGTTCATCGGCTCGACTTGGGAGTTGAAGAGGCGGCAGCGCGATGCCTCGAGGTGATTGCCCCAGGGAAAGATCCGCCCGTCCGCTCCTCGTGCTGCTTTCTCCCACTCAAGGTCGCCCGGGAGCCGCCAAGGCCGCCCTCGGTCTTCCGCCTTCCAGTTGAGGTAGGCCATGGCGCAGTGCCAATCGACATTGGTGACCGGTAGCCGACCATGGATGGGTACCTCTTGATGCTGAAGGACATACCGGCCCCCCACTTTGTCGAAGAGCGGCTCCTCAAGGGGTCCTTCGGGCTGGGACCGCGGGCGGGGCACATACCGCTCGCGGGCATCGTCGTCGCACGCATCGAGGAACGCGAGGTACTCCTCGTTGGTGACGGGAACCCGTTGCATCACGAACCCGCTAAGCCATACGCGCGCCAGGGGGTGGTTGTCGTAGGCCTCGGAGGCGTCCCCGCCGACATAGTACCACCCCGCCGCCACGTAGACCTCATCATCCGAGAGGTAGTCCTTCGGAGGAAGCCAGATGGCCTCCTTCGCTTCCCACGACTGCTGACGCGAGATTTCGATGGGGTAGAGAACTTCGGCCCGATCGGGGTGTTTCAGGGTCAGTCGGTAGCTGCCCATTGGAAACGGCTGTTCCACGAGCGGCGTGGTGGTATCGAGGTCGGGTTCCCGAACGAGTACGAGCCGTCGGTTTTGCTCTTCATACCGCCACACCTCCACCTTCGCGCCCGGCGGATGGGTCTGCAGCGTCACGGTACCTTGACCATCGAGGTACGCCTCTGCATCTCGCCGTGCCACGTTGTCCACCGGGAGTTGTTCAACGTGAAGCCGGATGCTCGATTCGGTCCGGAACACGGTCTTCCAATCCCGTTGGGCCTCCGCGTTGCGGTGTTCCTCGGTGTACGAGGCGAGGAGGGCTTCATGAGCACGCTCGAGCGACGGCACGAGGCGCAGGGCGGCATGCAACTCACGACGCACCTCGAGCAGCGTCTCGAGCACACGTTGCTCGGCTTCCTGGGCTTCATCCTCGAGTTCCCAACCCCGGTGGCGCTCGGTGTCGTCCGCCCAGGCTTGGATGCCCTCGAGTGCGGTCTGGCTCGCCTGTCGGAGTGTCGCCGCATGCGTCCGGGTGGCCTTCATGGCCTGGAGATTGTCGAGCGCGGCTTCGACCATCCGTAGGGCTTCCTGGCGAACGGTGGCCCCGTCAAGCCAGTTCTGCAAGGCCTCTGCGAGGTCGTTGGCTGACTCGTAGCGCTCGGATGACTCCCGGTGCATCGCCTTTTCGCAGATCTCGACCAGTTCCCGAGGGGGGGCCGCGTGGCGGGAGCCGGTGCCCGATCCGGTGGGGCTCGGACGTCCCATCGTGGCAGGTACCGACATCATGCCTGGCGGTGGTGGGGGCCCAAATCTCACGAGTTGAACAATGGTTCTCCAGTCGGTTCCCTCGTATGGAGGGCGGTTCGACAACAGCAGGTACAGCAGCGCACCCAGGGCGTACACATCGGTACGCTCATCGACCTGATCATGCTGCTCATAGGCGAGTTCCGGGGCGATGTAGCGGGGGCTTCCGATAAAGCCAACGGTGCGGTCTACGGGAGCGTGGTTGGAGATGCCTTCTGCCGTCGTGTCGGCGGACCCATCGCCCGCCCGCCGGGCCAAGCCCCAGTCGAGCACATAGTGCTGGTTGTGCGGACCCACATGAACGTTGTGGGGCGAGATGTCCCGATGCAGGATGCCGCGCCGGTGAGCGGCCGCGATTGCCTCACAAACCCCAAGGAAGCCCCGAAGCAGTGGTCGAATGAGCGGCCAGCCCTCCGCACCCGGCTCCCAGCGTGGAGTGCCCGCCCGAAGCTGGGCATGGGCTTGCTGGACCGCCTGTCCGAAGTCCACCCCTTCGACCAGGGGCATCGTGCACCAGGGACGCCCATCATCCATCCGTCCACAGTCATGGATGGGTAGGATGTTGGGGTGCTGCAACTCCGCGAGAATGCTGATCTCACGCTCAAACCTTCGTCGCTGCTCCATCCGGTCTCGACGCAGCACCTTCATGGCCGCCCGTTGCCGAAACCGCTCGTCAAAGACGATGCGAATGACACCCATGCCCCCCGAGGTAAGCGGTGCGAGCATTCGGTACCGCGCCCCGATGGGCGACTTCGCACGAAACTCTCGATAGAGTTGGAGGAGACCGTCGGCGAGCGAATCTGGGAGTTGTTGACCTCGCAGGTAGCTCGTGATGGCGTTTGCAGGGTCGAGGTCTTCGTCGTCGAAGAGTACCTCCAGCGCTGCCACGTGAGCGTCGATGGTCTCCGTCGAGCGACCGAGGTGGTTATCTTCGACGAACTGCCTCAGCCGTGCACGATTCTCGTCGTTCAACGGTCCTCCCGAGGATTCCTGAGCAACGCCATGGGGCGAGCAGGCTGAAGGGACAAAGAACCTGGCACGAAGCTCGGTGAAGTCAATTCACGGGATTCACACGGCGTGAAGGTGGTGTGATTGTGGAGATTCCATCGTTCATAGGGGGGGGAGGAGGGGGGACCCACTGCATTCATCTGGTGTGATGTTGGGTTCGGAACAACCGAGGAGGTCCCGAATGAGGCCGATGGTGAAGTTCGAGTCGTGGTTGGAGGAGGAAGGGGAACTGGAGGTTGGTGGGATGATCGGTCGAGCACCCAACGCAGACTTTCAGTTGCGCGACCCACACATCTCGGTCGCCCACGCGGGAATCGACCTTCGAAAGGGTCAGCTTTGCCTGTTGCCCTATCGAGGCCCGGTGTGGTTCGGGGGCAAGCGCGTCTCGGACGCTTTGAACCTCCAAAAAGGGTTGATGTGCGAACTCGGCGCGGGTCTGTGGATTCGGGTCACGGACCTCGAATGCCCCCCTCGGGTGCCGACCCTTCAAGTTGATGATGCCCCTCCGGTGCTGCTTGGCGAACCCATGTGGCACCTTGCCAATGGTGGTCTGCTCCGGCGAGGCCTGCAGGCGGACCGCATCCACATCTGGGAGGCCCACAACACGTGGTACCTGCGGGAACCGGGACGACCGGCTCGCGAGTTGGAAGAGGAGGACTGGATCGAGGTAGGGGAGCACGAGGTTTGGCTCGAGTTTCGCACCCTTGAAGAAGCAGGCGCCGAGGGGACGAAGTTTGGTGGCGATGTTCCACCGCTTGTGATCCGGAGTGAAGAGGAACTGACCACCATCGAGGTGGACGGATGGACGCCGATCCATCTCGTGGGCCTTTCGCATCGCGTCATCCGCGAATTGGGAAGGTTGACCGTCGTCGAGCAGGTGGGCCCAAAGCACTGGCGAGATCTTGCCATGAAGCTTTGGTTGCCCACCCAGAACCATGAACGTCGATGGGATCGGACAAAAAACGGCGTCCGACGACGACTGCTGGCCTACAACTTGCCTCCGGATCTCTACCAGACGGACCAAGGCATCGTTCAGCTCCACCTGCGTGAGTGCGACCGCTTTGAGTTGCTCGATCCATCGCTCTGAAGAGACTCGTCAGCGGAGATAAATCTGGCGTTTGGAAGATCCCTTTTCGTCAAGACGTCGGCCCGCCCGCCGACGCCTCGGACGACCGTGATGGGCTTGCCGAGGTGAGCCGCCATCCGCATTTCGGTTTCGGCCTGCGATCCTCCACCGATCATCCAAAAGCGGTCACAAACGTCGACGAAGACCCGTGACTCGTCTCCAAAGCGATCGCCGACCACCACCAATCGGTCGAGCGCGGCGAGGGGAAACTGTTGCGCCTCTCCGGCAGTGACGCCGACGCAATAAAGGTCCCGTTGCTTGGCGATGGCATAAGCCACCGCAGGCACGCCGAAGTCTGTTGCTCCGCTGACGCACCAGACCGGCTCTGGTTCCGCGACCCGATCGAATAGCCCGTTGATGACCCTCTCGACCGTTGACTTTACTTCGGGTCGGGCGTTGTCTTGCCACGCACCAGAAAAGCCAACAATGCCAATCAGCGTCGCGCCAACATCCCTTGCCGCGCTCCGGAGGCTGAGAATGGATTGTCTGGCTCCCTGCTTCATGAAACGACGCTCCGGAGTGTCCACGAATTCTCCCATGCACTTTCCCTCCTAGATCGATGATTGGTTTCATCTTTGAAGGGTACTTTCTTTGTTACGCCGGTCTCCGCAGCCAACGGCGTACACTGACCGTGAATAGTCACAACATTCGTAGTGCGAGAAAGTAGGCTCAATAGCTAAACAATCAGAAAATTCACGATTCGTGGTGATCGCGTCGACAGTTCACGAAGTACAACACGACTCGTCATGGTTCTCGGGGGGAGGATCACGAGGGACGGTGTGAACGCT
>JBCCQY010000086.1:0-37187 GCA_039208735.1 Myxococcota bacterium | reverse complement strand
CGCATCCGTTTCCACGATGAAGGCGCTGATCTTGTCGGTCTCGGGATCGCGAGCCATGACCACGAGCAACTCGGCCACGAGGCTGTTGGTGATCCAGAGCTTTTCGCCGTTGATGATCCAGTCACCCTCTTCGGTGCGACGCGCTTCGGTAGCGAGGCGAGCCGGGTCGGAACCGACATCGGGCTCCGTCAATGCAAAGGCACTGATCGCACCCTTGGCGATGCGAGGGAAGAACCGATCCTTCTGCTCTTGAGTGCCGAAGAGCTTGAGGGGTTGCGGCACCCCGATGGACTGGTGGGCCGAAAGCAGCGCCGTCAGGTTGCCGTCGTAGGACCCGAGCAACTCACAGATCTTGCAGTATTCGGCCTGGTTGAGCCCCAGTCCTCCGTAGGACTTCGGGATTTTCATGCCGAACGCGCCCATCTGGCGAAGGCGGTTGATCACGGCTTCGGGAATGTCGCCCGTCCGATCAATCTCATCGGAATCCACTTCGTGGATGAGGAAGTGCTCGAGCTCCGCGTAGAATTTGCGGAAGTCCTCGCTTTCCGGCGTGTGCGGGTAGGGATCGATCCAGTCGAGCCGCAGGGTTCCCAAGAACAGCTCCCGGAGAAAACTCCGCCCCGCCCAAGACTCCCGCGAATCCTCGGTGAGCTGACGAGCCTCGTCCTCCGAGGCGTGCCGCGTCTTCATCGAATCCGACATTCAACCTCCATGATGCAGTGCGCTCAGGTCGTATCGAATGAGATGAATGAGCGCTCATTCATATTGTAACGCGTGGTGAGGATAGGATGCGAATCGCAGAGGAGGGGCCCATGTTGACGCTTTTTCTGGCCGCGATCACGGCCTCACCGGCGCAGGCTGACGACGCGGGTACCGCGACGATCGAGTTCCACACGGCTCGGCCCAACATCAAAATTGCTCGGGTGACCGGTCGGGGCCTTCGCACGCAAGGGTCTCGCACCGACGTGGCCTCCTTTTACGAAGACCTCTGCGTGGCGCCGTGCGCAGCTCAGGTGACCCCTGGCTACGAAAAGCTCGTCACCTTTGGAAAAGGGCGTGTTCCCTCAACCTTTTCGTACTCGTTTCAGGACGGCACCACCGTCCTCGACGTGAGGACAGGCTCGTCGGCCCTTCGTCACACCGGCATTTGGGCCCAGGTGCTCGGTTGGTCGAGCGTGGTGGTGGGAGGGTTTCTGTTCGTCGCTGACGCGTCCACCGACCCCGAGGATCGCATCGACCCGAGCGGCGTTCTCAAGGCCAGCATGGTCGGTGGAGGCGCCGTGGTCGGGTTGGGAGGACTCGCCCTCACTCGCAACAGCAAGGGCAAGTGGACGGTACGGTCGGCCCCTTAGAGCACGTCCATCGCGGCTTGCAGCGCCAGCCAATCGGTGCTCGAGTCGATGGCCTGGACCTTGAGATCGGGACCGAGCAACATCAGGAACGGCCAGAAGGGCACGTCGGCGTACTTGACAGCTTCGCCCGACTCATCCGCGAGCACCGCGATGGGCTCGGTGGGATAGGCCTCATGCCAGCGCTCGCTTAGGGCAACGCTCACGGGGCTGCCGTCTGCGGTATCGCCCATGATCGTGACCCAGTACATGTCACCGGCATCTACCGCATCGCGCACGGCATTGAATTCCGAAAACCCTTCGGTCTGGTGGTCGAGCCAGGCGGCCATGTCTTGACAGGGCACGCACCACTCGGCCGAGATGTCGAGGAGCACGTATTTGTCTTCCTCGTTGTAGAAGTCGTAAAGGTCGACCATCTCTCCATTCTGGTCCACCATTTCGAGACGACGGAACCGTCGTCCCATGCTCATCTGCTGGCCACCACGCTGACCCGAAATGTCGTCCTTGCCGAAGAAATAGGGCCAGTTTCCAGTGTAGATGACGTCCGAGGCATCGTTCGGGTCCGTGCCTTCATGGATTTCGTCACGGTCGCCGTAGCCGTCGCCATCGGTATCGGCCTTGAGCCCGTCGGTGCCAAACTCGACCTCTTGGCCGTCCAACAGTCCGTCGCCATCGGTGTCTGCGACCTGGGGATCGAGACCAAGCTTCCGTTCCTCACCGTTCGTGAGCCCGTCTTCATCCGAATCTGCGCTGCAGGCTAGCAACGTTCCGACCATGGTCATCATCAGCATACGCATGGTGACTCTCTCCCGGGTTTGTGGCCGAGCATGCCAGTCTGCCAGCGACAACCGCACAAACCTCTGGAAAGTATGCCGTCGAGAAGGCCAGGTAAGTTTGGTATGGACCGCAGCACATGCCGGAAGGAAGAACCCGAGAATTCAGCAAAAGGGTCCTTTTGATATGTAAATATCTCGAAATTCTATCCAACTCCAAATTTGGTCTTGACCCCAAAATTAGATCTGACTAAATAATTTAATGAGCCCACTGCGATTCCGTGATCAACCTCTCCGTGCTCAGAAGCGCGCTCGCACACGCGTGGCGCTTGTCGAGGCACTCCTTGAACGCCTCCGCGAGCGCCCGCTCGAAGACATTCAGGTTCGCGAGTTGGCTCGGGCGGCGTCGATCAGCGACGCCACCTTTTTCAACCACTTCCCGAGCAAGGACCACCTGCTGGCTCACTTCATCCAACTCTGGACCCTGCGGGTGGGCCAAATGGCGCGGGCCGTCCGCGCCGAACACAACCAAGTGCTCAGCGCGATCGAGGCGATCCTGGTGACCACGGCGGAGTGGAACGCGCCCCATCCTCGCGTGATGAGCGAAGTCATCGCGGCGCAGGCCCGCGTCGGCAGCTTCGGCGTTGACGAACCCATCGAACTCGCTGAGCGCCTGCTGTTCCTCGATGACGCACCCGAGGTGATGGAACTGCCTGACCGCGGCCTCGGCGACATCTTGCCCCAACTGGTTGCCGAAGCGGTGGCCGTGGGGGAGCTGCCCCCTCACACGAACGTTTCCGTCGTCGTTCTTGCCATTGTCTCGGTGTTCTTCGGAATCCCGCTCGCCCTCGGCATTTCAGGGGCCGACCAAGTCGCCCCGATGTACCGCCGTCAACTTGCCTTGATCTGGGTCGGTGCTCGCGCCGAACCACCTCCCACGGAGTGATCCATGACTGGTCTTGCCCTACCTGCCGCGTCCACGCGGTCGGAATGGACTCGTGCGTCCACCGCTTCCCTGGCTGGCCTGATGGCCATCGGCGTTTTGTTCACAGCAATGGCGGGCAACCGCTTCAACGTGGGCTTGATCGGTTGGATCGCCGCGGTCCCTTGGCTGCTCGCGTTACGCCGCTTGCGAGGCTGGAGGGAATGGGCGGTCTTCTTCCTTGTGATTCAGCTTGGTACCTTCATCAATATCGCGAAGATCATCACCGAGCCGATTCCCGTACTGTTCGCACCAATGTTCTCCGTTCCCACTGCGTTGGGCGCCTTCGTGGCCTATGCAGCGTTTGAAGCCCTCCGCCGGCGCCTTGGCGATGGGTGGGGCATCGTGCTCTTCCCGGCGTTCACCGTCGCATTGGAAGGCCTTTCGTACTCCACGAGCGACATGGGCAGCTGGGGCAGCCTCGCGTACTCCCAACTCGACAACCTTCCGCTCTTGCAGGTCACGAGCCTTTTCGGACTTGGCGGAGTCTCGTTGTTGCTCGCGTTGGTTTCTGTGGTGAGTGCGGTGCTGATCGAACGGCAAGACCGATCCCGATTCCTCCCTGTTGCGGTCTTCGCAGCAGGGCTTGTCGTCCTCGCCCACACCTACGGCAGCGTTCGCCTCGACCAGACGTTGCCGGGACCGCAGGTCACGGTCGCCACGGTCACCACGGACCTTCACATGAGGGATGGCGCATTTCCCGAGGGCGAAGCGCTCGCCGCCGGCACGGATGAGCTCTTTGCGCGAACGGCTGAAGCCGTCTCCGCGGGGGCTGAGGTGGTGGTGTGGAACGAAGGCGCCACCGCCGTTGCCCCCGAAGCCGAGCGCCCGTTTCTCGACCGGGCCGCTGCATTCACTCGGGAGCATGGCGTCGACGTGCTCTTCGCCTACGTCATTCCGCTGACGGACGGAAACTACCGCTATGAGAACAAGTATGTGTGGATGACACCGGAAGGCCCGGTGGAGACCTACCTCAAGCACCATCCTGTGCCCGGGGAAGGGGCGGTCCCGGGCACCGCTCCCCATGTCGCGCACGACCGCCCGTACGGCAAGGCGGCCGGCGCGATTTGCTACGACTATGACTTCCCGCAGCTAAGCCAGGCCCATGCCGCCGCAGGCACTGGACTCGCGTTGATTCCGTCGAGCGATTGGCGTGGCATCGACCCCTACCACTCCCAGATGGCGGCTGTGCGAGGCATCGAGGGCGGCTATTCGGTCGTGCGATCGGTTCGTTGGGCCACCAGCCTGGCTACCGATGCACTCGGGCGGGTGCGAGGTTCCGCCAGCTACTTCGAGGGCGAACGCATTCTGCTCGCTTCCGTCCCGACGACCCGCATTCCGACGCTGTACAGCCAGGTGGGCGACGTCTTGCCCATCGCGAGTGGCCTAGTCTTACTGATCGCCTTCGGCGCAGCGTTCCGGCCTCGCCAAAGCTAAGCTCCATGCCATGGTGCGAGAGGCGAGGCCGCACCGGAGCCCGCTCGGCCTCGGGCAAAGGGGACCCGGGAGTACGTCAGGATCGAAGGTGTCGTCCATGTCGAGCAAGAGGGCGACCGCTTGATGGTGGAGATTGCGCAGGATCGCATCGATGAGGTGATTCAAGCCCTCGAAGGACGAGCCGTCCACCTGGTTGGCGGGGAGCACGACGTGTTCGTCAAGGTCGCCCACACGAACGTCCTGATTCGGCGTGAAGATGGAAACTGGCAGATTGGGCTCGGCCCCTACATGTTTGGGGGCATCGATCTCATTCCGAAGGGCATCGGGCCGGCGAGCTTTGGACCCTTGCAGTTATGGCCGCCGCGCCCTTCTGATTCGCTCGGTCGACTCAAACAGATGGCCTATTTCACCGTCGCGCGTTGGCACGACCTGCCCGCGCTGCAGGGGCGAAAGGCGACGTTGGAAGAAGTGCTCAAGTCCAATCGCCTGATCGGTGCGCTAAATCCGCTGACCAAAGCCTTGGAGAACCCAACGGACCCCGAGGTAATGGAGGCGATGGCCCATGTGGCAGACAAGAACAGTCCCGTGGCCAAGGCCATCGCGGTCCTGGGGATTGGTGGGCTACCCGATGATCCCATCATTCGCGAGGCTGTTGCCAGCGTATTGAGACGCCAAGGTCGCCGGCCCTCCGCCGAGCCGTTCGAAACCCAACCGTCCGATGACGGTACGACGACCATCATCGTAGTTTTTGTCATCTTGGTCGGGTTGAGTCTGATCTGCCTTGGGTTTGGTTGACGGTCGAACCGAACCGCGGCGATGGTGACTTGAATGGCCCAAGAACCTACGGAGCCCGAATGCGTGCGGTACTCATGATCAGACTTGCGCAAGCTTTGCTTGCTGCGGTTCTGATTTCGCGCAAGCTTCGCTTGCTGCTGATCACCGCTGGCCTTCGGCGCTACCCGCCTGCAGGCTCACGCGGTCCGCTTTCGTCGCTTCGCTCCTGCAAGCTGATCACCGCATTGGCAGCGGTCGGATGTGCATCCCAGGCTCCTGCCATGACTGAAAATCGAGCTCCAATGATGGTGCCTATTGCCGATGAAACCGTCGTGGTGGGGCAACGGTTCGAGGCGTCGTTGTTCGCGACGGACCCCGACGGAGATTTCTTGGTCTTCTCACTCGCAGAGGGACCCGACGATGCGGAAGTCCAAGGCAGTACGTTTCGATGGACTCCTGACGAAAACGACGTGGGGACCCATGAGGTAACCGTTTCGGTCTTGGACGATGGGGACCCTCCGCGGCAGGGCACGACCTCGTTCGTCATTACCGTCCCTCCGCCGCCAAATGGCGATCCCGTTGCGCAACTGCCCGTGTTGCCCTGCGTATTTGCCGAAGAACCCCTCGAACTAACGCTCGAGGCTACCGACCCCGATGGAGACAACCTCACCTGGAGTTCCAAGAACCCGCTTCCCCTCGGTGCAGTGCTGACCCCAGAGGGGCAGTTTTCCTGGACGCCGCCGCCGAAGGGAGTGGGCGTAAGGCTGGATCTTGAGTTCGTGGTGACGGACGACGGTGAGCCACCTGCGTCGGATAGCCTGGCGGTATCGTTTGACGTGATTGGGCCGGACACCCTTTGCATTACCGCCCAAGCACGATTCGCAGAGAGCGGAGACCTGATCCCGGAGGGGATCTGTGTCGATTTGATCGATCCCACACCGCTCGTCACCGGTGATGATCCACTCCTCATCAACTCGACCGTCGTGGGTCCGGAGGGAACGTTGGCGGTCGGAGGAACGTCTTCGCTTCCGGTCCTCGGCCTTCATGTTCGGCTCCACGATGGCTGTTCGACCGCGCCTTCGGGCGTACTTGGTGTGCCCTCCAACACGCTGCTCATCCCGGCGGTCTACGCCGGTGACCTCCGGCCGCCTCAGGTCGACGTGACGGGGATTTCTGTCGAATTCTTCGACGATCTGAATGCCAGTGCGGCGGCGTTGGGAGACCCTTCCGATCTCGACAACGACGCATTTGTCTTTGGCACCGTAGTTTCCAATGAACGTCCGCCAATGCCCCTGCCAAACGTGGACGTCCTTTGCGCCGGCTGTCCCGACGATACGGTCTACTACCTGGATGCCGACCCAAACGATCGCTTTGGAAGCGGTATGAGCCCGAACCCACGAACCGGGACGCTCGGGATGTTCGTCATTCCGAATGCGGTCGCCAGTCAGTACCTAGCCGACCAGCGAACGGCGGACCCCCTGGATCTCGACCCGGTTCTCGTGGCACCGATCCAACGTGAAGCCACGATCATCCAGTTCATCGGCCGTTAGCCTCCATCAGCCGCACGACCAGATACCGGCCACATTTTCCGTTGGCGTGCCACAAAGGAGTCGGAACGTGGGCCATCGTTCCCTCATCGCCGCAGCCCTGCTCCTCCTTCTGATGGGGTGTCCCATCGAGCGTCGGCTGGAACATTCATCGCCTCAAGCCCTTCGAACGACCTCGGGAGAGGTTGAACTTTCGTTTTGGGTGTACGGAGAGGGGCGACCACTGCTCATCATTCATGGCGGATTCGGTTCGGACCATCGAGGGTTCGAAGACCTCGCGCTCCGGCTTGCGAAGCGCCACCAAGTGATTCTCTTCGACCGCCGAGGCACCGGGAAATCTCCTCTCGATGTGCTCGACACCCATTCGGTGACGATGGACCTCATGGTCTCCGACATCGAAGCGATTCGACGAGCGCTAGGCCTTGAATCGTGGAGCGTGCTCGGGCACTCGTTTGGCGGCATGCTGGCCAGCCACTACGTTGCGCTCCATCCCGATCGGGTCGATGCACTCGTCCTTTCCTCGTCGTCAGGCGTCGATATGCACTTGTTCTCAACCGACCCTCGGGTCCCGATCAAAGCGCAACTCAACGCCACCGATCGCGCCGAGATCGAACGACTGGAAGCCGCGCACGAGGCTGGCGACAACAGTCAGGCCCTGCGCGACCGATTCTCCGAGGTCCTCGCACGCGCCTACGTGTACGACGACGACCAAAGCGATTGGGTGCAAGCGCGACTTCGGCGATCGAATCCCGAGGTCGCCCGCCTCGTGACCGCAGACCTGAATCGCATCGCATTTGACACAAAGCCAGCGCTAGCCCAGTTTGAACGCCCCGTCCTGATCGTTCAAGGGCGGCAGGACATCCTTCCGGTTTCCATCTCGGAACGCGCTGCAGCCAGCTTTCCCGATGCACGATTGGTCGTTGTCGACGAATGTGGTCACTACGGATGGCTGGACCAAGCGCGAATCTATCTGTCGACGGTGCTGGACTTCCTGCGCCATTGAAAAGGGACCGCCGCCACCATTCAACCTGATATGGACCGCATCCGTGGACAATGGTCTGGATACGTAGACGCATGGGTAAACAGCACCGCTTCGGTCCCTTCCTTCTCGACCAGGGCGGAGGTCTGCTTACCCGCGATGGGCAGCCGGTTGTCATGCAGCCGCTGACCTACGAACTCCTCGTACAGTTCGTGACCCAGCCCGGCCGGCTGTTCACCCGAAAGGAGCTGACGGAAGCGCTCTGGCCCGACACGTTCGTCACCGAATCCTCGCTCACCCAGGTGGTTCGTCGTTTGCGCAAGGCCCTCGCCCCCGAAAAATGGGTCGAGACCGTGCCGCGCCGCGGCTATCGGTTCCTTGGCGAAGTTCAACCTCTAGGTCCGGACGAATCTCCACCCATTACGGGGCTCTTCGGTCGTGACGACGAACTGCGTCGCCTGCAGCATTGGACCCAAACCCAAGGGGGACCTGCATTGTTGACCCTGCTGGGGCCCGGCGGAGTGGGCAAGACGGCGCTCGCCCGTCGACTCTCGGGGACCCTTGTCGATCTGTCCGCCGCGACGAGGTTGGCCGATATTGTGCAAGCCGTTGGGACGGCGCTGTCGATCGAGGCGGCCAACCGGGATGCCGTGGCCCAGATCGGCTGGGTGCTCGCGGGCCGCCCCCCCTCGGTCGTCATTCTCGACAACGTCGAGCAGGTCATCGCGGACCTGGCCCCGGTCCTCTCCCGGTGGATGAACGATGCGCCAAACGTCCGTTGGCTGGTCACCAGTCGCAGCGTGCTCGGTCTACCGCAGGAACAGGTGATGGCGGTGCCCCCGCTCGGCGCCAAGGATGCCACCGCTCTGCTGCTCTCCCGGGGCCACGTCGACGCTGAGGACCGCGAGCTGCCTGGGTTGGTCGAGGCACTCGACGGTCTACCCCTAGCGATTGAACTCATCGCACCGCGGACGCGCATCTTGCCGCTATCTGCACTCGTTGAGCGGCTGCAGGGTCTGCTGCTCCGACCCTCACCGGTGGGACGGGGGCGGCACCAGAGCTTGCAGTCTTGCTTTGACGCCTCGTGGGCGTTGCTCGACGAGCCTCTTCGCACCAGTCTTGGGTTGCTCTGCGCGGCGGTCGGACCCTTTGGCCTTCCTGAGGCCCGAGCGTTGTTAGACGACGATCTAGACGAGGTCGATGTGATCCAGGCCTTGGTAGACCAAGCCTGGCTGCAGGTGGCTCCCGACAAGGCGGGCTTCGCCATGTTGACCACCGTTCGGCACTACCTGGAGGACATCAGTCCGTCCGAGGTGGTGCAACGTGGCCAGACGCAGCACGGTGCGTTTTGGGCGCAGGAGGGCCGAAGGGTTCGAGAGTCGTCTTCGTTTACCGAGTTCCACCGACTTCGCCGGGCTCTTCCCGAACTCCTGGCCGCGTGTGATCGCGCCGCAGCCCGGGGTGACGGCCCAACGGTCGTGGCCACAACGCTAGGCATCCACGCGGTGATGCGACGCACCAGCCCCCACATGTGGGCTCCGATCGTCGAGCGCAGCCTGGCCTATGCGGAGGGAGTCGATCGTTCGTTTCTCGTCAGCCGCCTTGCCATGGCCGCACGAAGCGCCGGCAATCGCGCCTTGGTCAACACTCACATCGCGGAGGCGCTTCGGATCGCGGAGGATGCTGGAAATCCAGTTCATATCGCTGCTCGGCGGACGGATCGGTCGCTGTGTCGGGTATCGGCCGGAGACTACGAGGGTGCACTTCAAGATGTCCACTTCGCGATCGACGCACTCGAGCCCCTAGGTCCGAGTCACAACCTGGGCATTGCCTTGAGCACGGCCGGAAGTGTCCTGTACGAAATGGCGCGAGGTTCTGAAGCCCTGACCGCCTACGAACACGCCATCGAGGTTCACCGGGCGTGTGGCAGCGCGCTCGGCGAGGCGCACACCCTTGGTGGTCTGGGAAGGGTGCTCGGAGGGCTTGGGAGAAGCGAGGAGTCGGTGTCGACCTACGAGGCAGCCGTGGCGCTCAATCGGCGTGCCGGAGACGCGCAAGGGTTGGCTCACACGCTTGCGAACCTGGCCGCCCAACGGGCGATGCTCGGCGACCTGTCCACCGCCATTGTAGAGTGTCGCGAAGCCATCGACATGTTCGAGGAGCACGGGAACCTTGTCCAGCAGGTGTTCTTCCTGCCAAACCTCGCCCAGATGCAGGAACTGGTTGGTGAATTCGAGCGGGCAGAAGCGTCGTTGGAGCGGGCGATCGTGCTCTCTCGGCGAATTGGGCGCCAGGTGGACGAAGCCATGGCGTTGGGGACGCTCGGCTCGCTCATCGGCCGCCGAGGCCGTTCGGAAGAGGGGCTCGCCCAGCTCAACGAGGCCATGACCATGCTGGGCCCGAATGGCCGAAGGGATGTGCTGGTGCCGCTGCTTACAACCCGGGCACACCTGCGCCTCGAACGTGGGGATGATGAAGGGGTCCGCCAGGACATTCAGCAAGCTACGGCCCTCGCCGACCGCGTTCTCGATCGGTATTCGCTCGTTCACCTCGGCTGCGTGGAGGCGCGGCTGGAAGCGGCACAAGGCCACGTTGATGCCGCACGAAAGACCTACGCGGACGCACTTCGGCTCGCCGACGAGGGGGGATGGTCGAACAGCCCGACCACGGCGCGGTGGCTTGAGGAGGCCCGTCGCGACTGCGACATCGATCGCTAGGGCCTGCGCAGTGGACAACCCAAAGAGGATGCCGAGCCGGCACTCGTCCGGAACATCCGAAGAACAGTTCCGGACAGGTCCGGACCCAAATGCGAAGATGTCATCGATTACCCTAGGGAGCGCCGAGGAACCCCGGAGGCTCCATGCGGGCAGACCCGCCTCGCAGGATTGTGCTCAGCACTTGCACGGTCGATCTCCTCACTGGCGAATTGACGCAAGGTGCAAGCGGTTGCCTCTCGGACCGAGAACGCTCGCTTCTCGCCTATCTGGTCGAGCGGCCGCGCGAGGTCGTATGTCGATGGGACATCGCAGAGCAGGTCTTCGGCTACGTCGTCAATACCCGCACCCGAGCGGTCGACAAAGCCATGCATCGGCTCAGGTCGAAAGTGGAGGCCGACCCAGGGTCGCCCGTTCACCTGTTGACCCGGCACGGCGAAGGTTACCTCTTCGTCCCGACTGATGACGTGGTGCCCCCACCGAGCCCCCCCAACGCGCCAGTCCGCGCGTTTCCCCCTGCGACCTGGCGACCGTTCATCGGTCGCGACCAGGAATTGCGCTCCCTTCGGCACGAACTCCATGAGAGCCGACTGGTGACGGTAATGGGACCAGGCGGCGTCGGTAAGACACGTCTGGTGTTGGAGGCAACACGTGCCCTCGAATCCCATCACTTCGAGCGAACAACGTTCTGCGACCTCGTCCGGGCCCAGGATCGGCAGGGCATCCTGCATGCGGTTGCCGCGTCCCTCGGCCTTAGAACACACGATGACCCCGAACATGCCATCCTCGAGAGCTTGGCGTGCCGAGGGCCCCAACTCCTCGTTCTCGACAACGTTGAACGGGTAGCCCGGGACCTGGGACATCTCGTGGCCGGCTGGCTCGCCGCTCTCGAGGTACAAATTCTCGTGACATCAAGGGAAACCCTAGGCATTCCAGGGGAGCGCCTCTTTGTCGTCACGCCACTGTCCGCGGGTGATGCAGAGGCTCTGTATCAGGCCTTCGCAGAAGCCAAGCGCCCCGATGCCGCCCTCACATCGGAAGACAAACGCGTGTTGCCGCAAATCCTCGAGCAGCTCGATCACCTTCCCCTGGCCATCGAACTTGCCGCTGGACGCGTCCAGGTCTTGCCACCGCGCGAGCTGTGGCCCCGAATGTCAGACCGGTTCATGCTGATTGCGCGACGCAACGACGATGCAGGCCGTCATGCAAGCCTGCGTGCGAATCTTGACTGGAGTTGGGCGCTTCTTTCTTCGCGTGAGCAAACGGCGCTTTCGCAGCTCTCGGTGTTCGAGGGTGACTTTACCCTCGCTGCCGTCGAGCAGGTGTTGGACGTGGACGGGCCGATCGAACTCGTCCACACGCTCGTGGAACGAAGCTTGATCCAAACAGCATCTCATGGTCGTTTCACGCTTCTGGTGAACGTCAAGGCCTATGCCTCAGCCCAACTCGAAGAGCCCGAAATCGTTCGCCAGCGGCATTGCACTTACTTCGCCAATGGCCCTCGCAACGGGCTCGATGCACAAGACTCGGCCAACCTGCAGACGACCCCTCGTTGCAAGGCCAGCCGTCATCGAGGGAAACGGTCCCGCCGGACCCAGTCGGCCTAGCTAGTGGCCGACAAAGACGTGGCAAGCCCGACCGGCCAGTGTCTCGTCTCCTTGTGTGACGACAGAAGCCACCACAAACGTCATCTGCGAACTCGGATCCAACTCGGGCGCGACGTGATCGACGGTGGCATCCAGTGCTCCTCCTCCATCATCGAGCACGACCTCCACCTTCTCTGAAACACCGATGCGCCCTGTGTGGGCTGCAGGAACGGCGAACCGAACCTTCAGCTCGTCGGTCGCAGCGAGTCTCAACACCGGCTCCCCCGCCTCGACCCGCTCTCCGTTCGCCACGAACCATCGCGACAACCGGCCGTCGAAGGGGGCGACGAGTCGGCCTGCCTGATGGTCCGCGAACCACTTGTCGAGCTTGGCCTTCCGCACGTCGACGGCCGCGTTCTTTTGCCGCGCCCCCAACGCATCGCGGTCACGCTGGAGCCGAAGCTGAAGCGCCTCGGTTTGCGCGATCGCGCCACGGCGAAGCAACGACTCGGCCTCTTCCGCCCGTCGGTGTGACGCGTCTGCCGTCTGCGTCGCCGCTGCGGCCTCGATGATGGCAACCTCGACTTCCGCCTTGGCAGCCTCGATCACAGCGGGAAGGGTTGGCGAGCGCACGGTCGCCACCAATGTGCCCGACATCACCGGCTCGCCCACCTCGAAGCCCGAACGCTCGACGACGCCGATCCCGTGGGCAGACAGCACGACCGTCCGGTGCGGAACGATCACACCGACGTACCCGATGCGTCGAGGGGGGAGGGCCACGGCCGGCGCGGGCAACGCAACCGGCAAAACCGGCGTTGGCTCTGGACGACACCCCAACAGCAACCACAGGATCATCGCTGCGACTCTACGAGCGCGGCGTACCGTCCACGGCGCGTCAACAGCTCCGCATGGCGTCCGCGTTCTACGATGCGCCCGTCTTCGACGACCAGAATCTGGTCGGCATGTACGACTGTGCTCAAGCGATGCGCGATCAGAATCCGCGTGCAACCCATACCTTCGAGGTTCTGCATCACCTGGAGTTCGGTTTCGGCGTCCATCGCGCTCGTCGCCTCATCGAGGAGCAACATCACGGGGCGTCCAACGATGGCTCTTGCGAGGGCCACACGTTGCAGTTCGCCGCCCGAAAGCCCAATGCCTCCGTCTCCAACGAGCGTGTGGTAGCCCATCGGCATCCGTTCGATGGTTTCGTGAATCCCCGCCAGCTTGGCGGCCGCCATGACATCCGGCAAGCTCGCGCTCGGGGAGCCCAAGGCAATGTTGGCGCGAATCGATCCTGGCAACAGCTGCGTGTTCTGCATCACCACCCCAATCTGGGACCGCACCGCACGCAGATCGAGCGTGGCCAATCTGCGCCCATCCAAGAGAATCTCGCCGGCCGTTGGCTCGTGCAACCCGACCAACAACCGTGCCAACGTCGACTTTCCCGCCCCAGACGGCCCTACAATGGCCAGCATCGAACCGGCCGGAGTGTCGACGCTGATGTCTTGCAGTAGGGGACGACGCCCGGGATAGCCGAACCACACCTTGGCAAGTTCAATCTTCCCGGAAAGCCGTGGGGCCCGTGCATCGACCGAGCCCCTACGCTCGGGCTTGGTCCGCAGTGCATCGTCGATCCGTTCGACGTAACTCTGGACAACCTGCAACTGTAAAGCATGTCCAATGAGCGCATCGAGCGGACCCAGAATGCTGACCGCCACGGCCGACATGGCCATCATGGTCCCAAGCGATAGCGTACCCTCAACCACCTGCACGGCGCCAACGGTAAGCACCAGGAGCGGCCCTCCAACCCCCAACGCGCTCTTGAGCGCATCGGCGATCACCGTCCAACGGCCTCGCTCGAGCGACGCATTGACCTCGTCAACGAACAGATGCGACCATCGTTCCGCCGCCACTCGCTCCACACCTTGAGCCTTGAGTGTCTCGACGCCGCCCACGAGATGCACGAGGTAGCCTTGGGCTCGAGCCCGAGCGTCGAGTTCTTGGGTCGCCAGTTCTCGGAATCGAAGCCGACCTGCGGCAAACGAACCCACCGTCAACGCGGCGAGGCCCAGGACGACCAACGCAAGCACCGGACTCGCGGCCAACAAGACCATGAGGTACAGCAGCACCAAAGGCCCGTCGATCAAGGCCTCGATGGCACTGGTCGTCAGCAATTCTCGCACTGTACTGTGACCATTGATGCGCATCAGCAGGTCACCGTCGGACCGCCGATGGAAGAACGCGTAGGGCAAAGCCAACAGGTGGTCGAGAAAGGCCACGTTCATGTCGAGGTCGAGCTGGCCTCGCAACCGCAACAGGAACAGCCCCCGCATCGCGGACGCGACGAGCTGAAACCCCACTACCAACCCTGCGCCACCCACCATAGCCAGCAGCAGATCGAGGTCTGACCTCGGGATGACCAAGTCGATGACCAATCCCGTGAGGGCGGGCCCCGCGAGCGCAACCCCTCGCAGGATGAAAGACACCACCACGATCTGGGCGAGTACACCCGAACCGAAGAGCAGGCGTCGCAGCTGTGCCCAGTAGGGGCTAGGTTTTCGGGGAGAGGGCGTAAAGTCGGCCGCCGGTTCAAAGACGAAGGCCGCCCCCGTGAACAACCGTCGAAAACGACTGAGCGAGACACGGCGTCGACCCGACGCGGGATCGATAATGTCGACGTGTTGGCGCCTGACCCGGTCGAACACCACGAAGTGATCGAATCCCCAGTGCAAGATTGCGCCACGAGGCAGCTCCAACAACGCGTCACCCTCGACGAGCAATCCGCGCCCGCGGAGCCCAAACACCTCTCCCACGCGCAACAGGTCTTCGCCCCGTGCGCCATCCCGCCCCACGACGAGAGCCTCTTGGACCGTTTCGAGCGGAACGGGTCGGCCATGAAACCCAAGCACGATCGTCAGACACGCCGGCCCACAATCAGTCGCCTGGAGTTGCTGCACATGCCGCAACCGCCGACGGGGGGTGGCGAGACTCAAAACCATGCCTCCAAAGACGGAAAGACGGCAAAGAGGAGCGTCGTTGATCGAATGCGAACCTCGGCCGTTCCCGTCATGCCGTCGTGGAACGGATACTCGTGGCCAGCCGACGCAAACGCATCGGCCAGTCGAGCGCGAACGAGGGTCGCGGGTCGGCGGGGAAGCATCTCGGGTGGAATCCCAAGCCGGCGCTGGACCTCGATTGGCCGCACCACGTGCGACGAAACTTCGTCGATGCTCAAATGTTGGGTTGCATCTCGGTACCCATCGAGTCGAAAGACCAGCGTTGTCCCGGGTCGTATACGCGGCCTGGCTTCGCCGGGTAGAATGGCCCAAACCTGCGGATGAGGCTCTTCGCCGGCCAACGATACAAGCAAGTCCCCTCGACCGACGGTATGGCCGATGGTTACCCAAAGGTCCTGCACCACACCATCGGCCGGAGACCGAACCTGGTGTTCCCGAAGACGCGTCTGGCTCTCGAGACGCTGGCCCCGTAGGGTCGTCACGGCCTGGCGTGACACTGGGTCATCGGGATTCCGCAGAAGATGACGCAATTGTTCCTCGAATTCCAACTCCAGACGACGAAACTCGGCGGCTGCCGCCGCATCGTGCAGGGTGACAAGGATCTGGCCGGTCACGACTGCTTCACCTGGCTGGACCGCGATGTCGGCGATGGCGCCATCTCGAAGCGCAACCACCTCGGAGCGTCCCGCCAATCGCACGACGCTCGGCCCTTGCACATCGTCACCGATGGGCACGGTCACGATACCGAACAGTGCGAGGACCGTAACGCCGACGAAGGCCCAGTAAACCGAGTTCAGCAGGCCGCGATCGAAGTGTAGGAGAGCGCCCCGCTCCCGTCGATGCATCAGCTCCTGCAACGCTTCGGATCGGTAAGGGCCTTCGATGAACAACGGAGACACCGCTTGATTGACGTCGAAGTCGGAACGCCACGTCAGCTCGTCGAGCCGCGGTGCCAAAAAACGAACCAGCAGTTGAAGCTGGCTGACATCGGACGCCGCGAACGGGGGCTCGCCAAACCCGCGGCTCACCCAAAGCACTCCGTGCACGGGAGGCCCCTTCGCCTGGATGGGGACCGCCAGAAACCGTTCGCCTTGGCCGTCCATGCGTGGGTTGTAGCCATCGAGACGACGCGCCTCCTCGACGCATCGCAGTTCTCCGTGGGCGGCGACCTGTCCCGATAGACTGGCGGCCGCGGCATCCTCCATCGACGCGTCCCTCGCCGACCAGAGCAAGCCCTCCTCTTCATCGTAGAACAGGCATCGCGCGTCATCTGCCATGTGGTCCAGGAGAAGGGCTTCTACACGAACACAAATCTCCTTGGGATCGGATGCGGTCCCAAGACGCAACAGCATGGCAAGGACCGCCTGTGACCACGAAACGTCGACTGGCACGTCATCGAGCATCGTGCCTCCCGTCCTTAGCTACTCGGTTTGAGACCCCGTGTGAGCCGATGGTCCACGATGGGACACACTGGACCAAATTCGGATTAACAAAACATAACCATGCTTCCCAGCCGTCAATCGACTACATTCGTCCTTCCAAGGTCCCGACGTGTCCCAAGGCCTTCCAGGACCGGTCACTTGGCATCGACCAGGCATAAATTGAAGTCTCGACAGCCGGGGTTCGAGACGAATGCGCCTCTTCCTGCCAACTCAACACGATGACATTCATGCAAAGGTCGTCGCACGGGCCCTTGAACAAAAGGGCCACGATGTAGTGCTGTGGTATGACACCGACCTGCCCCAACGCGCGACGGTGTCGATGTCGTTGGCGCAGGATGGGACCTACGACATCGAACTGAGGGGTCCCGAGGGTCCATTGGACGGCCCATTCGACCGCGTATGGTGGCGACGTCCAACGACGGCAGTACTGCCCGAGGCAATGCATGCGGCAGATCTTGAGTTTGCCAACCAAGAGTGGCGGTGGCTGCTTTGGGGACTCCGTCACTGTTTGGCGCCGCAGGCCTTTTGGGTCAATCCTCTCGAAGCCGCACTTCGTGCCGAGCACAAGGCGCTACAGCTTGCGATCGCCACTCAGGTTGGCCTCGACGTTCCCCCGACCCTCATCTCGAGTGACCCCGCCCGAATCCGTTCCTTCCTCGGCTCCCACTCTGGCCAGACGATCTACAAGGCATTTCGTACGAGTGCGTGGGCCCTCGAGGATGGAGCGGCAGTCAGCTACACCGCCACCGTCGATGAAGACAACTTGCCACCCAATGCCGTGTTGTCCTGGGTGCCTGGGATCTACCAACCCCGGATCGAAAAGCGCCACGAACTTCGCGTCACCATCATCGGTCGACAGCTGTTCGTCGTGCAAATCGATTCACAGGCCCACGCGTCTTCGCAGGTCGACTGGCGAGCTGGCGTTGAGGGGCACACGCTCACTCCCGCAAGGCTCGAACCATCCCTCGAACGTCGTTGCCTTGCGCTGATGGATCGGTTGGGTCTCGTGTTCGGCTGCCTCGACTTCATGGTCACGCCAGACGGACGTACGGTCTTTCTCGAAGTCAACCAGTCGGGGCAGTTTCTTTGGCTCGAGGAGCAGTGTCCGTCTCTGCCCGTGCTGGACGCCTTCTGCCGTCTGCTCGAAGAAGGCACGGGCCTCATCACCGCTCGGCGGCCGGAATTGCGCTTTTCGGACTTTCACGATCCAGCGCTGGATCGAACCATCGACGAAGCCCACGTCCGCGGCGATCACGGTGAGGCCTACTCCGACCACGACGATGGGGTTTCCGAACACGAATCACAACACTTGGCTGGGAATGGTCCCAGTCCAACCAGGAGAGATCACCCATGAAGAAAATGACGAAGGCACAGCCGCGCAAGGAACGTGTTTTGGCACGCCGGGTCGCCCGCGAACTGACCGAAGCCGAGCTCCGTGAGATCGCTGGCGGCAGTGGCAACACCCGAACCGCCGGTTTCGGTGGCGACGTAGACTACGTCCTCAAGTAAGCGATGCACTCGCTTCGGGTGACCGCAGGGTGCGGTCACCCGAAGTTTGTTTGGAATGACTCCAGAACCCGCCCCGCTGCCGTGACGGGTGTTCAAGTCGACGAACTCGATGTGTCTGTGGCGGTCGGCGGGTTGGTCGACCACGAGTGGCATCTCGGTCAGGACCGCCGCAAATCGAGTGGTGGAACCGAACTGTGAATGAATGATCGAACCATGTTTACCGAGCTCGCCAAGACCCGCCTCGATAGCGAAGGAGATTGACTGCCCGGGGCTCCCCCCACCGCGCGCGCGCGGTATCCTCGTCGCCGAATCCACTGGGCCATGGCTGCAGCGCTATCGGGCTGGACGATCGGGGCGACGGAGACCGCGCACAGAAGACGCGAAGTGTCCTTAAGTCCACCTCGACTACCTCCTCGTATCATCGCGATGAGTCCGGTATCTCCGTTCGAAGTGGACTGCGCCAGGTACCTGGAGCGGACTCAGTCAGCGAGAACCTGAAGGACGGCTGAGAGCGACTCGGTGATGACGTGGCACTCATCCTCGCTGACGGTCACGACCTCGCGGTAAGCTTCGTAGGGACCCGCATTCGAAATCTCGACCACCAGTTCGCCCGCGACCTCTTCGCCACAGGTCCAAACGTTGCCTCCCAACGAGGTGCAGGGCTCGGGAAGATCGTCTTCGGCCGCCATGTTCCATACGACATCGGCGCTTTCGATGCTGGTTCCCTTGCTGTCCGTGACCGATACCTCAATACTCGGCAGCGCAATGTCCGTGCAGTTGATGGGCATCAGAGTGCGTTCCACCATTTCGGTAATCACATGGCACTCATCTTCGTCCACGAACTGCGTGAACGTATCCGGCTCGAACCCAGGTGCTTCGATCGTCACTACGAAATCACCCGCGACCTCCCAGGCACAGGTCAGCCCACCTGGCCCATCTTCGAAACAAGGTTGTAGCTCGGCGCCATTGGCCGTGTACGTCGCGGTGGCACCGGGCACGGGTACCCCCAAGTCATCGACGACCGACAGCCTGATGGAAGGACGGGCTTCTAGGGTACAAATCGTGTCGAGGGGTGGACAGCCAGCGAGGAGGACGAGGGCAAAGGATAAGCGGTGCAGGTTCATGATGTCTCCAGTCGGGATGCCCAGGTGCACGAATCACGCCAAGTCCGACGAGGACGTGCTTGGCGGGTCATTGCGATGCGTTGCGACGCGAGAGGTAAGACAACTCTGTCGCAGTCCTGGGTCGTGACGCTTTGTGAAGACGTCTGGCGAGGGACCCGCGAGCCGGAGTAAGGCTTCCGACTCAAGACCGGACACACTGCCGTAAAGAGGCCATCATCGAGGGCGTGACGACGGCCCTATCGCGGAACCCGGGCTGCGCCATCAGTGCGTGGTGAAGGGCGGGCAGGTTGTACCAGGGTACGCTCGGGTACCAATGGTGTTCGATGTGAAAGTGGACGTTTCGCGGAAGGACGAAGAGCCGTTCCAAGGGCCCCGCGAGCGTCGTGCGAGTCTGACCGTAGGCCCCCTCGTCGGATGGTATGGCGCTGTGCTCGCAGATGAGCCGAACGTAGTGGATGACGATGTACCACGTACAAAAGGGCGTCAGCCAGTACCACAACACCATCGACCATCCACCCAACATGGAAACGATGCCGAGAATTGTGGCGTAGTAGGCCACCCGTACCGCGACGGGTGCCCACGAGATGCGGAACAACACCATGCCCGCCAGCGAACGGACGATCCACCAGATGCCGGTCAAAAAGGCGCCCCGACCCGCGAGCACCGCCACAAGCCCTCCTGCCGATTTCGGAAAGCGCCACTCCCGCGTCAGCTCGCCCGCAGCGTTGTGCGTGTTCCACAACCTGCGGTTCTCATCCTCCTCGGTGCCAAGGTGACGATGGTGGGATCCATGGAACCTTCGAAACGTTGGAACGTCCATGAAGATGGGCCACGCAACCAGCAGGTTGCCGAGTGCGTCATTGAGGGCCCGATTCCCGAACAGGCGGAAGTGAACCGCATCGTGCCCGATGATCGCAAGGGCATGCTGCCGTGCACCGATAAACATGACGGCAAGTCCATAGACGAGCGGATTCTCCGCGAATCCCCACGCGCTCACGAGCACAGCCGCAACGATCATCCCCCACTCCGCCCCGATCGCCCGCGTTGCACGAGCCGGGTCGATGGCCGACAGCCTGCGCACGAGGGGTGCCGGCAGTCGGTCAGGAATCGTGGCCTGGAGCGTGTGAGGGTGGGGGTGGTCTCCCTCGACGGTCTGGGACATGCTCGCGTGGCGTTTCATCTGATTCTCCCCTAGGAGCAATAGATGGGTACGCCGAGGGTCCACGATGGACGACTTAATGCCGCTTATTCACTCTGGATGGAGGCATGCCTCGGGCTGATCATGACGGCATTTGAGTCTGGGTTTGGTAATCTCCCTACATCAACCACCGACTTCCTGGCAGCCCCGGCTTTCGGGACCATCACTACGGGCCAGCGCATTTTCGTGAGGTCACACATCGAGGACGAGGGCTTTGGTGGGGTGGTCTACCTGATGAGTGGGAGTCGTCTCGTTCCTTGAGCCCGCAACCCCGAAGCTCGACACAGCGCGTTAATCGACGTCATGCCTGGTTTTGCACGCCACAACATCGGTATCCTCGATAAGTACCTCTCGGCGAAGCGAGGAGCACGAAGACCCCGACGTGCGGCCGCCGGGGTGACGGGGGACGGCGAGGTCGATGATGACGGCGCTCGTTTATCGAATTGACCGCTCGCACCATCGACGTCCGAAGTGCCCTTTTGGTCGTACGCCAACCTCGCCGGTTACGTCCCGAACACCCCGAAGACGCCACGCCCTTCTGGGGGCAGACTACTCGCCTCGTTGAAGCCCTTACGGTTCTCGCCGAGAGCCCGGGTCCAATCCCCGTTGATGTGATCTGGCCCCTTCGCCAGGATCCTGCTGAGCAGGTTCGAAACGCCGCATGGCGCGTGCTTTGTAAGCCAGGGTCACCCTTGACGGCGCACGACCTCATCGACGGGCTCCGCGGTTTCGAAGACTCCCTCCAAACCCATTTCGCGCCTTTGCTTGCGGCGCTCGCACGCACAGGGACCACGCTTGGATCGCTCGAAACGCTCGCGCCCATCCGGAACGCTTTGGTCCACGAAGACGAAACCCACATTGTCATGTCGGATCGAGCAGAGCGAGCGTCCGTTATCTCCTCCGCACTGGCGAAGCTCATCGACGACGACGGGCTCCGCGATGCGATCACCCGTGGCGACACGTGGTTGATTCACCGCGTGTTGCCCTTGCGGCTGGCCGAGGGACACGCTGCTCCATTCCTCGACGAACTCGTGAAGCGGGCCCAAGCGACCGAGCTGCCCGACCTACGTGCCTCTGAGACCCGCCTTCGAGCGCCAAGCTCAGCCCAGGCTTACGCCGCTCACGAAGTCTTGCAGAGGCTCGAGATGCGGGCCCCCGCGAGCTATGTCGCCCGGCGCGCTACGGCGCTGCAACGAAGGCTCCGCTGGAGTGCGGACGTTCACCTCGCCCGCATCGCGGCCTGGACTGGCCACCCAAAACTCCTCGGTGTGTTCGATCAACTCCTCAACACCGCTGTCGCCTACGATGGCTACGACCGCTACCTCCACGTTCGGGCCGTTGCCTGGTCGTTGGCCACCTGGCTGCGTCGGTCGTCGGTTGGGTCTCGTGCGCAGGGTTTGATGTGCTCCATCGCGGTGGTGCCGAACGAAGCCCTCGCCTCCTGCGTCGACCATTTCCCAAGGCCCCTGCCCGATGACGTCGCAGGACTCGTGTGGGCCTGGATCGCAACCCCGAGTCGGGTGGGCCACCCCGGCGGGCGAGACGACATGCGGGTCGAGATGCTCCGAGCCCTCTGGGGGGCGGGTTATCGACCCGAACCAGAGCGGTGGCTCGAGCTGAACCCCTGGCGACGGACCGGCATGGCCGATGCCGTCGCCGATTGCCTTTTGCAAACCGGACTGACCGAACTTGTGAGGGAGGGTTGGGCCGCAGGGGAGCTGGTGCTCGAAGACGATTGGCGCCATGTACTGGCTCGACTCGATGGGGAGGCAGTGGAGCGGATAGAACCGGCGGCCGGCCCCATCCCTCGAATCGACCTATCCGAATGCCCGGTCGACGAAGTCGAGCAGTGGGCCGCCGCCTACGAACCGTTGTGGTCGGACGACGGAACGCATGCCGCCGCGATGCACGCGTTGTCGGAACGCGCAGAGCATCGGTTATCGGACCTAGCAAAGTCCGCGACCGCAACCTTGCTCCACGGCTCTCCCTCCGACATTGCTGCGTCATCGCGGTGGATGTGCTCGCTCTACAACGCGTATGCGGTGTGGACCGTTGAACGTGCCCAGCGCGTCGTCGCCGTCCTCCGTGGCCCCAACCCTGCTTTGCGATGGGCGGCACGTCAGGCCCTTCATCGACGTGAAGGCCTGCCGCCCCCCGTCCAAGATGCAATGATCGATCTGGATGTGGGATGATCATGCTGGGCCGAATACCAGGTCCCACCCCGTCAACTGAATCGGATCTGGGTTCGGTGTACGAACTGCTGGGGCCTCGAGGACGGAAACAATGCGCATTGCCGTCATGGGAACTGGAGGAGTGGGTGGCTATTTCGGAGGACGCCTCGCCGAAGCGGGGGTCGAAGTCACCCTGATCGCTCGTGGTCCCCACCTTCGAACCCTGCAACAGCAGGGGCTTCGCATCGAAAGTGTGGCGGGCGATGCGCACGTGACCAACCTTCGGGCCACGGACGATCCGGCGACGGTTGGCGTGGTCGATGCGGTGCTCGTGGCCACAAAGACCTGGCAAGTGGCGGAGGCGGCTCGGAGGATGGGGCCCTTGCTCGGTCCCGACACCCTCGTCGTGGGGCTTCAGAACGGTGTGGAAGCTGCAGGACAACTGGGTGCGGTGGTGGGAAGTGACCGGGTTGCAGGAGGCACTTGCCGACTGATCTCGATGCTTGCGGGCCCGGGCCACATCCGTCATGTTGGCAATCCGCCATGGATTGCCATCGGGGACCTCACCGGAACCACCCATGAACGCTGCCTTGGGTTGAAACACACCTTCGACGCAGCCCGTGGCGTCCAGTTCGAAGTCCATGAGGATGTGCGAATCGCAATGTGGCAGAAGTTCTTGTTCATCGCCTCTGCGAGCGGCGTCGGGGCAGCAGCAGACGCCACGTTGGGCGAACTTCGCCGCGTACCCGAGACACGGAAAACGCTAGAACGCGCCATGGCAGAGGTGGCGCGACTTGCGGAGACCATGGGAGTGCCGCTCGGCGTCGATGCAGTCGATCGGGCCCTGAAGTTCACCGACAGCCTGCCTGCCGAGGGCACCACCTCGATGCAGCGCGATCTGTTGAACGGGCGCCCCTCGGAACTGGAAGCGCAGAGCGGCGCGGTGGTAAGGCTGGGCGAACAGCACGGCGTTGACGTGCCGGTTCATCGCCTGCTCCACGCGGTACTCCAACCCAGGGAGTTGCGCGCTCGCTCGAAGCCTTGAGCCGAATCGGTCACCCAATGGTTGGCGCTGCCTGGATCCGATAGCTCTCTCGAGGAGGCCTTCGATGCGTTCACTCCTGATCTCGGCCGGAGCCTTGGGGCTCATCATGGCACTCGGCTGCGGTGGGCTCGTACCCAATCTGGCCGACCTCGAGCCGGAGGTCCCGCCCAGCGCCAACTGGGTGGGCGACTGGTCCTGGCAGGACGGCGAGTCGTCAGCCCGGCTCGTCATTGAGGCAAACGGCAACCTCCAGTACGAGAGCCAAGGCCCCAACAGCAACTCGTCGTTCGCGGGGCCCGCCATGGGGTGGGAAAAGGAACTCTCGTGCTGCTTGGGGTTATCGACCTGGACGATCGACACCCCGCCGGTCGAGGGCGAAGACGGTTCGTGGACGATGACGCTCGACGGCCGTACCTTCGTGCGAGGACCGCGGGGGCCTGACTCGGAGGCGGATGAGATCGAGCGCCTCCTCGAAGCGCGTGAGGATGGTGACACCGAGTAGGTGGTCGTGAACCCCAGCGTCTTGAGAGCCCACCTCTAAGTCAAGTACTAGGGTTCTCCAGGAGTTTTGCTGGCGAGAAGTGCGACACCGCCTGCCCAGAGCGCGAACGCTACGCGAAGCGCGTGTGCGGCGAGCCACCAGCTAAGCTCGGTCGCAAGCTCCAAATCCGTTAGCGACCCGGACCAGATGCGGAAGTTCGCCGGGAGGTGGTACCCCGCGGTCACGAGGATCGTAACGCTGAGCAGGCCCAGCACCGCGATCCAGCCTCGCCGCTCGGCACGGCGCCACGAAAGGGCCAACGACCATCCCGCGCCAAGCAACGCAAAGGGAAGCGTCGCAAGCACACAAGGCAGTAGAAACCAGAAATTTGGTGTGAACCAGGCGGTCTCCGACGAAAGGCGCCACGCGACGGACCCCCATCCACGACCGTCGCATATGGCGCTGTACCCGCACATCGAGCTGTCGGGGACCCGGCCCTCGGTGTTGGCAGAACGGCTTGGGATCACCCCTCAGGCCGTGGCCCAGCTCGTTGCGGAACTCGAAGCCATGGGCTTCGTAGAGCGAATCAAGGATCCGGACGATGGTCGAGCGCGACTCGTCCGGTTCACCGACCTCGGCAGTCAGGACATCATCAATGGATTTTTGGCGTTTGAGGTCGTGGAGTCCGAGATTGCTGAACGACTGGGGCACGACGAGTTTGAGACGTTGCGCGAACTGGTGGCCCGGCTCGAGTCCATTGCCGAGGCGCTCACGCTCGAGGGTTGACCGGTCCAAGGCTGCGAGAGCCTGGCTTGTGTTCGCTTCAACCCGAGTGACCCGGTTTAGTTAATCCATCAATGTGACAAGGCCTGGGCACGCCAACGACATTCCTCGCTACCCAGCCCTACACCTTGGGCCTCCAATGCTGGTAAATCCACCAAAATGGAGACCATGCCATAACGACATGAGATGCCTCCGGACGATAGACAAGACGGTCGGATTGGGAGGAACGAACGCCGTGGAAGCCGCTAGTTCAACGACTCAAGTCGGGCCGCCACATCATATCGGGCATGGCAACGCCTAAACGGTGACTGGCCGGCCTCCATAGAGATTTCGAATGCTACGAAAGCCTCTTCCGTTCCAACATTCTCCCAACGAAGCGACTGCTGTTTGGCACCGAGCGTTGCCTCGACGAGCGTCGTCCCCTTGGCATCGATGAGTCGCGTAGGCAATGCCGCGTCCTCGAGGGTTGCCGCCGTATTCCGAAACAGGTTGACGTCGACAACCAACGCCTGACCCGCCGGTACGGCAGGAAGCCGCAATAGATCAAGGTCGTCCTGACTCAGCACACCGAGGTACATCGCGTCCACGTCGATGATGGGAGCACTCGAGAGAATGTCGTTAGGCTCATCAACTTCGGGCTCAAGGCAGACATGGCTTCGCAACTCGTAGGTGTAGCGGATGCATTGGTCAGGATCGAGACCTGTAATACGCACTTCGAGTTCCACCTGGTCGTCGGTCCAGTTCTCAGCAAGAATGACAGGGGTGGCAGGGGCCAACGGCTGATTCGCATTCGCGATCTCGAACTGGAGAGAATCGATCTCGTCAGAGGTCGCGATGAACCGAGCGTAGGTGTCAGGCTCCAAAATGAGTCGCCACCAGTCCCGGTCGCTTCCCAGGGTTAGTTCCGTGTCCAAGACCAATGGAACGCTTGAATCCCGGCGGTTGTTGGGTTCGCCAATGTCATCCGGGCAGTCCGTGGCGGTATCGGCGGTCCCGATGGGCTCCACCTCACTACAACTCCCATCCTGGTTCGGATTTAGGCATTCCTCACCACACGCAATCGAACCCAGCGCCAACCAAAGCCCAGTCCCAAGCCTCGGTCCCCAAACAGGAATTCGCGTCATCAAAGCCCTCCAAGCCACCGGCTGTCTACTATTGGTGTTGTGGCAAGTCATGTGTAAACGGGCTTGACGATGCTACTCGGCTTCCCCTAAGCGTCACCGCGTACGAAACTCAGTCGCTCGGATCGCTGTAGAAGCAGCCTTCGTCGTAGCAAGTCTGGCGTGAGTTGCAGCAGCCGCCAGCCGCTCCGAACCATCCACCGCGGGTGCATGGTTGTCCTTCTTCCGCGCAGGTGAAAGCTGTGTCGTTCACCGACGGGTCATTCGTTCCGTCGCTGCAGGCGAATCCAACTGCGACATACAAGCTGAGCCACCCAATCCGCAACATCGCTACCCCGTGTTTTGGTCCTCATGGGTGACCATCCATCGTCCGCTCTTCCAACGCATACAATGGCACTTGGCGACCACCCATTCCAACGATAGCGCGCAAGCCAAGAACTTGGCTCCCAGTTTCGAACATTCTGGCTGCCATCATCACACAATGGAGTTCGAATTCGGGAGGGCTCGCTCATGGGACGCGTTCAGTGACTTCAAGGAGGTAAGGCGGCTCTGATTTTGTAAGATGGCAAAACCCACACGCGTGCCACCGTTCTCTTTTGTCCGCTCGTCGAAACGGTTCGTACATCGTTGCGGATTCCAAGCGAGGCGAGGAACCCCCTAACCGCGGGCGCGTTGTGAACATCCGGGATGAGACCGCGCTCCTCGACACATGCGCGGCCGAAGAGCGCGGCTGCGAAGGAGTTCGCCTTCTGCGAACTCTTTAATGCATCTGAGTTGCAAGAGCAATCCAGATGCATCCTGTGCGGTTAGCCGCGAACGCCAACCCTTCGATCATCGCGTCTGGTCATCGGAACTGCGCGAATGGACTCCTGACACGAACCGAATTCGTTCGGCTCGGTCGAGGCCTCGCTTACTCGGTCACGTCGACATCGAGGTCAATCTGGATGTCCGAGGCATCGGACGTCCCGACTTGAAGCGAGAAGTCGATCGCGACACCAGGGGTTGCCAGCACGATATCTCGGTGCTGATAGACCTCGGTGATGAAGATCGGCGGGGCATCGAAGCCTACGCACCCTGCGCGGGTGCATGTCACCGCCAATTGCTGACCTGGGAGAAGGGTGACCGATCCTTGGTCGAAGACGGTCCCGCTCACTGCGTCTTGAAACAGCACCAGCGTGTGCGAGCCTGGAGCCAGATTGAGCTGAAAGGGCGCATCGGGAAACGCCAAAGGCTGCCCACCGTCGATCGACACCCAGGCATCCACCGCGGCATCGATTCGAAAGTCGACGAACCCGCCGCGAAACGCTGTCGGTCCGTCCGGCCACCCCTCCCGCAACCCGCGACACGACAGCCCCGTAAGACCGGCCTGAAGCTCAACCGTCACGGCGCCCTTGGCGGGCACATCGACCAAGCCACGGCAGAGGGTCACCACACCTGGACCATCCGCAGTGAGCCAAACTTCATGGGTCCCCGCGGCCAGCGACAAAGGAACGGCCTTCCTCGCCGTTCGAACCCTTCCCTGGCTCACCGCATCTACCCATGCATGCACGGGCAACGGTCCACGTTTCTGAAGAATCAGCGTTCCGGGCACGTCCGCATTGGCTAACCCGGCGAAAATCATTAGTGTCAACATTGGACTCCCCATTCGGCTAAGCGGTCTCAGTTCTGTGCGTGGTAGGCTTGAAGTACGGCGTTTGCGGATAGGGCTTCGTCATAGATGAACAAGTCATCGAACCGGCCGTGGCCATTCACACCGAACGCCTGGTCGGGCGTGTCGCCGTCCGACGCGTTGAAGAGCAACAACGACGCATTGAGTTCAGGACTTGAACGTGGGCCAGAAGCCACTTCGACGCCATTTCGATAAAGGCGTACGGTGGTTGAAGCAACGGTCAGCGCGTAGTGGTCCCACGTGCCAGCCGCGTGAATCGCCGGATCTCGAACGACTTCGACACCAGACTCGAAGTAGCCCACCTGAACCGAATCGGGTGAGCTGGAGTTGTCGATCAACATCCGCAACGAAAAGACGTCTTCAACGCCAATGACGTACCAGGGCTCATCGGTGTACGAAACATCGAGATTCAGCCAAAACATGACGGTAAACCCATCGTCGAAGTCGTAGCTTCGGTCAGAGGTCATCCCGGCGTGATCGGATGGATCACCACTACAAACTTGATTCACCTCGATATCGAGCGCGCTGTCCGCCAGGTTGTCGCGGTCCGCACCCAACAGGACGGACACGGGGCAAGCGGCCACAATTGGAGTCAGGATTGCGTGGCTGAGGGAGTCGACAGCATCCCCCGAGAACGCGAACGCGGCCACGGCGGTGGCCGGAAAGTCGGTAGGATCGATGGGGTCGGTGTCGGGCAATGCAGGACAATCGAAGTCGCGACCGGTTCCTGGGCCATCGCAAAAGCCGTCGCCGTCGCTGTCGGGGTTAAACGGATCGGTTTGGGCGTTTCGCTCTTCGAAGTCTGAAAGTCCATCCGCGTCGGAATCCGCTTCCGTCGGGTCACTCCACGTGGGGGCGGGATACACCGGAGGGTCCATCACGGCGACCTGCCATCCCACCTTTGCCTCTTCGAGATCCGTAAGCCCATCGCCATCGCCGTCGGGCGACTCCTCCGAGGTGCCGAACAGATATTCCTCGTGCGCGAACAGACCGTCCCCATCTCGGTCCTTGACGTAGAAGAGGGTGATCGATTCACCCGCTTGAAGCAGAATCTCATCGAACGAAACGTCGTCGATCGTCGTTCCGCTCGAGCCGATCACCGCCCAGAAGCGTGACGCGGTCTCATCGAAAGCGACTTCATCGCCCCCTGGGGGAGTCACCGCAACGAGCACCTGCGTTTCCTTGTCGTCGTCCTGAACCGCGGTCCGGTAGGACAGGCCAAGCGCACGGTTCAACACATCCGCCATGCGGATCCCGACGATGCGTGCATTGTCACGCAGCACGTTGGTCGCCACGCGCTGCTCAATGACCACGCCGTTCCCAAAGTCGATGGTTACCAAGCCCGTCTGGGCATTCGTCGTCTCGCTCAAGAACCCAAAGTTTTGCCCTTCGCTATTTGAAAGTTCAAAGCTTGCCACCTCGAAGAACAGACCTTCGGGGTTTGCCATCAGTTCCAAAGCACGATTGGCCGGCACCGACGACGACGCGCGAAGCGGCCCTGTCGCGGAACTTGGCGAAAGGACGGTCCCATCCGCACCGAAGGTCGTGTCATCGAAATGGAGTTCACCAACCACCGAGAACTGTGTCGGATCGATGGGGTCGCGCAGAAGGGCGGTGACCGACAGGTCGAAGAGCCGAAAACTCACATCGCCGAGATTACGGGCGCGCAGCCCCAACGCAAGGGTGCCATCGGCGATTTCACGATCCGCTTGACGACTCGTATTGACGCCCCATTGGTAAGCCTCCCGGCTGGCCTGGGATGACGTTCGCGTCACGCTCTGGGAGCCGGTGTAGCCGTAGCCAGCCGAAGCGGAGACGGTCACCGAACTACTGACACTTCCGCCGGGCGGGAAGCTCGCCTGAGCGGAGTTCGTCATGCTGACGCCAACTTCAGCCCAAGCCTCGTGGGTCGTCGATCGGGTCTTGGACTGCGAAGAGGCCTTCTCTCGTTCGAGCGAGACATCCTGGGATTCGGCTTCAATCGTGCTGTCGGCGAACGCGACATTGAGCGTCAGGTCCGTGGCCCCTTCGAAGGTCAGCTCGACAATCGGAGTGTTCGCCACGAGCGGGTCGAACGGCTCGCCACGCTCGATGAGTTCGACGTAGTCGTCGATGTTGTCACCATCGGTGTCGGCGATCGTTGGCGACGTGAGGTGCACGAGAAGTTCGTTGCCATCAAACAGGGCCGCGTTGCCTCGAGAGTCATTGTCACTGTCGACGTCGTCGGGCTTACTGCCCCACGTGCGGAGTTCAGCAAGGTCGTCGAGCCCGTCACCATCCGTGTCGGGTTGACCAGGGTCTGTTGCACTCTGGCGCTCTTCGCGGTCGCAAAGTCCATCGTTATCGGAATCCCCAATCAGCGGATTGGAGGACACCATCCGCTGGGTCGTGCTCCCGAGCCCGTCGGTGATCGTGACCATCCAGCCCGCGCGTTCGTTGGCATCGGAGACGCCATCACTATCCTGATCCTCGGCCGTCTTGGGCGCGACCGAGCAGTCAATGGGACTCCCGGCGAGCGGAGACACGGGGTCCCCCGTCATCTCGACGAGCTTGGAGTCTGCGCTCGTTCCGGTGGCCGCCACTGCGTAGCGGTACCTCGTCGACGTTTCAACCTTCAGGTCATCCCACTCGGTGACGTCAGGTCCGACATTCGCAACGGGGTCGAATCCTCCAATACCCAGAACTTCCCGATAGATCGCGAAGCCTGACTCGTTGGAACTATTGTCCTCCCAAGCCAACCGGACGAACTGATTTCCCGGGAGGGCCCGAACCATCGATGGCGCATCTGGAGCGCTCGTCTCTGCCGCTCCACATCCGAAAACCAGACCAAGCATCGCGAGTGCACACAGCCACTGCATCATGATCTCCTTTCGCGACGGCCCCTTCGCCGTCACAGTCACCATGACGCAGCAGCTTCCTTATCCTTCGCGGAATGATGTGACAGTTGTGACCGCCGCGGTCCGTCACAACTGTCACATCATTCCGCGAAGGAGCCTGAAATGAGCAGCGTCCATCGGGGGCCAGAACCCACTGGCACCCTGGAGGACATATGTTTCCATTCGCCCGTCTACTGATGCTTTGCGTTCCTGCTTGCCTATTTGTCGACCGTAGCAGTGATGCGGACGGATTTACGGAATGCGGAGACTTCGACGAATGCCAACCCGGGACCTACTGCGCCGACGCCACCTTTGGCGAATGCCTGCCGGGCTGTACGAGTGACGTCAACTGTGCTTCGAATCAGCGCTGCGTCGACAACGAAGACGATGGCGTGGGCGTTTGTGCGAGCGAGCAGCCACCCTCGCAAGGCGCGCAAGCCACGGCTGAACAGCGACAGCGATGCAAAGACGATTGCGATGCCTACGCGTTCTTTGAGTGTTTCGACGAGGTAGGCCGTCAGGATTGCTTCGCCGGTTGCGAAACGGCATCCGGAGCGCAGATCGAGGCCTTCATTGCGTGTGACGGTGCGCTCGACTGCGATCAGAGTTGCATCTCCACTCACCTTCCCTAAAGAGCCCAGGGAGGAACATGTCGACCATCGAACTCCGATCGGGACGCATCGATCTAGAGACCGGGGAGTTCCTGGGTCGGCAGGGGTCTACCGTTCTCACGGAAACCGAAGTACGGCTTCTCGCCTATCTCGCCGCCCGGCCAAGCCGAGATGTGTCCCGTGATGAACTGTTGGTAGAGGTTTGGGGACTGCCCGTGACGAGTCTTTCGCGATGCGTCGACACCGCGATGCGTCGACTTCGCGCGAAACTTGAGGACCGCCCCTCACGCCCTCAGCACCTGTTGACGCGGCACGGGCATGGCTACCGCTTTGAGCCTGGAAGTTCGGTCTTCGAGGCCTCGGATGTAGGACAAACCATCCTGGGTCGTTCGGCGCAACGTGCCGCGGTACTTGCGGCGATCGCCCATGGCGATCGGTGTGTGACGGTATTCGGCCCTGGAGGGATCGGTAAGACCACCCTCGTCCAGTCCCTATTGGATGCGCTTCCGCAGCCGGTATCGTTCGTTGCTCTGCAAGGGCTGACGGATGAGGCAGGGGTGATTGCCGCATTGGCTCGCAAACGCGAGCTGCCGTTGCCGGAGACGACGAGCGACGCGCTCGTGGATGCGTTGAGGGAGGCGCGTGGCACCATCGTGCTCGATACCGCTGAACATGTCGCGCACGCCGTCTTGGACCTCGTCTCTGCCGTGATGTCGGCCAACCGGGGTCTAAGGTTCGTGGTGACGAGCCAACGGCGCCTCGGGATGAAGGAGGAGACGGTGATCGACGTGCCTCCACTCGATCCAACGGCAAGTCTCACGTTGGTCCAACGACGAGCGGCTCAGTTCGAGATTGAACTCGCAGACGACCTCGCACACGAGTTGGTCGACCGCCTCGATGGCATGCCCTTGGCGCTTGAACTCGCCGTGGGGCGCTGCCGAACGGTTCCCGCCGAGGAACTCCTCCGGCGCCTCCAAGACCGGCTTGACTGGCTCACCCGTCGGGGTCGGGTCGAAGACGAACGCCATCGCACGCTGCTCGGGGCCCTTCAGTGGTCCTGGGCCCTACTCGACGAAGCCCAACGGCAGGCCGCCCAGCAGCTTGCGGTGTTTCCTTCTACCTTCTCGTTGAAAGCTGCCTCAGCGGTGCTCCATGTGGCTGGCCGCGACGAATTGGATCTTCTCGAAGATCTGGTAGAGGCCTCCTGGCTCCGTCGGGACGGAGCGTGGTTCCGAATGCTCGATCCGGTACGCATCTTTGTCAATGGCCAGGACGAAGCTGGGGATGCCCGAGCCCGCCATACCGCGTTTGCCTCGTCCCTCGCACGCCAGTGCCTGGCCAACCTCCACGGGCCCGAAACGGGACCACTGCGAAAGGAACTTTCCGCTCACGTCGACGACCTCGAGGTCGCGTTCGACCACGCACACCACCACAACGATGCCGAAGCCGTGGGGTGGCTTGCACTCGCGCTCGAACGTGCGGTGGGCCAGTCCGGGCCCGCCGATCAATTGCGGAAAACCCTCGAACGTGCTTGGGCACTGCGTGAGGGCATGTCCGACGCTACGCGCAGTCGGCTGGGATGTGTGCTCGCTATCTTTCTGACCTTTCGGGGCCTCGGCGGATGGCAAACGGCGCTCGAGGATGGCGTCCAAAGCGCAACGCGGACCCAGGATTCTGCCGCTCAGGGCCTCGCCCTCGCATACCGCGGCACGGTCTTGCTACACGCCCGCGACGAGTCCTGTGAGGCCGCATTGATCGAGGCTCTTGAGTATTGCCGTGACGCCGGACTGGAGGGCTGGGAAGCCTACACCGAGACCATGCTCGCTCATCTCGATTGGGTCCGTGACGAAACGGACCGGGCCTTGTTGCGAGCACGCCGAGCCCGCCAAGTGTTTGCCAGGTTGAAGGCTCACGAGTCGGTGTTCAGGGTCGACGAGACCTTGGCCGTCTTTACCGGTGCCCTCGGTCGCCATGAGGAGTCCTTGCCTCGTTTGCGGCGCATGGTGGAGGCGCATCGCGACGCGGGTCGGGCCCGACTCTTGCTCCTGGCGTGCGTCCGCCTCGCGACGGGATTGCTCGAAGTGGGCAAGCTGGACGAAGCCAGCCGATTGGTGGACGAAGGCACGCAACTCGTCGAACGACTCTCGTTGGTGTCGTTCGACAGCGATGTTCGCAATCTTCGTGGCATGATCTACGTCCTCCAAGGTGATCTGGAGGAAGCAGAACGCGAACTTGGAGAACTTCAGGTTCGCGAGACGGATAGGGGGCGTCCAAGCCTTGGGCCTTTGCTTTTGCGCGCCATCGTCTTGCGACGGTTGGGAAGACGACTGGAAGCGGAGCGACTGGTGGTTCATCTGCGCGATCTGATCGATCGCAATGCGACAAGCACCGCGCTGGCACCACTGGTTGACGGTGTGATGGGCGATCCAAGGGCCATTCACAAGGGGGTGGCGGCCATTGCGGTGGTTGCCAAGCGATCGGTCATGATTCGGCTGCTGTGTCGCCTCTTGACGGAGAGTGCCCGCACAAGATGAGCCACGGTGGGCTCGCGACAGCCCCTCGAAACCCGGCGATTCGCATGGTCCCCCCTTTCCAATCCATCGACGGAGGGCGTGCGTCATTGGTCGTAACGGTTCGCCACACACTCATCGTCGAAGATGAGGTTCATTGCGATGGGACAGGGACCGATGTAGGGAGTTTGCGTTCATCGTGACGCCAGAGCCTTTCGAAGCTCGGTGATCTGCAAGATCGCCTCTGGTTTTTGAGCGTGCCCACTTTTTCGATGTTCGGCCGTTGCATTAGCCAGCGCCTGTTGGGCACGGGTGAAGTGGCCCCGAGCAAGGTCAATTCGACCTGCCAATGCCCATGCGGTCATCCGATCGAGCGGGTCCGGGGTCGCATTCAACCCTTCCAAAGCAAGGGTGGCATGCCGTGACGCAGAATCCAGTTGCGTTCGCTCGAGGTAGACCTCGGCCCAAGCCAGATTCACGAGCGCCACCAGTAAGGGGTTCCCGCTCGTGGTCGCGGCCTGGTGGGCGGTCGAGAGGCCACGATCGACATCTGCACTGCGGCACTCCGCATGGTCGACCTTGGCTCGTGCGTGCCATGCGTAGGCAAGCGAACGTGGTGACCCCAGTCGGACTGCCAACGAAACGGCTCTTGCTGCGTGCTTGTCGGCCGCTTCCCGCTTCTTGTTGTGCAAGCACAAATGAGCAAGCCGGGTGCGTTGAAGGGTCTCGTTGTCGGCCATTGACAGCTGTTGGCCGAGTTCGGCACTACGGTGCAACAGCTGGGCCGCTTGCTCCAGATTGCCGAGCCGATAGTGCAAGGCACCAAGATTCCCAATACTCCTTGTTTCCCCTGCAATTCGACCGTGTTGGCGATGAAGCTCTCGCGCGCGGGAGTGGCCCGCCATTGCACGGTCAAAATCGCCCAACAGTGCGTCCATTCTTGCGACATTGTCTACGGCGGCGCCCAGGTAGCCAGGCGCTCCGTGCCGCAGCATCGCGATCGCTTCTTCGTACCACCCACGGGCGGCGGCGTAACGTCCACGGCGATAATCCACATTTCCAATTTCGATCAGCGCCCGGCCGCGGATCCCCGCCTCCACCGGGAGCGAAAGGACGTCGTGGAGTCGATGCTCTGCGACCTCTAGACGGTGCTGCAGGCTTTGGATGCCGGCATCGAACAGCATCAGCTCGGCTCGATGGGCCACGTTGCTGTCGGCCAGCGGCAAGACGCGACGAATCGAATCCAACACGACTCGAGGTTGCTGAAACGCGACCGTTCGCACAAGCCCCGCGGTCAACTCAAACGCGATTTGGGCCTTCTCACGCCGTATCGCGACATCGAGAGCCGCGCTTAGGTCGTCCACTTCGTCGATCAATCGCGCGAAATGAGTGGAATTGGCGTGCGGATCTGCACTATGGCAGCGCGAAGCGTAGTATTCCGCGTGTCGAAGTTCTGCGTCACCCACCCCCTGCGCATGCCGGACGAATTCCGCCAACACGGCGTACAGTCGATAGCGCGTCACTTCACCCCTCGTGTCGGCCCGAAGGAGCGACTGATCGACCAACGAAGCAAGAATGAAGCGAAGGGGTGGACCGTCGCTCGGACGCTGGACAACGGCTTCCGCAGCCTGCACCGTGAACCCTCCACGGAACGCTCCACACTGTGCAAGAACGGTACGTTCCGCTGGCGAAAGCAGGTCCCAGGACCAGCCGATGCAACGCGCCAGGGTACCTTGGCGACGATGGTGGCGGCCCGCGCGCGGGCGCTCGGACTGGCTGAGACTCGTCAGGATCTCTTTTGTGGACAGGCTTGCCCGGCGCGCAGCCGCCAGCTCGATCGCAAGGGGAATGCCCTCTAGACGCTCGGTGATGGCCAACACGAGGTCGTCGTCGGAATCGCCTTGCGTTGAGGGGCCTCGAGGCACTCGCGCAAGCCAGAGCTGACGAGCCTCTTGAGATTCCAAAGGGCCAAGTCGGAGCACCTTTTCCCCGGGAAGCGCAAGCCGGTGCCGGGAGGTCACCATGAAGTGGGCACGGCTAAGTTCGAGCCACTGATCGACGACCGACTGCACGGCGTCGAGCACGTGCTCCGCATTGTCCAGGACGATGAGGCCGTCCCGAAGCGCGACTCCGATGGTCTTTTGGGAGTCGGGTCCATGGATCCGGATCCCCAATGCGCTGGCGGTTCTGCGAACCACGTCATCTTGCGTGCGGGCGGGTGACAGGTCGACGAACCAAGCGTCCAGACCTGGCCAACCGCGCGCCGCACCCATGGCGAGTCGCGTCTTGCCGATGCCACCAAATCCGGTCACCGTGATTAGTCGATGGCCTTCGCGCCACCAACGCTCGATGTCGTCGAGTTCGGTCAACCGTCCAAAGAAGACGTCTCGCTCGATGGGAAGGGTCGAACGATCGATGGCTCGAGGCGTGACCGAAAGCCGATAGCCAACCCCAGCTTCCGAGAGGATGAGCTTAGGCTCCGAGGGATTTGGCTCGAGTTTCGTACGGAGCCGTCGGATGGCCTGGGGCACTGCCTGCGTCTGCGTGGACGACTGGACCTGCCAGACCTTCTCGAGGAGCTCCTGGTGGGTGGCGGCGGCGGGGGCCACTCGAACCAAATGACTCAGCAGACGCGCCTCGAGCCCCGTGAGTCGAATGGGCCCTTCGCGGTCGGGAGGTTGGACAGAACGCTGATCGAGGTCGACCCGAACGGCGCCAAGCAGGAAACGATCGGAGGCCGGTGGGAATGCCATCACGCACTTCAGTGATGCATCGTCAGGACTTGTCAACCCCCTGCTCTGCTCCGGAGTTCTACATTTTCTGCACCGGAGGTTCCATGATTTGGCTGTTGTTGGGTGGGTGTACTACGGACATTCCGTCCACCGATGATGAGCAGGCTACGACGTCCGAAAGCGACACTGCAGAAGGTACCGAGTTCGGAGGAGGGAGCCTCGCCCTGGGGTGGCTGCGCTTACGGCTGGTCTTCGCGGTGGACGCCGATGGCGTGACGATTACGGATTTCAACCTGTCCGATTCCTACGAGGTCCGCGCGGCCTTGACGGTCGGTTGGTTTCCCACGGACAAAGAGACCGATACCTTTACTGGAAGTTGCTGGATGGAGTTGTCGCTTACGGGTCTGCAAATCACGACGCAAGAGCCCAACCCTCACCCCTTTCGGTTGGACGTTCCGCCCAACCGGCCCGTCGTGGAAAACTGCCCTGGGGTCTTGTTTAATCGGTCCCAGTTCCCGGATGGAGACCCCATCCGAGGTACGTTTCCCCCCGATGTGCCTTGGTCGTTCGAATGGGGAGGCCCCCCTGCGGACGGCTTGAAGTCCTTCTTTACCGATGAACAAATTGCAACCATCGATGAGGTTGCGGGGGCCTCGGTTTCGACACCACTGATTGGGGAGGACTATGCCAACTTCATGGCGGTTCGAGCCATCCAGATCGAGGAGGGATTCACCGTCTTCGATGACGATGGACCGGT
>JBCCQY010000085.1:0-37458 GCA_039208735.1 Myxococcota bacterium | reverse complement strand
TGCGCAGCGGTGTAGCTCGCTACGTATCGCCTCGTCACCCCGAGAGGCCCGCACCTCCTGGGTGCAGGCGAAGGACCGCCCCGAACGCCTGGACTACGCGTTCGCGTCAGGCGTCGGGGGCTCTTCGGGGGCGGAGGGCACTTCGGGAGCCGAAGCCTCTGGCGTCTCGGGAGCCGGCGTTTCGGGAGTCTCGGGAGCCGGCGCCTCGGGGGCTGGCGTTTCGGGAGTCTCGGAAGCCGGCGCCTCTGCCGCGGGGGCCCCGTTGTCGGTACGGGGCGCTTCGGCCGCGAATCCGTTCAGGGCAGACTTCACGGCATCGGCGGCCTCCGGCGACCATGCGATGCCGGCCGGCGCACTGCTCAGCGTGCCCCACCAGTTGACGAGTTCTTCGTCTGCGGCAAGAACGACGGCGCGCTCGTGCTGCTCCAGGAGGAGCATGGGGATCGCACCGCGGCCTTCGGGCGGAAGCACCGCGACGTACCAGAGTTCTCCACGCTGGTCGCCCCGTCGGACCAACAAGCGCCACAGCCCGTCGAGGGAGCTAGCGAGCGGTTGAACGGGAGGATGGTTGCGGATTTCACGGCGAGTTGGGCCTTGCAAAACGCGATGCAAGATCCAGCCATCGGACAAGGCCGTCCGCGTGACCTCCACCACTTGAGTGATGTTCGGTCCTCCGAACCGAGCCGCGGCCGGCCCGGACTCGATGAGGGCCAAGGTCTTGGGCCCGGTGGCCGCGGTCCGAACCGCCAGCGTCGTGCCTTCGGGAATGACCTGGTCGGCGGGAACCGCTTCGTGAACCGCCGCCAACAGGGCGGCGGTCCGCTCGTCGTCGAGGTCGAGCTTGACGACCGAACGCAGGGCCCGGTCCGGTCGACGGAATCGCTGGACGGCTTCACCCACTGCGTCGGCCTCGAAGGGCTCGGCCGTCAAGGCCGCCACAAGCTGTGCAGGAGGCGTCTGGCCAGCGCCCTCGGCGCGCTTGGGTCCTTCGACGGCCAACGTGGCAGTAAGAATCGCGGCATCATCGGTGTCGTGTTCAAGCGTACCGAGGCCTTGGGCTTCTACCGCCTTGCGAAGGGCCTCGTTGCCGAACCCAGTCCCCAGGAACAACGTTCGCGGAGACAGGCTGACGAGGCGTGCCGCGAGGGTCTCAGAGAGGTTGCCCACGTACGCGTTCGTGGCGTGCGGTCCGACCGCGATCATGCGCTCGATTCCATCGGGCCCGGTGAGTCGGAGCGTCCACAGTTTGCGATCGTCCGGTTCTTCACGGGCCAGAACGCCGCGCCGCAGCGGGCCGAGCTTGAACCCCTCGGCAATCGCGTGCTTCATGACCCGAAGCAAACGCTCGAACGGCCATTCGTCGTAGGCCTTGACCGCGAAAGCCGACTGTTGGCGAAGATCGCCGATAGCGGCTCGGGTGCGCGAGCCCTCGGAGGTGGCCAGCGCCCGACCCACGAAGCCCACCAGCCAGGGTGCGGGAGCATCCTTGCCGGAGGCCACGACGTGCTGGCGCAAGGCCACGTCGGCGAGTTCGTCGACGCGATCCGGATGGGCTTCCGCAAACTGTTCGAGGACGCGGATCCGAGCGGGGCGGCGGGTTGGGACAGGCTGGCCCACCAGCTTGGACAACGGGTCATCGCCGGACGGAGGAGCGCTGTGGCGAAGGCCTGCCGCACGCCCCAGCTCCTGCCGGATGCTCTCAAGGGATCCCTTCTCGATCGTTTCACCCTGCAGCAGGGTGGAAAGCTCCGCATACGCGCGAAGAACGGCGGCCGATGGACCCCGAGCACCCTCGAGTTCCTTCAGGACCTTGCCAAAGTCGCCGTCCTGAGCGGCGCGCTTGGCGTCCTGTACGCCGTTCTTCTGGTTGGAATTGTTGTTCTTCGCCGGGCGCTCCCGTTTCGGATTCTCGCGGTCCCTCCGGCGTTCGGGACGTTCCCGATCGCGATCGCGGTTTCGGCCTCTCCGAGCCCCGGTCTGGCTCATCTCGGGCACGGCTTGACCGAGGCTTGTAAACAACGCCGTCGCCGACGCGGTGGCTTCGTCGGTCGGCTTCGGCGGCGTGCGAAACAGCGAAGCCAGCGACTGGGCCTCGGCGAGCGCTTGGCTCTGGTTGCCTAAGCGCTGGTGCAATCTGGCGATGGTGTAGGTCGCGCGGCGCGTGGCCACGACGTCAGACAGATGGCGCGCACGCCAAACCGCCAGGTCGGCCAGGAGCGCACGTTGGTCCTCGACCGATTGGGCCTTGCCCATACGGTCACTCCACATCTCAAGCGCATCACTCATGCGGAACATCCTCAAAACCGGCCCACGTCACGAGAACGGGGCCCAACGCGGACGAGCGGGTCCGGTGTTTGTGCTGGAGCCGGGTCCGTCCGGCCGCAGCGTGTCTATGAACGTGCTACTCCGCGTAACACGGGGCGGTTCGATGGCCGATCATCGGGCGACGGGCACGGTGGTCCGCGCGACCCAACGAAATGCAGCACCATGGGCAGACGACGAGCTGGTGATCGAGGAACCGCTCGAGATTCGCGTCGAGGGTGAACCGCTGGTTGTCACGATGCGAACACCGGGCCATGACCGCGTGTTGGCGGCGGGATTCCTCTACAGCGAGGGGGTCATCGATGGTCCAGATGACCTTTCGGCTCTCGACCATCTTGGCGGCGACGGTGGCCAGAACGTCATGGCGGTCCGGTTGGCGAGTGGGGTCGCAGCCCATCGGGAGGCCCTCCGTCGCGCCCAGCGCGAGGTCGTCGCCACAAGTGCGTGCGGCTTGTGCGGCAAGACTCGCCTCGACCAGGTGGAGGTGACGGCCACCACCCCGATCCTCCCCACCGATGTCGACGAGGCGATCCTCGCGGGGTTGCCAGGTCGATTGCATTCGCTGCAGCCCGTGTTTCGGCGCACGGGGGGACTGCACGGAGCAACCCTCATGACCCCCACGGGCGAGCTTGCGCCGCCGTTCGAAGACATCGGACGTCACAACGCGGTCGACAAGGTATTGGGGGCGCGGTTGTTGGCGGATCAGGTTCCCGTCGACGATCGCTTCTTGGTCGTGAGTGGTCGTGCGGGATTCGAGATCGTTCAGAAGGCCCGTGTGGCGGGTGTTCCGGCCGTGATTGCGTTCGGTGCGGCCTCGTCGCTGGCGGTGGAACTTGCCGAACGGTCTAGCATGCGACTGTACGGTTTTGTGCGAGACGATCGATGGACGCGGTACGCCTGAGCATGCCGGACGCGGTGCGGCAGTGGGTCGAGCAGACCTGCGGGCCGTTCGAGATCGTGGAACAACGGTCGGCCGCCACCCGGATTCAGACCAAAAAAGCGACGGTGTGGGTGAAGCGCTACCGTTCGGGGCGCGCCTGGGCACAGTCCGAGCGGGCTTTTGGCATCGTGGTGCCGTCGTTGGCGCGGTCTGGCGTTGCGGTCCCTGAACGTTTGGCCCAGCAACGATCCTTGAAGGTTCGGCTCCTCCACGAGGTGCCGGGCCGACCGGTCACCCTTGACGATCCCCCCGAGGTGTTCGCCCAGGCTGCGAGGGTGCTCGCCCGGATCCACCGCATTCCGTGTGCGCAGGAAGCGCTGTCCCTCGGTGAGGCCATGGCCCAGCGCGCGACCGCTTGGGCGGTGCGACCGGGGGCTCCGCCCGTCGGACAGGCCATCGTCGATTGGGTGGTGGCCCACCGCGAGGCTCTGGATGCACTCCGCGTCTGGTGTCATCGTGATTACCTGCCTCAAAATTGGCTTTTTCACCATGGGGCCTTGGGCCTGTTGGACTTTGAGCACACCCGGCCTGACCATCCGCTCGTGGATTGGGTGCGCCTGGAGGCCTGGCCCTGGTCCGAGGCGCAGCGCGCGGCGTTCGTCGAGGTTCTGGGGGAGCCCGATGCGGACGCTCTACGCGGAAATCTTGCGATTTATGGTCTGGCGACCTGGGTTTGGGCCCGGGATCGCCGGGATGTTGATCTGACCGCAGTGGGGCGTCGGGCACTGGAACGAGCTGGTTTCCCGCCGTAGCTCAAGCTCCGCGCCGGCTGGCCGATGACGAAGCCGAGGGCAGACGTGGCTTTGAAGACCGCCGACGAAGTCCTGGCTCGGCTGGAGCTTGGCGAAGGGGACGAGGTGAGCATCGAGCCCTCCGCACATGGGGAGGCCATCTTGGTGCTGAAGGTCCGGTCGATCGCGCTCGCCAACCAGGTGCAGGATGACCCGGGGTTCACGCGACGTGATGTAAGATTGGCGGAACCGGGGCTTCCCCTGGATCACGTGGAAGTGGTGCGGCGAGTCCGTTGGACGTCTGAGGCCGGTTGACGAGACGCGGCGGGCTCATCGTGTTTACTGGCGAACCACGAAGGATCGATTGGAGGGCCCGATGGCGGCCGATGATGAAGATGTGACCGACAACATGCCGGTTCCGGACCTCAAGGCGTCGACCGCATCGGTGCCGGTCAAGCTTGAAGCCGACGGTACGACCCATGATGCCAAGCTGCAGTCCGCGGCTGGGGATCAGATCACGGTGGTGGCGTCCCAGAGCCTGCCGATGGACGCGCAAGTCCAAGTCAACACCACCGATGGTGCACTTACTGGCATGGGGGTGGTGATCTCGACCCGTGAAGCGGGCGATGCGGGGGTCGCGATCGGCATCGAGATTCTGGGTGGGGCGGCCGACTGGGCAAAGCTGCTGGCTTAACGTTCGACGTAGGCCATTCCTGCTTCGAGGAGTGATATCAGGTAGGTCGACGCATTGTCTTGCGTCAGCGGACGCCAGTCCACCGCACGGGCGGGGTTGCCTTCGAGCACCTCTCCGTTCGGTCGAATGGTGTGTCCGACCGTCCACGAAAACACCACCGGCCCAAGCCCTGGCACGTCTAGCGACTCACTCCATTCCCAGGTGTTGCTGTAGCCGCCAGGACTCATTCCCATGGAATGGATGCCGAGTTGTGGGTTGTCCACGATCATCGCTGCGAACTGGTCGAGATTGGACCCTCCCCACGGAAAGAACAATGCGACTTTCCGGCCTGTGAACCGACGCCTGGCTGGCTGCATCATGCCGTCGCTGCCCCGAGGGAAGTGACGCAGCTTGAACGGCTCGTTGGTGGTGAACGACGCGCCTTGCGCAAGTGCCTGGCGGATCCAGGACCGAACGGCGCGTGAGTGCTGGTCAAGGTGGGCCCTCGCAAACGCGACATCGTCGACCCGGACGTTTCCGAAGGTGGTTTTGAAGGGAGCGTCCGCCATGGCGGCGACGACCTGCTCGCTGCGACTTCCGCCTCGGCCATGCGTGAGATCGAGGACCAATCCGTAATCAAGAACGTTGGCTCGTTCGGCGGCGTCGACAATCTCTGGGAGCGTACGTTCAACGTCGGACAGCGCCACCCATTCGAGCACGGCCAGTCGTCGGTCATGATCGACGTACAACGTTGCATCTCGGTTCTCGGCAATCGCCTTGAGGCCCAGGTTGAGGTAGCGTCGACGCCAAATGTCGGCGTGGGTGGATCTTCGTCCCGGAAACAGGGGTTCGTACATCCACTCCACCGGACGAGGGGGCGTACGGGGGAGGGCGACCTCTCGTTCGCCTTTCGCGTTGCGCAACGTCAGGCGGGCAACATCTGGCCCTTCATGCCCCGCGGGTCCGACCGCACACGACAAGAGGCCAGGGTATGGCCCTCCATTTCCAAGTCCCCGAACGTAGAAGTTGAGGGGCGAGGAATAGGGCGCCTCCCACCAGAGTCGTTCGACCACATCGGCCACGGGAATCCCGTCCACGGCGACCAACTGGTCTCCCCGCTCGACGCCTTGGGTTTGGGCGCTTGCGTCAAGGTTGGCGACAAAGAAGGATGGTGCGTTGTCGTCCTGCAGGTCTGGGTAGAACCGCACGGGAATGCAGCGCAAGGGAGGCACGGGGCCCCGGACGCGCAGATGGCGGTCTCGTCGGCTGTGGTTCAATCGATGCACCGCGTGCCAAAGCGCGTCGGTGGTTTCCGCCTGGGCGAACTCCTCGCGGAGGCCGCTTCCTTCGACCCATGTTCGATAGTCCGTGCCGAGGGCGCGCCACTTGGGAGGAGAGAACGCGGTTCGCAGGACCGTCTTGGCCACGAAATCATGGAAGAACGCCACCCGGGCTTCCCGACCCTCGGGAATGGGACCTGCGCCGGTGGGCTGAACGGGACGGCATCCCCACGATGCGATGAGCACCAACCAGAACGCCGTTCCAGCCACAATTCCTCCGTGCCCTACTCTACCCCTGGCGGCCCGAGGCCTTTGGCTTCGCGAAGCTCAGAACAAGGAGGGCTGAGTTGGGCCCAGTTCATCGTCGTCGAACAGCTCGTCGAGCAAGACCCGTTCGTCATCGGAAAGGCTGTAGCCACGGCGACTTCCCTCGCGCAGCAGCTTCCGCACAAGCTCTCGCCAAGCATCCTCGGATTGCAATGCTTCCGCCGCGGTTTGGGCCTTCTGAGACATGCGATGAGCAAACGCTTCTTCGGTACAGCGCAGCGCGCCGCGTACGACGAAGGCGCCATCTTCATCACGGTGAACCAACGCCCCCAGCAAGCGCTTGCTGATGTAGGTGCGAATCGACGACTCGCTGTAGCCCGTGCTGGCGGCGAGGGCGGGGACGTCGATGGGCGTCCCGTCACGTTCCGTCTGGCGGAGGTCCAACAGCAGTTGGTGTTGTCGTTCAGAGAGGGGCGCAGCCATCGACGTTCTTTCCTGATCTCCGTTGTATGGCGTTCTTTCGCGAGTGTCCCGCCACGCAGATTCAGTCCGCGGCCGGGTGAACGCTGGCTATAGTGCCGGCATGCGAACCATCGCCTTGGTGCTGTTGGCGTCGGCAGCCGGCTGCTTGTCGCGCGAGATTGACGACCGTCCCCTCCCGACCGACCCCACGCTTCCGAGGGTCGGCACGGCACCGCTCGAGTTCTATGGGCAAAAGCCCAAAAATCTCATCATGCTGTCGATCGATACGTTCCGAAAGGACCACCTGGGGGCCCACGGCAACCTTGGATTGACCCCGTTCCTCGACGGTATTGCGGATGATGGGGTGGTGCTCGACAACCACCATCAGTGCTCCAACTGGACGTTCGGCAGTACCACGTGCACGATGGCGGGGCGCACCAACCTCGATCGGGGCCACCTTCCTCGTCTCTCGGGCAACGAGGCGAATCGGCTGCCCGTGCCCGACGGTACGCCCTTTCTTGCCACCTGGCTTGGGGAGGCAGGGTTTGCGTCCGTGTTGGCCTCGAACAACATTTGGTTTGGGGCCGAGGGCAACCAGATCGTCTCAAAGTGGGGCAATGGTCAGGGGTTCACCGAGGTGCGCCGACCCTCCGCATCCGGTGCATTGAACGTGCTCGAGACGGCCCGGCCTCGGGTGGCCGCATTGGTGGAGGATGGGGCGGAGCGCTTCTACATGCACCTTCACTTCATGGAGCCGCACGCGAGCTACGACCCGCCCGACCAGTTCACGGAAGGGATCGACGAGCTGGAGCCGTGGCCCGAGGACCTACGGGACCGCGAGGTGCACTACGATCAGCGCAACACCGCCTCCCAGCTTGAAATCGAGCGGCGAGATCTGTTCGAGCAGCACCTGCGGCGCCTCTACGAAGGCGAGATTCGCACCATCGATGACCGGTTGCGGCGAGTCTGGAAGAACCTCGACCGCGAGGGCTACCTCAACGACACGCTGGTCATCATCTGGAACGACCACGGGGAGCAGTTTTACGAGCACGGCGACCAGACCCATGCCTACAACCTCTACGGCGAAGAGAGTGATGGCTTTGCGTTGTTTTGGGCGCGCAACATCGTGCCTGCGCGGTTTTCTGGACCGACTGCAGCCATCGACATCGCCCCCACCGTGCTCGATGTCTTCGACCAGCCCATTCCCGACGAGATCACCGGTCATGTGGTCGGGACCGCGCCCGAAGATCGTGTCATCTTTGGGGAGGCCCTGGCGCGTCGTGGTGGGGTTCAGATGGCGGTCCGCAACGGCCTGAAAATCCACTACCGCTGGACGGGGGTGGTGGAGGTCTTCGATCGCACCGTCGATCCCGACGAGCAGAATGACATCGGTGACCCCACAGATCCGGACCAGTGGAGCCTGTGGCAGGAGCTGACGCCGCAGATCACCATCATGAGTGAGCTTGTGATGGGGGGAGGGCCGCGGCCGTTCATCCTCGACCCGTGGCGACCTCAGGACGAGAAGTAGTCGGGGTAGCGATAGCGTTCGTGAAGTTTGTACGGTCGTATTGCGCGCAACACCGGTGATCCGACGCCTAGATGACACGCATTCACATTGCATGTCATCGATGGCCTCCTGGCTGATGCAGGCCGAAGGGAAGACCTTGACTATCGACACATGATGCGAACTGGCCATGTCCAGGTTCTCCCGCCGGTTCAGTGGACAACCCGCCCAACTGACGGACTTGGCGCACCGCAGCATGGATGTCGCTCACCTGAAAGTACACTCGGATGTTGGGTTGACTCACGCCGTCGTGGAGCCCTCCGGACGTTCCGTGGATATCGATTGTTGCCTGTTGACCTCCCTTGAAGGCTGCGAACGTCCATCCGAACAGCTGTTCGAAGAACAAGCGGCTCTGCTGGGCATCGTGGGTTCCAAACTCAAGATGGCTGATCTTCGACATCTGACCTCCCGTCAGAGTCAGTATGCGGAAGGGCCTTGGCGAAGGATTGGATCTTTTGGATGTGCGTTGTGGTCCTGCCACCACATCCGGTCGACCGAGGTCAGCCGAGATACCCATCGCTTCGGCGTCGAGCCTTCCAGGGCCGAGAATTCACGATTGAGGTGGGATTGATCGGCATAGCCACAGCGATATGCCACCTCCACGCTCCGGACACCTGCGCTCAGCATCGCAAGGGCCCTCCAGAATCGAACCAGCCGCAAGGCTTGCTTGGGCCTGACGCCCATGGCATCACGAAACGTTCGAGCAGCGTTTCGGTAGGAAATGGGGGCTTCTCGGAGCATTGCGTCAGCACGGCTGACGAGGCCCTCCATCGCATGACTCCAGCTGTTCTCGAGCCATTTCGGCGCAGTCCAGTCGTCAGCAAGGAGTTCCGTCATCACACCGATGTCTCGTTCGTGAGCCAGATCGGGTCGATCTAGCATGCGAGCCGCCATCGACCAGGAAAGAACCCTTGGAGCCTAAGCAAGCTGGCGATGCCTCTCTGGTGAGAGGTAAAGGCGCCGTTCGCATCCCACCATTCGACGATGCCATCGCACCTCCATCCAGCGTGTCGTGGGAAGAATCAAGGCGGCGTCGAGCCAGCGCCCTGCGACCTCAACGGCACCCTCATCACAGACCACCAGACGAGCGAATGGGCTTCCTGGCTCTCGATAAGTACGCTCGGGACCTTCGTGCTCGAAGAACCATGGTTCTTCAGAATCTCCGTGGATACGGATGCGGGCTCCAAGGCTCTTGGTTGACGGCTGTGCCTCACCCTACCAGTCCCGCACGAAGCGCCCGCGTGAACGTCAGGGTTCGTCGGCCCGATCCTCTGGAGCTTCCAGCCGAACGCCCAGGCCACGGCCGAGGAAGCCGACGATGGCGTCCATACGTTGGCCGAGCTGCTCGGGTGACGTGAGATCAAGCAGGTCGACGACGCGCTCGAACGTGGTGTCAATGAGCGCACGGACGACCTCCACCGAGAGGCTCCCGTGGAACGCTCCCGCTTCGTGGTAGCGCCGTACGAGCTCATCAAGGGGTCCTCCGTCGCTGAATGCGGCGCGGCGCATGACCACGCGAAAGATCGGACGGCCCCGTTCGCGAAGGAAGGACCTGGAGAACTGGTCGAGTTCGGGATGGGACCGCGAGAAGGCCAACCCCGCCTCGAGCTGCGCGCGGAGTGTCGCCAGGAACCCTCCGTGGTCGGGCACGGGGTGCTCGTCGAACCAGGCTCGCTTCCGGGCTACCATGTCGTCGACGAGCGCGAGGTACAGGGCCTCCTTGCCGTCGAAGTGGTGGTAGAACTGGCCCTTGCTCATGCCAGCCGCGGTGAGGATGGCGCTGAGCGAGGCGCGGCCGTATCCGTGCTCGCAGAAGGCCTTGCTCGCTGCGTCCCGCAGGGCATCACGGTGCTCGAAGTCCCGCTCGAAGCTCACTCAAGCACCTCGCCCATGTCCAGCCAGTGGGTGAGCACGTGGCAGGCCAGATCGAGGTTGCCCATCTGGCAGTGGCTGCCCGCGTGCTCCGCTGCGGTGAACCGGCGCCGCTGGACTCGCCGGGCCCGCGTGAGCGCCGCGATCTGCAGGTCGGCGAGGCGCGGTGGCTGAAACGCGTCGTTGTCGCCGGACATCACGAGCACGTCCTGTGTCACGCGGCCGCTGCTCAGGTGGTCCGCGTTCATGCCGAGCATCCAGTCGACCGCATCCATAGGCTCGCGTCCGCCGCACAGGTACTGCGCGTGGCGCACGGCATGCTCGAGGACCGGGAAGAGCTTCATGCGGAATCGAATACCCAGGTTCATCGCGCTCCGAAACCGCAGCATGGCTGCCACGACGCCTCGCAGCCACGGGCTGAGCTGGTGGAGCCAGTCGTACACGGGGGGCCAGCTGACGACGCGGGTGATCCGCGGCTCGCGGCCCGCGGCCCGCAGTGCCCAGTAGCCCCCCATCGACAAGCCGATCAGCGTCGCCTCGTTGACGTCGAAGTGGTCGAGGACCGCGGCGACAGGATGCTCCCAGTCGTGGTCGAAGGTGAGCCCGTGCAACAGCCGAGCGCCGCCCTGGCCGGGCCCTTCGAAGGCCAGCACGGTGTAGCCGGCAAACGCAATGCGCTCCCAGATGGCGAAGAACTCCTCGATCACGGAGTCGAAGCCACCATGGAGGAGGACCACACCTCGAGCCGTTCCGCGCGCCGCCAGCCGGTAGGCGGGCAGGAATCCCTCGCCGAACGGGATCTCGACCCGGGTGAGGGGGCGCTCGGCATGAACGACATCGAACAGGTTGCGATAACGCAGGTATCGGTCGCGTCGCAGGTCGGTCGTGGGGTCAGTAAAGAACTCGGCGCCGCGTGCGTAGGCCATGGCCGCTGCGGTCTGACCCCCTCCTTCCGCGTCTTCGGAGAGGGCCTGCAGGATGTCCGCAAGGGTGGCAAAGCGACGCACGCCGCGGGTCGTGCGCGCGAGTTCGTCGCCGTCGGCGTGGCCGAGCGAGACCAGGCGGTTGAGCTGATAGTTCACGAACGGCGCCCGGTGCAGGTGGCGGAAGCCCACAGGAAGGGGCTTCGGCGGGTCGGGCCACGTGGCAAGCGGTGATCTGGACATCTGACCTCCGCTGTTAGACTATTCAGTCTAGACTGATCAGTCTAGACGGTCTAGCCTAGATCAGGCCGTCCCCTACACTGTGCGCAAGCCGCCAATCGTACAGATTCACGAACGCCATCGTGACCCTTAGTCGTCAGGGTAGGAGTTCAATGCCGATGATGGCTTGCAAGACCGCGGCGGCGACGGCGAGCATCCCCAAGAGCGGGTGGACCGACCGCAGCACGGGACTCTTGGTGAAGTAGCGCGTCAGCAGCGCAGAAACGCCCATGAGCCCGACGATGACCCAGCCAATCGCGAGGTGCCAGGTATCGCCGAGCGAAAGGTCATCGCGCAACCACACCGTGCTCGCGGTGCCCGTAATCGAGGCCACCACCATCGCAATGAGGGCGTAGACTGCGTATTTGCGATGGATGCGGCGCGCCTGGTGCGCGCCTTTCGTGCCCTGCCGGGCGGTGATGCCGCGGCTCCCAATCCAAATGGTGAACAGGATGGCCACGGTCCCGATCACGGGATGAACGAACGCCACGATGTCGCCCCCTCCTTGGAGGGGTCTATTCGGCCGGATATACCGCCGCCGCAGGGTCGTCGAAGCTCGGCAGATACTGGACGCGAGACAGCGCCGCGCCCGAGCGGGTAGCGACTTCCCACGCGACCTGACCATCGCGGGTCAGCTCCACCAGCCGGCCGCTGCCCGAGAAGCTGACCAACACGTTGTCACAGCCCTCAATGCCGAACCTGCGCACGTCGCCAAGCACGGCTTCATGCGAGTCGTCCTGGTAGGTCCAGACGCGGTCGAACGTGCGATTCTCAATGTCGAGGACGTACTCCGACAAACGCGACGGCTCGGGGCGGGGTCGGTTGTCGAAGACGAGCATGTGCAGACCGTCGGTGTCTTGCCAGGCATCCGAGAAGTGGGACTGCAAAAACAGGTCGTCCACGGTCTGCCCGTCGACCGGCGTGAACTCGTTGTAGACCCCGCCGAGCGTCCAGATTTCGCCGTTGGTCCGATTGACACCCACCACCGAATCGACCCACCGGAGCATCGCGAGGTAGGTGTCGCCGACCAACGCAAGCGAGTTTCCATGCGTGAGTTCGTGGTAGCCAGGCAGGAAGCTTCCAAGACGGAAGTTCCGCTCCGTGGTGTACACGATCGGATGGTCAGGGAAGTAATCGTCGTACAGGTTGATGACGGTCGTGGTTTCGGCCGTGCCATCCGTCCCAATCGTGGTCTCGTAGATGGTGTCGGACGCGGTGGGGAGCGGGTCTGACCCCTGCCACGGGCTCGGAAGGCCGACCACATCCGCCGCGGCGATGTCGCGGAAGTCGAAGCCCAACCACCCGATGGTGGTCTGGTCCGGATGCTCGACGAAGTCGTGGTGGCCCCATAGCGCGCGGGTCTGCGTGGCGTCACCGCCATCGAGCGGACGGGTCACGATTTGGCCGATGTCGTCGATGCGGTCCGTGTCGACGAACATCCAGTGCAGGGACTCGCCATCGCGTGAGATCCGCACCCGGTTGACCTGCTCTTCGTCCGACGCGCTTGGCACGGACCAGCGGTAGTTTCCGTCCCGGTCGATGATGGCCACGCCGGTGGAATTGCCGAGCCACGACACGAGGTACCGTCCGTCGGGGTCACAGGCGAGGCTCGGGTCGAAGGACTGCTGCAGGAAGGTCGGGCCGTTGCTCGGTGGTGGCCCCGCCTGGAAGCTCACGTCATCGAACGTCTCGCTGTCGCCATCGTTCGTCACGGTTGCGCGAACCGTGTAGTTGCCTCCAGCCTTGAGACCGAGCTGGACGATGTCGCCTGGCAGCTCAGCGGTCGTGGTCAACACTTCGCCCGAGGGGTCTTCGAACGTGACCTCGGCGGTGCCTGCATCAGCTCCCGGAAGCGTCACGAGGGCCACGCCTGCGACCGCGCCATCGACCACCTGCAGGTCTTCATTGCCGCTACCTCCGCTACATGCGGCGAACCCCAGTGTGCCCAACGCCATCAACCACGTCTTCTGCACCAAACCACCTCCAAGGGGCGACGATATCCTCCTTGCGCACCACTCAGGGAACGTTCGCCAGACGGCCAGGCCGATTCAGTGCTTGGCATGCCCGGGACGTCGGGTCACTCGGCGTGACCGACGGTCGAGCACTGCCTCGACCTCACTCCACGGCACGCCGGCCCGCACCATCGCGACCAGTGCGAAAAACACGACGTCCGCGACCTCGTGGGCGACCTCCGCGGGCGTAGAGGCCTCGATGAGTTCCTGGGCTTCTTCACGCAGTTTCGACGCCAGGAGTTCTGGGTCGTCGAGAAGCCGACGTGTGTAGCTACCTGCGGGCGCCGAGGTGACCCGAGACGCGAGGGTTCGGGCCAAGGCGGGAACCCCGCCGGCGTCTCCCCAGCACGTCCAGGTATTCTCATGGCAGAACCCCGGTGCGGCCTGGCGAACGGTGAACCGAACGGTGTCGCGGTCGCAGTCGAGATCGACGGCGATCAGCTCTTGGACGGCTCCCGAGGTCGCCCCCTTCTGCCATCGGCCTCGCCTGCGCGAGTGGTAGATGCCCGTACGGGTATCGATGGCTTCGGCGAGGGTCGCTGCGCTGCTGTAGGCAAGGCCCAGCGCGACGCCGGACTCGTCGGTCACCACGGTGGGGAACAGTCCGTCGGGGCGGTCGGTCTTCAAGAGGCCGGCCACCGAAGCGCCCGCGGTGAAGCGCCCCGTGTAGAGCGCCATGCCCACTTGCGCGTCCACCCCGAGTTCATCGAGGGCTCGGATTTCCTCGATCGAAGACACGCCCCCCGCGATGGTCAGCTCGGCATCACCGGCGGCCTCGACCAACGCGGCGACGCGCTCCAGATCCGTGCCCTGAAGCCTTCCTTCGCGCTCGACGAAGGTGACGAGGAAGCCCCCAACGTGGTCGCGCAGCTCGGCCATCCCTTCGAGGATGGAGCGCCCCGTCTTGGTCCGCCAACCTTCGACCACGACCTCACCATCGACGGCATCGAGGGCCGCGATGACACGTTCGCGAGGCAACTGGCGCACGAATTCGGGCGTGGCGGCGGTCCCGATGATGATCTGTTCCGCCCCTCGGTCGAGCCAGGCCTTGGCTTTGTCGATGGTGCGGAGGCCTCCGCCTACCCGACAGCGCGCAACCTGGCAGAGATGGGTGATGGTTTCGGTGTGCTGGACTTCATCGCCAAGGGCGGCGCCAAGATCGATCACCGCGATGGGGCCGACCACGCCGAACTGCTGGGCCAACGGAACGGGATCGCCAGCCTCAATCGCGGGTTCAGCCCCGCCGACCAGCTGGACTGCCTGACCGTGACGCAAGTCGATGGATGGGACGATCACGGGCGAATCTCCAGGCCGCGCTCGATGAGGGCGGCTTTGACGTCGGCAACGGTGGACTGGCCGTCGTGGAAAATCGAAGCGGCCAGGACCGCGTCTGCGCCGGCTTGCACGGCTTCATCGAGGTGCTGGATGGTGTCCGCGCCTCCCGACGCGATGACCGGTACGTTGACGGCCGAGGACACGGCCTTGAGCAGGGGCAGCTCGTAGCCCGAACGGGTGCCGTCGCGGTCCCAGCTCGTGAGAAGGATTTCGCCGGCGCCTTGCTCGACGGCCTGAATGGCCCATTGCACCACGTCGCGGCCCGTGCGTTCCTTGCCGCTACGGACCACGACTTCGTAGCCACTGTCGGTGGGCGCCTCGTCGCGTGCACGGGCGGCGTCGATGGCGAGCACCACGCATTGCACCCCAAACGCTTCGGCCAACTCGCCGAGCAGCTCAGGGCGCCGCACGGCCGCCGTGTTGACCGCGACCTTGTCAGCGCCGACCTCGAGCAGCTGGCGGGCGTCGTCGACAGTTCGCAATCCACCGCCCACCGTCAATGGAATACGCAGGGCCGCGCGGACCGCTTCGACGGTGCGCACCGCGTGGCCTCGGCCTTCAGGGGTCGCCGCGACATCGAGGATGACAAGTTCGTCGGCCCCTTGGGCTTCATAGGCCTGCGACAGGTCAACCGGGTCGCCCGCGTCACGCAAGCCTTGGAACTGAATCCCCTTGACCACGCGCCCGTGAGCCACATCGAGGCACGGAATGATGCGTCGGGTTGCCATGATCAGCCCTCCTCGGCCCAGCGGGCGAGGATCGACTCGCCGAGCGATCCCGATAACTCTGGATGAAACTGCAATGCTAGCACGGGCCCGTGTTCGATGGCGGCGACGAAGCGACGTCCGCTGTGCGCGCTCGAAGCTCCCGCAAGGCCTTCCGCCCGAATCGCGTAGCTATGGGCAAAGTAGGCGTGACCCGCAACGAGGTAGCGGGCGTTCGGCGTTGGCAAGATGGGGGCCCACCCCATGTGGGGTACGCGGTCGGGCCCCTGCAGTCGTTCCGCGGATGCTTCGACGATGCCTAAGCCCTCGATGCCTGGGCCCTCTTCGCTCTGTTGTCCGAGGAGCTGCAGGCCCAAGCACACCGCGAGCAGCGGCCGACCTTGGGCCACCCGTTCCCGCAGCGCCTCGGTCAGCCCATGCGCATTCAACATGGCCATGCCAGGGGCGAAGGCCCCGACGCCAGGGAGCATGACGCGGTCAGCCGAGCCGACGACGTCGGGGTCTTTGGTCACGAGAGGGTCATGACCCAGCCGGCGCCAGGCGGCCTGGACGCTGGCGAGGTTCGCAAGGCCCGTTTCGATGATGGTGATCGTGCTCACAGCGTGCCTTTGAGGGAAGGAACCTCGTCGCCGCCGTCGTGGGCGATGGCGTGGCGGAGGGCCAGGGCAACCGCCTTGAAGGCAGCCTCAGCCTTGTGATGGTCGAAGCGACCCTTCAGCACATCGACGTGGAGGCTGGCTCGCGCCGCGATGGCGAACGACTGCAGGAAGTGAACGAGGTCGTCCGTATCGAGAGTGCCTAAGCGGTCCCGCGTGAGGTGCAGGTTGATGTCGGGCCAAGGGCGGCCCGAAAGGTCGATGACGGCTCGGGCCATCGCCTCATCGAGCGGGGCGTAGGCATGGCCAAAGCGAACAATTCCACGCTTTTCGCCAAGGGCTTCGGCAACCGCCTGACCGAGGGCCAGCGCACAGTCTTCCACGGTGTGGTGGGCATCGATGTGCAGGTCGCCTTCGCAGGTCAGTTGAATGTCGACGTTCGAGAACCGGGCCAGGGTCTCGACCATGTGATCGAGGAATCCCACCCCCGTCGAAACCTGCCGAGTTCCCGTGCCATCCAGGTTGACGCGGACGGTGATCGAGGTCTCGCGGGTGGTGCGTTTCGTCGCGGCAATTCGACTCATGCGACAGCCAGAACTGCGTCAAGGGCAGCGAGGAGACGTTGCTGACTCGCATCGTCGGCGGGCACGGTGATGCGCAACCCATCGGCGAGCACTGGATGACCGGGCCAGCCGCGGACCGCGATGCCGTGTTGGGCAAGGCCCTCTCGCAAGGCATCGGCGCCCGGGTGGCGCAGGAATACGAAATTGGCCTGGCTTGGCTCGAGGGCGACCCCCTGCGTTTGCAGGCGAGCCTCCAGGACTTGGCGTCGCGACCGGACCGCAGTAACGAACGCATCGACCTCGGCGACCGACCGATCGAGCTGATCGAGCGCCACATGCAGGCTCGGACCACTCACCGGGTAGGGAAGACCGACCCTGCGCATCCATCCGATGGGTTCGGAGGGTCCAACGGCGTAGCCAATGCGCAGGCCGGCCAAGCCCCAGGCCTTCGACAACGTTCGGAAGACGATGACGTTGCCGAGTTCGAGAGCGCGTGCCGACAGATCATGGTCGGCAAACTCCACGTAGGCGTGATCGAGGAGCACGAGCGGGGCTGCGGCGGCGACCCGTGCGAGGTTCTCGGCCGTGGCCACGGCCCCTGTGGGGTTGTTGGGGCTGACCATGGCGACGGCTACCGTACGTTCGTCGATGGCCTCGAGGACGGCTGCCTCGGGATAGGCGCCACCTGGCCAAGCGATTTCAGCGATGCGGGCCCCGGTGAGCTTGGCGTACGTGTGCAGCATCTCGAAGGTGGGGAGTGGCAGCACGAGACCGCGTGACTCGTCGAGCATCGCCCGGCAGGCCCGGTCGAGCGCTTCATCGGCACCGGCCGTGACCAACACCTGTTCGGCCGCCACGCCATGGCGAGCGGCGAGTCGCTCCTGCAGCGCCGTCAGTTTCGGGTACTGGCGTGCCACCTCGGGACTGCCGAGGGGTTGAGCCCACCGGCCATCCGGTTTGCGCCCCTCATTGCCGTCGAGTCGTAGGTCACAGGGAACGCCGGACTTCGGGACCGAATACGCCCGGATCTGTGCAACGCGGTCGACACAGGTAAGTTTCACGGCACGATTCCTGCGATTTCGGTCCACACGATGTCGGTGCCCCCGACCGATTTGAGCCGGGGCACCACCAACGGCAGATCGCCGCGCGGAATGGCGGATCGGACCGCAAATCCCGAGCCATGAGCCAGTTCAGCGACGGTGGGCTGGCGCATGCTCGGCAGGACGTCGAGCAGCTGTTCCAGGGCCTCGCGGGACACGTTGACTTCCACCATCACCCGCGGCCGTGCTTCGATGACCGCCGAGAGCATGAGGCCGATCTCTTCGATCCGCGCCCGCTTGCCCGGGTCTTCCATGGCTCGCGAGTTGGCGATGAGCCGGGTTGACGACCGCATGAGTTCGTGCACGATCTGCAGGTTGTTGGCCCGAAGGGTACTGCCGGTCGCCGTGTTGTCGACAATGCAGTCCGCGTCTTCGGGAGGCAACACTTCGGTGGCGCCGTAGGACCGCACGACCCGGTCTCCAGGTCGCGCCCACGCCTGCGTCAGTCGCATGTATTCGGAAGCCACGACCAAGGGCCGGTCAGGGAGTTTGCCGTTTTCGAGCAGGTCTACAGGGGCTGCAGCGACCACCCTGACGGGGTCAAGCTTCGTGTCGAGCACCTCTACAACGTCGACTTGCAGCTCCGCGATCCAGTCCGCTCCTGCGAAACCCAGGTCGCGGGTGCCGGTATGAATCATTTCGACAATGGATTGCGGCTTGAGAATTTTGGTCTCGACGTCGGTGAGTGACACCGTGGGCCGGTACCCCCGCGGACTCACCCGCAGCTGGATGCCGGCATCGTCGAGGAGCCGCACTACGTTTTCATGCATCCGCCCCTTGGGCAGAGCGAGCTTCAGTTGCGACATGTCGACTCCATCGGCCTGTGGCGTACCGCCGCCTGACCTCCTGCGCAAGGCTCGAGGCGAGGGCATACAAGAGGTCATGCCGGGTCGTACCGTCGTCGTTCACGCTACGGACCTGCTGGTCCGAAGTTTTCAGGCAGTACCTCCCGATCGGCGAGATCGGGAGGGTCGGATTGCCAATGCGCTTTATGGCGTGGCGCTCGCCCTGCTGCGCGTGGGCGCGCGCAAGCAGCCCGATCGGGCGATTGCGGTGCTAGAGGCTTCCGCTCCCGATGCGTCGTGGCCTCGGCCCCTGGCCGAACAGCACGCGCGGTTGGGAACCTTGCTCGACGCGCATGGATTTACCTGGACTCACGTCGAGGATGCCCTCCGCGCAGCGGCAGCGGCGGTCGAGCAGGCCGTCGAGGCGGGGCATGAGGTGGTGGTGGTCGGGGCCGACAAGCGATTGGCCCAGCTCGTGCGGCCCGGAGTGTGGTGGTACGAGCAGCACAAAGACCTGTTCAGTACCGAAGACATCGTGCGAAAACGGTTTGGAGTGCCTCCCTCATGGATCGGAGACTTTCTGGGCCTGGTCGGGGAGCGCGACCTGCTCGATGGGGTTCCCGGGGTGGGCAAGAAATCAGCCATCGAGCTGCTGGAAGCTCACGGCTCGCTCGCTGCCGCACTCCAGGTTCTCGACGACCTTCCCTCGCGGGTGCGCAAGGCTTTGCGCAACGCAGGGGACCAAGCCACCGCCGAGGTGGCTCGAGCGACGTTGCGCGGGGGCTCGTCTCCCTTCTCCATGGACGACGGTGCCTTCGAACCCCCGGCGCGTGAAGCGCTCAACGCGACGTACCAGGTCCTCGGATTCACGGCGTTGCTCCAGGATGTCCCCCAGCAGGCGATCGAGGTGCCCGTCGTGCGTGGGGAGGCGCTTGCGGTGTGGCTGTCGCGGGGCCCCGAGCCTGTGGCGGTGGAGCTGGTGACAGAAGGCCCGAGCCCGGTGCGGGGCGCCTGGGTTGGGGTCGGGCTGGCCCGAGGGCCCGACGACGCCATCTATGTGGACGTGCGGGAGGAGGTCGACGCGATCTTGGCCTCCTGGCTCGCCGATCCGGTACGTCGCAAGCTCGTGCACGGCGCGAGCGATCTCATGGTGACCGGTCTTCGGCACGACATTGACGTGGCGGGTGTGCATCTCGACACAGGGACCGCAAGCCACCTCGATGATCCGGTTGGCCGAGCCCCCCACGACCTTGAACGGGTGGTTCGAGCCGTCCTTCGGCGCGCTCTGGTCCCCGTGGAGGCCGTGTGTGGCAAGGGGAAGGGGGCAAAGCCTTTTTCAGAGGTCGAGCCCGCGATGTGCGCAGGATGGGCGGGCGGACGTGCGGTCGCGATTGCCGAGTTGGCGCCTCGGTTTGGTGAACCGGGGCCCCATCATGCCTTTGCGCTTCAGCTCTCCGAAACGCTTGCCGCCATGCAGGCCCGTGGCATTGCGTGCCGGCCAGAACGGCTCGATGAGGCTGAAGCATGGCTCTCGGAACGGGTGGAGCGACTCCAGGGCGAAGTCCATGATCTGGCGGGGCATTCGTTCAACCTCGGATCGTCGAAGCAGCTCTCCAAAGTCTTGTTTGAGGAACTCGGCCTCAACCCTCCCATTCGAACGAAGACGGGCTTTAGTACGGCCACCGATGTATTGGCCCGCATCCAAGACACCCACGCCATCGTTCCCAGAGTGATGGCATGGCGGCAGCATCGCCGGCTCATCGATGCCTGGGTGACCGCCCTAAGGCCCGCGGTCGATTCCGATGGCCGGGTCCGGGCTCGCCAACATCTTGCTCGTTCCTTCTTTGGGCGTGTGTTGTGCAGCGACCCGGATTTGTCTCGAGTCCCTGGGCGCACCGAAGCCATGTCCTGGATCCGACGGGCATTCGCTCCCCCGGAAGGCCGAACCTTACTTTCGATCGATTACGCGCAATTAGGGTTGGTGGTCTTGGCCCACTTGTCGGGGGATCCTAAGCTCGCCGAGCCCATCCGATCGGGCGCTGACCTGCATCGCATTACCGCCAGCGCCTTGTTCGAAGTTGCCCCTGAGGCGGTGACCGACGACCAACGACAGGTCGCCAAGGCCGTCAACTTTGCGACGTTCAACGGGCAAGGATCGAGTGCGCTCGCCGCCCAGTTGGGCATCGAAGTGCCGGAAGCTCGAACCTTCATTTCACGCTTCAATGACTATTATTCGATCGCTCGCGCCTATCAGGAATCACAGCTCGATCAGGCAAGGACGACCGGAGAAGTCACGTCTTGGTCGGGTCGACGATGGCGGGTCGGGGGACTGCAGAGCCTCGAGATCAAGGATCGCGCTTACGCGGAACGTTTGGCTCGTCGCGCCGCCATCGAGGGCACCGTGGCCGATGTGGCCCGTCTCGGGTTGAGGAGGGTTGACCTGGCCCTTCAAGAGGCAGGACTCGTGGCCCGGCCCCTGGTCCAAGTTCATGACGAAATTTTGTTCGAAGTCCCCGACGACGAATTGATGGACACCGTCCGCGTGGGGTGCCATGCGCTCGAAGCGGTCGCCCAATTCGACGTCCCTTTACGGGTCGGAGCGAAAGCAGGACCGGACTGGGCTTCTCTCGAAGCGGTGGCTCGACCCTGACGCAAACTCCTGGGCGCTCCTGGCATTTGATGCATGGAGAATTGTTGTATATGCAAGGGTTGCGCCGAGGGGTCCTCGAGCCCTTGCTTCCTGCGGGTTCATGATAAACGCTCGGCTCTGTGGAGGAAGCCGTGGCTGCCATGCGCGATCCCGACAGCGAACCGCCAACCCTGGTCGGAGCCAAAAGACCAGACGGGATCCGTGCGCCGCGTCATACCCCCAGCGAGGACTTTGACGACGAACCGACCGCGCCGACGCGTCCGGCGGGACCGCTCTTCACGGGTGATCCTCCCACCGAACCTACCGAGCCCACGGTTCGCGACAACTTTCCCCTCGCCGATGATGGCGAACCGCAAACCGAGCCGACCCTTCGGGGCTGGCGGAGTCCTATTCGGCCACAAAACCCCAACGAGCCGGCGCCGCCTCCCGCTCCGTTGGGCCAAGCCCCTCCCTCGGTCCATCGGCCGGCTGGGACCGTGCGACGTCGTTCGGTCGAGCCGGCCCCCCGGCGCGACGTGTTTCCCAGCCGAAGCGCGCGGAAGGCGTCTCGCGAGCCGGCGCCCTCCCGAGCGTCCCAGCCGCCACGTCCCTCGCGCGATCCGGCTCCTCCTCGAGATTCCGCACCCCGCGCCTCTCGGGAACCCGCGCCGCTGCGCGGTGCGCGTCCATCGCGGGAGCCCGTGCAGGTTCGCCGTGCCGTTCCGACGTCTCCGCGTCCCTCACGGGAGCCGAGCCCCCCTCGCAATCTCGCTCCACGGCCGTCGAGGGAGCCGAGCCCGCCGCGCCACCTCGCGCCACGCCCCTCCCGGGAGCCGGCGCCCGAGCGACGTAGTGCTCCCGCTCTCGTGCGTTCGGGCGACGCCCGGCGATCGACGGTGCCCGAGTTTGCCCATGAACTCTCGCCGGGCAGCCCGGCTCGTCGTACGGCATCAGGGCGCTTGAAAATGCGCACTATCAAGCCTCTCGCCGAGCGGTTGCCTCCAGACGCGGCCACCTACACGAGCTTTCACGAATCGCGAAGTCGGCTGCCCGAACCCGGTCGGCCTCCCTCCAACGACTTCACGCCGGACGATGATGTTCCGCTGCGGGACTTGGATGACGAGAACCTGCCGCCGTGGATGATGTCGCTCGCCGTCTCGTTGGGCCTGCTGATTGGCATCTTGGCCGCGTTCATTTTCCTTTGGCGGTGAGAACGCCTCGGCCCGCGCGGCCTGCCCACCATTCGATGCGCACGTTCGCGAGATCCTCGGACCGCACCATGAACCGAGCCGCGGTCCGTGGGCTATCCAGACCCAAACCTGGATAGACCGGCGAACGGCCAAATCCGGACCGGAACCATCCCGACAGATGGTCCAACGTTTGGTCGCGGTCGCCCGCCACCGGATCCGCGCCATGGAGAGCGACCCGAACCGGGGGTGACGCGCCGACGGTGACCGCCCGCTGCAATCCGCTCGTCGCCAGCGCCCCTCGGTTTTCGAGTTCCACGAGGATCTCGACGATTCCGTCGTTCAGCGGGCGCATGGTCAGGGATGGCGTGACCTGGGGCAACGATCGCCGGAGTCGGTCCACCACGAGGTGGCCACGGTCACACTCGGCTCGCAACAAAGGCTCTGGAGGATTGCGCACCGTGCGGTGGTAGTCGATTCCGCCCAGTTCAACAGGACCAAGCTGGGGATGCTCAAATGCTTGCCAGGGCCGCGCCGCACCCTCAGCCACGATCTTGTCCATGACGGCGCGAATGCGATCGTGATTGGGGTCGCGCCACATGGTGGTGGGATCTTCGGGTTCGAGCCCCGCCCAGGCGAACGGGTCCCACAGCTCGAGGGTGAAGGCGGCGATGCCGAAGACCGCCGAGAGCGTGTCGTCCCACGTCCCGATGATAGGCTTGTCAGGGTCGTACATGAACTCCGGGTAGACCTTGTAGACGCGGTAGCCCGTGTCGCGGACCAAGTCCTTGGCCAGCCGATGCATGTGGTTGACGTCGCCTGGGGAAAGCGGCGTGTCCTTCCGACCGGGAGGACACAGCAAGCAGCCTGTGTAGGTGTGGTTGGTGACCGCAGCAGCGATGTGGGGGCGCTTCGCAACCGCGTCCAGTAGCGCGCGACTCTCGGGCTCACTTCCTGGAAAATCACCGGCGTCCATGCCGAACATCGAAAACGGCGACCAATCTACAGGGAAGTTTCGATTGAGGTCGAGTCCGAGTTCGAGCGGGGCATCGAGGTAGCGGACGCCATCCCACTGCAAGAACCGGCCCTCGGGCACCAAGAAGAAGGCCTCCGCTGGATCATCATCGACGGTGCGAGGGCGCAAAAGCACGAGGTTTCCGCCATCGGCGACCCACGGTCCGCTGGGGTGCCGCCACCGCATCCATCCGACGAACCCGTCTCCGTCGATGTCGTGGGGCTCGAACCCGATCCGCGAGGTGCCGACGCGGGGGGGCCGCAGCGTGCTGCGAAAGGAGGGCCGCCCGTGCATCGTCTCGTGCAGCCCATCGGGGCTCACGCAGGGCGCCACGTAGGCAGTGTGCTGCCGGAACGCCTCGGTGAGTGTGGGGTCGCCTTGAACAAGGCCTTCCACCCACCGCGACACCGACGCCAACGCACTCATCACGCCCGTCCACTCGATGGCGTGCGTTCCCCCGTCGAGCCAGATCGCGGGCCGATGGTCGGGGTTGCCCTGGGTGCGATCGCCGATCGTCAGCAGGTGCAACGGACGGCCCATTCGCGACGAGCCGAGGCGTTCGAGGGAGACCCAGTCGGGGGCGATGGCCGCGAGTTCGTTGACGTGTCGGTCCACCGCGTCGAAGTCGAGGTAGCGCTCGCCACGGTAGGGTTGCCAGTCGGAGGGCTGCATGAGGGCCTCTTGGGTCAGGGCGGTGCCGCGAGGGTCAGCTTGCGGTTCAGGACCTTGGATAGGGGATGAAGCTGTTCGGGGGTGAGTCCGGAAGCCCAGGCGTATCGCAGCGCTCCGTCGTCGCCACGCCACAACAGTGGGCCGAGCGAACCTTCGTGGTGGAGAAGTTGGATACGCTTGATTCGTGGAGCGCCATCGAACGCGCGGATCCAACGATGGGAATCGACAAACAGGCGCACCTCATCGAGCGGGGGCAGGTGCCGAAGCCACCGGGCCCGGTCGTGCGGGTAGCCCCCGCCGATAAACACAGGCCGAGGGGGCAGTTGCTCAAGCATGGCGAATTGGTCACCTTCGACATGCGGAATGTAGGCGTAGCCTGGTCCATCGACGACTCGCCGGGGGCGGTCCCGAAGAGCCCAGATCAGCGGCAACGACAGGTAGGTTGCGTCGCGAGGGGCCTTGGGCTCTCGCGCATGAGGGCCCAGATCGACGGTCCAGATGCCCTCGTCGTCTCGAAGCAGGGACAGTCCTTCGTGGGCGCCAGCGAACACGAGGCGCTGGACGGAGCTCCCCACCCGGGCGATGAGCGCGCCAATCTCGTCGACCCATTGGGAGCCCAACCACTGGGCCACGGGCAGCGACAGCTCGGGGACCGCGAAGGCCCCCAACGCATCAGGCGGATGGGGAGGGCAGGTCGAGATTTCGAGTCGCTGCAGCCAAGGCACGTCTTCGACCGCCTTGGCCAACGCTTCGAGTCGATTGGCCGGGGGAAAGGCTGATAGCCACGACGGTCGAGCCACCCCATCCTTGAATGCAGCCAAATCGCCCATGCTAAGGTCATTGACCCGCTGCAGGGCGGAAAGGTGCGGAGAGCGCAACATGGTCGCAAGTTGGCGCTTGGATCGAATGGCAGTGCGGTCGAGCCGGATGTGTCGAACCGTCGAAAGCCCTTGTGCCTCGGCGAGTTCAGCGAGATGTTCCGCTTTGCGGCCCAGCTGAATGTGACGGTAAAATCCGCGCTCGGGGGCCCCCTCTACCAGGGCGGGAAATGCCACTCCAAACCATGCTCCCTCGTGTGCTTCGAGCAACACCCGTTCCTCGTGGGGAAGCATCGATCGAGACTCGTCGATGGGACCGTGATGCGCGCTTCGCTCGAGCTGAAGCCGAATGAACCGACCTTGGGGCCGGCCGCGGGCGAGCAGATAGTCCGCGAGTACTGCTCGCGGCGCATCGGCGTTGGGGGTTGCAAGCACGGCTTGCCAGAGTTCGGCGTGCGTGAGGTCAGGGGGGACTTCGCGGCGAGGCTTGGGCAAAAGGGGCCGCCACGTTTCGAAGACCGTCGCCTGTTCGGTCGACAGTGGCAGGACCGGAGGGGCCAGCGTCGTCCAGCCTTGAACGACCCCCGCAAGACGGAGCATCGACTCGCTGGAACCGGCCCGTACGCGATGCGACAGCGCACGAAAATCGAAGTCTCGTGGTCCCCAACTGCGGATCACATGCTCGACGCGTTGCCACCAGGCGTGTTGGCGCATCGATCGGAAATGGCCTGCGACAACCCAATCCATGGCCGCATCGGCGACCCGCGGATCGGGGCCCCGGGCCCCCAGATGTTCGAGGCGGGCGGTCGATCGGTCGACCGAGCTGGCGACCACGAGATGCTCGAGCAGCCAGCTCACCTCCTGCGGATCGTCACGTGACGCCACCGACAGCCAGTCGGCGTCGCGCTCATAGGCGTTTGCACCGTTGGGAGGCCCCCGGTGAGGGGGCCTGGAGAGGGCCCGCACGACGTCGGCCAACCCGGGTTCACGGGTCGCTCTCCACCAATCGAGGGCAAGAACGAGGTCCTTCATTCGCGTTGGCATTGTTATGCGCCGACATGCTCGTCCGTCAACGGCCCGCCGAACTGCGCCTGGCCGAGGTCCAGCCTGTGGATGCTCCCACCCTTGATCAGGCGCGCCAAATCGTGGAAGACGTCCGCGATCGTGGTGTCGCTGGTCTGCGACACTGGGCCCAGAAATTCGATGGTGTGACCTCCGACCAGCCGCTCGTGTTGGATCGCGATCGGTTGGCGAAGGCGCGCGGGCAGATCGAAGATGCAGATTGTAGCTTGCTGGAAAGGGTGTGTGACCAGATCACCACGTTCGCACGGGCTCAACGCGACGCCTTGACCGACGCCACGGTGCAGGTCCCCGGGGGGCGTGCGGGTCATCAGGTGGTGCCGGTGGCCCGGGCAGGCTGCTACGCTCCCGGTGGGCGCTATCCACTTCCCTCCTCGGTCCTCATGACCGTGGCGACCGCGCGGGCGGCCGGAGTGGAAGAGGTCTACGTGGCATCGCCCCGTCCCACCTCCGTTACCCAGGTGGCCGCCCTCGTGGCCGGGGCAGATGGCTTGCTCGTGACCGGCGGCGCGCAAGCGATCGCGGCGATGGCGTATGGCGTGGGCATTCCTCCGGCTGACGTAATTTGTGGTCCTGGCAATAGGTGGGTCACCGCCGCGAAACAAATCGTCTCCGGTCGGGTGGGCATCGACCTGTTGGCTGGACCCTCCGAATTGCTCGTGATTGCCGACGTCGACGCGGATCCCGAAGTGGTCGCCGCCGATCTCATTGCTCAGGCTGAGCACGATGTCGACGCGGTGCCTTGGTTGATCACGCCATCGTCCGATCTTGCCGATGCAGTCGACGCGGCTCTGGCGAGGCAGCTGGCGGATTTGCCCACAGCGGACACGGCTCGAGTTTCGCTCACGTCGAACGGCGGTGCGGTCATTGTGGCGAATCTCGAAGAGGCGGTTTCGGTCGCCAACGAAATCGCCCCAGAGCACCTCGAGTTGCTGGGGGACCGGGCGCGCGGGCTCGCCGACCAGTTGGCCCACTATGGCGGGCTCTTTGTCGGTTCAGGGTCAGCCGAAGTGTTTGGCGACTATGGCGTGGGCCCCAACCATACGCTGCCCACGGGCCGGACCGCTCGCTATACCGGGGGTCTTTCGGTCTTCACCTTCCTGCGGGTCCGCACGTTTCTGGAACTCGACACCCCCTCGGCCGAAACGGTGGCCGATAGCGTTCGGCTGGCCCGGTTGGAAGGCCTCGAAGGGCATGCTCGGTCGGCCCTGCAGCGGCTGAAATAGAGGCCTACGTCGAGATGCACTCGGTCACGTGGAAGGCGACCGCGTGCGCGGCATCCATTCCGACGATCGTGGTGCGGTGGATTCCGATGTCGGGCGTATCGGTGACCTCGTAAACCTGCGCTTCGGTTCCCAAAGGTTCGTGAAACGCCTCCCAGATCCGATCCGCTGCAGAAAGGGGCATCCGGGGTCGACGGTCGCCCGGCCGGTGCAGCAGCGAATTAGGCGCGCGACGGGCCTCTTCTGGTCGGAGCCGTTTGAGGCGAGCATCCCCTGCCGGGTCGAGTCCGACCTCCAGGAGCACGCGGTCGGCGAGGACGACGTTGGCGTGGCTCTCGTGGGCAAAGCCCCGCATGGTGGCGGCCTCAACGTCAAGACTTGAGGGGCGCACCGCATCCGCGAATCGAAGATCGATTTCGCGCAGGGGACCGGCTTCACAGAGCGCCCGGTGGGCGAGGTCGGCGACGGGGGGAAGCGCCGCTGGGCCGTGGCGATGTCGGTACCGTTGGCGAACCAGGTGGGCGAGTTTGCCAAGTTCGGAGCCGGATTGTCCAACCCAAGCGTCGAGTTCCGCGTCCGGGGTTCTCGGGAGCAGTTCGACGAGAGGACCATCGAGGAAGCGCACGCGCCAAGGCACCCCCGAGTCTCGGAGGTGCCCGAGATAGAACCTTGCGTCCCAAGCCGCCATGAACCGATCGTGCTCGGGGTCGATGCCGAGCGGCTCGGCGTCCCATGCAAATCGCAGAGGAAGTCGAACCCCCAGGCCAAACCAGCCCAGCGGGGCTTTGCGCACCACGGTGATCGACTCGGGTGGGCCACGCCAGAACGGCCAACGCTCTGCGGCGGGGAGGTAGACCCCGTTCCCCTTCGGAAGCATCGTGGCGGCGACCAGGGTGCGGGAGCGCCAGTAGGGTTCGCTGTCGATCCACTCGGCTTCAATGAGGGCGATGGGGTCTTGGGGCGTCACTCCAGGAGGTCGCGGCCATCGGCCTCTGGACCGAAGCAGGGTTTGTGCGGCCCGTTCGGGGTCTGGTTCCTCGCGTAGGGCCTGTCGACAGCGTGCCAGATCAGCGTCGGTGCGGCTCCAGACTTCGACGAGGGGCGTCACGGCACAGAGGGTCGCGTGGCGTGTTCGTAGGCATGGGCAAGCCCAAGCAAGCGGGCCTCGCTCCACGCGGGCCCTAGGAACGACAAGCCCACCGGCAACGCCCCCACCTTACCCATGGGGACGGTCACCGCGGGGTAGCCGCTCACCGCGGTGAACCCGGTGGTGTCTTTGGAAGGTCGGTCGCCGTTTTTCAGGTCGATGGGCCAAGCGGGACCGGTGGTCGGGGTGACGATGGCTTTCAGATCGTGCTTCTGCAATCGCTCATCGAGGAATGCAGCGAAAAAGCGCTGGGAGCCTTCGCGGGCCGCCTGCCACGCGGCAGGATCCGCAGGATGCGACGAAGCTCGCTCGAACAACTCCTGGCCAAACCACTTCAGCTCATCGTCAGAGTGGGCTTGGTTGTAGGCAATGAGGTCGTCGAGCCGTTGGTAGCCGTCTACTTCGCGAAGATAGTCGGCGAGTCCCCGAGAGAACTCGTAGAGCAACACATCGAACTCTTGGGCCTCGGCCCGCTTCATCGCTTCGCTTTCGGGCGGTTCGAGAGGCACAAGGACGGCTCCGGCGGCCTCGAGTTCGGTCAGCGCGCCCCGAAAGCGCTCGAGCGTCGCGGCGTGGAACCCGGCTGGCGTGAAGACCCCGATTCGCACGCTTCGCAAGGCGTCCGTGCGGAGGGCGGAGACGTAGTTGGTATCAAGGTTGTCGGGACGCTTGGCGCTTGCGGGGTCCGTGGGATCGGCCGTGACCATCGCCTGCAACAGCAACGCTGCGTCGGCGACGGTGCGGGCCATTGGGCCAGCCGTGTCTTGGCTCGCGGAAATGGGCACGATGCCGTCCCGCGAGACAAGGCCAACCGTGGGTTTGACCCCAACGATGCCGTTGACGGAGGCCGGACACAGGATCGACCCATCGGTCTCGGTGCCCACCGCGAGGGGCACGAGCCCCGCGGCCACGGCCACGGCAGACCCACTGCTCGACCCACATGGCGAGTGATCAAGGGCGTGGGGATTTCGGGTTTGCCCGCCCATCGCGCTCCATCCGCTGCTCGATTTCGTCGATCGGAAGTTGGCCCATTCGGACAGGTTGGCCTTCCCGATCAGCACGGCCCCGGCTTGCCGGAGGCTTGCGACAAGGAAGGCATCGTCAGTTGGTCGATGCTCGGCGAGCGCTCGTGACCCTGCGGTGGTGGGCAAGCCCATCACATCGATGTTGTCTTTCACGAGAACGGGGAGGCCATGCAGCGTTCCGGAAGGGCCTCGCCGATCCAGCCAGGCCGCGGCCTCGGGTGCGTGCGAGTCCACCGCAATGACCGCGCGCAGCTCCGGTCCGCGGGTATTGGTGGCCTCGATTGCGGCGAGGCTGGCCTCCGCGAGGCGTTGGGCGGTGAGCTCGCCCGACTGCAGGCGACGCCGAAGTTCCGTCGCGGATTGTGCGGGCAGGTCGGTCACAGGCGCCTCCACGACGGTGCGCGAACAAGCGAACAAAATCCCAAACAGCATGCAGGTCCGCCTCGATCCAACGTCCTCCTATACATTTGCGGCATGCAGGATGGGCGACCCACCGTGGTCATCGGGGCGGGCGTGGTGGGGTTGGCGATCGCGCGCCGGCTCGCTCTCTGGGGACGAGAGGTCGTGGTGATCGAAGCGGCCGAGCGGGTGGGCACCGGGGTGACCTCTCGCAACAGCGAGGTCGTGCACGCGGGCATCTACTACCCACCTGGCTCGCTCAAGGCCCGAATGTGCGTCCGAGGCAAGCAGTTGCTGTATACCTACGCTGCCGAAACGGGAATCCCCCATCGCCGGACGGGCAAGCTTGTGGTGGCGACGTCCGATGGGCAGTTACCGCGACTCAACGCGTTGTGGGCGAACGCCCAAGCCTCTGGCGTGACAGATTTGTGCTGGCTTGATGAAGCGGCGGTCCGTGACAAGGAACCCGCTCTGCACTGCGTGGCGGGGCTTTGGTCCCCGAGCAGCGGCATTGTCGATAGTCACGCGCTGACCAACCAACTCGAGGCCGATCTCTTGGGCGCGGGAGGCGTCGTGGTGCTGCACACCAGGGCCTTGTCGCTACATGCGGGACCGGATGGACCGGTCGTGCGCACGGTCGATGGTGAAGTCGAAGCCGATGCCGTGTATTTGTGTGCGGGGCTTGACACCCTCGCGCTGGCGAGGACCTGCTTGCCACCGGCGGTGCTTCCGCCTTCGCCCTCCCATCTCGCGAAGGGAACGTACTACGCCCTTACGGGCGTGGCGCCGCCCTTTCGTCACCTCGTCTACCCCCTGCCGGAGGCGGCGGGCCTCGGCATTCACGCCACGGTCGATCTGGTGGGCCAGGTGCGTTTTGGCCCGGATGTGGAGTGGGTCGAGACGCGGGATGTGGCTCCACGTGCTCATCGCGAGGACCAATTCTATGCCTCGGTGCGTCAGTACTGGCCGGATCTGCCCGATGGCTCGCTCGTTGCGTCCTACGCTGGTTTGCGGCCGAAAATCGTGGGACCAGGTGAGCCGTCCGCGGACTTCGTCGTGCTGGGGCCCCCTGACCATGGCGTGAACGGAGTGGTGGCCTTGCTGGGCATCGAGTCGCCAGGGCTCACCGCGGCACTCGCACTGGCCGAGTACGTCACTTCCGATCGGGGTCAGGCAGACTGAACGTGGCGAGAATGCGAGCTCGACCGGTACTCGAGCGATACCGCGACACCAGCGCTTGCAGTTCCTCGTGGAAGGCGGGTACCGCGTCATCGTCCATGAAGATGGGGTCGACGCGGTAGCGCACGCCATCGACGATGGGATCGGCATTCGGGCCGTGGGAGTAGCGCGTGAAGGTGCCCAGAAGGGTGCCGACAAACAGGCCAAACCAGCGCCGGTGGTCGTCGAGGGTGGCGTCGACCAGATCGTCGGCGGTGGCCACCGCATCGCCTTCGGCCAGCCGGTAGCGCACTTCGACCGCGCCGCGAGCCCGCACCTCTTCGGCTCGGACCAGCCATTCCGCATCGGCGAGGGCCCGAACGTGGCGGTAGAGCGTGGCGTGAGGCACGTCGGTGAGGCGTGCTGCGACCTCCTTGGCGGAGAGCGGCGCTTCTGGTCCCGCCATTTGCAGCAGGATCCGCAAGCGCACGGGGTGCAGGAGGGCGTCCACCGATCTCATCCGAACAACCGGGGCAGGACGTGGAGGCCGAGATCGGCTCCGAAGTGGGCACACATCGCGGCAAACAGACCATAGCGTACGTACAGCAGTCCGAACCCCATGCCGAACAGCAGGTTGAGGCCAATGACGCGAGCCACCACGATGGGCGTGAGCGGCCACACCGAGGCGGCCGCGGGCAGGTGGCCTAGGCCAAACAGCAAGGCGCTCACAACCACGGCGGCGGTGATGGCGCCCTCAAAGGGCCTCTTCTTGCGGCGAGCCGGCCACGACAAGACCCACGCCACCACGCTGAGCAGGAACAACCGCAGCAGGAGTTCCTCGACGATCGCGCCGTAGAGGCTTGCGCCGAGGGCAACCGTGGCCGACGGAGAGGGCAGTTCGGAGCCGGCGTCGGGAAGCAGAGGCAGGATCAAGTTGCCGTCAACCCCGGCGATGACCAAGCCCGCGACGACGCCCAGGCCCATCAGCGTGAGCAATCGGTTTATCGACGGAGCTTGCCCTTCAAGCCACGCTTCCAGTACCGGCGCACCAAGGTTGACCGGGGTGGCCGCCCACAGTCCAAGCCACGACAGCACGCCACAGAGGACCCCTGTCTGCAGCCCTGCGATGAGGGACAGCGTTCCAAGCGAGATCGGCAACTCCCGAATCTCGGGAGCGAGTTCGGCCTGGTAGGGCACGACCGCCGCTCCAGCCAGGGCGGCTCCCAGCCCGAGCAAACCGATCAGCTTGGTGCGAGTCGACAGCGTCACAACGTCCTCCAGGGTGGTTTGATATCAATATCGATATTGATATCAAATGTCGACCCTTGACGGCATTGCCCACTGCCTGGAGCATGGTCGAACGCCTCTCTCTGAAGGAGCGGCGATTCGCCAGGAGGGCCCACATGGGCGCGACCAGCATGGCTCGAGGAACGACGACACCTCCGCTCCTCGAAGTGACGATCGGAAAGTGCCTTGCCGACACCGTGGCCAAGTGGCCCGACCGCGAGGCGCTGGTGGTTCCTCATCAGTCGATTCGATGGTCATGGCGCGAACTCGATGCTCACGTCGCCAAGCTGGCTCGCGCGCTGATGGCGTCCGGGTTTGAGACGGGAGACCGCCTCGGGATTTGGTCGCCGAATCACGTGGAATGGGTGCTCACCCAGCTCGCCAGCGCCCGCATTGGGGTCATCCTGGTTTGCATCAATCCGGCCTACCGCACCCATGAGCTGCGCTACGCGCTTCAACAATCGGGCTGCCGAGGCTTAATCGCGGCCCCTCATTTCAAAACCAGTGACTACGTCGCCATGGTGGGCGAGGTTCGGTCCGAGCTGCCCGATCTCGAGCAGGTGTACTTTCTTGGCGGCGACGACTGGAACCAGCTCCTCGCCAAGGCCGACGACGTCGATGAGGCGTCGCTGGCCGAACGAGAGGCGGGCCTTCAGGCCAATGACCCCATCAACATTCAGTACACCTCGGGTACGACGGGCTTCCCCAAGGGAGCCACGCTAACCCATAGGAATATCCTAAATAATGGGTACTTCACGGGTCTGGGATGCGGGTACACCCACGAGGACCGGATTTGCATTCCCGTGCCGTTCTACCACTGCTTTGGCATGGTCATGGGCAACTTGGCCGCAGTGTCGCACGGTGCGACGATGGTGATTCCCGCCCCCGCGTTTGATGCCTCGCTTACCCTGCAAGCCATTGCCCAAGAGCGATGCACGAGTCTGTATGGCGTGCCCACCATGTTCATCGCCGAACTCGCGAGCCCTGACTTCGAGACGTACGACCTCTCGAGTTTGCGTACGGGCATCATGGCCGGCTCCCCCTGCCCGATCGACGTGATGCGACAATGCATCGACCGCATGCACCTCACCGAGATCACGATTGCCTACGGGATGACGGAGACGTCGCCCGTGAGTACGCAAACCGCGATCGACGATCCGGTGGAGCGAAAGGTGGGCACGGTGGGCCGGGTGCACCCTCACGTCGAGATTCGCATCGTGGATCCTGAAACCGGTGATGTCGTCGAGCGGGGGCAGTCCGGTGAGTTCTGCACCCGCGGCTACTCGGTGATGGAGGGCTACTGGAACGATCCCGAGCGCACGGCGGCGGCCATTGATTCCCAAGGGTGGATGCACACCGGCGATCTCGCGACGATGGATGACGAGGGCTACGTCAATATTGTTGGGCGAATCAAAGATATGGTGATTCGTGGTGGTGAGAACATCTATCCCCGCGAAATCGAGGAGTTTCTCTACAGCCACCCTCGGATTCAGGACGTTCAGGTCATCGGGGTGCCCGACCAAAAGTACGGCGAAGAGCTGATGGCCTGGGTTCAAACGACCGACGGCGGTGACTTGTCGGCCGATGAGGTGCGCACGTTCTGTACCGGACGAATCGCGCACTACAAGATTCCTCGGTACGTCGCCGTCACCGGGGAGTTCCCGATGACGGTGACGGGAAAGATCCAGAAGTTCAAACTTCGCGAGCAAGCGATCGCGGACTTGGGATTAGGCGGTCACATCGTGGATACCGCGTGATCACCGTCGCGCAAGCGTTGCCTGCTGCTGATCAAAAGGTTGCCGCGCCGCGTCGGCAGTGCGCACCGCCCATCGTGAGCCGGGGTTGATCGAGCGCGTAGATGGGGGAAAGGTTGTTCAGCACGTCGTCGTAGGTACGGCCGTACGTGGCGGACTCGGTGGCGACGATACGGGCCCCCGTCCATTCGGGCGGATCTTCGGTGAGTTCGGGGACCACAAGCTCGTCGGGCAAGGCTCCGGGGTACACGATCTGCCAGTGAAACCCTTCGGTTTGCAGGAACAGCCGTGAAGCGGTGGGGGTCTCGAACTCACCGCACTGAAAGGGCTCGCGGTCTTCCACCGTGATCACGCCGTCAATGCTGTGGAGGTTCCCGATCCATCCGGGAGGGGTCGTGGGCGCGGTGAGAGGTGATGTGGGATCGACTGCTTCATGGCGTAGCACCTCGTGAAACCAGCGCTCGCCGAGGTCGAACCAGACGTGGTCATCCATGATGCGTACGTCCGCCGTGGACGTTCCTGGGAGTGTGTATGCCGTGGTGAGGCCGACTTCACCTGCCTGCAGGGCGATCACGTCGAGGGCAACCGTCTCGGCGCCTCGTCGGCCCGGCGCCCAGGTCGTCACGCTGGGGGTGCTGCCGTCCTCGGTGCCGAGGGCTTCAATCTCGATGGCTTCAACGTCGAACTGCCAGGTGACGTCGGAAAAGTCTGCCATGGCCTGTGACACGTCGATCTGCTGGGCCCAAGCGATGGGTGTGGCGGTGGCGTCGCGCGCGATGACCGTCACGTCGAGTTGGTCGTTGTCGAGGCAGCGAGGGTCGACGTCAATGGTGCCGCGCGCTCCGGCCTGGAAGGTGGACTTCGAGGTGCAACCGGCGCGAATCCAGAACTCCTGGGCGCCTGTAATCGCCTCACTTGGGAGGGTGAAGTCGACTTCGAGGACGGGCGAGTCTGCGGTGCCGAACGTGCGCTTATCACCGGCATGAATGCCGTAAATCGTGACGAGCCCTTCGGTTTCGTCAAGGACCGCACGGTTGAACGTGACGCCGACCCCTTCGGCCGGGAGGTCGACGATCAACACCCGGCCCAAGCGGTCCGTGTACAAGCGCGTCCGTTCGGTGCCATCCACATGGTGCACGACCACGGGCTCGCCCTCGAGCGGAAGGCCTCTGTCGATCAGTTGCACAATGGCCCCCGTGGCCTGGGGAGGAGGGTCGAAGGGATTGGCCGGGACGGTGGGATCGGGAGTTGGGGAGGCGTCCGGACCCCCCGGGTCGGGAGATTCCGTCGAGGCACAGGCAACCAAGGACACGGCAAGCACGATCCATCGCGACATGATGAACTCCAGGGAAGTGAGCGCTTGGGCTCGGTGATGGCCTCTTCCCTGGGCACCGTGTGACGGGAGATGTGTACGGGCGTGGAATCGATCAGTCTTCGAGTTGATCGAGGAGCACCCTGACCCTTCCGATGGGAACCCGATCGATCGGTTTGCCATCGATGCTGCTGTACGAAACCCGCTGGCGTTCCGCCGGATCGTAGACGCTTAGCTCGATCGATACGTCGTCGAGGTCGAACCGGTAATGGATGAACCGATGGAGTCGGCCGTCTTTGAGCACGGGTCGGTCTTCGCGAACCGCGTCGAAGCCCGCCTGGTGGAGGCGAGCTTCGAGCGCGTCATGATCGATGCAGAACACGTGCAAATCGATGTCGCTGGTGGCGTGAACCGCACCCGAGGCCACCGACCCGATGAGGCGCGGCTCGAACCCTTCCAATTGCTCCATCACCCCGACGGCGAGCCGCCGGAGCTTGCGCAGGGTGCGCCGCCGAGCCTCGGCATCGATCGAGGTGAGGGTGACGATGACGCTGCGAATCTGCCGGTTTGACGGCAGTCGTCGGGCGCCGAGGCGTTCAGCAGCGAGTCGTTTGGCGGTGAAGTACTCCTTGACGCCTTCTTCGAGCATCAGGCGTGCGGCTTCGGCTGCGACCGTCTGCGGGTCGACGCGACCCCGGCTCATGTTTGCCACCGCCGAACCTCCAGGATGGCCTGTACCGCGTCATCGATCGTGCCCACGACGGCATCCGGATTGCGTCCTTTGACGTCCCACCGGCGCAGTTGTTCCAAATCTCGAAGCTTCTGGGTTCCTCGCAAGCGCCGGCGCGTTCGGTTTGGTTGACGCATCAGATCGAGGTGATGGCGAATGAGCCACAGGACGCGGTCCGGCATGACGTGCTGCAGCAGGTACACCCCTTCTTCTTCGTGAGGGCCAGGGAGTCCCTTGCCCACGTCGTGCAGCAACGCGGCGGCCCACAGTTCTGGGTCTGAGGTCTCGGCTCGCGCAATGGCGTAGACCTGAAGGGAGTGGAAGAGGGCATCGCCTTCGGGATGCCAGACCGGGTCCTGCTCCACCCCATCGAGGGCTTCGAGCAGCTCCACCAACTGATTTTTCATGTTCACCGCAGACCGACCCGCAAGTGACAGGCCGCTGCTAGCGGTAGGCATAGCTTGCACTGGCTACGTGGCCAAGCCCTGGACGGAACATGCGTACTGGGTCTGAGCGTAATTCACAAGGTGTTTATGTCGTCTGAGTAGACTGGAAGGTGCCACTCGGGAGTTTCATGTCCGAGGCTGCCCATCCCGTGTTTCTTTCTTACGCTCGCCAGGCCTCGCTTGTTGCCGCGAGGGCCCTGGCTGAAAGGCTGGGGACGAACAATGCGTTCCTTGACATCGATGGCGTTGCGCTGCGCGACACCTTCCCGGCGGTGCTTCAAGATGCCGTCCTCGACGCCCGGATCATGGTCGTCTTCGTGTCCGAGGCCTATTTCACACGGCCCTATTGCTGGAGGGAGTGGGAACTCGGCCTGGCGCCCTGGCACACTCTGCTCCAGCGTCACGCGGATGCCGCAGCCCTTGAACAGGCTTTGGCACACATTGTCCTCGTCATGCCCGAGGGGGAAGCTCGCATCCCAAGCGACCGGTTGCCACCGTCACCACGGCTGCAGAACTGGCCTCACGTTGGGCAACTCGACGTGGTTGCGGAGTTCATTGGGGAGCGGCTGCGCCAGGTGAAGCATTCCATTGGCACGACGCTCGATACCTTAGGCGCTCGCGATGCTGTTGCTCCTGTAGGCGGCGGGACGGACCTGCTGCTTCCGGTTCGACCGCTGGTCGGTCGACTGGTGCTGGATCGTGCTGCGACCTCGCTCGACAAGGAGTTCGTCGGTCGTGCCGTCGAGCTGTATCAGCTCGATGAACTCCTTCGGCCTGGAGACGGTGGCCGGGGCGGGCTTGTTGCGGTCACCGCGGCGGTGGTCGCCAGCGGCGGGTTCGGCAAGTCGCGTCTCGCACTGGAGTATGTGTGGCGCTATCAAGCCCTACGCTTTCCCGGTGGCGTATTTTGGATTGACGCAGACGTTGTGTCGGAAGCGCTCGAGGCACAGTGGTACGCCGTGCTCCGTACCTTTGTGCCTGACCTGCCCTCGCTTGCCCAATTCCAGGCACTGGGCGGCGACGTCGCGGACGAACTGGATGAGGCCCTCCGGCTGCATCACGACCCCGAAAAACCCGTGCTTGTGGTGCTTGACAATGTGCCGGAACCTCGGCCCTGTGAAGCCTTAGCGTCGCTTGTAGACCGGGT
>JBCCQY010000084.1:0-37726 GCA_039208735.1 Myxococcota bacterium | reverse complement strand
TACGGCAGCGCTCCGCTCGATGTCCTCACAGATAAGGAAGGGACCCGTCGGGTGCTGGGGTACCTGCCACAGGAATTCGGGTTGCCGCCGCGGGCTCGCGCCACCGACTTGCTCCACACCTTCGCCATCCTGAAGGGTTTGGTCGATCGAGGACCTCGGCGAGACGTCGTCGAGGGGCTGCTTCGCATGACGAACCTTTGGGATCACCGGAACAAGGCCGTCGGTACGTTCTCTGGGGGGATGCGGCAGCGCTTTGGCATCGCCGTCGCGCTCATTGGCAACCCGCGGCTCATCATTGTGGATGAGCCTACGGCGGGCCTCGACCCTGCGGAGCGGTCGCGCTTTCATGACCTGCTTGCAACGATCGGGCAGGACGCGGTGGTGCTGCTTTCGACTCACATTGTCGATGACGTGGTCAACCTCTGCCCCAGCATGGCGATTCTGCACCAAGGCCAGGTGCGGCTAAGCGGGGCTCCGAAAGAGGTGTGCGGCCAGCTTTCGGGTCGCGTGTTTGGCCGTCAGGTGGACGCCCAAGAGCTTGAGAAGCTGGAGGCGGACCCCGAACTCAAACTGATCTCCAAGCGGCTGGTGGCCGGCCAGCGCGAGGTGCGAGTGGTTGCAGATGCCGCTCCACCGGGGTTCGAGGCGGTCGAGGCCACGCTCGAGGACGTCTACTTTGCCGTCACCACGGGAGCGTGGGCATGAGCGGGCTTCGGTGGTTCTTTGTGCTGTTCACCCACGACCTGCGCGCCCAGCTCTCGCGCAGTGGTCCGTGGGTCTACGCGTCGGTGTATGCAGCCCTTGGCATGTTCTTCATGATTGCCGCCGGCGGTGCATTCGAGGGCGTACAAGTCGGCGTGGGGGGGAGCAACAACCTCGTCGACTCCCCCTACGCGATGGCGGCCATCGCGCTTTCGCTCTCGCTGTTCACCATTCTCAACATCAGTTCGGAGGCCGGTTGGGCCGCCTGCCGTGACGTGGCGGAGGGGTCTGCACCCTTGGTCTACACGACCCCGGTGCCCCGTGTTGTCCTGCTTTCTGCGCGGTTCGCGACAGCCCTGGTGATCGGCATGATCATCACCGCAGGAATTCCGATCGGGCTATCCATTGGGGCGAACCTTCCGTTCCTCGAAGCAGAGCGATTCGGAGCCTTCGGCATCCTCAACGGGGTGGTGCCGTACCTTGGCTTCATTCTTCCAAATGTGCTCGCGGCCACGGCGCTGTTCTTCTCGGTCGCCCTGATCACGCGTCGCATGTTTCCCAACACCATCGTGGGCGTGGTGCTGTTGGTCGGCTACCTCGCCTCCCAAACGCTCATTCGCGACCTCGACAACGAGGTGCTTGCGGTCATGATCGACCCGTTTGGGCTCCGCGCATTCTTCGAGCAGACGCGCTACTGGTCCCCGTTTGAGCGCAACACCCTTTTGCCGTGGCCCGCGGGATGGGCACTCGCCAATCGTGCGCTGTGGGTGGGAGTCGCCCTTGGTGGCCTCGCCGTTGCGGCGCGGTTCGCGCGCCTCGACCATGATGGTCTGCAGTGGTTTCGCTGGATGACGCGCACCCGCACTCCAGAGCCAACCCCCGTTTCGGCGTCGACGCCACGGGCCGGAGGGCTTCCCAAGGTTCCGGGACGGTTCGACGGGGCCGCCCGGTTCCGTCAGTTGATGGCGCTCACGAGCCGCGCGGTCCGCGATGTCATCGGGCATCGATACTTCTGGGGATTTGTCGCGGCGGCACTAGCGTTTCAGCTGCTGCAGTCCCAGGCGATCGGATCGATGTTCGGCACCGAGACCTGGCCTGTCACCTACGGCGTGCTCGAGGTCTTGGAAGGCACCCTAGGCTTGTTTGTGCTCATCGTGATCACGTTTTACGCGGGCGATTTGGTGTGGCAGGAACGGGATTTGCGCAGCGCAGCCTTCTTTGACACGGCACCGTTGCCCGACGTGCTCCCGTTGATTGCGAAGACCGTGGCGTTGTCGGCGGTGGTGGTGGGGCTTTACGCGACGATTCCCGTCATTGGGGTGATCGTACAGTTTGCAGACGGCTACACCCACTTCGAACTCGGTCTGTATGCAGAGTGGCTCGTCCTTGGCCTGTTCAGTTGGATGCCACTGATCGCGTTGACGATGGCCATCCACGTGATTGTAAACCAGAAGGTGCTCGGGCACGTCATCGTCGTGATGTACTGGATCCTCCAGAGTTTCCGAACCTCGTTGGGCTTCGAATACCACCTGTTTTGGTTTGGATCGGATCCGGGCCGCACCTATTCCGACATGAATGATTGGGGCACCTCGCTTGGCCCGAGCTTGCTCTACCAGACCTTTTGGCTCGCCATTGGCGTGGCGTTGCTGGCCTTCGCGAGACTGTTCGTGGTGCGCGGCACGGACCCTGGGTTCCGGGCGCGGTGGGCGGAGGCGCGACGCCGGCTGGATCGTCCGACCCTGGCCGTGGGCGGATTCGCCACGGTCACTGCGGTGGTGCTGGGGGCCTTCATCGTGGTGCAGTCGGCGGTGCTTCGGCCGTTCCGCACGTCGGTCGACCAGCGGCGGGAGGTGGTTCGGTACGAAAAGACCTACAAAGAGGCCTGGGAGTCCAAACCCCATCCGCGGGTCGTGGACGTGGACCTCACCGTGGATTTCTACCCCGACCAAGGAAGCATGCAGGCCACTGGCGCCCTGCAGATGGTCAACCGAGAGGCGGTGCCGATCGAGCAAATGATGCTGTCGGTGAACCAGGACCTCGACATCGAGATGCAGGTCAAGGGGGCAACGGTCGAAGAACTCGACAAGCCGCTGGGACTGCACGTAGCAACGTTCGCTTCGCCCTTGGCCCCAGGTGCCGAGACGACCCTCACCTTCCAGGTCGACTATCAGCCGAAGGGTTTTGACAACGACGGAATGGACACCAACGTCGTGAGCAACGGCTCCTTTGTCTCGTCGGGAGCGTTCATCCCAAGCCTCGGCTATTCACGGGGCCAAGAGCTGTCTGACAAGGCGGAGCGACGCAAATACGATCTGCCACCGCGTCCTCGCATGCTCGATCTCGACGATCCCATGGCGCGAACCCGCAACTACATCACCGACGATGGCGATCGGGTGTCGTTTCGGGCGGTTGTGTCGACGGTCGAGAACCAGATTGCGCTGGCGCCCGGGGCCTTGATCGATGAGCGTGTCGAGGGCGGTCGACGCTTCTTCACGTTTGAGGCGGAAGACCCAATTCTCTACTTCTTTTCCTTTCTCTCGGGTGCCTGGGAGGTCGAGCGTGCGGAGGTGGACGGAATTGGGATCGAGGTGTACCACCACCCCACCCACACCTACAACGTACAGCGCATGATCGATGGCGTGACGGACTCGGTGCGTTCGTTTGGGGAGCGTTTTGGTCCGTACCAATACAATCAGATCCGAATCGTGGAGTTTCCGCGGTACGCGCAGTTTGCCCAGTCGTTTCCCTCGACGATTCCCTTCAGTGAGTCCATCGGGTTCATTGCGAAGATTCGAGACCCCGACGAAGACGTCGACTATCCGTATTACGTCACGGCTCACGAGGTCGCCCACCAGTGGTGGGCTCACCAGATCATCTCGGGGGACGGCCAAGGCGCGACGGTTCTCGTGGAAACGCTCGCCCAGTATTCGGCGATCACATTGATGGATCAGGTGTACGGCTCCGAGCACGTGCATCGCTTCACGCGCTACGAACAGGACAACTACTTCCGGGGTCGGACGGTCGAGCGCGACCGAGAAGTGCCGCTGATGCGGGTGGAGAACCAGGGCTACATCCACTACCGTAAGGGTGGCGTCGTGATGTACGAGCTGGCCCAAGAGTTCGGTCAGGATCGAATGGACCAAGCCATCCGAAGCTTTCTCGATGAATGGCGCTACCAGGGTCCGCCCTACCCGACCGCACGGGACTTCATCGACCACCTGCGCGAAGCGGTGCCCGACGCCAGTGACCGCCTGAAGGACTCGTTCGAGCGCATCGTGCTGTACCAGAATCGCACCAGTGCGGCGACCGCGACCGAGAACGCGGATGGCACGTGGACCGTGAAGCTCGATTTGGTGCTCGAGCGAACCGAGGCCGATGAGGTGGGTGAAGAAACCGAGATCGCCTTCGACGAGTCGGTTCAGGTGGGCGTCTACGCCGGGACGGAAGCGGAACGCCGGCCGTTGCAGGTCGAGTGGCGGCGGCTCCAGGGTCCCGAGACAACCATCGAGCTGACGGTACCCGAAAAGCCAAGCTACGCCGGGGTTGATCCGAACCACCTGCTGCTGGACCGCGCTCGCCGCGACAACGTGGTGGCGGTCGAAGTCGCGTCAGACTGACCGGGTCGGGCGGCGAGGGACGATAGGTCATCGGCATGACCGCATCGGACATCGACGCCCGGCTCGAAGAAGCTCGCCGCCTTGGAGACGAAGGCGATTCGCTTCGCCAGCTTCAGCTTGCACAGCAGCTGGAGGCGGAGCTTCCGCAGGAAGCGCGGGTCGAAATCGTCGTCGCCCTGGTCTTGCTGTCGCGCTTCGACGAGGCAGAACAGACGTACGGCCGCCTCGGTCCCCTGTCGGAGGAACTCGCGGATCGCGTCAACCCCTACATGGCGTACGGCTGGCTGCTGGCCGGCGACAAGGATCGAGCTGCGTCCCTACTCGCGCGCCTCAAGCGCGAAACCATGCCGTCGGCCCTGGCCCGGTCACGGTTTGCCCAGGCGGAGGAGCAGCCCGTTCGGGCGTTGGTGTTGGCCGAGCAGGCTGTCGCGCTGGCCCGAACGCCCGACATGATGGTGATGGCGGAGTACCATCGCGGCTACCTGTGGCTCGATGTCGGGCTCCCGGATCGAGCCGTCAAGGCGTTCAATCGTGCCATCGAGTTGGCGGTACCGGGGATGACGCGCGAGGCGAAGTCGCATGTGGGCGCATCGCTGGCGCATCGTGAGCGTGGGGACCTCAAGCGCGCGGAACACCACGCGCAAGCCGCGATTGCCATGCACGAGGCTCGTCGTCAGCCATTTGAAGAGGGACAAGCCCGGCTTGTGCTCGCCGAGACGCTTAGGGAGACCTCGGCCAGTTCGGAGGCACTGTTCGAGGTGGACCGTGCCCTGCAGTGCCTCGAATCCGGTGAATCCCCGTTGTCGAAGGTGGAAGCCTGGCTCCTGCGCGGGCTGATTTGGACCGACCTTGGCGAGCCAGAGCGCGCTCGCCTAGATTTTGAGCGCGTCCTCGCTGAACCCCGAGCCGCGATGGTGCACGACCGCGCCCGCATTCAGCTTGCGGCCATGGGCGATGTGGAGGCCCGCACGGTTCTCGCCACCTGGCTGGACGAGGTGCCGACGACCCCCGATCGGCATCGTGCGGAGCTGGAGCGTGACGCGAGCTGGGTTCTCGCCGTTACCGCCCAGGACGACGGGGATTCCCAAGGCGCGCGACACTGGTTTCAGCGGCACAGTGAAGCCACCTCGATGGTGGGGGCGTTCCAGGCGGAGCGACGCTGTCGGGCCACCGAGGTGCTCGGACAGCTGGAGGCGTCGCGCCAAGAGCAGCTTCGCGCCGATGAGTTGGCGGGTGCGTTGGCGACCCAGCGGAAGCTTCGTAGAGCGGCCGAGGCGGCCGAAGCCGAGCGACGGGACTTGCTCGAACTCGTGGCTCACGACCTTCGAAATCCGCTATCCGCTTTGGCACTGATGTTGGACGAGGTGCCTGAACTCGAGTCTCTGCAAGAAATCCAGAGCCTTCTCGCGACCGGCACCAACGCGGTTCGCAACATGCGACTCGTGCTCGACGAAGCGATCGATGCCTCGGAGGCGCTGTCCAAGCCGGACACCTTTGAACCGATTCGGGTCTCGGAGTTGGTCCGGCGGGCCCAGGCGACATTCGGGGGCGCGGCTCGCGCCAAGGGCCAGACGCTTCGGTCCGAAGGAAGCGATGGGCAGGTGCTCGGTTCGAAGGCGTTGTTGCAGTCTGCCGTCGACAACTTGGTGAGCAACGCCTTGAAGTTCTCGGCTCCGGGCGAAACGGTGGCCCTTCGGGTCTCTCCGAACGAAAAGCACATCACTGTGTCGGTGCAGGATTCAGGACCGGGGCTCGTGGGGGATGAACCCCGTCGTGTGTTCGATCGCAGGGTCACGGGCCATGCGCGGCCCACCGCAGGAGAGCCCAGCACAGGACTGGGTCTGTACCTGGTGCGGCGCATTGTCGAGGCGCACGGCGGCGAGGTCGGAGCCCACAGCGATGGAGCAGGCCGGGGAAGCACGTTTTGGATCCGGCTCACCCGACTGTCTTGAAGGAGCGGCGCCGATGCACATTCGAGAAGCGACCGAGGCAGATGCGGCGGCCATTCGCACCATCTACGCCCCGGTGGTCGAGCACACGGCCATCAGCTTTGAAGCCAACGTGCCCACGGTCGAGGAGATGGCGGTTCGCATCGCTCGGGTGCTGCAACACGCACCGTGGGTCGTGGTCGACGGCGATGAAGGGGTGGTGGCCTATGCGTATGCGGGCCTACATCGGGCCCGAGCGGCCTACCGTTGGTCTGTGGAGGTTTCGGCCTACGTGGCAGCCACGGCGCGGCGCCAAGGCCATGCACGACGCTTGTATGGCGTGCTGCTCGACCTTCTGCGCGTGCAGGGGTATGCGATGGCGTTCGCCGGCATCACGCTGCCGAATGCCGCGAGCGTGGGGTTGCACGAGTCGTTGGGGTTTACGTCGGTCGGGGTCTACCCCAACGTCGGATTCAAGGCCGGCCAGTGGCACGACGTGGGGTGGTGGTCTCGGCCACTCGGCCCGTTGCCCGACCATCCCAAACCACCTCGCTCCCCCGCCGAAGCCCGCACGGATCCCGCATGGCCGGCTTGCCTGAAGGCTAAAGTCCTGGATTGACCTTTGTAAGCTCGATGCTGAGGTCCCAGAGACGGCGTGCCTTCTCGGCGTCTTTGCTTTGAGGGCTCGAATCGACCTGCTGGGCGGGCCCCGACGCCTCGCGGAAGCGGCTTGGACCGAAGTACTGGCCACCCTTCACGTCGGGATGGGCTGCGGCGAGTTCGGTCGGCCACGCACCCGACTCTGACGTGTTCATGAACAGCATGAGCACCGGTCGGAGCATCCGGAACAGAAAGCCGAAGAGGCCGCTCATGTGACGACCGAGTTCGGTGTCTGCCCCACCCGGGTGGGCGGCGACCGCAATGACCGACGAACCCTTGGCCTTCAGTCGCCGGTCCAGTTCGTAGGTGAAGAAAAGGTTCGCCAGTTTCGAGGCGAAGTACCGCGTCTGAGGATTGTAGGCTTGGGAAGCATCCAGGTCATCCCAGAACAAGTCACCATTGCCTAAGCGGTGGCCGGTGCTCGAAATGTTGACGATGCGCGCATCGGGCGTTTCCAACAGTTTCGGCATCAGATGGCCGGTCAGCGCGAAGTGGCCCAGGTGGTTGACGCCAAACTGGGATTCGAATCCGTCCTTCGTGAACGTCTTGGGCGTGAACATGATGCCTGCGTTGTTGATCAGTACGTCGAGCTTGGGCTCTTGGGCCACCGTCTTGGCGGCTTGTTCCACCGAGGCGAGGTCCATGAGATCGATTTGGACGAGTTCGACATCGGCATCGGGATGCGCCGCTTTGATGCGCTGAACGGCGTCATGGCCTTTGTCGCGGTTCCGACAGCCGAGCAGTACGCGGCCTCCTCGCATGGCGAGCGCGCGGGCCGCCTCAAATCCGATGCCCGTGTTGGCACCGGTGACAAAAATGATCTTTCCGCTCTGATCGGGAATGTCGGCTTCGGTGAAGTTCTGGATCATGGCCCATCTCCTGGAGCTGCGTCGAAGCTAGGACCGAGCCGTGGGGGTGGGCATCGCCCTACGCGCCAGAAACCTAGCCGTCGGCGCCTCGCTCGAAACTCGACCTTTGAGTTGAATCAACGAGCGTCTGTCGCAGCGTCTCGGGGGTTGCGCCGGTCCATCGATGAAAGGCACGGAAGAAGGACGTAGGTTCCTCGAACCCCAGCAAAAAGGCGATCTCGGTCGCGGTGAGCTGGGTGTGGCGGAGGTAGTGCCGAGCAAGGCTTTCCCTGGTGGCGCGCACCACTTCCTTGAAGGTGGTGCCCTCTTCGCGAAGGCGACGCTGCAAGGTCCGTGAACTCACGGCCAAACGTCGGGCCACCGGTTCCATGGCGGACTGACCGCTGGGCAGCGCTTCGAGGAGCACGGCTCGCGTGCGCTCCTCAAACGAGGCATTCCCTTGAAGATCGTCGAGGCGGCGGCGCAACTCGGGCTCGAAGATGCGCCACATGGCGTCGTTGGCGGTGAGAAAGGGGCGTTGGGCATCGCGTAGGCTGAATGAGATTTGCAATCCGTCGCTGCCGCGTTGAAATGAGGTACCGAGGAAGGTCTCGAACGGTGCGGCATCGGGAGGAAGGTGTGAGGTGAGCACCTGGGTTGGACGAACGGGGTGGCGGGTTCCCATCCGAGCCAAGCGAACGGCGAACATGGCTTCGATGCCTTGCAAGTAGGTGGGTGGCTCCATCGTGGGGACGGTCCAACGATAGGTGAGGTGCAGCCCTCCCCGGTCTGTTTCGAATGTCAGCTCTACAGGGCCAACCAGGGGTTTGAAGCGGGCGATTCGCTCACACGCGACGATGAGGTTCGGGCTGCACAATGCCGCGAAAAGAGGGGGAGAGAACCACTCGGCACTCATGGCCTCGACCAAATCGACCCAGAACTCCGGTCCAGGGACACTCGCATCAACGGCCTCAAAGAAGCGAAAGAAGGCTTCGGGCGAGACCCGAGCCTGTTCTTGATGAAGGAGGTCCGCGGGCAGGTTGGCCCGTCGCAACACCACAGCGGCATCTACCCCCACCTCGCGCAGCAGCCCTCGCCATCCGACTCCCAAGGCATATCCAGACTGGCCTGCCATCCTGCCTCCCTGACGAAGGATAAGGTGCGCTAAGGGGTTGGCTCGTGCCCAAAGGCGAACAGGTGCACGTTCATCACGACCACCTGATCCGGTTCTTGGGCAGATTCACCCACAAGCGCGCGCACCTGACGAAAGTAGCTTCGCTGAAGGTCGCGAAGCCTTGCCACAAGGTCGTGCGATGCGGTGAACACGTTGAACGAAAATAGATCGCCGGTCCGGGGGGCGTCGATGCGCTTTGATCCAATCGTCGACCAGTGAGACTTGAGCGTCTTTCGCGCCTCGGGCGTGGACGCGAGATCCATCGTGAATCCGCCGTCGACCGTGAGCACGCCTCCGTGGCGCTGGATCAGGCCGCACGACTCCAGCGCCGCCACTGCCTCGGCCATTTGGGACTCCGGAATCCCGACTTGCGCGGCGAGCTGTTGGATCTCGGTGTCGGGGTCGAGTGGATGAAGCACCCGGACCAACGGCCGAATTAGACTCACCCAGGGCTGGTCTGCAACGAGGTTCTGGATGAGCCGGGTGCGGCGAAACCAAGGCGCCAGGCTCGGGACTTGATCCGCGGGGACCAACTTTGCCACCCAATCTGCGGCCCGTCCTCCCGACAAGGCATGCACCAGGGTGAGAAACTCATGCACGCGGGGCACCGCTTCGCCCCGAAGCCACCGTCCTACACGATGTCGTGAGATGCCCATGGCCCGGGCGAGATCCTTTTGCGAGGTGCGGCCGCGAAGGCCTTGCAGCCAAGGCACAACGGTGGCGAAGTCAGTGGGGTCCGCCGGGGCGGGTAGCCGAGGCTCGAAGTCCCGAAAACTCCCCGGAACATCGATGCCGACGAGGGCTGCTGCGCGGAGCACTTCGGTGATGGCGGGGCTCCGACGTCCCGCTTCCCAATTGGCGATCGCGTGGCCCCGGTACCCCAACCGCCGGGCAAACGCGACCTGCGACCGATGGCCTCGAATCGCTCGACATAGTTCCTGGGCGGCTTGCTGCACGGACCCTCCCACATTCGAACATTCACGTGTGCCTATGGTAGCCAGAATGTTCGAATTCGGTAACCCGACCCGAAGGGGAAGGGCTAGGTTGGCGATGGGAGGTGACCGTGATGCAGATGCGGCTTTGGCCATTGCTTCTGGCCGTCGGGGTGGGGTGCGTGGAGGAAGGCAGGGGCCGTATGCCAGTCGGTCGGGCGACGCAGATTGGTGACGAAGGCCTGACCCCAGGCTCCTGTGCGAGGAACATCAACAGCGTCTATGGTCGATTGCCCTCGACGGAGAGTTCGCTGTCTGGACTCGCACGGCCGTACCTCGGAGAGTACACGCTCGACTCGGTGTGGTGGGATGGTGCGGAGGTGCCCTTGACGCTGAGTCTCCGCACTCGAGGCCGGGGTCAGGGATTTGGAGGCGTGGGGGACGACTGTGAAAGTTGGGGCGTTTTCGAACTGTCCGTCTCACTTTCGTCTGACGACGGGTCGTTCGATGAGTACACGCGTGGGCAACTGCAGTTTGTGGACGTTCGCGAGGGGGATTGGGTGTTGAAGGGGGCCGTGGCGCAGTTGCCGATCCGGGAGTTGAATGGATCCTTCCGATCGGGTTGGGGCGATGTGATCGAACTGTTGATCGCGGGTGGTTCGGTGCAGTCCTGGCCGTTCCCCGGTCGCATCAACCTCGTTCGGGACGACGGACAGGTACGCTCGCTCGTAGCGTGGTAATCGAGATGCATGGCGGCATCTCGGCCCCGCGTACATCTGGTGGACGGCACGCTGCCGCAACGGTTCGACGAGGCCGTGTTGGTGGCCGAAGTACCCCGATAGAATCCTTGCATGAATCAGCGCAGCGTCACCCCGGCAACCTTTTCGAATGACTCCCTGGCCTTGACGACCCTCGCGATCACGGTGTGGGGCAGTTCGTTGTTGTTTGGGATGTACATCCTGATCTTCTATGCACTCGCCATGGTGACCGACGATCTGCCACGATGGAACACCCATCTTCCCGAGCTGCACGTCGCGGGAGGCGATGTGGGGAATTCGGGGATTGGGATTCACTTTGCCGGTGGTGGGATCATGCTGGCGTTGGGCAGCGTGCAGTTCATCGAGGCGCTGCGTCGGGTGGCCCCGGTGGTTCACCGTTGGTTGGGACGGATCTACGTGATCGCGGCGTTGGTCGCAGCGGTAGGGGGGCTCGGGTTCATCGCGGTCCGCGGCACCGTGGGGGGCCTGTGGATGGATGTCGGATTTGGATTGTACGGGGGGCTGATGTTTGTTTCAGCCGTGCAGACCGCGCGCTTCGCCATGGCGCGCCAGCTGGTCGAACACCGGGCCTGGGCGGTGCGACTATACGCACTAGCGCTTGGCTCTTGGCTCTACCGTATGGATTACGCATTTTGGTTCTTGGTGGCGGACGGCGTAGGGCACACGCCAACGTTCGATGGACCGTTTGATGTGTTCATGGATTTCGCGTTTTACCTGCCGAGTCTGGCCGTTGCGGAAGGGTTCCTTCGCGCGGGGAACCAGCGGTGGACGGGGCCCGTGGTGAATGCGCTGCTTTGGGTCGCGACAGCATACGTGGTGGTAGCGACCGCGTACTTCGCATCCGAGCTGTGGGTCCCGAACATGATCGAGGCTCTCAGCTAAAGGTCGCGACCTTCTCGATGAAACGGCGATGGTGCACCGGCGAAGAACCAAACGGCGATGACGGTGTCGCATACGGCGCATCCAAGCGACGACGAGGCGTCGAACCGCAAGATGGGCTCTCCATGCAGGTGGTGCGCGACATCCCAGGCCACGTGAGCCATCCAGGCGGCCCCGATGAACGGGTAGGCCCGGAGCCCCAGCGTGGCCAGGACCTCCTGAAAGGAAGTCTGCCGGGCCCCGTGAACATCGTCTGCTGGCAGAAAAGACAAGATTCGATGGATTTTGGACAGTCGACCGGGCGATGCTCACCGCATGCATGTTGTTGCCGTGGCGTGTCCGCAGCGGGTGGTGGCCGGGGATCTGGCTACGCCCTGTGAAGTGTTCGGGCGGGCGCGAAGCCCGTCGGGGCCGATGTACGAGGTGCGCGTCTGCGCGGCTTCGGCGAGGGTCCAGGCGGAGTGGTTCACCGTTGAAGTTCCACACCGGTTGGACGCGCTCGAAGACGCTCACACCATCGTGGTCCCTGGCGTTCTAGAGATTGAGGGCCCCTTCGAACCGGAACTCCTCTTGGCCTTGAGGCATGCGGCCGCGCGGGGGACTCGGATCGTGAGCATCTGCACCGGGGCCTTCGTGCTCGCCGCAGCGGGCTTACTCGCGGGGCGACGAGCCACGACCCACTGGGCTGCGGCGCCGGCTCTCGCGGCCAGCTATCCCGACGTCGAGGTGGCGAGCGAAGTGCTCTACGTGGACGAGGATGTGGTGATGACCTCGGCGGGCGCTGCTGCGGGGCTCGATCTGTGTTTGCATGTGGTGCGGCGCGATTTTGGCGCGGCGATTGCGGCGCACACGGCTCGAATGGCCGTGATGCCGTTGGAGCGTCCCGGAGGCCAGGCGCAGTTCATCGACCATCCGGCGCCCGAGGCCGACGAGGCGCTACAGCCGTTGCTCGACTGGATCGACGGTCACCTTGAAGCCGATTTGACGGTGCCGGCGCTGGCCCAGCGAGCCGCGATGAGTCCGCGAACGTTGGCGCGTCGATTCCAGGCGCAGCTCAGCACGACTCCTGCGCAATGGGTGCTGCGGGCTCGGGTCCGGCGGGCCCAAGTGCTCCTCGAAACCACATCGCTGTCGGTGGAGGCGGTTGCTGAGGCGGTGGGGTTTGGTTCGAGTGCCACGTTTCGACAGCGATTTCGCGGTCAGCTGGGTACGTCACCTTCAAGCTACCGTCAGGCCTTTCGGGGTCCCGTTCCGTCGATCCAGCGCACGGCTTGAGAGCATTGTCAGATCCCTACGCGAGGATCTCCCATGTGGATGAGCATGATGTGGACGCTCTGGCTCGGTTGTCGCGCGACCGGAAGCCCAACCCCTGCCGCGGAACCATCGCCGTCGGATGACGTGCGCCGGTTTGCGGCCTTCATCGAAGCGGTGCATCCCGAGCCGATGCGATTTGTCGACGAAGCGACGTTTCGCCGCACGGTTGACGAGCAGGTGGCGGTTTTAGACGGGTTGACCCATCCTGATCAATTCGAGGTCGGTCGAGCGTTTCAGAACGTCATCGCCGTACTTGGCGACTTTCACGCCCAGGTCGGCCTGCCCGCCTACCAGTCCGGAGGAGGACAAGGCCTAACCTTGCTACCGCTCGTACTGCGCCGCGTCGAAGGGCGACTCTACGTTCACGGCACCTCGATGGACTGGCCAAAAGGTACCGAGCTGTTGCGAATTCAGGGCCTCGAGGCCCAGGCCATCTGGGACGCGTTGCGCGTCATGGTGAGTGTCGATGGGCGCCGGCCGCACATTCAGGAGACAGTTCTCAACTACGATTTCATCAAGTACTTCCACCTTCGCTACGGCGTGGCTCAGACCTACGACATCGTGGTGCGACTTCCCGACGGAACCGAGCAAGCCGTGACCCTGGACGGCATCGAGCCCGACGCCTTTCGAACGCTGGTCGAGCCGTCGGGTGTGGAGCCGCAATGGCCAACGTTCGAGCGGGTTGACGACGAAACGGTCTGGCTTCGCCTGCCTTCCTTCGGAAACTCGGATGCGGAGGCCTACACGGCCCGCGTTCAGACAGGGTTCGAATCGCTGACGGACATCAAGCGGTTGGTGGTCGATGTTCGCGGCAATCCTGGTGGATTTCGCGGTCTTGCCGTTTCGGTGCTCAACCACCTCCTGCCCGAACCCTACGTTCAATGGCGCGGCGTTTCGGCCCGCGTAAAGCGCATTCCGAAGGTCTACGAGCCCTACACCGAGTTCTTCATCGGCGAGGAGTCCGACCTGAAACCGATGGAACGTCCCGGTGACCCCATCGCGCCATGGCTTCGCCCCGTCGAGCCGCAGTTCACGGGCGATGTCGTGTTGTTTGCCGATGCGCGAACAAACTCAGCCGCCAACAGCATGGCCTTGGCGTTGCTGCACTATCGTCCCGACGTCGTGTTCATCGGCGAAGAGCTGGGCGGCGACTGCGATCGACACGCCGGCAACCTTCCCGTGCTCTTTCGCGCCCCCCAGTCAGGGGTTTCTGCCGTCATCTCCTTGATGTCGGTGAAACACCTCGAGGTGGATGACTGCGTTCCTGGAGAGGGACTTCACCCCGACGTGCCGGTGCGCCTCACGCTGGAGGACTACCTGCAGGGCATCGATCCTTTTTGGGCCGCGCTCCCTTGATGGCGTGACAGCTTGGCGAGAATTTCAAGCTCCGCCTGACAAAATGTCAAGTTCGAGGCTGTCGACGAATGGGGCAAGGGCGGATCCGCCTGGCATGCGAGCTGCAGTCGGCCTTTGTGCATTCGTCACTTCAGGAGTCTCGATGGTGTTTGTTGTCATGTGGATGGGCGGGTGGGCGCTTGCCGAAACCCCACCCGACGATGTCTTGGCCGCGCTCGACGCCGAGATGGCGCGCACGATGGCTGGCTGGCAGGGGGCGCCGAATGCTCCCTATTTCCTCGGTTACCGAGTGATGGAGGAAGAAGAGCAGCAGGTGAGCGCTCGCTACGGCCAGGTGGAGCGACGAACTGAGTCGAAGACCCGAATGCTCGATGTGCGGGCTCGGGTGGGAGACTATGCGCGAGACAGCACCCACGAACTGAAAGGGAACTTTGTCGCAGGAGTCAACCGGCAGTGGGGTACCGCCTTGCCCATCGACGGAGGGTCACTGGCGCTGCAAGCCGTGGTGTGGGACGCCACCCAACGCGAGATTCGCGATGCCCAAGAAAAGTGGCTGCGGGTGCAGGCGAACCAGCTCGTCAAGGTCAAGGATGAGGACGCCTCCGCGGACTTTGCCAAGCTCGAGCCGCCTTCGGTCGATCTGGGGCCCGCCACCGCACTCGATTTGGATCTCGAGGCCTGGCAACCCACATTGATCGAGCTGTCGGAGATTCTCGATGATCATCCCGATGTTCTCGAGTCTCGGGCTACGCTCCGTGGGGTCGCCCAGACTGAGACCATCGTGACCAGTGAGGGCACTCGCGTCCGCGAGGGCCTCCGCCGCATCCGCGTCGCGATTACGGCGTCCACCGTGGCGCCTGACGGTGCAGATCTTCGCTTGTACCGATGGAAAGAGGTGCATGACACCCAGCGCTTGCCCGAACGGCGGGACCTTGTGGCCTGGGCGAACGAACTTCGCGACGATCTAATCGAGGTTCGGGACGCGAAGGACGGCCAACCCTACAGCGGGCCGGTGCTGCTTCGGGGCCGTGCGGCAGGTGTGTTCATCCATGAAGTGTTGGGCCACCGTGCCGAGGGCCATCGGCAGAAGTCCGAGGATGAAGGCCATACCTTCAAGGATAAGGTGGGCGAACTCGTGATGCCGCGAACCATCACCATCTACGACGACCCAACCCTCGTGTCGTACGCGGGGGAGGACCTCAACGGACACTATCGCTACGATCAACAGGGCGTGCCTGCGCAGCGGGCCACGATTGTCGATCGGGGTGTGTTCCAGGGCTTCCTGATGAGTCGATCCCCGATCAAAGGGTTCAACCGATCCAATGGACACGGACGGGCTCAACCTGGTCGGGCCCCGATTTCGCGAATGGCGAGCACCATCGTCGAGACCACCGACCCAAAGTCGGAAGCCACACTTCGACAGATGTTCCGGGCTGAACTGAAGCGTCAGGGGCGTCCCTTTGGGGTCCTCGTCGATGAGATCAATGGAGGGTTCACCATGACGGGGCGCGTCTTTCCCAATGCCTTCAACGTACGCGCGGTAACGGCCTTCAAGGTGTTTGCTGATGGTCGTCCAGATGAGCGCATCCGGGGCATCGACTTGGTGGGCACGCCGCTGGTTGCGCTCGCCAACGTGATGGCGGTGGGCGACGACCCGGCCGTGTTCAATGGCTATTGCGGCGCCAAAAGTGGCTTCATCCCCAACAGTGCCGTGTCGCCAAGCCTGCTGGTCCGCACGCTTGAGGTCCAGAAAAAGGAGAAGGGGGCGGAACGCCCACCATTGCTCGCGAAACCGGCCCCCTCGACGCAAGGAGATGAAGCATGATTGCCTGTTGGATGGCGTTCGCGGCGTTTGCGGATCCCATGGTGGATGGCCTGAAGGCCGAAGTCGACCGCGCCATGCGGGACCTCGACTTGCCAAATGCCCCGCGGCCCTACCACATCGGCCTACGGATGTCCGACATTCAGTCCGTGCGAATGTCGGCCGCCTACGGGGGGCTGTTGCGTCGGGAGGTGTCGCCCTCTCGACGGTTGTCCGCGGAGGTCCGGGTTGGCGATGCCGATCATGACAACTCGAATTTCGACGTCTTCCAGGATGGGTGGAATTCCCGTAGGACGGTGTTGGGGTCGGACCCTTTGGCATTGCGGCACGATGCTTGGTTGCTCGTCGACGAGTCCTACAAGGATGCCATCGAAGCGCTTGCGGCCAAGGATGCAGCACTGCAACGGCGCGCCTTGGGCGCGAAGGTACCCGACTTCGCACCTGGGCCCGCCCAAACGGCCTTTTTACCTTTGCCTACCGAGCCGGACCCCCAAGCCATCGAAGCGTCGATTCGGAGCGCGTCAAAGCGGTTTCTCGACCATCCCCAGATTGAGGCATCCAAGGTCTATGTCCGGGCTGCCCAAGGGCGTGAGATCGTGGTCGACTCTGGAGGAACAACAGTGGTGCGGCCCGTCGATCGAGTGGGCGTGAGGGTGGCCGCTCGGGTTCGGGCGGACGATGGGGCCTCGATGGTGGATCAGGCCGTCTTTGTGACACGGGGCGATGAGGTACCCGATGAAAAGGCGCTGGCCGAGGCGACGGACGCCCTGGTCGAGCGGCTCGAGGCCTGGCGCGCGGCCCCGGTTGCGCAGGAGGCCTATGTGGGGCCGGTGCTCTTCGAGGCTGACGCAGCGGTCGCATTGGTTCGGCGCCTACTTGTCCCCGCCCTGACGGGGACGCCTCCCAAGGACAAGCCCCCGCGAGGGAGCCGCGTCGCGGTGTTTGGCAAGGCGGAGGGCGAAAGCGCGATGTCGGCCAAGCGGCGGGTGTTGCCGGCGGGTTGGTTCGTCGATGACGACCCTATGCGGGATCCCACGTCGCCTGCGGCCTACGCCTTTGACTCGGAGGGCGAGCCGGCCCGAAAGGTGGAGCTGGTGCGTAACGGCATTGTGCAGTCGCACCTGATGACGCGAACCCCCCGCCTAAGTCAGATCCAGAGTACGGGCCATGCCCGAGGCAAAACGGGGACCATGCTGCGTGCCATGCCGGCCAACCTTGAAGTCCGAGCGCCCAAGCAACGGTCCGAACGCAAGTTACGTCGTCAGGCCCTGCGCCTCGCGGCGGACTATGGCCTTGACTACTACGTGGTGATTCGACGGATTCAGGACCCCGCGGTCGAGGAACTGGGCCTTGGTCCAAGCCTCAACTTCGCCATCCTATTGGGGATGGCAAAGGCAGAGGCCTTGCCGGGACCCGTGGTGGCCGTGAAAGTCTACGCCGATGGTCGTGAGGAACTCGTACGCGGCTGGGCGTTTGGCGATTTTGACCGGGGGCTGTTCCGGGATGTTGCCGCGGCAGGGGCCCAAGTGGAGCGAACGCTCTTGCTCCCATCACCGGGAGAGTCTGCGGCACCGGCGAGCGGCTACGCGGTTGCGATCTCGACGCCGAGCCTGCTCATCGATGAGGTCGAGCTTTCGCTCGACAGCCGAAATGTGGAAAAGCCACCGCGCATCGCGAATCCGCTCGCCGCGAATCACCAGCCCGAGGCGTCGGGGCCGCCGTAGGCTCCAAGGTCGGACGGCGTACCGTCGGGTTCGATGCGGGCCGGATCGCCAGCATCGATCGCGGGGGAGGTGGGCTGGAGCGTCAGATCCCAGTCCACAGCGTCGTCATCGAGGAACGTGTATTCCGGGTCTACTGCGAGGTTGGTGTTGTCGGGTTGGACGCCGTCTACGAAATCAGGTCCGCCGACACTGCCGAAGACATTGTTGTAGCGCCAGTCGTACATACTGAAGCCGGGATTAAACGCGGCCCCAAATGCAAACGGGGTCTCGACATAGGTGTTGATGATCTGGGTGTGGTTGATCATGAGCAGGTTGAGGATGCCTTCCACCGCGATGCCCCCGCCCTGCACGGCGAGTCCGAACGACTGATTTCCGACGAGGTCGACGTTGGCGATCTCGATGTCATTGCCACGGGCGAGGATGCCTCCACCAAGCACGAGGGCAGAAAACGGGTTCCCGGATGAGTTTCCTGCGATGACGGCGTTGGTGAGCGAGGTTCGACCTTTTCCATCGGCGTCGAGTAGGATCGACCCGCCGAACAGGTTTGCGGCGTCCGCTCGGTTCCCTCGAATGTCGACCCACTGCAGCGAAACCTCGCCTTCCGCGACCACGGCCACCCCGTCGATTCGGCTGGTGTCGATGCCCGTTTCGTCGGCGTTGAACCCATTGGACCAGACGGTGAGGTGGGTCACCGAAAGTCCATTGGATGAATCGAGCGTAAGAAGCCCTTGACCCCGAACAAAGCGCGTCCCGATCGCATCGATATCGTTGCCTTGCACCACCATGGCATCGACCGCGCCCGACACCTGGGATGTGTAAAACAAGCCATCAATGCTGGCGTCTTGGTTGCCTTCGGCCTGGACTTCAATGGCCTCGAAGCGCAGGTTGGCTGCGTCGAGGGATGTATCGATGATTCGCGTGATGGCGCCTTGAACGTCTGCGTCTTCGCACACAAGGTCGAGGCTGACTTCCCGCACGTTGAAGTCGCGAATGTGGACCGCCTTAGCGTTCACCGAATTCAGGATGCCGCCGCGCACATCACAGTCGCCCGAGTTTGAAGCGGTGGTGATGCGCATGTCGGTCACATCGAGGCCGTCGATCGTCACCACCCCCAAGTTGGTATGGAGGAGGCCTCCATCCACCCGGTGGCCATCGTCGAACACACTCCCCACCAGCTCAACCTCGACATCTTCGACTTGTACGTTGCGAAGGGTGAGATCGCCGCGTGTAGCTCGAATCACCGCCCCATCGATGGACTCATCGTCGGGGACCGAGATTTGGAGGTCCCGGATGGCGACGTTGTCGAGGACCAGGTCATCGGTGGTCGTCTTGTCGATGAAAATGCCTTCGAAGGCACCGTTGTTCGAGCTATTGTTGTAGCCCCGGAACGTCAGGTTTCGCAGGGTCAACGCGCCCGTGCCCGGTCCGAGCGGAATCATGGCGCTCGCGGCCTGCGAACGGTCGAACACGATCTCGTCTTGTGCCCCCACGCCCGCCAACACTACATCGTTTGCACCGATCGTGATGGTACCTGCATACGTACGAGGGAGCAGGCAAATCTCGGCGCCTTGAGGGGCGCTTTCGATGGCCTCGTTGATGGAACCGAACATCGTAGGTACAAACAGCAGATTAGGCCCATCGTCGGGCTCGCCGTTGCAGTCGTTGTCGAGACCATCGCAGCGCTCATTGGCCTCGGGATTGGTTTGGGCGTTGGCGTCGTCGCAGTCGGTCCCGCTGGCCACGAAGCCCTCGGGCGCATCGCACGCAATCGTCACCGTTTCGACATCGCCAAAGCCGTCCTGGTCTACGTCGGCGAACCACTCCACCGCGTCGACCGCCTCTTCGTCGATGGTGCCGTCGCAGTCGTCATCAAGGCCATTGCACCGTTCGGGCTCTGGCGCGCCGACCTCGGGATCCATGTCGTTGCAATCTTGCGAGGCAGGAACGCCATCGCCGTCAATGTCGACATCCCCGTTGGGGACGTTGGGGTCTTCGCTGATGGGTCGGCCCGACGATTGGGGGCCCACCGACGAAGACGTGCACGCGACCAACCACAGCGGAAACGCAAAACGGAACATGGGGTCTCCAGCCGACAGGACACCGGTGTATGACACGTTCGCTTGTCCGTGAACATCCTGATCCCGGAAGTTTGGTGGGGGGAATGCCCTTCGCTTGCACGCCAGCTCGGGATTACACCGTCGTTTCGTACGCTACGCGAAGGGTCCCAACCGGGTTCGTTCCCTCGACCGCCTGGGCCGGGCACGCATGAAGGACGTCAAAGTTTCGGTCAACATGGCTCGACATCCCGACAAGGCCGATCGGGGAACGGTACAACGAGTCGGTCTGGTTGACAGGAGCACGTCGTGAAGCCGATGTACGGAGTCCTGCCCCTTGCCCTCCTTGCTATGGGCTGCATCTTTGGCAGCGAGCCCGATGACGTTCAGATCGGGACGGCCGAAGGTCCCGAGGACCCGGGGCGCCAGGCGTTGATTCCCCGCAACGCACCCGACGACGATGGGTCGGACGGTGTGATTTCGTCGACGGATTGTCCGGTCGACGAGACCCCTTTTGCCTGCGAAGTCATCGAGCTCGTGAACGCCGAACGGTCCTCCCGAGGCATGGCCCCGTATGGCTACAACGCAGAGCTGGCGCTTGCGGCGTACCTACATGCGCAAGACATGTCGCTGCAAAACTACTTCAGCCACACATCGTTGGACGGTCGACGGTTTGACGAACGCATCGAGCAGGCTGGCTACGACGCGTTTCCCCGTGGTGAGAACATCGCGCAGGGCTACACGACGCCCGAAGACGTGATGGTGGGCTGGATGAACTCACCGGGCCACCGAGCCAACATCCTCGATGGCATGGCCACCGAGCTGGGTGTAGGGTTCTACCCGTCGGGTAACTACTGGGTGCAAAACTTCGGAACACGCTAGAACTTGCCGCCGTTCACCGGGTTGTCGGGGACGGGCTCGACGTTGTCCCAATGTTCGACAACCTTGCCGTTTTCAATCCGGAAGATGTCGACTTGCGCGAACTTGTCGCCTTCCCAATCGGCCTTGCAGAGCGTGGCCACGAAGTTTCCGGAGCCCACCAACAGCACGATCTCGTCGTAGTTGAGAGGGCGGTTCTCGGCTTGGGCGAGAGCCTTGAAGTTCTCGAGCCCGTCGGCCACTCCGTGGTTGTGCTGGATGTAGGTCTCGGCCGAGATGAACTCCTCGATCCGCTCGGCGCGCGTGCCATGGAACATGCAGCTTTCGATTAGGTCGCGGACAAGCTGCTTGTTCTGCTCGGTCTTGTCGAGGTCGGTGATCTCGGTTGCACCGTCGACGTCGGTATGGCCGGACGGCGTTTGGCCCTTGAACTCCCGGATCACATCCCAGTGCTCGACGATCTTCCCTTCGTCATCGGAATCGAAGAAGTCGGTCGTGACGTACCGCGGACCGCCTTCACCGAGTTCTTGGTAGGCGTGAAGGAAGACGTGTCGGCCATCTTGCCAGCCCCGCACGATATCGATGGACCGTTCGGGGTTCCGCTTGATGAAGTCATCGAAGAACGCAATGAACCCATCACGACCGTCGCGCACGCCGGTCGAGTGCTGGGTGTAGCGGTTGCCCGTGTGGGCGTTGACGGCTTCGCGGGGATTTCCGTCGCGAATGCCTTCGAGGTACAGCATTTTCGCGTGATGCAGAGCGCTGGGCATGGTTCCTCGCCTCGTGAAGAGTCCCTGGACGTCAGAACGGGTCGGGGCTGCCGGAGCCATACCGGATTGGGCATGCCACCATGCCGGACCGGGATGGGTCGTACTCCTACATTGGAGGGCCGATGAGGTGCCGATGGCGCGCGATACCCCGCCCCTTGATGGGCTCGATCTCAATCTCTTGGTGACCCTGCGGGCGTTGCTGCGTGAGGCCAGCGTGACGCGAGCGGCCGAGGCTCTAGGCCAGCGTCAGCCCACCGTCAGCCGATCACTGGCCACCTTACGCACCGCGTTCGGGGATGAGTTGTTGGTGCGATCCGGTCGCACCATGGCCCTTACGCCCCTGGCACGGTCGATGCGTACACCGGTCGAACGGTCTCTTTCCGCGATCGATCGGCTGCGAACGGTAGGCGCGTTCGACCCTTCCACCGCGGTTCGCACCTTTCGTCTGGTCATCCCCGACATCGTGGGGGTCAAGATCGTGCCGACGCTGTTGGCTCGGCTGCTCACCGAGGCCCCGGGCATTGACTTGCAGGTCTTGGGCTAGGAACGCGAGTCCCTCCGTGGCTTGCTCGACGACGAAGTCGACCTGGTCATCGGAGCCCCTGTCCTCGATCATCCCGAGCTGTACTCACGAACCGCCGGCGACCGCATGACATGGAGCCTGCTGTGTGGGCCTCATCACCCGTCCTTTGGCCAGCCGTGCGACCTCGAAACGTGGCTTGCCTCCGATCATGTTCAAATCACGCCTCACGGCCGCCCAGACGTGCTGGGTGAACTCGATGAGCTGTTGCAGGAGCGGGGTTGGACGCGTCGGGTGAGGCTGTACGTCAGCTTCGTGGCCGCACTCGCCCCCGTCCTCCACGACACGCCCTTGGTCTCCTCCCTCCCCACCCCCATGGCGCAGGGGGTCGCTTCGGTGGGAGGCCTCTCGCTAACGCCCCACCCGCTGTCCGATGAACTCGAGACGTTGGCGATCCGTCTTACCTGGCACCAGGTGCACCACACCGATGACGGTCATGCGTGGTTGCGCCGGCTGGTGGGTCAGGTGCTCGACGGCTGGGCCGTCAGTTGGACAGGGTGAAGTCGACGGTCACCTGTTGCTGAAGGTCGGTCAGGTCGGCGCCGGGACCGATTTGGAGCAAGATGCCGCCATTGGCATACGTTACCGGCAATGCAAGGCCGGTTTTGAAGGGGTCCGTCACGTCGAGAGCGAAGCCTGGATCGAGAATCGAGACCGTGGCGTACGTATCGAGTTCGCCATCACCGCGGATCGAGGCCTCCTCAACCCCTGCGCTTAGGCTCACGTAGTACCGGTCGAAGCGTCCGTCGGGAAGCACAAGGTCCGTCGCGCCCGAGTTGTCGATGAGGGTCATGACCATGCCATCGTCGTCGAGATCGACATCGTAGAAGCCGATGAACCCAGGAAACTCGACCTCACCCGAGATCTCGACGGTGTCAGAAACGCCGAAGATGGCCTGGGCGCCACCTGTGATTTTGGAGTCTTCAAAGGTATTCGCGACGAACGTATCGACCGGCTCGCTCGAGCAAGCGATCATCAGGGAGAGGGGCAAGAGCGTCCAGCGCATGGGTTCCTCCAGGAAACTCCTGGGATGTACCGAGGGCGGTTCGCGGACACCGTGTTCGTCGAAGCATACGACCATGCACGGACCGCATGGCTCATCAGGGGCAATCCCTACAAACGCACGTCCACCCGCCTAACGCCTGGAGGATCGCAAGTTCGCTCCGTGTAGAATGAGGCATGTCCACAGACGGTGCGTTTAAGAAGCTTCGTTCGTTTCAGGTGTCCATCCTCGAGCGACTGCTACGCTACATCGCGGTCTTGGCCTTGGTTCCATGTCTCGCCGGGGTTGCCTTGGCGATTCGGTTTGAAGTGTGGGCCGTGGCCGTGGCCGACGTTGCCGGTTGGCTTGGATTGGTTGCGTTGGCCTCCCTCTCCGGACTTCCGTACTCGGTACGAGCGACGGGACTGTTGGCGATCTTTTCCAGTGTCGGCCTTGTCGTCCTGCTTGCCGTTGGTCCCTACGGAGCAGGTCTCATCTGGCTCCTCGGGGTACCCGCCCTAGCTGGGGTCTTGTTCGATACCCGTGCGTTTTGGGCAGCTGAAGCCCTGATCTTGGTGGTCATGGCTCTGGTGGCCGCCAGTCAGCCGCTGCTGCCCTGGGGCGTTCCCGGTCCGCCTTTCGATTGGTGGGTGATGGCAATCTGCAGCGTGGTTTGTGTGTCGTTGGTGGTCGGACTGTCGACGAGCAGCCTCATGCAGCGGCTCCAGGGGGCGGTGGCCGACGTGGAGGCGAAGCGACAGTTGGTGGTCGCGACCAACGATGAACTGAAGCGCGAAGTGGCCTCACGGCGAGAGGTGGAAGAAGACCGACGACAGCTCCAGGATCAGGTGGTGTTCGCGCAGAAGATGGAGGTGGTGGGTCAACTGGCGGGAGGCCTCGCCCACAACCTCAACAACCTGTTGACCGTCGTGCAGATCGAGGGTTGCATGGCCCGAGAGACGGTCGGGGATCAGGCAACCCTCGCCGAGGGGCTCGACAACCTTCTTGCGGCAACGGACTCCGCCGCCTCCCTTTGTCGAGACCTGCTGCTCTTCGCACGGCCCAAGGCCGCGACGCGTCGGCCACTACCGCTCGATGCTCGTCTCACGGCCAGTCTACCGCTCCTACGGAGCTTGGCCGGGGAGCGGGTTCGGCTCGTCCTCGATCTCGATGTGCCAGACCTCTTGGTGACGGCAGGAGAGGTGGAGATCGAACAGGTCCTCACCAACTTGGTGGCCAACGCCCGCGATGCCATGCCTCACGGAGGGACCCTGCGCCTGCGCACGCGCGAAGTCGTCGATGATGAAGGACATCACGTGCTTATCGAAGTCGAGGACACCGGTGTGGGGATGGATGTGACCACCCAGCGTCGGGTGTTCGAACCCTTCTTTACGACCAAGACCGGTGTAGGAAGCGGGCTTGGCCTCGCCACGGTTTACGTCATCGTGAGGAGTCTCGAAGGACGGGTGGCGGTTCATTCGGCGCCCGAACGGGGCAGCACGTTTCAGATCTTCCTTCCTGTATCGGTCGCCCAGGCGTCATCGGGCCCCTCAGGGCCCCCAAAACCATCGCGTCCTACGCTTCGTCCAGGTCAGACCGTGTTGGTGGTGGAAGACAATGCCACGGTACGTCGAGTGGTGGAACGGGCGCTCGAGGAAGCGGGATGTGCAGTGGTCGCGGAATCGAATGCCGACGATGCGCTTGAAACGTTCCAAGGCATGGACACGCCTCCTTCCCTCGTGCTCACCGACGTGTTGATGCCCGGCCGCACGGGAGTCGACCTGGCACGAGAGCTGGTCCGTCACACCCCGCGAATGCCGGTGATCGCAATGACGGGATGGTTGGGCGACGATGACCTGGCTCTCGGACTACAACGGCTCCGGGTTCCGATCCTCCGCAAGCCGTTTTCGCCTGGAGAACTCCTGCAAATGGTCGCCAAACGCCTTTTGGCAGACGAGATGCTAAGCCACCGATAGTCGGATTTCGAACCGTCTGGATGCGCACGTTTCGGTGTTTGTGTGGAGTCCGTGCCTCGAGCGTCACGATTTCGAGGGCTCTATGAACTCGGAAATTTGACCTAGAACCTCTGAATCAGAGAGAATACGTCGGTGGCCGAGGCCTCGGGTGGAGAGGAGCCGAGCGTCGGGCCACCGAGCTGCGATTTCGGCGCCGTCGCTATGCGGTACCTCCGTGTCACCTTCGTCGTGCACGACCAGCAAAGGGGGCGTCTTCAGGCTCGGCGCCACGTTGGCGATTTCAAGGTCGGACCAGCGGAACCCGTAGCGGCTTCCAGAATTGACCATGAATCGTTTCAGCACCGGGTCGGAGGCACCCAACGCCTGGCCGAAGGCTTCCACAAATGCGGCCGGTCGGCCAAACGGTGAGATGAAGACCACCTTTGAGGTCGCCAGTCTCGCTTGGAGGGCGAGCATGACGGCCACACAGCCCCCCGAGTGCGCGACGATGGCTCGAGGTTCGCCATGCGCGGTTGCGATGGCCTGTAAGGCACGTTCGAACTCGAAGAACGTGGTTTGGGCCCCGGGTAGGGGGCTCGGATCCGAGCCCCCATGGGCGGGCATGTCGTAGGCGACGATGCGCTTTCCTCGGGCCACCAGCTCGGCTGCGAGGGGCGCGAACTGAAGCGCGTAGCCGCCCCAGCCATGCACCAACAAGATGGGTGGTTCTGAAGATGGTAAGCCGGCCGAGAAGCCTACGATACTTCGACCTCGAACCTGGAGGCGGTGGGTCGCGTAGCCGGCGAGGTCCACCGGAGGGCTCTCGCGGATTCGGGGCCGGGGAGGGGTAAACCAAAGCCGTTCGAAGATCTGGGCCCCCACCCCCGGCAGGGTCGCGGAGAGGGCTTGCAGGCCGGCTCGGAACCACCAAGGCACGCGGCGGCGAGCCTGGGTCGCACGGTTGGTCTGGACTGCCATGACGGTGTCTCCTCGTAAAGGTTGTTCGGGGAACGCTCATTCCGACCTTTGCCTTGGCTGAGGTAGACGTCCAACGCATCTTTTCGATAGAGTGTATGCGTGAAACGAATACCTCCATTGCGGTCCCGCACGCGGCTCGACATTCGCGACCTCGAAGTTGTCCTCGCCATCGCCTCCGCCGGGAGTGCGACGGCAGCCGCGCCGGTGCTTCATCTGACCCAATCGGCGGTCAGTCGTGCCCTTCGCAACGCAGAGACCAAGATCGGCGTGGAGCTGTTCACGCGGACCGCGCACGGGCTTGTGGCGACTCCCGCCGGAGAACGCCTCGTCGAAGGCGCGCGAGACGTGTTGGGTACCCTTGCTGAGGTGGAGGCTGAAGTCTTGGCCCAGCCGGACGCCCCCGAGCGTCTGCGCATCGTCTGCGAGTGCTACACGACCTACCACTGGTTGCCGGGGGTGCTGCTCACCCTGCAGAAAACGATGCCCCACCTCACCGTCGACATCGCACTCGAACACACCGACGATCCAGGACGTGCGCTGCAGGGCGGTGAGGTCGATTTGGCGATGCTGAGCACCGCACCGGCTCCTCGAGGTATCGAAGAGGTGGCCTTGTTTGGCGACCGGTTGGTCTTTTTGGTGTCGGCCGACCATCCCTTGGCCGCGCGAACCGCCCTGACGGCCGACGATTTTGTTGAAACACCGCTCCTGCTTCCTACGACGCTTCCCCGCGCGGTCAGACGGTGGTTTGTCCGTCGGGTGTTTGGACGGGCGCGCCCGCCGGTGACGACGTTGCGTCTTCCGCTGACCGAGGCCCTCGTGGCGATGGCCGTCGCAGGATTTGGGATTGCGGTGTTGTCAGAGTGGAGTGCCGAACCGTACGCCGCCGACGCACGCCTGGTTCGGGTTCCATTTGTCGGGGGGCCGCTGATGCGGCACTGGCGGCTGGCGTTCCCCTCTCATCGGCGGGACCTGGCGTTGCGACTTGCCGCGGCGCTTCGTCCTCCTGAACGCTCATCAGAATGACCACTTGTGGCGCGTTGCGGGCCCTGGAGCCTGGGCCAGCGTACCCACCATCAATCGTCCTGGTTCAACGTCTCATCGAACGGAATCTCACACCAGTCCATCATCACGCGGAGGGTCGGAAACTCCTCTCGGCACGCCTGCACGCGTTGGCGGGCCTCCGGCGTGAGCGGCCGAAGGGTGAGGGTTCGAAGCGCAGCGGCGGTCTCGGTGGCCACCCGGGGGAGGGCCCACTTCATGGCGAGGAGCCGATCCAGCCGTCGGGTGACCTCTTCCGCATCGTTTCGCCGGAGGGCCACCACCGCAAGACCCAAGTAGCTTGGCCAACTGCTCGAGTGCTCATCGCAGAGTCCGTCGAAAACCCGTTCAGCCTCCTCGAATCGGCTTTCATAACAGTAGACCAGTCCTTCCAGGTTGCGGATGGCCTTTGCGTCCGCCTCATGCAGCGATCGGCGCTTTACCTGGTCGATCCAGGTTCGGGCCTCGGCCCCGCGGCCCTGGACGACCAGCAGATTGAGGAGGTCCTTCACCGCGTTGACCCAGCGACCTTCGTTGCCCTGTTGGGCGGCTCGGCCAATGAGGGCTTGGATGGTCCCTGCCGCTTGAATCGTATGGCCCAGCCGAGACAGCGCCCTCGCACGAAAGCGCTCCACATTGAACGGGAGTCGGCCGTCATGGCGAAACGACTCGGCGACCGACAAGGCCTCCCGGTATCGTTCTACCTCGATGAGGAGAATCACCATCCACTCGCCAATGACGGGTTGGATGAGGGGTGAAGAAGGGGTGCGCTCGCGCAGGCTGCGAAGGGCCTCCAGCATCTCGTCGATGTCGTCATACCGACGGATTCGAATGATGATCTCGATCAATTCGAGCCGGATGGTCATCCAGGAGGGAGCCTCGGGAGGGCAATGCTCGCGGGCTTGTCGACAAACTTCGAGGGCGTCGTCAAAGCGATTGTTGTGAAGAAGGCGCACCGCGTACCCGCGCTTCAGCCACGCACGCTGCTCCTCAGTTTTGACTTGGGGCCATTGGGATTGGAAGAACGCGTCGGCGTCTCGCGCACGGTCGAACACCAACAGGCGAGACGCCGTTTGACCGAAATGGCGGTGGTCAGGGGTGAGGGCCCCGCGGGTTTCGTCAAGCCGCTCCAGGACGCGTTGACTGGAACCTTCACCGGTCCAGGTCAAGGCATTGGTCCAGGCCAGCACCAAGTCGGCAGCTTGCTCGGGGTCGCCGGCCGCAAGGGCATACCGGTGGGCCTCCAAGAGGTCGGACTCCAAGGCCGCGACGGCCTCGAAGGCCGCGACCGACGCATCTTCGTGGAGCGCCGGCCCACTGGCCTCGAGGAGCCACGCCAGGTGCCGGTTTCGAGTGGTGCGAGCAACGTGCGCATCTTGGTTCAGTTCTTCCAGCGCGAGGTCGCGAACGCGATCGAGGAGGTAGAAACGGGGTCGCCCCGTGTCATGGGACAGCGCCAGGAGCGACCATCCCATCAGTTCATCAAGCGCGTCCAAGGCGGGGATTTCGGGCTCAAGGATGCGCTCGGCGGCCGAGAGGTCAAATGGAGCGCAGAAGACCGCGCACTGCGCGAAGGCTCGGCGGATCGAGGGGGCCAGCTCCTGAACCGAGACCATGAGGGCTTCGCGGACCCCATTCCAGCGACTCGCCGAGGGCGTGCCGATCAGCACGTCTCGCGACGGCGCAGCGTTCGTGCTGAGGCGTTGGGTCAGGCCGTCGAGACCAAGCAGGGGGAGGCGGCTTCCTGCGAGTTCAAGGGCCAACGGCCATCCGTCGAGGGGGCCCGTCGCGAGCGCTTCGAGGCGCGGTCGTTCGGCTTCGGTCGGCGTCCAATCGAATCGCCGTTTCACCGCCCCCAGCAACAGTCCCACCGCCGCCGGACCGGGTAAGGGACCGAGCACGAGAGACGTCACATCGGCAAGGGCCAGGTGCCGTCGGGTCGTGACGATGGCTTGGGCTCCCTCGTTGAGAGACAACCAGCCTTGAAGGGCGTCCACCGTGGCTTCGACGACCAAATCGGCTCCGTCGAACACCAACAGGCAAGGGCCCCGGTGCTGGATCGAAAAATCGATGCCTTCGGGCCGAAGCACCCCCAACGCAGCTGCGGTCGCTTGGCGAAGGTCACTCGTCTCGCGTGCGTTCGTAAGGTCGATCCATACAAGGTCCATCAGGGGGGCCCGATCGAGCGCCTCGCGGACCAGGCGCGTCTTGCCCATACCTCCGGGTCCGGTCACCACGAGGATGTCCTCGGACGAATGCAACCACGTCAGCACCTTGGTGATCTCCTCGACCCGGCCCACGAAGCTCTTGGACGGTCGGCGGGGGGGCGACGGGGCGTGGGGCACCAGCCGGTAGCCGCGCCCGGGTTCATTCAGCAGGTGAACGGGCGCCGAAGGTTCTGCCTCGATCTTTTCCCGGAGGCGCTGAATGAGCCGGTACGGGGCGCGAGAAGCGCTGCGGGGGTGATAGTTCCACACGTCGACCAGCAGCTCCTCGGGGCTCGCGGGCTGAGTTCGCTCGTGAAGGGCTTCGATCAGCCGACGTTCCAATTGCGACAGCCGAAGGGGATCGGCACCTCGTCGAACCACCGTGCCCTCGTGAAGGTCGATATGGCCGTCGCTCAACGCGACGCGATGAGGACGAGGGTTGGCCTTTGGGCCGGCAATACGAAAGGTGTAGCCATGGCCGGGCAAGAACGGCAGATGGGCCACCTCGCCATTCGTGGACTCGAGTTTGCGCCGAAGGCGCGCAATGGCTTGCTCAGGAGCCTTGGTGGCGGCGTCGGGGCGCAAGTTCCATACCCGTTGCAGCAGTTCTGCACGCGGGACGGGGCGCGGTTCAGAACTCAAGAGTAGGAGCAAACGGCGCTCTTGGGTTGTGAGCCGAAGGGTAGGCTCTTGGCCACGAACCACCACGTTGGACTGTAGGTCGACGTACCCATCGACGAGGGGAAGAACCTGATAGCGCCTCATGCGCTCTCTCCTGTGGTCGTCGTAAAGCCTATGAGGGGTTCGTCGAAATTCGAACCATGAAACTGCAAGATCTACGTGATTACCAGCGCATGATGGCGGATTCGGTACGGATGCAGGCCTACCCGCGTGCGATTCGAGAGGCCTGTCCTGGTCGTGTCGTCTGCGACGTAGGCGTCTGCAGGAGGCGATGCGCGGCGGCGCAACCGTCATGGCGTGAGAGGCTCGCGCGATGCGTCAGGTGCGCGCGAAGAAGGTATCTCGCAGTCCACGCAGTTCCGACAGCAGCGCCTTGATCCTTGGAATGCCCTCCATCGCGGCGGGGACGACGATGCGAACCGAGCGATCTTGGCCAACGACCTCGGGCAGCACAGGCACCAGCGGAGGACCGGGTTCGGGCAGCAATCCGTCTGGCAAGAATGCGACGCCGAGCCCCGCTGCGGCCACGTTGCGCAACAGGTGCACGTCGGGGCTAGCTAACGCTGGGGTGATGGTAAGGATACGTCCGTCCAGGCATGCCCACTGCGTGGGGTCCTCCCCGGGTGCGGCCCAGGCCAAAAGCTCATGGTCCATGAGTTCTTCGATGGTGGAAGGCGTGCCGTGGGCTGCAAGGTAGGCGGGGCTTGCCAAAAGCCACTGCCGAATGCGCAGCACCTCCATCGAGATCCAGCGTCCACCGGGTCGCCGATCCCCGAACGCTAGGGCGACATCGACGTCGTCCTGAAGTGCGGCAATCGGATCGTCCGCGGTACGCAAACGCAGGTGGAGCGCGGGGTAGCGCGATCGCAACGCCATCATGAGCGCAACCACCACCTGAGGCGCCACCCCGGACGGCATCACAAGCCGGATTTCGCCACGAGGTTCGGTGCCAAGGTCGCGGACCGCGGCGAGCAGGGCATTGCCATCGCGCAACCAGGGTCCTGCATGATGGGCGAGCAGGCGGCCCGCCTCGGTCGGCGTGGTTCCGGAACGGGTTCGTACAAAAAGCGCGGTCCCTACTTCCGCTTCGAGCGCTTCAATGCGACGACGGAGCGTTGGTCGGGCCATGCCCAGACGACGTCCGGCGGCGACGAAGCTGCCCATTTCGACCACCGCGATGAGAGCCCGGAGGGTTTCGAGGTCCATGTTCGGATCTGACCATCAAAGGGCCAGCGTTGTCCATTTTTTGCACCAACTCCGTCTCCTAGGTTGCTCCCATCGTTCGGAGGCCTCATGCGGAAGTTGTTTTCAAATCCCCGGACCGCGCAGATCTTGTTGACCGTGGGAGTGCTCGAGTTCTTTGGTCCGATCCTGCGGGACATCGGAGAGACCCACCTGCTCAACCCCACCTGGGTGGGGCATGCGCGGTTCCACCTGATGTGGCTTTTGGTGTTCATGGCCCTTTCGGGAGTGGCCAACCTGGTGCTCATCTGGCGATGGGGTGACGTGCGGTCGATGTACGTTGCTTGGGCCTGGCAAGCCTGCAATGTCCTTGGGTTCTGGGGCGCAGCGGCGCTCGTCGGCCAATACGATGGGCTGGTCATCGATCCCGACTTCCACCTGACCATCCTGGGGCTCAACGAGAACGTCCTCGTCTTCATCCTTTTGGCGTTCCTGTCGCTGTTGAGCTTCGTTGCGGTGCGGGGGGTCGAGCGTGGCTGACGTCCTCATTGTGGGGGCCGGCCCTTCGGGACTGGTCTCGGCGTTGGCGCTTGCCCGCGCCGGCATCTCGAGCCGGATCGTCGAGCGCAGGAACGGGCTTGGCTTGCACCCCAAGGCGCATGAGATCAATGCGCGAACGCTCGAAATTTTACGTTCGCTCGATGTGGACGTCACGCGGTTGGAGGCGGAAGCGTCGCCGCCCGAGGATGGCGCGCGCATCGTGTTCTGTCGGGCCCTTGCGGAGGAGATTGGGCGCCTAGACTTGCTCGAAGAGTCGATTGCGAGTCGCTACGCCGAACATCTAAGGGCGGGGGTTCCTTGCCTCAACTTGTCGCAGGTGACCTTCGAGGAAGTCCTGCGCGACGAAGTGGCGCGCCGACCGCAGATCGAACTGCGCGAAGGCATGGCGTGGTGTGGGTTCGCCGATGATCAACGGACCGCGAGTCGCCTCGAGCATCGTGCGACGGGTCGTACCTCCACCGTGCAGCACCGGTTTCTGATCGGAGCCGATGGAGCGCGGAGCCGGGTGCGTGAAGCGCTGGACATCGCGATGGATGGCCCCGAAACACTCCAGCGCTTTGTGAGTTGCGCGTTTGATGCGGACCTTCGCGACCACGTCACCACGCGAGCGAAACTCTATTGGCTTCTTCATCCCAGTGCGGTGGGGACCCTAATTGCTCATCATGTAGAGCGGTGCTGGGTTTACCACATCCCCTTCGAAGAAGGCACCGCCCTTGAAGACTATGACGAGGCGTTCTTTCGGGAGCGGCTCCGCATCGCCCTTTCGGGCGCTGAACCCCCATTGCACATCCGGTCGATCTGCGAGTGGCAGATGTCGGCGCAGGTAGCCAAGCGCTTTTCCAAAGGGCCGGCCTACCTCGTCGGCGATGCGGCGCACCGGTTTCCACCAACCGGTGGATTGGGGCTCAACACGGGGGTGGCGGATGCCCACAACCTGGCCTGGAAGCTTGCCGCGGTGATGCGGGACCAGGCCAATCCCTCCCTCCTCGAGACCTACGAGGTGGAACGTCGCCCCGTCGCACTGGCGAACTGTACGGAAAGTCACACGAACTACGACCGTATCTTCGAGGTGGCGCAGGCTGTTGGGCTGCCGTCGAACAGCCTCGAGATTCGTGCCATCGTTCGCCGCACGTTCAAATGGCTTCCCGCTTTGCAACGTTGGCTTCTACGCATCCTCGAGGGTCCGGCGCATTGGTTGGTGGGCCGAGGGTTGCGTGAGGGGGCGGTGCGAAGGCGCGCCCAGGCCAGCATTCGGGACCAGTTGCCGCATTTCGATCGGTTGGGACTGGATATTGGCTACGTCTACGGACAAGACGCCCCCGCCGACATCGACCGAGTGCGAGACTACGTCCCCTCCACCTGCCCAGGGGCTCGATTGCCGCATTGGTGGCTCGATGCTGAACGAACCCGTTCGACCCACGATCTGATCGATGTCGATTCGTTCACCTTGTTGGTGTCGGATGCCTCCCCCTGGGAAGCGGCGGTAGCCACCGCGCGGGCCGCCGTTCGAGCCCCGCTGCGGGTCGTCCCCATCGAGGCCATCGCAGACCTCCGTGAGGGGGCACTGCTCGTGCGCCCCGATGGTCACATTGCCTGGCGAAGCGCCACATCCGACGCTTCTTCCCAATCCCTGTTGGAGGCTTGCCGATCATGTCACCTCGTTTGATGTCGGTTGTGACGGCCTGGATCGCGTTGGGGTGTGGCAGTTCTGCGCCCCAGCCGGCCCATCATGTTTGCTACGACCTTTCCGACGGCACCCGAGCTCCCCTCACGGCACCCACCCAGGTGTTCGGAGCCGGGCTCACCTACGCCGAACACCTGCAGGAAACAGGGCAAAGACCAGATTCTTCTGGCTTTCCTCCGATTTTCACGAAGGGCTATAGTCCAACCCAGACTTCCGTCGCGGTGCCTTCTCCGTCCACCCACGCAACGTGGTTGGACCGTCAGGAGCCCGGATTGTCCAAGGCCGTGGCCGACCATGGACTCACTCTGCAGCCGCTTGTCGACTACGAGGTGGAGCTGGGCATGGTCCTGCTCGAGGAGATTCAGGAGGGAGAGCCGCCGGTACTGGGCTTCTTCGTGGCCAATGACCTTTCCGAGCGAGCGTTGGCCGTGCTGGGCGAGGGGCAGGCGGATCGCATGGGCTACTGGGGAATGTCGAAGAGTGGACCCGGCTTCCTCCCCGTCGGTACCGAGATCTGGCGCCCCAATGTGCCGGTGCAAAATGGCTTGCCCTGCGTGATGCTGAAGACCACCGTCGATGGAGAGGTCCGGCAGGAACAGTCCACGCGTGACCTGGTCTACACGACCTCCACGTTGGTCGACGCTGCCGAAGCGACCGCCGGAGAGCCCCTTTCGGTCGGAACTTGGATCTTGACGGGCACCCCAAGTGGGGTGGCCTTGGCCACCCCGGCGTGGAAGCTCATGGCCGCCAACCTCATCGGGCTGGACCGTTTCCAACGATTGGGGGCGGTGCTGGATTCCGCCGATCGCTTCCTGCAGCCCGGGAACGAGGTTTCGGTGTCGGCCGAAGGCCTCGGGGAGGCCACGATCACCATCATCGCCGCACCACAGGCGATAGAAAGCACGTCCGGAGGGCGCTAGGATCGATCGGGAAGCGTTGCGCCGCCTGGAGGGCACGGTCCTACGCGGGTAGTTGACCGAGAACCTCGTGCGTAAACGCGGCCCGCCGTCGGGCCGTTTCCGGCAAAGGGTCAAGGTCGATGTGAAGTCCCGATGGGGCCAAACCGGCTCGCGACAGCGGGCCGAGCAGCTTGAGCAGCGTCTCGGTGTTGCGCCCCCCGAAGAACCACACGCATCGATCTGAGGTGCGGTCGACGGTCGCCCGCACCACTGCGTGTTCCGAGCGCCACGTCATGCACGTACCCGCTCCGTGCGGCCGTGGGACTGCGCCGTGGTCCAGCAGCCAGTCGATCGCAGGTTCGACGAGCGGCACGGGTCCTGTGCGCAGCCACCCCGGGTACGGCAGGGTGTCGGAAGCCCGGGACAAGAGGAGCGAGCGGACGGTCTTGACGAGAGAGTCCTGAAGGGAGAGCCCGACATAGTCTCGCGCCCAAACCGCGGGGTCGGCCCGGCCATCATCGAGCGAGGCGACCAGATCGATGGCCTGTCGCGAATCGTAGGCAATCGGAAAGAAGACCGGCTTCATGGACCGTCGGAAGCGTTGTTGCAACCCCTCGATGAGGGGAAGAAAGCGCACATCGGTCTGGGCTTCGATGGTTTCAGCCAATGACACCAACCGCAGGCACTCCCCATCGGGAAGCCAGCGATCGAGGTCGGTGGCATTCAGCTCACGAAGTCCCGCTCCCACAAGCCAAGAGGTTCTACCGTTCTCGTTCATCCAGTCGCGAAAGGCGTCGTCGCGACCAGCGGCGTGGCTGGGATGCACGTCGAAGAGGTCGTAGATGCTCTGGAAACACGGGAACACCGTCCATGGGTGTCTCGCCCGACTCCACCACGCAACCCCAACCGCCCAGGCGTTTACTCCATGCCCACTGAAAACTGGTAGCGGTGGCCTTGCCCGGGCTCGACGCGGACCTCGGCGTTGAGGCTGCTCAATTCGCTTGCATCGCTTACGAACGTGCCGCGCAGATCGATGACTTCGAGCTTTTCGAACACCTGCGAGTTCTGCGTGATGATGCTGAGGTCTCCGTTCGACAGATCGCTGTCGGAAAGATCGAGGATGCGAAGCCCCTCGGGGAGACCCGATTCCGCGAGGGCCTCGAGCACCGACGACCCAGAGATGAACGAGGTCAACGACAGCTCTTCAAGTCTCGTGTCGCGCAGGCCCTCGAGAATAGGCGCGAGTTCGGTGGTCCAATCGAAGCCTTCGGACCAACCCTCTTCGTCATCGCTGTAGTAGTCGTTGGACTCATTGTAGCGATCGTTGGGATGGTAGGCGCCATCTGTGCTGGGCCAGCTGTAGGTCAAGGTCTCGGGAATGCGCAGAGCCAGCCGGCGAAGGTTCGGAAACTCGGCTTCTCCCAACGTCGTGCCGAGGGCGCTGCCTTCGTTCCAGCCCTCGTAGCCCCAGCGGAGGCACGCAAGCTCGAACTGTGCAAGCTCGGGGGCCGCGAGGTCGGACAAATCCAGCTGATCGGCGTCCGCCGTGACCACGCGAAACGCCTTGAGGTGAGCGGGAATGGCCTTGGCGATGGGGCCAAAGGATACCAAGTTCTCGCGCGGGTCGTAGTCACTCGACACGAGTACCCGGGCCCCGTCCGCGCGGTCATCGATGAGTTCGAAGGTGTCGCACGATGGAGGGAGGCCAGGGGCGAGTACCGCGACGGCCGACTCGAGGTCGACGGGCTCCCCGCTTGGAGTTCGGCCCACGAGCCGCAGTTGGCGCATTCCCTTGGCAATGGGGGCATCCAGGAGCCGCTGGGCGAGGTCGGCACCCTGATCGGTCTCACTGACGTGGAGGGCCACGGTGAGCGGCACCGAATAGCGCCACTCCACCTCCACGAAGTCGGTGGACAGGCTGCCAAACAGCTCCGTCAAGTGGGCATCGATGTAGGCATCGCGTTCCGCAGGATCGGCGCCTGAGGCCACCTGATCATTGAGTAGAATGAGCTTGCCCCGCACATCTCCGGCCTCTTGCAGGGCATCGGCGTAGACGAGCCAGGTTTCACGAGAGTCATCGACAGAGGGTTGCTGCACAGGTGTCCTCCAGGGGAGCATCCCAGACCCAACGTAGGCGGCCATCCGGTCTGGAATTGGACGACTTTCGTGAGGGCTACTCGCGTCGTTCGAGGAGGGTGACGGCCGCCACGGCCTCATCCACCCCGATGGCCCCGCCGGCGTTGTGCGCCAACCCGACCCGTGCGCCGTCGACCTGACGAGGCCCGGCCTCGCCACGGAGCTGCGTCACCAACTCATCGATCATCCCGAGCCCCGTGGCCCCAAGGGGGTGCCCTCGCGAGACGAGTCCGCCCGACACATTTACCGGCAAAGGGCCTCCGAGCCGGGTCTCCCCCGCGGCGGCCCGAGGGCCTCCCTGGCCTTGAGGCTGCAATCCCAGCGCTTCGAGATGCAGGATTTCGCAGCCCGCCGTTGCATCGTGCACCTCGACCACATCCACATCGTCTGGCCGCTGTGAGGTGCGCGCCCAGAGTCGTTGGGCCGCAGCGGCGGTCACACTGGGAGCCTCGAGGCGTCGGTAGGCCCCGCCCGCGGTGGCGAATCCCGCGACCCGGATGGCCCGGTCCATGCCGCGTGCCACGGCGTCGCTGACGACGACGACGGCTGCGGCGCCATCGCTCATGGGCGCGCACATCGCTCGGGTCAGCGGATCGACCACCTTACGGTCGGCCAGGACCTCTTCGACCGACGCCTCGAAGCGGTATTGCGCTTTTTCGTTGAGGCTTCCATGGAAATGGTTCTTCGAGGCCACGGCGGCGATCTGGGCCCGTGTCGTGCCGTGTTGCGCCATGTGATGCCGCGTGAGCAGCGCATGCACATCGAGGAAGAGCACCCGCTGCGGGTCCGGCGACCACGACACGCCCGCCTCTTCCGCGATGGTGCCAAAGTAGTCCTGCCATTCTTCAGGATGGAGTTGATCGATGCCATCGAGGAACAGCGCGAGCATCGCCTCGGGGCGATCGGGCATGACCGTCTTTTCCACCCCGACCGCCAGCGCCACATCGACCTCTCCGCTCTTCACCGCGCGAACCGCGGTGGCCAAGGTGGCGGATCCGGTGGCGCAGCCGCATTCGAGGTTGGTGATGGGCGCTCTTCGGGGCAACGTGCCATCCGCGAGCAGCGGCTCGAGCGTCACTTGTCCCCGCACGTTGCGCTGACCAAACCGCCCCATCGCGCAATTGCCGAACGTGATTTCCTCGACATCTGGCCCCAGGTCACCCGCGTCTTCGAGTGCTTGTCGTACCGCGTCGGCAGCGAGGTCCCGAAACGTTCGGTGGGGCCATTTCCGAAATGCCGTGGACCCGGTGCCCACCACCCATGCGTCACCCATCCCGCCTCCTACCTTCCGATGATGAGGCTCACGCTGGCCGTGGTGGAGCCGCCGACGTTGTAGGTCGCGACCGTTCGTGCCCTGTCGACCTGGACGTCCCCCGCTGTACCGGTGGTCTGTCGGTAGGCATCG
>JBCCQY010000083.1:0-38087 GCA_039208735.1 Myxococcota bacterium | reverse complement strand
CCGAAGGTTGCGGCTGCGCGGCGGGAAGCTCACCTTCCGCCGCTTGGTGGGGCCTGGTTCTCGGCTTGATGGCCTGGCGTCGAACGCGAACGCAGGGCTAGCTCGCCAGTCGTTCCCGAACGGAAGCGGCGGGTAGCTCGTCGGCCTTGCGAGCCGCCGCTCGACGCCACAGCTCCGCAATGACAATGCCCGCAGGTGCTGAACCCCAAATCACCACGAGGATGGCGAGGGTGTCGGTCTGGCGGAAGAGGGGATCAATGAAAAACAGCACCACCCGGAACAACCAGTACGAGCCCCACATGGCTCCTGCAAACCGGATCATCCACGTCCGGTGCCCTTCGGTGTCCCCCTTTCGGATCGTCACAACGCCCATGACCGCACAGACGTAGACACACGCGGACATGAAGTAGAACCCGAACTGGGCAAGGACACCGCCGTACTCAGGCACCGCCGCGTGCTCCGTCGCAAGCCAGCATGCACACAACACCCCCAACGTGACCGAGGCAAAGGTGATCCGGCCCAGACGACGGTGCCACCGTTGCCAGGGGCCCTCTGTGCCGGGTCGCCAGAGCTGAACGTGCATGGTCACGAAGGCTAGGGTGTTGAAGAAAATGTGGCCATAGAGAAGATTTCGCCTAAACTGTGGCCCATTCAAGAACCGGTCGTAAAAGGCCACCCCCCATTTGGGATGATAGCGAATCGGTCGCCCCACACCGAACACGCATTGCCTTCACAAGGGGCCATGGCAGCCGCTCCCTCAACCGGCAATCCGAAGTTGTCAAGCACATCGTAGATGCCGATGAAGAAGGCGATCGCGTCGGGAGCGCCCCGCACGAAATAGCCTACATTCAGCACGACCAACAGCCCGATTCCCCAGGCGATAAAGCGTTCGTAAACGCCTCGTCTCAGGGCATCCAGGCCCAGCCCTGCCCAAACGACCAGCGCTGCGTAAACCGCCAATACTCCGTACGGTAGTTCCACGGTGCTCCCTCCGGATCCAAGGTCGGAAGCGCGATGGTACCACGGAGATCTCATGGATCGACGTCGGACCGAATCCGAAGGAACGAAGGGAATCGTGGGACCCCGGCCTTGGTCAGCTCCTGATAACGAACGGTTACCCAAACCCCGACCGGCGGGGGAGCGGCTCGCTCGGCATCGGTGAAGCCGGTTCCCACCTTAAATGGCGTTCCGTCTGGCAATTCGACCCGCAATGCTCCCATGCGCCCCTTATGACGTCCTGCTCCTGGCACATGGGCGATGACCCGAGCTTCGACTTCCAAGAACCGCTTCACCTTGAGCAGGGTCTCCGATCGACCCGCGACGTAGGCAGAGCCAGGCTTCCGCAGCATGAGTCCCTCCCCTCCCAGGCGCTCGATGCGATCCATTTCCGCGGTCAGGGCATCCGCGCTTTCACAACGTACGTGCTGCACGATGGACAGGTGTTCCGGCCACGGGTTCGCCAACCCCTGAAGCGCTTCCAGGCGTTCCTCAAAGGCGCCGGGCAGTTTTGGCCCGTCGAAGACGAGAAAGCGAAGCTCTTGCCAAGCTTCTCCTCGATCAATCCGTCGCACCACCCCGACAGTCCGCTGGAACTGTCCTCGGCCCCCAAACAACTCCCCGTCGAGCGGCTGGTCGGGCAACGCTTCGGTGAACCAGCCCGGCGCCAAAAACTCCTTTCCAAGTCGGGAGACAAAGCGCTTGCCGTCCCACAAGGCTCGAACCCCATCGAGCTTCTCGCTCATCCACCAGCCAGTGGGGTCATGCACCGAAGGATCCCAGGATTGAGCCAGCAACAACGGAGGACCTTCGGCCTTGGCGGTCGAGGGGGCGGGCAGTTCCCCGAGCCGTTGCGTCTCTGCATCGTCCCCACGGAACCGTCGCAAATGCTTGCAGGTGCGACGTTCGATGGGCACCGACTGGTTCCGCCAGGCTGGACAAGTGCACGAATACACCCCACCGACGTTTCGCAGGATGTAGGTGCGGCCGCCGGACCCCGGGACCTCGACCGATTCGCCGTCGCCGAGATCACCCGAGGACGCAGGGACCGGGGGCGAGGCTACGGACAGGGTCGCCCCTGCCTTGGCGTAGCCCTTCTTCACCTTGCCTGCCGTCTGCTTGATCAGGCCGGCTTCGGCTGCCGCTTCGGTCGGAAACGACTTGGTTTTGGACTGTCCGTCGGTCCCGATGCGACCCCAACGGGTGGTCACCTCGGTACCGACTCGTTCAATTTCCCAAAACTTGTGGGACTTGCCATCGGAGAATTCGTAGCGGGTCATGTCTTCCTATGAACACGACCTCAGATGGTTTTCAGCGCCCGACGTCCCGTGCCTCCCCAGCCCTCGTACGCGGCTGGCCGATTGCCCATCACTTCATCGATGTGAGCCATGTGGTCATCCGTCAACCGTTCCAGGACCGAGATAGCACCAAGATTCTCTTCGATTTGCGAACGTTTGGTGGCTCCGAGCAGCACCGTCGACACGTTCGGATTGCGGGCAACCCAGGCGATCGCGAGCTGGGCGACCGAACAATCCAACTCCGCACGCGCCCACTCCGTCAGCTGCTTGACCTTGTCAAGCGTTCCTGAGGCGCGGTGTTGCTCGAGGAGCTTGGCGAGAAACTCGTAGCCCTTCTGGGCCAAGCGGGATCCCTCCGGTACGCCATCGTTGTACTTGCCGGTGAGCACACCGGATGCGAGCGGACTCCACGTCGTCAGCCCCATGCGGTAGGGCGGCTGGTACAACGGGGCGTACTCCTTTTCGACCCGATCGCGATGGATCAGGCTGTACTGGGGCTGCTCGAATTGCGGCGGCTCAAGACCAAACTGGCGGGCCAGCCACACGGCCTCGGTGAACTGCTGGGCCGACCACTCACTTGTGCCCCAAGCGGTGGCCCGACCTGAACGAACCATGTCCGTCATGGCACGAACGACCGTCTCGGTTGGCGTATGGGGATCGGGACGGTGACAGAAGACCAAATCGACGTAATCCACTTGCAGTCGCGTAAGGGCCGCATCGAGCCCCTCACGAACATGCTTGCGGGACAGTCCGGTTTGGTTGACGCCCGCGCCTCCCCAGAACACCTTGGTGGTGATCACGAGTTCGGATCGGTGCCAAAGCTCTGGTTGTTCCTTTGTGAGCTGCGCCACCGCCTCGCCCATGATGCGCTCGGCTTCCCCGGCCGGATTGCCATAGGCTTCAGCATTGTCGAAGAGGTTGATGCCCCCTTCTCGCGCAGCCTGGAGGATCTCCTTGGCTGCAGCGATCCCCTCGGCCTCGGTCAGCCCTTGTTTGACGCCGAACGTCGCCCAAAAGCCGTAAGAAAGTACCGAAACCTGGATCCCCGTGTTGCCCAACATGCGGTAGTACATGACGCCTCCCGACGATTCCAAACGCGGGGCTCATATCGACCCTTGACCCCAAGGCGTCAAAACCGATCGATCACCGCCATACCGGCCATGCCAAAGTCCCCCATGGTCGAGAGCATGGCCGCTCCTTCCTCAAGGGACACACGCCGGGTCACGAGGGCTCCAGGGTCCACCGCACCCGACGCGACCCATTGGAGCAACCGCCTATAATCGTGGGCGGGCAAACCATGGCTGCCCACGATCTGAAGTTCGTACGCGATCACGCGACCGAGGGGAACCGGTACGGACTCTGGCAGCAATCCGATCTGTACGAACCGACCTCGCTTACGGAGCCCGAGCACCCCATGGGTGACGCAATCGGGATGCCCCAACGCGTCGATGGATACGTGAACCCCTCCGCCCGAAAGCGCCAGGATAGCGGCGACCACCTCGGGCTCAGTGTGGGCGTTCACCGTGTGGACAGCTCCGGCCGCTCGCGCCAGGGCCAGGGCTTCATCCGCAATGTCGATGGCAATGACCTGCGCACCTACTGCATGAGCGATTTGCACCGCCGCCAACCCCACCCCACCGCAGCCATGGACCGCGACCCACTCACCAGCCCTGACCTCTCCTTGGACGGTTACCGCACGAAACGAAGTGGCGAACCGACACCCCAGGCTCGCCGCAATGGTGGGATCGAGCGACTCGGGCAACGGCACCAAGGTGAGATCGGCCCGGTGCAGCGCCACCCGTTCCGCAAACCCACCCCAACCGTGAAATCCGGGCTGGAATTGATCGTCACAAACCTGCGAATGCCCAGCCACGCACTCTCCACAGCGACCACAACCCGCAATGAACGGCACCACAACGCGGTCTCCAGTCCGAAATCGGGTGACCTCACGCCCCACCGCCTCGACGATGCCCGCAATCTCATGCCCGGGGACGTGCGGAAGGGAGATGTCGGGATCGTGACCCATCCACCCGTGCCAGTCCGACCGACAAAGGCCGTTGGCGAGCACCCGAACCACAACACCGTCATCAGGAGGCGCGGGATCGGGGACCTCCTCAACCCGAATCGGGCCTTGGAATGTACGATAGATAGCAGCTTTCATGACGGTCTCCCGCACTGGGGCTCACCCCCGCCAAGTCGACGTACCGTGGCCTGGGTGCAGCAGACAAGGGCCTTAGGACGCCTGGCCTACGGCGCCACGTCACAGGGATACGGTTCAACTCCCTCTACGACTTTGACGAAGTCGGATTCCTCAGCCCGGTCCGTCACCGTGTCGGGGTCGGTGATTGCACGCTCGAACCAATCCCGCATCGCCACCCCATCGACTTGTCCGGTCCACAGTTCGGGAACCAGGCTCACCACGTGCACCGACTCGCTTGCGATGCTCGTGAAGTAGTACTGGATGCCGTTGAGGTCCTTCGTTTCGCAGTACGACGTGCGAACCTCATTGATGAAGCCCGCTGTGTCAGGCCCAAAGAATGTGGTCTGCTGCTGCACATCGTCGTTGGGGTTCGACACGATGAGCATCTGCTGCTCCGGCACCGCTCGGAGGCGAGGCGCCGTGGCCTCATAGAGGACGGGTCCAACCGCGCAGTCGCCGTCGAAGCAGTAAGGCGGAAGGTAGGGAATGGTTCCCCAGGCGGGGATCTTCAGCAGCCCGATTCCCGCGACGCCGAGCACCGAACCGTTGTCGAGCGCAAGCCCCGCATCGGGAAACGCCGCGGTTCGTGGCCACTGCAGGTCGTCGAGCATCCAATGGTAGTTGTAGAGGGTGCCAATGCCCCCCGCGGACCATCCCCCAAACAGAGCCACCACCTCATCGGGGCGGAAGCCGGGTCCCCCTGCCGCATCCATCTGCTGCCAGATCACATCCCGCACCATCTGGACCGCCGCCCGAACGTTGAGCGAGCCGTACCTCGGAATCGAAATCGCTCCGAGCTTCTCCTCGACGCCGCCTCCAGCAAACACGTCTTGGTTGCAGTAGGGCAGGTAGACCTTGGTCCATTCCGCGAAGGCACTGTTGGACGGATCGTTCGACATAATGCCGGTCTCCGGAGGCAAATCCTCGGCTGCCGAGAAGAGGTCCGGACTATCCACCAAGCGCGCGCCGCAGTCTTCTTCGAACAGGCAAACCCCACCTCCCTGAAGCCCAATGACGACCTGGTCGAGGTCCGCGCCCTCCGGGGCCAGCCGCACGTAGAAGGCGTAGGGCGAACCATCGCCGCACATCGTGCCCCATTCTTCGGAGTCGACGGTCACCTGCATCCATTCGCCACGTGGAGCGTCGAACTGGGCGTGGTCAGGGCCACACTGCAACCCCAACTCCTCGCCCCCGAGGCCCGCCATGGCGGCCATGCAGTCCACTTGGTGAGCCGCGCGATCGACGTATTCGGCCGTATCCATCGTGATCAGTTCGCTAACGGCAAACCCTCGGCACCCGTTCTGAACCGTGGTGCGCGCTGTGGCGGCGAGAGACTCCCGCGCATCTCCGATCCCGCTACAGTCTTGCTCAGCTTGACAGTCGGTCATGGCCTCGAGCGACCCTTCAATGAGCGTCGTGGCTGCCTCATGTGCGAGGGTCAAGCAGGTTCGATTGGTCTGTCCCACATCGGCCCACACCGCTCCTTGAGGCCCCCCGAACGTCCGCGCAGCGAGCGAACTCGCCTCGGAGGCGCACGCGTTTTGAAGCCGACCTCGCGTGGCCTCGGCATCTAGCTCTCCGACAGTGCACCCGTCGAGATCGGAACCTAGGGTGTCGAGGGCTGCTGCCAAGCCCGCATCGTCGCTAGCACAAGGCCCGTCCGAGTCGGTATAGCAAGTGGCAATGGCGGCGCTGTAGGAGGCCACACAGGTCTGTAGCGACTCCATTGCACACGACCGTTCCAAGGGCGCGGGTTCGGGGTCTCCGCTACAGGCCACACCCAGCATCGAGGCAACCGCAAACGCGGTGCCCATCCATCTCGTACAAGGCATCGTCCGAAATCCCTCCATTATCGGACGAGGCTAGCACATGGCGTCGGTCACTCCACGCTCAGCAGCTCCGCAAGCCAGGTTCGGAAGTCTGCCCGGGCCGTTTCCCCGTCTTCCAATCCCAGTGCCATTCGGATGCGCTCGCCGAACACCGCATCGCCAAACATCGCGGCCCCCACGAGCAACAGGCGGAACGACACATCGTCTTTCGTACCCATCTGCTCGGGCAGCTTTGAGAGCACGGCATCAAAGGAGTCGTCGGGAAGACCGGTTCGCGACAGGGTGAGCCACCCGCCGATTCGAGCGTGACCCCTGACCCGTACCGCATCGTCCACGCGTTCAATGACCGCTCGGAGGTCGCCGGGCTCTTCGATCGACAATGCCGACAACTCCGCGAACAACGCCGACCACGCCTCGGCCGCGACATGCCTCAACAGCCCGTCGCGGCTCCCGAAGTGGTGCAGAACGGCCTGGCGCGACGCTCCGATCGCGGCCGCCACATCATCGAGCCGCAACCCCGCCGGGCCATCGCGCTGCAGCAGCTCGGTCGCTACATCGAGGATCTCTCTGCGCGTTTCTGCTGCGGGACGTCTTCGTCGAGCCAATGCGCCTCCCCGGGGACCAATACTTACCGACTTGCAAGTAAGGAGTGAGAACACGCATGGCAACCGCGCTGGCTCGTGCGACGGAGCGCGCCTACTTCAACTCGAACCGATCCGACGTCATGACCTTGTGCCAGGCGCCAACAAAGTCCTTGACGAAGCGATCCTTTCCGTCTGCGTAGGCGTAGAGTTCCGCCACCGCACGCAACTCAGCGTTGGACCCGAACACGAGGTCGGCCTCGGTGGCGGTCCACCTGGAGTCTCCGCTCGTACGGTCCTTGCCCTCGAACACGTAGGCCGAGCCGCCCTTTGGCGCCCACACCGTCGTCATGTCGAGCAAGTTGACGAAAAAATCGTTGTTCAGCGTGCCCGGCTTGTCCGTGAAGACGCCGTGCTTGCTTCCACCCGCGTTGGCACCAAGCACCCGCATGCCGCCCACGAGAACGGTCATCTCGGAGACCGTGAGATCGAGCAGGTCTGCCTTGTCGATCAGGGCAGTGGCCGGCGAATGCTTGTAGCCCGTGGCTGAAACGTAGTCGTCGCTGTAGTAGTTGCGGAACCCATCGGCACTTGGCTCAAGCGCAGCAAACGAGTTGCTGTCCGTTTGCTCCTGCGACGCATCGGTGCGACCAGGGACGAACGGCACCGTCACCTCTACTCCAGCATCCTTCGCCGCCTTTTCGATGGCCGCAACCCCGCCCAGCACAATCACGTCGGCCAGAGACACACGCTTGCCCCCGGACTGGGCCTTGTTGAAGTCCTGCTGGATCTTCTCAAGGGCCGTAAGGGCCTTCGTCAATTCAGCCGGGTCGTTGACCGCCCAATCGCGCTGTGGAGCCAGCCGAATGCGGGCGCCATTGGCCCCGCCGCGCATGTCGCTGTTGCGGTAGGACGACGCCGACGCCCAGGCCGTACGAACGAGTTCGGGCACCGTGAGGCCGGAATCGAGGATCTGCGCCTTGAGGCCAGAAAGGTCACGGTCGCCAACGAGCGGATGATCGACCGCGGGAACCGGATCCTGCCAGATCAACTCTTCATCAGGCACGAGGCTGCCAAGGTAGCGCGCACGCGGCCCCATGTCGCGATGGGTAAGCTTGAACCAAGCCTTCGCAAAAGCGAGGCGGAATTCCTCGGGATTACCTTGAAACCGCTTGGAAATCTCGCGGTAGCTGGGGTCCGCCTTCAGAGCGAGGTCGGTGGTGAACATGACCGGCGCATGGCGCTTGTTCGGATCATGCGCATCGGGAACCATCGATGCCGCGGCCTCGTCACTTGGCTTCCACTGCGTGGCGCCAGCCGGGCTCTTGGTCTGGACCCACTCGAACGCAAAGAGGTTGTCGAGGTACTGGCTGGTCCACGCGGTGGGCGTGGTCGTCCAAGCCCCTTCGAGGCCGCTGGTCACGGTGTCCGCGCCCTTGCCGGTACCACAGCGATTGTTCCAGCCCATGCCCTGCTGCGCCACGCCACCCGCGGCCGGGTCAGCGTCGACGCACTTCGAGGGGTCATGTGCGCCGTGCGCCTTGCCAAAGGTGTGTCCACCGGCGATCAGCGCAACCGTCTCCTCGTCGTTCATCGCCATTCGACCAAACGTTTCACGGATGTCGGCCGCCGCTTTGACGGGGTCGGGGTCTCCGTTCGGTCCTTCCGGATTCACATAAATGAGGCCCATCTGCACCGCGGCCAACGGCTTCGCCAAGTCTCGGTCGCCTGAGTAGCGCTGGTCAGCCAGCATTTTCGTTTCCGGACCCCAGTAGACCAGCTCGGGTTCCCAGTCGTCTTCGCGCCCCCCGGCGAACCCGAAGGTTTCAAACCCCATCTGCTCCATGGCAACCGTACCTGCGAGAACCATCAGGTCAGCCCATGACAAGCTTTGGCCGTATTTCTGCTTGACCGGCCACAGCAGGCGCCGGGCCTTGTCAAGGTTGGTATTGTCGGGCCAACTGTTGAGGGGTTCAAAGCGCTGCTGACCGCCATCGGCGCCGCCACGACCATCCGCTACCCGGTAGGTACCTGCACTGTGCCACGCCATGCGAATGAAGAAGGGACCGTAGTTTCCGTAGTCCGCCGGCCACCAATCCTGGGAGTCCGTCAGCACGCTTGCGATATCCGTCTTGACCGCGTCGAGGTCCAACCGTGAGAAGGCAGCCGCGTAGTTGAAATCACCACGAGGGTCCGCGTCTGCCGCATTCTTGCGCAACGGATCGAGGTTCAACCGCTCTGGCCACCAATACGCATTGGGCTTCGGCTCACCCTGGCGAGTCGTCGCAACCGCGGTCTCGGGTGTCGCGGCCTCTTCAGGGGCTTGCGGGGTCTCCGCATCGCCACAACCAACCACGAGGGCGAACGTAAGAATGGCCGTCATTCGAGGATGCATCAGGTGTCTCCTTGAAACCTTGCGGGCGCTCGCCCGGGTCCTGCCGCGCCGACCGCGACGACCTGGTGCGTATACCTAGACTTGAATCTAGACCAATTCTAAATTCAATGGCCAGACCGTGAGTTCTCCAAAAAAACATTACTTCCAAGCCAATTCCACACTCTGGCTCCGGAAAATTTCTGAGGGGAGTGGCTGGCGAAGCCGATGGCTGCAGGACTGACGAACTCCCAGCACAGTACGCTGAAGCGCGTCGACTGAACCCGAATCTGGGGATGGGCGATCCGCCAGCGTCTCGCCGGTGTCAAGGCGGTATCGCATGAGGTTACGACGGAACCCCTGGGCATCGGCGGCTGTCGCAGTCTTGTCGCATTTGTCAACGGGATCCCCCGTCTGACCATCCTTTGTCAGGCGCCCCTGGACAGCGCGCATGCCAAACAGTCAAAGGAACTCGTGTATTAGAATCCAGCGGACGTCATGACCATTCGGATCAAAGTGGCTCAAGCCCCTGCCGACCTCCGTGCACTGTTTGCGGTCCGGCATCGGGTGTTTGTGGAAGAGGAAGGGTATATGCCACCCGCGCGTGGTGGTGAGATTGTCGATGTCTACGACACCCTTCCGACGACCGCAAATCTCTGTGCCATCGTGGACGGTGAAGTGGCGGGTGGGATTCGAATCACGCTCGATAGTGATGCGGGCGTACCGGCCGATGACTTCTTCGACTTCCGAGCCCACATGCCCGGCGACGCACGCGTTGCTTCGTGCGGCATGATGTGCCTTAGACGTGAGAATCGGGACAACCCAAGGCTGATCGTGAGCCTGCTCCGAATGTGCATGTACTGGGGCGTGCTGAACCATCGCACCCATCTCTGTGGACCGGTGAACCCCAAGGCCGTGGGGCTGATTCAGCGCATCGGGTTTCGACCCGTGGGCGAGCCGTTCGTGAGTGACGAGGGGCTCCCAAGCGTACCCGTGGTCATGGACCTGGCCGAGATGGCGGAAGACTACGTGACCTTCACCGAGCGCCAGGATGTTGGGCTTTGGATGGAGAACTTCGAGCGTGTGCTCTTCGAGCCCGGGGAGCCCTTGGTCAACGCAGGCGACCTCGCCGAAGACGCCTACCTGATCGTGGAGGGCTCGGCGGACGTACTGACCCCCGAGCGTGCGGAGCCCGTGGTTAGGCTGGCTCGTGGCCATGTGTTTGGTGAACTTGCACTTTTGTCACCCCGCCGTCGCACACACAACATCGTGGCGGCGGAACCCACCGACGCGATGGTGCTCACGCGAGACCGGTTTCAGCATCAGATGCAGACGAACTCCGATATCGCAATGGGGCTCATCCGTTCGCTAGGAAACCGGTTTGAAGACGGTCTTGAAGTCGCGCCTCAGACCGCGCCACCTGTGGCCACCGCGCTCCCCGTCGAGACACGTCCCGTCAAGGCGCAGGGTGGCCAAGGCTGACGGGCTTTAGGCGACGTCGAACCGATCGAGGTCCATCACCTTGGCAAAGGCCGTCGCAAAGTCCTGCGCGAACTGGGCCTGGGCATCATCAGCGCCGTAGACCTCGGCAATCGCGCGGAGCTGCGAGTTCGACCCAATCACGAGGTCCACGCGGGTGCCGGTCCACTTCACCGCACCCGTGGCCCGATCCTTGCCTTCGAACAGGTCGGTCGAACCGCCCTGTGGCTGCCATTCGACGCCCATGTCGAGCAGGTTCTTGAAGAAGTCGTTGGTCAGCGTTTCGGGCTGATTCGTGAAGACACCGTGCTGCGAACGGCCAACGTTGGCGTTGAGCACGCGCATGCCCCCGATGAGGACCGTCATCTCAGGCGCGGTCAGCGAAAGCAGCTGGGCCTTGTCGACGAGGAGATCTTCGGCCGAACGACCGAGACCCGGCTTCATGAAGTTGCGGAAACCGTCGGCCTGGGGCTCGAGCACTGCGAACGAGTCGGCGTCCGTCTGGGCGTCGGTTGCATCGGTACGACCCGGTGTAAACGGAACCGTCACGCTCTGGCCAGCCTTCTTGGCCGCCTCTTCAACCGCGGCGCAGCCGCCGAGCACGATGAGATCGGCCAACGAGACACGCTTGTTGCCGGTCTGAGCACCATTGAAGGCACTCTGGACGCCTTCGAGCGCCTGCAGCACCGTCGCGAGTTCGGCCGGCGCATTGGCTTCCCAGTTCTTCTGAGGCGCGAGACGGATGCGAGCCCCATTGGCTCCACCGCGCTTGTCGCTGTTCCGGAACGTCGAGGCCGAGCCCCACGCCGTCGAGACGAGCTGGGCAATGGAAAGGCCCGAGGCCAGGATCTTGGCCTTCAGATCTGCAATGTCGGCATCACCGATGAGTTCATGGTCCACGGCGGGAACCGGATCCTGCCAAACGAGTTCCTCGGTGGGAACCCAAGGCCCAAGGTAGCGGGCCGCAGGTCCCATGTCGCGGTGAAGGAGCTTGAACCAGGCCCGTGCGAATGCATCGGCGAACTGGTCAGGGTTCTCGTGGAACCGCTTCGAGATGGGCCCATAAATGGGGTCCATCCGCAGGGCCAAGTCTGTGGTGAGCATCATCGGCGCGGTGCGCTTGTTCGGATCGTGCGCGTCGGGAACCGTGTTCTGCGCCGCGGGATCCTTGGGCTTCCACTGGTTGGCACCGGCGGGGCTCTTGGTCAGCTCCCACTCGTAGCCAAAGAGGTTGTCGAAGTAGCCGTTGTCCCACTTCGTGGGCTCCGAGGTCCAGGCGCCTTCGAGGCCACTGGTGATGGCATCGCCACCCTTACCTGTGCCAAAGCTGCTCTTCCACCCGAAGCCCTGCTGGGCGATGTCGGCCCCTTCGGGCTCCGAGCCCACATGCTGAGCGTCGCCCGCCCCGTGGCACTTGCCAAACGTGTGACCACCCGCCACCAACGCCACCGTTTCTTCGTCGTTCATCGCCATACGGCCGAACGTCTCGCGGATGTCGCGCGCGGCGGCGAGGGGATCCGGGTTGCCATTCGGCCCTTCCGGATTGACGTAGATGAGGCCCATCTGCACCGCACCGAGGGGGTTCGCCAGCTCGCGGTCCCCGCTGTAGCGCTCATCTCCGAGCCAGGTGGCCTCGGGACCCCAATCCACATCGTCCTCGGCTTCGTAGACATCCTCGCGGCCGCCTCCAAATCCGAAGGTCTGGAACCCCATGGTTTCCATGCCGACGTTGCCCGCCAGCAACATGAGATCGGCCCACGAGATTTTGCGGCCATACTTCTGCTTGATTGGCCACAAGAGGCGACGAGCCTTGTCGAGGTTGGCGTTGTCGGGCCAGCTGTTGAGAGGCGCGAAACGGTGCGCCCCGGAAGCGCCACCACCACGGCCATCATGGATGCGGTAGGTGCCCGCGCTGTGCCACGTCATCCGGACAAACAGCGGACCATAGTGCCCGTAGTCCGCCGGCCACCAGTCTTGCGAATCTGTCATCACCTTTGCAAGATCGGCTTTCAACGCGTCGAAGTCGAGCGAAAGGAACTCCTTTTTATAGTCGAAGTCCTCGCCCATCGGATCGCCCGCGGGCGGGTTCTGATGCAGAACCTTGAGGTTCAGCTGGTTGGGCCACCAGCGCTGGTTCGCGGTGGCCGCCACCGTGGTCCGGCCTCCGTGCATGACGGGGCACTTGCCTGCGTTGTATGCCTTATCTGACACGGTTCTTCCTCGCTTGGATGAGTGCTAAAAGGTCCTTCTGGACCGCCTGTCGTCTAGTCTAGAATCATTCTAACTATAAGATTCTTCGACGGACAGGGATAGCTCGGTCTGCGAAGGCGTAACTACATGGACCTTTCGATCGAAAGCCCTCGATCGGCTCGGGATCCCTCACCCCTTGGGTGAAAAGGAACGGTCGAAAACTTGCTACCCCACCTCCATCTGCCCGCGCGGGGCGAACGACGGGCCCACCTGGGCCTGCTCCACAGCAATGGGATGTCACGGGCCTACTACGTGCCCTTCGCGTCGCGACTCGCCGAGCGCGGACTCGCGGTGACGCTGTTCGATCTGCCAGGCTTTGCCGGGTCAAAGACGCCAGATCCGCCAGGCTGGCGCACGTTTCTCGAGGAAACTCGAGCCACGCTCAAAGAACACCTCGGTGACGACGGCATTGTGGTCGGCCACAGCCTCGGAGGGCTGACCAGCCTCCTTGTCGCCCCTCACCTCACAACCCGTGGGTACGTCCTCCTCGAACCGGCCGTGATCCCCTACCGGTGGCTGGCGCGACTCGCGGCCTGGCTCTACATGCGACAGACCTATCGAAAAGGGCCCCCACAGTTCCGCAACCGAGCGCCGTGGTACTGGCGCCTACACGACCCCGAGGGGTTTCCAGACCGCTGGTACGCGCTCGTGCTCGAGAATCATTCGAAGACCGACCCCGCCCAAGTGATCGCCCTTCATCAGGAATTGCCCGAGCAATACCCGTTGCCTTTCGATGCCATGAACGTGCCTACGTTGCTGGTGCGAGGGGCATCGTCAGGACCGGTGATGGCTTGGGGACAGTGGGACCTGGCTCGCCGGCTGCAACACGCCCAGACGGTGACGATCCCAGACGCCGCGCACTGGCTAGTCAATGAGCAAGACGAAGCCATTATCGAGGCCATTGACCAGTTCGTAAACGGCCTGGAAACCGCTGACTTGCCCGGGTAATCGCACCATGGCGGACCGCGACCATCGCGCGGGACTGTTTCCCGCACTGCTCAAGCACTGGCGAGGACGACGAGGCTTGAGTCAGCTCGACCTTGCGCTGACCGCCGGCGTCTCGAGTCGGCATGTGAGCTTTCTCGAAACGGGTCGTTCGGCCCCAAGCCCTGAAATGGTCCTGCGTCTCGCCGCGTGCCTCAACGTCCCGCTGCGCCATATCAATGCGATGCTCACCGCGGCCGGTCATCCCCCTGCGTACCCCGATTCTCAAGGTCTTCCGGACGAAGTCACGAGCGCTCTGCAGCTCATGAAGGATCATCACGAGCCGTTCCCGTTGCTGATCGTGGATCGAACGTACGACATCCTCGATCTGAACCGGGGTGCGGTGGCGCTGTTCGATCGGTTCTTCGGGGACTTCACTCCACCCCCTGGTCAACGCCTCAACTTGGCCCGTCTGACCTTCGATCCCAAGGGGGCCAAGTCCACCGTGGTGAATTTCGAGGAGGTGGCGCGGGCCTTGTTGTGGCGAATCCACCGCGAGGTGTTGGCGGCTCCCCGCGAAGGGCCACTTCGCAACTTGCTGGACGAACTCCTGGGCATGTCGACCATCGAGGATGACTGGCGCAACGCGGACCTATCGGTACCTGCCTCACCCGCGCTGGTGTTGCACTTGCGGGTCGACGACCTCGATCTGCGCTTCCTCATCATGGCGACCGTGTTCCAGGCGCCCCAAGCCGTGATGCTGGACGAAATGGTGATCGAGCCGTGGTTTCCGCAGGACGCCGCGACCGTCGAAGGGTGTCACGCTCTGCTCGGAGCGAGCGACTACGATGCCCCATGACCGACGGGGTGACCGATGCAGCAATGGATTTGGGTGGTGGGGCTTGCACTGGGAGGGTGTGCCGTTCGCCAGGCCCCCGCCGCCCCTCCGTCCGAGGCCCCCACCGTCGAACCACCCAAAGTGGAACTCGTGAACGTGTCGCACCGGCGAGAACTCCGCGGAGGCTGGATCGCCACCGTCGACAACATCAATTGGCCCTCAAAACCAGGGCTCTCGGCTGAGACCCAACGCGCTGAACTCGAAGGCTTGATCCAGGCCAGCGCAGATGCAGGCCTCAATGCGATCTTCTTTCAGATCCGGCCCGAGGCCGACGCCCTCTACCCAAGCCACCTTGAACCATGGAGCCGCTACATTAGCGGCAGGCAAGGCGCAGACCCCGGCTACGATCCGCTGGCGTTCGCCATCGACGCCTGCCATGCCCGGGGGATCGAGCTGCATGCGTGGTTCAACCCCTATCGTGCAGGCCTCAAACACTCCGACCCAGTGGTCGACTCCCACGTGGCCGTCACCCTGGCCGACCATGTGCACAAGCACGGTACCCACCGTTGGATGGACCCCGGCGCGCCCGAGGTGCAAGACCACACGGCCGCGGTCATCGCCGACGTCGTTGAGCGCTACGACATAGATGGCGTGCACTTCGACGACTACTTCTACCCCTACCCGGCAAAGGCTCGATTCCCTGACCGAGCCACCTACCAGGCCCATGGAAACGGGCTTAGCCTCGAAGACTGGCGACGGGCGAACGTCGACCGCATGGTCGAGCGAATCCATGACGTGGTGGTGTCACGAAAGCCCTGGGTCCGCTTTGGCATCAGTCCGTTCGGCATCTATCGGCCGGGTCAACCCGAAGGCATTCAGGGCTTCGATCAGTACGCCAAGCTCTACGCCGATCCGCCAAAGTGGTTGGCCGAGGGCTTCATCGACTACTTGGCTCCGCAATTGTACTGGCCGACGACCAAGACGAAGCAGGCCTACGCGCCGCTGCTCGAGTGGTGGAGTGGCCTGCCGGGTGATGGCTACACCTTTCCCGGAAACTTCCTCGCCCGGCTGGGACACGACACGTCCTGGACGATCGATGAGTTTCGTCAGCAGGTCGCGCTCACGCGTCAACACGCATCGGGCAACATCTGGTTCCACATCGGCCCGCTCGTCAGCAACGACCAAGGTATCCGCGATGTGTTCCGGTCCGAGTTCTACCCCACCCCAGCGCTTCTTCCGCCGCTCACCGCCCTCGCTGATCAGCGGGTTGATCCACCGGTTGTCAAGGTCAAGCCGGGTGGCGTGGACGTGACCCATCCGGCCGCTCGATGGTGGGTTGTATACCGCAAGGGCGAGGGCGACTGGCAGGTCGAAACAGTAATTTCCGCGAAGACCTCAGGCGTCGCCTTAAAGGCGGGCGATTGGGTCGTCACGGCGGCCGGACGCCATGGCGTCGAGAGCCAAGGTGTGCGGGTGACGATCCCCTAATCCGAGGTGGTCCCGTGATGCCTCGCGCATTCCATCGTGTCAAAATGGAAGGGCTCGGAGGCAAACGATGCTCGGTCTTTGGTGGGGATGGTTGGCGTGCACCGCGTGGGTCGAAGACAGCTCGTCCCCCACCCCGATGGTTCACTTCAAACTGGCCGCAGACACAACCCTCGCCTCCGTCGCCGCGACGCCGGGCCTCGAAGTCGCCCAACGCGCTGATTTGCTGGTGGTCCGCGACCCCACCGCCGTCGAAGCGGATCGGCAGAGCGCCCAAGCTCGTCAAGGGACCGAGGTTCCCGACCTGCTGCGCTGGCGGCGGCTGCCGGCCGCTGCAGGTGCGGCGGATGCCTTGGCGAATCGTTTGGAGGCGCACCCCGGTGTCACCGTGGCCTTCGTGGCTCCCGAGGTCGAACCCGCGTCTGCCCTGCCGCGCCCCTCCCTCACCGATTCGTGCCCCGTTCGAACCCCGTCCTACGTGCCCCATCAGGGCTACCTCGGCCCGGCGCCAGGAGGCATCGACGTTTCAGCCGCGTGGGCGCGACCCGGCGGGCGAGGCGACGGGGTACGGTTCGCCGACATCGAACTGGGTTGGGAGGAAGACCATGAGGACCTGCCCAACGATCGCATCACCCATGTCGCAGGCCCTGTGGGCGGTCCCTACCGCGCTCACGGCACGGCGGTCCTTGGCGAAATGGCGGCGCTCGACAACCGAATCGGCATGGTGGGCATCGCCCCCAACTTGAGCCAAATCTTCACCGCGAGCGCAAGTCGCATCGGCGTTGCCGCCGCGATTGATGCTGCCGCGGGGCGACTGCGGGCCGGGGATGTTCTGCTCATCGAACTGCACGGAATTGGTCCCCGTGGGCGATACATCCCGATGGAGTACTGGGATGACGTGTTTGACGCCATCCGCGTCGCCACCGCCCGGGGCGTCATTGTCATCGAGGCCGCCGGCAATGGTGCAGAGCATCTCGACCATCCGGCCTACGCCGGCAAATTCGACCGTGCGAAGCGAAACTCGGGGTCCATCATGGTGGGCGCTGGGGCCCCGGCCAGGCCCGGGCGCGCGGATCGGTCCCGGCTCAACTTTTCGAACTACGGGTCCCGCGTCGATGTTCAGGGCTGGGGCGATTCGGTGGCCACCCTCCACTACGGCGACCTGCAGCGGTGTGCCGATTCGTCGACCCGCAGCTACACTCGGCAATTCGGCGGTACATCGAGCGCATCGCCCATCGTGGCGGGCGCTGCGGTGCTGATTCAGGGCATCCAACGCGCCGAGGGGCGTGCTCCCTTACGACCCAACGACCTTCGCGAGCTTCTGGTTCGCACGGGTTCCCCCCAGACGGATGGTCCATCGGGCCCCGTCCACCAGCGCATTGGTCCACGGCCCAACCTGGCCAAGGCCCTGAAAGCGCTCGGTCCGTGGCAGTACGATGCAACACGAAACGCCGTCTGGCTCGAAGAACGTGCCCCGCGCCCCGGCGAAATCGTGCTCATCGACTACGAAGTCGCCATCTCTGGATCCCCGCCAAGATAATCAAGGGACATGGCGACGCTCGAGCCCATCGTCCTGCCCGCAAAGCGCAACACTCCGTTCGATCCCACGACCCAACGGGTGGTGGCCTACGACCGACGCCGCGATCGCTTCGTTGAGCCGCGAGCATGGACTCCATTCACCCGCACTGAAGGGTTTCTGGTCACCAACCTGCGCAACGCCGATGCGCGTATCGAAGGAGCGTTCGATTGGGTGCTGGAGCGTCCCGAGGGCCACCTTTCGCTCCAGACCCACTTCGCGATCGCCTGCGCCCCCGACCACGAGGAAACCTTCGTTCGTGAATGGGCCATCCCGGCCCACGTGCCCCACGAACGATTGCCTGTACTCGTTCAACGATGGGCAAGCGATTTGCCAGGGCACGAAACGGCGACAAGCCCCGACTGGTTGCACCGCCTTGCGCAACGTGCGGCCGAGGAGGCCGCGACCATCGGTGCAGTCTTGAGCATCGCGACCGAAGTCCAGTTCGAAGCCCAGCAGGGTACGTTGTGGGACCTCTGCGTTTTCCAGCCCACCGATGGTCCACCACGGGTGGCCGAGGTGGAGGTTCGGTACGCCGTCGATCCTGAACTCGCCCCGGTCCAAGGCCTCCTTCGCTACACCGAAACCGGACTTCGAAACGCGGTTCGTCGAGGCATTCAAACCGCCCTCGAAGCCAACATCAACGCCGTCGAGCCACTGTCGCGCCTATCGACATCCGGACGGGCCGTGGAGGCAACCCTCAATGACGCCATCCGCGGCCATGGCGGAGTGGTGCGGCAACTCCGACTGTCTCCCGGTTCGATCGGCTTTTCAGCCGCCCCGAGAACCAAGCCCGGACGTTCTTCGACCCTGGACGTCCCTCCGTTGGAGGCCGCCGACGACAGCGAGGCCCCTGGGGTGAACCTCGACCCCATGGCACGTCGACTGAAACAAGCGCTGCGTTCGACCGTGGATCGCTCCGACGGGGGCAGTCCCTCGCTGCGCATGCTCGCCTGCGCGCCTGACCGAGGCGAACCAAACCAACCCCAAACCGTCTTGGTGTTTGCCGACGGCTCAGGCGACATCCCGCTGCCCGAGGGCACCCCACTGACGATGGCACTAGAAGCCAATGTGGCAGGGGCTTCCTGGGCACCGACCCACGTGACTCGCGTCGTCGGCTCCACACAAGCTCGCTTTGCATTCGACGTGCGAGTTTCCGAGTCGGAAGTCCGTCTTCGAACCTCGGTTCGTATCGCCGACCTTGAAGTTGCGCAGGTCGGGCCGTGGACGATGGCTCCTCATCCGGATGCTCCCGCCTACCAGCGGATCGAGGCATCCCCATTCCGAAGGATCGTCGTCTCGTACGGCGAAGGCGACCCGTGGGTAAGCGCTCGAATCGACGCCGTCTGTCAGGCGCTAGGCGACGACGTTGTGGTGGATGTCGGCACCTTGCGTCGAGAGCAGGGACGAGCCGCGGTTCGCGAAGCCATCGAGGCCGCCGATGTGTTTGTCCTGGTCTGGTCGACGTTCGCGGACGATTGTGAGCGTTGCGCCTTCGAATGGCGCCGTGCGATGAAGGTCGAAGCGCTTCGCACCGGGTTTGTTCGCCCCATCACCTGGCAAGACAAAGCCCCGCCCTGCCCTCCAGAACTTCGACACCTGCCCCTTGCGACCGCGGCCCCTACGTAAGAACGAGGACGACCACCGCCGTCATCCCCAATCCTCCGGCCATCCAGAGCATGAGCAGGAGGAAGGCCATGGGCACCACGGGTGACGTCAAGAACCACTCGACGACTTCATCGGGCGGCCACGCAGGCCCCACATCGAATTGCGGCGAAATGCTCCGTCGCCTCACGTCAGCAGACGGAGGAGGAGGCAAAGAGCACGGCGGCACGATCGTGGGACCAGGCATAGGCTCTCCTGTCGACACCGATCACGGTACCTTCTACGCGTGATTGACGCCATGGCACCTGCGATCCCAGCCGCTGCCGCAAGGGCCGTTCGGTACGACCCAGCGGGTAGAGTCGCTGTAGTCAACAAATGTCATCAATCTTTGACGACACAGAACGCACCGCTGAAAGCACCCGGTTGCGGCACCGCCATCGATCCTGAATTCCCGTCAACCTCAGGTTGCCACACCATCAAGCGTCATCCTCCGACCTTCGAAGTCGGAGTTCGATCCAAGCCAATACGCTTCAGCTGAGATTGAGCAATCGCCTGCACTCCAGGATGACCTTGCATTCTCACAGACGGAATGGCAGCTTCAACGACACTCGAGGGGGCCTCGTGGCCGCGTTCAGGCTGGGTGAGAAGATTGGTTCCGGGGGTATGGCCAGCGTATACCTGGCGGTTCAAGAAGGCCCGGGCGGATTCGAAAAACACGTAGCTTTTAAGCGGATGTTGGGCTGGGTCACCTCGGATGATCGGGTGGCCGATTCTTTTCTTAAAGAAGCTCGAATTGCCGCGTCGCTAAACCATCCCAACATCGTGGGCACGCTCGACGTGGGCCGAGACGAGTCCGGCCCTTTCATCGTCATGGAGTACCTCCGGGGAGAGACGGTGGCGTTTCTCATTGCCGCTTTGGCAGATTCACCCCGAGGGATTCCCGTTCCGATCGCCTGCTACATCGCAGCGCAAGTGGCGGCAGGCCTGGATCATGCTCATCGCCACCGCTCGAAGGACGGCCAAGCATCTCCCATCGTTCATCGAGACGTCTCCCCTTCCAACGTCATGGTTTGCTACAATGGCGCGGTAAAGCTGCTGGATTTCGGAATTGCGACCACGCAAGCGGACGGCCAAGTCACCCATAGCGGGATCTTGAAGGGGAAGACCGACCACCTCGCCCCGGAGCAGCTCTCGGGCTCCCACGACGACCCCCGCTCCGATGTGTTCCAGCTTGGCATCGTGTTGTGGGAGATGCTCACCCGCCGACGGTTGTTCGGCGCATCCAACGAAGTCGACCGCATGCGGGCCGTGCTTGAGCGAACGATCCCTCCTCCCAGTGCCTTCAATCACTCGGTGCCTCCCGAACTCGACGACGTCGTGGGGCGCGCGCTGAAACGCGACCCCTCCGACCGTTGTTCAGCCGCCTGGTTTCAGGAGCGCCTTGAATTGGGCATGCCCCCGGGCCTGACCCTGGCGGGAAGCCGTGATGTACGTACGTGGCTCACGGTGACATTCCCCCAGCGGGAGGAGCACTGGGCTCGCCTTGAACAAGATGCGGCCCTCGCCGCTCCCGCTATCGCGACCCGCATGGCCCCCCCGGCTGCGGTTGCGGGACCGAGCGAGCGATCCCTGTGGTTCCTCATCGCTTCGAGTTCGCTGTTCGCCGCTTTGGCGCTCGCGCTCACCGTGGCTGTCCTGCTCTTCCTCGACCGAACCGAAGACCCTCTGGTGCCTGGAACGCCTTCGCTCCCGGTTGCGCCCCGTGCCGAGGCCCTTTCGCCTGAACCCTCCAAGGAACCAGAGCCGGAAGCAGCGCCCGAAGCCGAAGCGGAGGTCGGCCCGGTCCGCGCAAAGGCGCCCCAAACGCCCCCCGCTCCCCTGCCCCCCCCGGACCCGCCCTCTGGCGTGGAGCTTCCGGATCCAAGACCGGCCGAGCCCGCTCCCGAGCCGGCACCTGAACCGGCTCCCGAGCCCGCTCCGGACCCCGTTCCCGAACCGTCGACGCCCCCACCGAACGAGGATTGGCGTATCGACGAACAGGAAATCATCGACCCCTTCGGAACAGAGGAATAACGATGTGGCTCCTTGGCGCCCTTTTGGCGTTCGATGCAGTTCGTGCCCAGCCCGCAGATCCACCTTCGGCCGACGAGGCTCCAGAGGATCCCTTAGAGCCCGCGCCCCCAGAGACGTCCGACCCTCCTGAACCGGACCCCGAAACGGAACCCGCACCCGAACCCGAGGCCCCCGACCCCGAAGTGATGCTGGAGCGAGCGAAGGTGCTCTTCACCAACGGCAAACGCCTTTACGATGAGGGAGCCTACGAGGCGGCCATCGAAGCCTGGGAGACCAGCTACGGGCTAAGCCAACGGTCGGGTCTTCTCTTCAATCTCTCCAACGCCTACGAGCGCCTCGGGAACTACAGCAAGGCACTTGAGCTGCTCAACCGCTACCGCGCCCAGGCCGAACTCTCGCCCGAAAAGCAAGAGCAGCTTTCCCGCAAAGCCTCGACCCTCGAAATGCGGGCGGTAGCCGCTGAGGATGCAGGCTCTGGCTCCAACCGCAGTTCTGGGCGAACCGCCGCGGGAGCGACGCTCCTTGTGGTGGGGGGGACCGCCCTGGTCGCCAGCGCAGTCCTTGGAGGCCTCGCCTACCAGAGCCGTCGTCGCGTGCTCGAGACTTGCCTCGAACTCGACCAAGGATTCCTCTGTCCCGAAAACACCCCGGTCGAAATCGACCGCGCCGAGCAGTTCGGCACGATCTCGGGAATCGCGTTGGGCGTCGCGGGAGTCGGCATCCTCTCGGGGGTGACCTTGTTTGCGGCGGGGGGCAAGAATCCCCAGGCCACGGTTGAGGTCACCTGGGCCTTTTGACTACAAGAAGGGTGACCCGTCGACTCGCGTTCCGGGTGAAAACAACAGGGGCGTGCTCGCTGCGTGCTGCTCGAACGGTCCTACAATGTCGGGGTTGCGGGTGTACGACTCATTCGGGTTGTCGGAACGCGGCGTAATCTCAAACGACAAGACGATTTGGCCCTGGGGATTCGCAATCAAAAGCGTGTCGTTTGCATTGTTGAGGTTAAGCCGGCCCCCCGTGGCAACCTGAACCTCGGCATCCCCAAATTTCCCGGTCGGCGCACCTCCACCGAAGACGACAAGAGCGCCCCCAGGGTCCAAGAACGTGCCCGTCTTGATGCGGTGCCGTGGTTGTCCTAGGTCCCAAGCCTGTTGATCGTAAAGCATATAGCCAGAAACATCGACGCGTTCGGCGGACACATTGATGAGTTCGACGAACTCGTCATCGTCGTGCACGTATTTGCCATCGCCGTTGGCATCGCCCGGCGGTGGTTCGCCTTTGGTGTTCGGCGGATCGTAGAGCACTTCGTTGATGATGAAGGGGGCAGGCTCGGGCTTCGTACCGGTATCGTCGGGATCATTTCCCGAATCCATCGGTCGGCCCGTTTCCATCATCGATTCAGAGTCGGGAGGCGGCGCGATACACATGCCGGCCATCCCACAGGTCCAACCTTCACCAAACGCTTCCATACACTCTGAGCTGGCTTCGCACGGCTGAAGGGGAATGCTACACCCGATCGCCGCGAACCACCCGAACATTCGGCCTCCTGTACCGCGTTGGTCAGAACCCGCCTGGTATACCACGAGACCGGAGGAGTTCCTCGCCAGTTCGGCATACCAAGGCGATTACGGCACTGTGATCGTGCAGGAGGGGCTCTCGCAAAAGACCGTCGCCCCGGGGTCCACACTGAAGGGCGTGCCAAACGCCGAGATGTCGTCTGGGGTGTTCGCACCGGCCGCGGAGTCGAAATCCGTCTTGAGGGCTGTCAGATCGGCCGAGACCCCAAGGAACAGTCCCCCACCGTTGAGCATGGCTTGATTTCCCGCCACCGTGCCGCCATTGAACGACACCATCTGCTCGCTTTCCACGTAGATGCCTCCCCCGCGCTCCGCGACATTGCCCTCGATTTGCATCGTCGCAAACTCGGCTGCACCAAAATCCACGAAGACGCCCCCACCGTTTGGCGCTTCGTTTTCGGTAATCGCGAAATTGGCGAACGACGTGAAGGACGCCCCACTCTCCTGCACGTAGATGCCGCCTCCAGATTCCGACGCGACGTTGTCATGGACCCGCGACCCAAAATCCGCCAGCCACTCCGTCCGGTCGATGTAGAGGCCTCCGCCACGTTCCGCGACATTCCGCTCGATCAAGGTCGTGGCGAAGTCGAAAATCTCCCCACGAACGAACGCAGCGCCGCCACCTTCCTGGGCCTCGTTATCGGAGAAAACGCAATCTCCCTGCAGATTGATGTCTCCGCAATTGAAGCACCAAAGGCCCCCGCCCCGCTGAAGGGCTCGATTGAAATGGAGCACCGTGTCGATCATGTCGATCGACCGGCAGATGGTGCAGAGGATGGCCCCTCCACTGACCGGCGACGTAAACCCTTCGACGGTGACGTTATCGAGCCGGATGGTATCGAGGATGTCCAGGCGCAGTGCGGTCGCATACACATCCCGGTCGGTGACGGGTCCAGGCAACCCTCCCGAAAAGTCGCGTCCCTGGAGCGACACTCGGGTCAGGTCCACATCGGTGCACAGCGAGGCCTCAATCCCTCCCCCTACGTTGTTCTCGAAGGTCGTGTCGCGCACCGTCACCTGAGACAGCCACAGCGCATCGAGAATCGGTACCAAGGGTTCGCCGTAGCCTTTTCCCCGATGGGTGCGATTGTCGTCGAACGTGGTGTTTTCAACGAGGAGGCTGGCTTCTCGCTTGATATTGGACCAAACCGAGATCAATGGCAGGTCATCCAGCCGAGCCTCGTTCGCGGTGAACGCACAATCGCGGAACTCCACGTTCATCACGGGCGCATCGGCGTCGATGAGGGTCGCATCGGCCACATTCCGCACGAACGTCGTGCTTCGAGCCGAGAACGTGGTCGCCCCTGCCTTCTCAGGGATCCTGAGGATCTGCCCATTTTCCGTAAAACGGCTGCCTGTAATCTCGACGTCCCCGGCCCCGTCCACCTGCACGACGGTCGCTTGGGCTCCCTTGATCTCAATCCCATTCAGCGTGAAGGCTCCGTCCTGCAAGGTGACAGCCGTGACGTCGGTAGCCGGAAGCACCGAGACCACCTCGGGCCCGGCTCCTATCCAGGTCCAGGCCTCTCCATTGGCGATCGTCAGCCCTTGGGTAAGCGGGTGCTCGCCGGGGCAAAGGCCAAGCGTCGTGGAGGCTTCCGCACTTGCCAAGGCCTCATCCAGTGACGAAAACCCGGTTGTGCCTCGTGTCACCATCACCTCTGCATCATCGACCAGACTGTTGCAGTCGTTGTCGACGCCATCGCACCGTTCGATTTGGTCGGGGGCAATCGTGGCATCGGTATCGTCGCAGTCCTCCGGTCCCTGCGCCCACCCCTCCCCCGGAGGCTCGCAGAATACCTGGGGCGTACCGCTGCCAAACCCGTCCCCGTCTTCATCGACGAGCCACGCAAAGTCCTCGTCCACGGAGCCATCGCAGTCGTCGTCGCGCTCATTGCAGGCTTCACTTGCGCCAGGAAACACCAACGGGTCGTTGTCGTCGCAATCCTCTCGGGCTACGACCCCGTCCCCATCCCGATCGGATTCGCTTTCCAACGGCTTAGGCGTACACGCGACCAGCAACCACCACAGCATCCCGCCTCCGGTCCGATGCCGTCGGGTAACGCGGGATTGCCCCTATGGACCATCGCACCAAAGGCCTTTGGGCTCATCATCCCAATTCACACCATCGAGGTGGACGTAGTTGACCGCCGCTCCGTTCATGTCGAACCGCGCGAGTCGCGGGGTCCAGGTCGGAAGAATCTCTCGCCCATCATCAAGCACGTGCAGATACGTGCCGCTGATCCCAATCCCCCAAACCCACGTGTCATAATCTTCAAGGAAGATCGTCGGTTCCTCTTGGCCCGTGGCCACGTCCCAAACCTCGATGGCGTCCGTGGCGTGCCATGCGCCAAAGACGAGATTGCCGCGTACTTGCGATCGGGTGAACCAACCGGTCTCTGGTACAAAATCAGAAATGTTGTCGGCGACCACATCGGCGCTTGTCGAATACCGATGGCCTTGCCGATTGATGTCGTAGGTCAGGTACTGGTGGTCGTAGAAGGTGACGGAGTCGAGCGCAGCGGCGCTTGACGTGTAGGTGTGAGTCTGCAGATCGAGGTCTACGACGTAGAAGCCCATCCGGGATTCGGAAATCACCAGCTCGTCGCGACCGTTGTAAGCAAACCCTCCCGTCCGAATGTTCGAGCTCCCTATCTGGCCGTAACGACCGAACTCTTCGATCGTTCCCGAGTCCATGCCCACCACAAAGATGCCGAGTTCCCTACCAATCGGGGCAATGGTGAAGCACCACGACGACTCGGTGGCGATGGAGGGCGGAGGGATCAACAATCCCGTCCCTGGTATGTTTGGTCCTCCCGTATCCGCCACGAGTCCGGTGTCTTCAGGCGTCGTCGTGGTTTCAGGGAACGTGGAGCCGGTGCCCGCGGGTAGGACGGGGTCGGGCTGCCGTCGGGGAAGCGTCCGGAGGCTCGGATCTTCGTTGCAGCCAAGGGCCAAGAGCAAAATCATCATCAACTCCGCGATGTTCTTGGACCCTACCACACTACCAAATCCGCAAACCGGCCTCTACTCTTCAATCTCGTAGCGTACGCGAACGATGGCTCCCTCGGGGGGGAGGTACCCCACGAATGCCACCTGATTGCGGCGGGCCTGGTGGATCCAGCCGCTCCGTGGTCCTTCGAACTCCTCGAGTTCGCCATCCCGCTCCACCTCGACGGAAATGCTCTCGGGCACGGGGCGGCGCGTGAGGAAAAATTCGGTGCGAAGGCCAGATGCAACCGAGCCGAGTTCACCGAGAAGCGCGCCCCAATCTTCCTCACAGATCGACTGGTCGAGTCCCCCTACGGCATCGGTGACGGCGAGGTACTCTGCGCCGTACTCCGCCGAGCAAGGGCTGAAGGGGCCAAGCTGTGCGCCCTTAGGGCCCACCACCGACGAAAACGTCGTGGTGAACGGCGCGACCTTGAGACCCCGCAAGTAGCCGACAAATTCGTCCCGGCCGATGGGCTCTGGGCCAGAGGCGTCGTTTTCGTCGCTCACCACGACAAGATGTAGGCTCGCGTCGCGTCGCAAGAACCCCTGGTTCCACCCGTCGGCCAGGACCTCAAGCGCCGTGAACGCCGCCGCTCGGCCCCGTTCTTGTGGATCTCCGTCGATGCCGAGACCCACCATGCTCGCAAAGCGCAAGGCCGCGTCCGGGGTTTCGGGATCGATCCATCGGTACTCGCCGCTCGACCGGAGTCGACCTTGGTGATCGGGATCCGTCATGTCGGTCGCAACCACACCGATGTGAAAATCGATCTCCGAGGCAAACATGACGTCGAGGAACGACGAGAAGTTCCCCCCCAACGCGCTTTGTTCGTTCTCCATCGAACAGGAGTTGTCGACCACGAACAGCACATCGCTCGTGGGAACCGTGGCTTGGACAAACGTGTCGACCTGAATCTCGCCTTGCGGCTCCGCGGTTTCGTCGAGGGCGACCGGGTCAGGGGCCTGGCCCAGGCCAGGCTCGGAGGAACACCCCGCCACGACGAGGGTGAGCAGCTGCAACACGAAAGAACCTCTCAAGGCCGGAACCCGTATCGTACCGCCCGCCTTCGATCGTCAGGCAAAAAGTCCGTCGAGCGGCCCCTTGCCTTGCTCGAACCGATCCACCCGCCAGGCCCCATCGCGGCGACGCAGGCGGTAGAACGTGTCGTTTGCGGGACGCATCCGCAGGATTTCTTCGCGTTCGAGTCCGAGGAGGTCGCCGATCAGAACCCGTCCGATAAACCCATGGCTTACGATCGCCACCCGCGCATCGTCGCGAGCCAAGATCGCCTCGATGGCGGGACGCCCCCGGTCGATCAGGTCGACGAAGTTTTCTCCGTCAGGGGACCGCACGTTCCACATGTCGGCCCGCCAGGCCGCAAAACCCTCAGGCCACTTCTCACGGACTTCCGTGTAGAGCCAACCCGACCACGCTCCGGCGTCCCACTCGGCCAACCGTTCATCGAACGCAGGCTGAAGCCCCGTCGCCGCCGCCACGAACGCTGCGGTCTGTCGGGTCCTTAGCAGGGGCGACGCCACGATGGCATCGACCCCGAGTTCGGCAACCGTGCGCGCGTTGACTTCTGCTTGGGCCTCACCGCGCGCCGTCAACTGCGATTCGGATTCGTTCCGGCCCTGAATGCGACCCTCGGCATTCCAATCGGTCTCGCCATGACGGACAAAGTAAAGGGTCCGCTCCACGAATCAGCCTCCCGGCAATCGAATGGGGTGGTCCTTCGAGTCCAGGTTGATGGTCTCCACCGTGATCTCGCGGTACTTGGCCGACTCCTCGAAGTCCTCGATCGTATCGTAGATATCGTGGTCAATGAACGTGGCTTGGGTGCCATCAATGACCACCTCCGCCCCCCGCGGGAGTTCGCTTAGCACTGTGCGAAGGCGCATTTTGTTGAGGAAGCTCACATCCTTGGTGAACTCCACCCGCCACGTGTTTTCGTCCTGCACCACCGAAATCGCCGTCGTGAAGTTCGTGATGATGACCATCACAATCCCCACCGCCAAGCCGACCAGCACCCCGGTCAACAGGTCCGAGAAGACGGTGACGGTCACCGTCACGACGAATGGAATGAACTGGTCGGCGCCCGCGCGGTACATGCGTTGGAACAGCGAAATGCGGGCCAGTTTGTAGCCAACCGTCAGCAGCACCGCAGCCAAGGCGGCCAACGGAATCTGATTCAGCAACCACGGCACGGCGATCACCAGTCCGCCAAGAAAAATCCCGTGAATGAAAGCCGCGTTCCTCGTTCGACCGCCCGAATACACGTTCGTGGAACTGCGAACGATGACTGCGGTCATCGGCAATCCGCCCAGAAAGCCCGAGATGACGTTCCCCGTGCCCTGTGCGAAGAGCTCCCGATTCGTGTCGGACACCCGCCGGAACGGATCCAACTTGTCGACCGCCTCAACCGACAGCAGTGTCTCGAGGGAGGCGACGGCGGCAATGGTGGCCGCGACGGTCCACAATTCCGACCTCTGGAACACCGACCAATCCGGGCTTGGCAGAGACGCCCAAAGCTCGGCGTTGCTCGCCATGATCGGGAGTTGAACGAGGTGGCCGTCTTCCGCTGAGATGTACAGCGAGGGTGCCGCCGCCTGGAAGAGCGCATTCAGTCCAATCCCCAAGCCCACCGCCACCAGGGGACCAGGAACCAGTCGTGACCAGGCTTGGTTGGCGATCCAGGGTTGCTGCCAGAGAATCAACACGGCCAAGCACGATGCGCTCACGATGACCACGCCTGGTGAAGCCGTCTGGAAGGCGGTCACGATCTCGGTCAGCGTGTTCGACTGTTCGCCCAAGAGCCAGAAGTGAACGTCGCCTTCGTAGTCCACGTCCCGGCCGAGAGCGTGGGGAATCTGCTTGAGAATCAAGATGACGCCAATCCCGGCGAGCATGCCCTCAATCACCGACGAGGGGAAGAGGTTGGCGAGCACCCCTCCGCGCATCAGCCCCAAGACAATCTGCATGACGCCAGCCAAGATGACGGCGGGTAAGAACGCTTCAAACCCGCCAAGTTCGGCGATACCTCCTGCGACAAGGACCGTGAGCCCCGCCGCGGGTCCCGACACCGACAACTGCGATCCCGACAAGGGCCCCACGATGAGGCCACCCACGACGCCGGTGACCAGACCCGAGAGCAGCGGAGCGTCGGAAGCCAGCGCAATGCCAAGGCAAAGGGGCAGCGCGACCAGGAAGACCACGACTCCCGCAGGCAGATCGTACCGAAGGTTGGGACCAATGCCCTCCTTCAACTCTGGCTCCATGCGCTCCTCCCAAGCCGAGCCCGATGATCACAGGCGGTCGTGCAGCGTCCACGCTTATCACTTCGGCTGAAACAGGCGCGCCAAACCTCGGGCAGCCATGCTGGGCAACGATCACGCGGGTAAAGGGCGGAGTGCCCACGGCCCATGCCCCCACCGATGTTTTCATCAGCTACGCCCACGCTGACGTGACCGTGGCTCGGCGCCTTGAACAGGCACTCGTGGCCCGTGGCTTGACCGTATGGCGTGACAACCGACTCGATGCGAGTGCCGGGCAACTCTTCGCCGATGAGATTGCCCGCCAAATCGAACAAGCCCGCCGCGTGGTGGTCCTGTGGTCAACCCACTCGGTGGTGAGCCCTTGGGTCCAAGCCGAGGCGCACCGCGCCCTCACGGCCGGCAAGCTGGTACCAGTGCGCATCGAACCCTGCACGTTGCCCCTCCCCCATGACCTCGTGCAAGCCCTCGATCTGCCCAGTGGCGGCACCGACGCGGACCTCGACCTCCTCGTGGCTCGCCTCCAAGAGGCCCCCGGACGCGACGGGCTCGCAACCTATCGCCAAGCGGTACGGTCGGAACTCGACCGCCTCCCTCCGGTGTTTCGCCGCGGCACCCGCGATGCTCTCATCGACGCCCTGGTCGAGGTCGAGTGTTCGCCCACCGAGGAGCCCACTCTTAGACCCACCCTTCGCGAGCTGATCGATACCGAGCCGCACCGATGGTCGGTGCTTGGTCCCCCGGGTTCGGGAAAGAGCACTGCCCTACGAAGGCTCGCATTAGACCTGCTAGATGACGCCACACGGGTGCCCGTGTTCCTGCGCGTGGCGGAGTGCGAACCGGGCACGAGCCTGTCACGCCGACTCACCGCCCAGTTTCCCGACGATGCCCCACGACTCCTTGAGGCGTTTCGGCAGGGTCGCGGGGTCCTGCTCCTCGATGGCTACGACGAACACACCGAGCCCATGACCGCCCAACGCGCGGTGGCAAGGTTGGTTGCCGACGCCAAGGGTTGCCCGGTGATCCTGTCGAGCCGGTCGGTCGGATTCACCCCCCCTGTCGCCGCCCTCGAGGCAACGGTCCAGCTGCGCCCGTTAGACGAAGCGGCCCAACACACCCTGCTCCAGCGTTGGGTCGATGAACCCGGCCGCGTGGAGTCTGCCTTGCAGGCGATGCGGCGGCACCGTCGCATGCGCCACGTCGTCGACAATCCACTCCTCCTCACCCTGGTGGGGCTGGTGATGCAGGAGGGAGGCGCGGTTCCCGAACGCCGCTGGCAGCTCTTCCAGCTTGCCGTCGATTGCCTGCTCCGTGCCGCTCACCGTCCCGAGGGCCGTGGCATGGAAGCTCCCGTGGCGGCCGTGCAAGCCCTCGGCGAGGTGGCACTCGCCACCCATGGCCGGGAAGACGACGCCACGACCCTCGAAGCCCTCTGTCGCGTGTGGCCCGCCGACCGCTGGCGCTCCACCGTCGGCACCTCCGCCGAGCGCTTCTTCGGTGACATCGCGGACGTCACGGGTCTGCTGGTACCGGTGGGTCGGGATCGGCTCGTCCAGCGCTATGCCTTCCCCCATCGGAGTTTGCGGGAGTACCTCGCCGCCCAGGCCCTGGCGAGTCAGCTCCGAAGTGGAAACGACGACGCGCTGGCTTCCATGGTGGGCGAGACGGCCGCATGGGCAGAGGTGCTGGCCCTCACCTGTGGGATTCTAGGTCCTGGGGGGGCGGACGCCCTCGTGGCGCGCATCGCAAAGACCGGCGATCAAGCCTTGGTACAGCGAGTCGTCGCGGAGGCCGAAGGCTTGACCGCCAAGACCGTCTTCACCGTACTTGGCGTGCAAGAGGGTCCCGAAGCCTGGCCCGCACGCCGCGATGTGCTCCTCGACTTGCCCGATCTCGTGGGTGATGCTCGGGTGGAACTTGGCCTGTTGTGGCAGTTTTCCCGCCACACCACCCACGGTGCAGATCGCTACTGGATTCGTGCCCTCTTGCTCGCCATGAGCCGAGGCGAAGCGGGAAGTCCCAACTCCGAACCCGAAGTTCAGGAGGAAGCTCGGGCCCTCGCTCAACGTATGCTCCTAGATCATCGGCCTGCCGAACGGGACCGCCTGCGTGCGGAGCTCGACGCCCTCTGGCGCCCGATTCCCCCGGGGACCTTCAAAATGGGCAGCCCCCCCAACGAGCGAGGCCGACAGGTGCACGAGCTGCTGCATGACGTGCACATCCTGCGAGGCTTCGAAATGCTCGCGACGCCCGTGACCCACGCGATGTACGAGGCCTTCGATCCCGAGCACGTCGAGGCTCGTCATGCGTACACGACAGCTCCTCCGCCGGTGCAGGACCGCCACCCTGCCTATCGGGTGAGCTGGTTCGAGGCGGTGGCGTTTGCCGATTGGCTCGGGGCGAGGCTCCCGACTGAGGCCGAGTGGGAGTGGGCGTGTCGGGCGGGAACGACGACGCGCTACTGGAGTGGTCCCGCTGCGGACGACGTTGAACCGGTGGCGTGGCACGCGCCCAATAGCGATGGTCGTACCCACGTGGTTGGCGAAAGGCGGGCCAACCCCTATGGCCTGCACGACACCCTAGGCAACGTCTGGGAGTGGTGCGCGGACCTTTGGGACGACGACGCGTACGTCACTCGAGCCGAGGTCGCTCAGTTCCCCCACGACCCCGCCGAGCCACTCGACCTGTCGGATCTGGACGATGGCGAAGCACCCCGCGTGCTTCGTGGTGGGTCCTGGATCAACGCCCCCCGCGATGTGCGCTCGGCCTCCCGAAAACCTGCCGACCCTGGCGAACGCACACGGGTCGTGGGCTTCCGCCTGGCCCGCTATCGCCCCTGACCGTCAAAGCCCGAGCCAGCGATACGCCCCGCGTAAGGCCTCTTTGCCTCCCGTCTCGATCACGGTGCCGTGCGCGAGAATGAGGCGGTCAAAGTCCAACGCGAGCAGCCCGCCGATCTCCTCCCGAGCGATCCCTCGCTTCATCCCTACGCGTTCCAGGATGGACGCCCGACATCCCGGGTATGCCCCGGTCATCCACATGGCGGCCCGCGTGGCCCAAGGGTCCGAAGGCGTGAAGTGGAACACGAGGTCTGTCACCACCAACGTCCGCGACGGCCGGTGGTAGACCACGATCTCGTTCGTAAACGGAAAACACCGAAGCGGGACCAGCAACAGATCGGGTCCAAACGGTTCACACGTTTCCGTCACCATGTGGTCGAAGCGCAGATCGCGGCGCTTTTCAGGAAGACCAGGTGCCGCGTAGCTTTCAAGACCGCGGTCGAGCCATGGCGCAAGGAAGAGGTGGTGGAGTCGATTGGGAGCCAACACCCATCGTGGTTTACCCAGCGGTGCGAGGACCTCCGGATCGAGATCGATCGGCGAGTGAAGCAGCAATTCCCCATCGACCTCAAACACCGTCATGCGGGTGCCTATCTCGACTCCGGCGAACCGTAAGGGGTCTTCAAACGTAGTGATTCCCTCCAACCGAGCCTCCTGTGCCGGCATGTAAGGTCCCTCCGATCCTTCCACCAGCCCTCCGACCTCCACATCGCGACGCTGGCGTCGTACTCTCGACCATTCCCGTGGGCGTAAACCAATGGCACGCTTTAGGACGTGACGAGGAGACGAGCATGCGTGAATGGTGGCGTCCACCCGTGTTCTCTGACGAAGAGCTGAACCGACGCGCCGCGATCGTCTACCCCCTCGTTGTCGTGCTCACCCTCACTACGCCGCTCACTGCGCTCATCAGCGCATTGACCCAGCCGGTGGCGATGCACTTCATGGTTTCGGCGTTGGCGATGACGGTGGCCTACGCGATCAGCCTCTTCGCGCTGCGTCGGGGCTACGTGTCCGCCGCGGCGTTGGGGATGGTCGTGGTGTTCACGTGGGACGGGCTCATGCCCATGGTCGAACACGGCCTGTACTCGGCTTCGTTCGCCACCTTCGTGCTCGGGCTGGTCATCGCCGGGGCCACTCTGACGTTTCGGGTCGCCCTGGGTCTTGCCCTGGTGGGGGGGCTCACGTTGTTGATGATCGGCACCTCCCAGGCCGCCGGGGACTTCGAACCGCTGCCTGCAGGCCACGGTTTACAACTGCAGACCTACATGATTCAGCTCGTGATCACGGTGTTCGTGGTGGGGCTCACCACTCCCGCGTGGCGCCGATGGATTCGCGAACTTCGATCTCGTGAAGGCGAACTGCAGAAGAGTCGACACCAGTATGCAGAACTCATCCAACACAACCCCTCGGGCATCATCCAGCTGGACCAAGCTGGGGTCATTCGACTCGTCAATCCCTCCGGAGCAGCGATTCTGGGAATCGAGGCCAACGACCTGGTCGGCCAGCCATTCATCATCCTGGAGTCGCTGAGCGGAAAAATCGTCGATCTGCTGCGTGATGCGCGGACCCGTGACCGCGACCATGACATGTTGGCGCGCTGGCGCTTCACCCTACGCCGGTCTGACCGCAGCGAGCGCACGGTCGAGGCCACGGCCGGACCCATCGACGATGGCGTGATGGCCACGTTGGTGGACGTCACCGATCAAGAACGGGTGCGCCGTATCCGCGAAGAACTCGAACAACGAAAAGGCCATGCCATGCGGCTCGAGGCCTTGGGGCGAATGGCCGGCGGGATTGCCCACGACTTCAACAACCTGCTGACGGTGATCGCCTCGGGAGTGGACCTTGTCGAGGAAGAAGCAGACCAACTGCCAGAGCTGTCGCGGCAAGACCTTGGCGCCATTCGACAAGCGGCTCGGCAAGCCGCCGAACTGACGGGTCAACTGCTGGCCTTTGGCCGACGTCAGCCGCTCGATAAGCGGCACATCGACGGCAATGAGGTGCTGGAATCGGTCGCCCGTTTGATGCGGCGAACCTTGGGTGAGCACATCACGCTCGAAGTCCAACCCGCCCGGGGACCGTGCGAACTCATCGCCGACCCTCAACAACTCGAACGGGTTCTCGTCAACCTGATCACCAACGCGCGCGATGCCCTCGACGGACCGGGCCGCATCACCCTAGGGGTCGGGCCCGACCCCGCTGATCCCACGCGCATTGAGTTGCTGGTTTCGGACACCGGGCACGGGATGGACGAGGCCACACGGGAGCAGATCTTCGAACCCTTCTTCACGACCAAAGAGCCCGGACGGGGCACTGGCCTCGGGCTGGCGACCGTGCACGGCATCGTGACCCAGCTCGGCGGCAACATCACGGTTTCGTCGGAAGTGGGGGAGGGAAGTTGTTTCCGACTTCGGCTCCCTGCGGCGGTGCCGTCCGAGGTGCCGACCCCCACCACCAGCCCTCGCAACAACGTTGCGATCACCCATCGCCCGCTCTCGATTCTCCTCGTCGAAGATGAGGAGCCCGTCCGGCGCTTGCTCGGCCGGAGCCTCGAGCGAGCCGGACACCAAGTCCGCACCGCACGGGGCGTCGACGAAGGACTGGGCGCTTGGTCGCGTCATCGCAGCTTCGACCTGTTGGTGACCGATGTGATCTTGGCTGACGGCACCGGCCCCGAACTCGTCGAGGGCCTCCGAGAGCGCGGATTCGAAGGCCCGGTGCTCTATGTCACGGGGTACCCTGGCGAAATTCTCGACGAGGTGAAGTTGGTCACCGGATCGTTATTGATGAAACCGTTTCCGCCTGACGACCTGGTCACCAGCGTCGAACGACTCTGGGCATCGGGCGGCTGAGGCCTGGAGGAGCGAATGACCGCCAAGCTCGCCTGGATCAACACCGTCTTGCTCGTGCTGGCAGGCATCGGTCTTTTCGTCCAGAACACCCGCATCCATCGGCTGGAACAACGCCTGGATCAGGTGGCTCAGATGCCTCGAACCGCACCTGCAGACCGGCCTCAAGCCCGGTTGCGCCCCATGGCCGCCCTTCCCGCCACTCCAGAAACCGCCGCGGTCGCCACCCCCGCCGGAGATGGCCCGAACGTCGCCACCATCGACGACCACCTGTGGTCCGAAAGTGGTCGTGCGGCCATCGATGATGTGGTGGCGGAAAGGGAAACGCGCGAGCGGGACCAAATGCGCGAGCGCTGGCAGCAGCTGCAGGCACACCGCATCGATCAGGCCATCACCACCCTGACCGAGGAGCATGGGCTCGACGAAGGGCAAGCCGACGATCTGCATGGCATCGTGACCGACTACCTCGACGCCCGCAGCTCCCGTTGGCAGCGCATGCGCGACCCCAACTTCGATCCGGCCGCGTTCCAAGACGAGATGCGGCAGGCTCGCGCCACCGCCGTTGAACGCGTCGAGGCCATCCTGGGACCCGAAGGATTCACATCGGTCGAAGAGGCCATGGGCCGAGGCCGGTTCTAAGGACGCCGCACCCGGCTCGCGGTGCGTACGAACGCCACGACCGCCTGCGTGACAGCGTTCTCGGCCTGGCTTTGGTGGTCGGGACCCTCTCCGACAATGGGTGCATCACCGTAGATCGAACCCGCGAGCCGCGTATAGCGATACTGACGCCCGACGAAGCTTACCTTTCGAGCCCGGACGCTGGGCCCGGGGGCGTCGATGCGCCGTTGCACCAGATAGCCCTCGACCGCCGGGGGGCCGCCGCCCAGGGCGGTCTCGTGGGAGCGCACGCAGAGCACCCCGTTCGCTTCCGTGATGGCCTCGTCGGATGCGACGCTCCCCGGACACCAGCCGAGCGACAACCGAAGGAAAATCAGGCCCGCCGCATCGCGCTCCACGGCGATGGCGGCTTGGAGGTTCCCTCCCGGAATGCGATCGTCCCAATCGATCGATCCCCATGGCGTGGCCTCCTCTACCTTCAGACCCACTTGCCGCGCGGCGTTCCGCAACGCGGTGCGGGCCCGGTCATGGACCGCTTCGAGGTCAACGTCCGAAGGAAACGATGGGGTGGACACGGGCTCGCCCAACGGCTCACGAAACAACCCTCCCGCAAACGCGTCGATCTGAAACGAGACCAAGGCGGCTCGCGGTTCTCGGAGAGGCTTGCCGGTGCGTGTCCAACCCGGTGGCGCGGCTGCCACCGCACTCGCAAGGAGCCACCAACCGTTCATCGAGCCGCCTCCTTGCTGCTTTTCTTGATCGCGCGTTTGAGCCGGTCCGGGCCTCGATGGGCCGACGCCACGCTCTGAAGCGAAACCGCCCAGCCGACGGGCCCCCCTCGGCCGGGCCGGGTCAGCATGTCACCGGCGATGGCAAATCCCCTTCGCGAACCCCGGATTTCCCAACGAATGCCCCCTCCAAACAGCGGTAGCACGTTGTTGACGCCCTCCGACACGAAGCCCGAACCCGAGCTGGTGGTGGTGAGCCAGCGTAGACCCGGCCGAACGTTCAACGTCAGCGACTGGTCGCGAGACAACGCCACCGTGGCCAGAACAGGCGAAGTAAAGCTGACAAAGCCCGTGCCCACGACGCCGCCCACGCCCACCGGCGTATAGACTCCAGACGCGGCCGGCCCAATCGTCAGATCAAAGCCAGCCTTCCGTACGATGCGTTGGCGAACATCGATCCCCGGGGCGCCCCCGAGCACCTTGAAGCCGATGTCGGAGTCAGGGCCCAGGGCGCGTCGATAGACGAGGTCGAGCGAGGGAACCCGCAAGATGCCCGTCACCGGACTGGCGTTTTGGGTCACGGCGACGGCCACCCGCAGGTCGGAGGTATGCTGGGTGGTGATGCGCGCGGTGTCGTGGGTGACGATCGATCCGCACGCGTACATGAGGAGGAGTCCCCACATCACAAGGCCACCACGACACCGACGCCGGTGTCCCAGTCTACGCCACCGCGACGGGCGCCTAAGCCTGTGGCCACCCGCCAATGCGCCTGGCCGCTCAACGGCGCCTCAATGCTCGTGCGGACCCGAAGGACCGGGCTCATGGTGACTCCGGCGTATCGCGCATCTCCTGCTTGAAGGCGACTGATCTGCCATGACAGGCCTGGGCCCACCCCCGTTACCCACGCCGCCCGGCGCCGGCGCACCACGACATCGACGGTCGTCATGAGTCGTAGAGGCCACGTTACAAGGCGTACATCCTGGTTTCGCTCCAGGGCCAATGCCACATCCATCTCCGCCGTCGCCCCGAAGGGACCCGCGGCTCGTACGCTGGCGAGCGCTTGTGGCGCGATCAGCGCGGCGTGATCTCCCGCCCGTTGCCAGGCCATCAGGCCCAGTTGGCCGCCCACCACGACATCGGCCGCGTGGGCCGCCACCACCATCAAGAGCACGAGGTCGCCGGTTCGAAGAAGCGTTGCTGGAACTGGCGACACACGAAGCTCCGAATCTCGGGATGCGCGTTGATCACCACCGTCGCAAACAGATCCGCATACCGCACCGCCGTCGTCTCTCCTTCAAACCAAGCCTCGTCTTCCCAGCGCTCTAGGGCGTCAACCGCGAGCAGGAGCGTTTCATCGGCATCCCCAACCCGTTCCCGAATTCGCCACACGAACGATGCGATGACCGTCCCCATCGTGTAGAAGTCCTCGTCATCGACAAAACTCAAGTCCCGAAAGACGTCGACCTCACGCTCCGGCAAAGGAATCACCTTGGGGTCATCGAGCGTGAGCACAGGGAGCAGATCGGCGAACCCTTCGTTCACCGCGGAGCGGTCGTAGGCCGAGATGATGTCGACATTGCGGTTTTCGAAGCGGAACAGGTCAATGGCGTTCGCGACGAAGCCGTGCGACAGCTCGTGGCGCACCACGCCGATGTGAGCCGCCAACGGAACATCGCGGTTGGCATCGGGAAAAAGAAGGAACGCTT
>JBCCQY010000082.1:0-38142 GCA_039208735.1 Myxococcota bacterium | reverse complement strand
GGCTCACGGGGGCCTCGGGCGTTTACCTGTACGTGAAGCAAGCCGCCCGCCGTGGACGCCTCGAGGTTCGGCCCGTGCCCTTGCTCATTGGTGCGGGAGGCGCGGTCGCGGCGTTCGTGCTGATCGGTGAGATCTTCCCAAGGTTCTCGCTTGAACGACTTGGAGAGGAGACCGCGCGGCTGCAGGCGGCCAGCTACAATCCGAAGGGCGGATCGACCTACGTGATCGGCGATCCGAGCCAGCGAAGCCTCATCGGGCAGTTCGCATTTGCGCCGTTTGCCCTGCTGACCGCGTTGTACCGGCCCTTCCTTTTTGAGGCCTACAACCCTCAGATGGTGGTGAACGGAATCGAGACCTTGGCGTTCGCTGGGTTGACGGCGCGGGCCGTATGGTCGCGGCGTTTGGGGACGCTCGGTGATTTATTGAGCCGCTACCCCATCGTGGCCATGTGCGTCAGCTTCGTGGTCGTGTTTGGCGTAGCGGTCGGTCTGACCGCCGCGAACTTGGGCACCCTGTCGCGCTACCGCATGCCGCTCGTGCCCTTCTTTGCCGTCTTCTTGGTCTTGGTCGCCATGCCGCCTCCGAAGGTGGCGCGGACCCGGACCTCTGACCTTCGGGCACGTGCTGCATGACCCCATTGATCTTCGGTCGAGCCAGCAATCTCAGCCGTCAACTGGCCATGGCCTGGCCCGGGGCGCTCGCGTGGTCGGTGCGAGACGTCGTCGAAGGGCGCTTTCCTGACCTTGCCCGCGAGACACCGCTGTTGGTGGTGCTCAACCACTTTCAGCCCGCGGTGGCGCTTGGCGACACCTCCGATCCGCAGGGGTACGTCGCCCGCGCGATTGGAGCGACCGCGTCGATCCTGGACTGGTTGGCGGAACGGCGGGTTGAAAAGCTCATCTACACCAGCAGTGCGGCCGTCTACGGCGACAGCAAGGAGTGTCGCGAGGCGGACCGCCCCCGTGCCGCTGGTCTGCACGCTGGCCTCAAAGTGGCCAATGAGGACCTTGTCCTGAAGGTGGCCCAACGGCAGGGATGGTCCGCGAGCATCGCACGTCTCTTCAACCTGTATGGGGGCGATGACCACTTCTCGGTGGTTTCCAAGATCGTCGCTGCGGCACGGGAAGCGCAGACCTTTGGCCTCGTCAATGGAGGGCATGCGATCCGGGATTTCATCCACATTCGCGATGTGGTGCGCTGCTACGGCGCATTGGCACGCTCCGACCTTGAGATCGTCAATGTTGCGAGTGGTGTTGGGGTGTCGGTGCGAAGCCTCGTTGATGCGCTGGCCATTCGGGGGGTTTGCCTCTCCACAACGAATCGACCGCGTCAGGAAATCCGAATGTCCATCGCCGATGTGACCCGACTGAGGCAGATCGTTGACCCCGATGGCTTTGTGAGCGTCGAGGGGTGGGTGGTCGAGCAGGTGCTGACATGACGCGTGCCAAACTCGTGATCCTCACATCGGTCACGGCCACGCTCGACAATCTGCTTGAAGGGCAGCCCCGGTGGCTGGCCAAGCACTTCGACGTGACGCTTGTGACCTCTCCCCCCGAACACCCAGAAGATCTGAACCGGATTGCGACGCGCGAGGGCGTGCCGATTCTTCAGGTCCCCTTGCCTCGGCGCATTGCCCCGTGGACAGACGCTCGAGCCCTGATTCGGCTCGTGGCGCTCCTGCGACGTCTCGCTCCATCGATCGTGCAGACCTACACGCCAAAGGCGGGTCTTGTGGGCATGATCGCCGCGCGGGCGGCGGGCGTTCCGGTTCGGGTGCATGGCATTGTAGGCATGCCCCTGATGGAAGCGCGCAAGCTCCGCAAGATCGTGTTGCAAGCCACCGAACGGCTCACGTACGCCGCGGCTACCGACCTCACCTGCAACAGCTACGGGTTGCGGGACTGGGTTCACGCCCACCTCACCGCCCGACCGATCGATGTGGTGGGCCACGGGTCGATCAATGGCATCGATACCGCCCATTGGGCGCCCGATGGCCGGTTGCGGCGCGAGACCCGAGGTCGGTTGGGCCTGGGTCCTGACGACCTGGCCCTCCTCTTCGTCGGCCGCATGGTTCGTGACAAAGGGGTCGTCGAGCTTGTCGAGGCGTTCCATCGCTGGCGGGGGGACCGATCGGACCGCCATTTGGTCTTCGTGGGCGCCCCAGAGCCCGACCTCGATCCTTTGCCGCCAGAGACCCAGGACCGGCTGACGGGGGCAGGCATTCAATGTGTAGGCTTTCAACCCGACGTTCGCCCCTATCTGGCGGCGGCAGATGTCTTCGTCTTGCCTAGCTACCGCGAAGGGCTGCCCAACTCTCTTCTGGAAGCGGGGGCCATGGGCTTGCCGGCGATCGCTTCGAACATCAATGGTTGCAACGAGGTGATCGTCGACGGAGAGAACGGACGCCTCGTTCCGGCGAAGACCGTCACGCCGCTGGTTCGGGCGCTCGGCCAGCTGGAGTCCGGTGATCGCCGGGCGGCCATGGCGACTCGGTCCCGCGAGCGAGTGGTGACGCGGTATGACCAAGGCGCCTTTCATCGGGCGCTCCTCGGCTACTACAAGGCTCGAAGAGAGGCGGCATTCACGAAGCCGCAAGCTGCTTCACCCGTCGACCTTGCGGATTTGGTACCGTGACAGGGTACCGAGCCGTCCGATGAACGCCATCGCGCGGCCCGTATGCAGAGGGCGAGGAGAAGGATGGCCGACCTTCGAGAGCTGTTGCTGGCGGATCCACACGTCAGCAACCAGGTGATCGAGTCGTTCGAAGCCGCAGTCCGTCGTGCGGCGAAGACCGGAGAGCCCCAACCGCTCGGCGATATCGCCGAGGTGGGCCTCGTGAAAGGAGTCCTCAAGTTGAAGGGACTCAAGGACTCCGAGCTTCGGCTCGGTTGGTTGCTCGACCCCGTCGAAGCCGAGGCTCGAGGGGAATGGGCGTGCTTTTTCTCGGCCGTCGCGCGGCAGACGGTGGGTCGTCGTCGCGAGTGGCCTGGGATTGGCGAAGCGTGGACTGACCAACAAGACGGGCCTACGGTCGACGACCGAAATCTGCCGACCCAAGTGTGGCTCGGCATGGACTTCCGGTCGGACCTGTAGGGCCCACCTTGGCTACGGAACGAAGCTCGTGCTGTAGCCGATTTCCATGTTCGGAACATTGGCGCTGGACGTCAGGAACTCAGGTGGCGTATAAGCCACGTTGAAGCCCGAATAGTTGTTGGTCTCGCGGACCCACCCCACCCAATCGCCGAGTTCGAACGTGCCTACATTGTTGTTGGTCGCGGTGAAGACCCGCACCGACGTGGGGCAGTTGTTCCACGCGACGCCGTAGCCCACCTGGGTGCCCGCGGTCACGACCACGTCGAGTTCGCCTGAGTTGAAGAAGACCTCGGTGGCCGGCTCGTGCAAGACCTGATCCGAGGTGAGCAAGCTCCACGGTGAATTGTCGTCGGGCCGCTGCCAAATGTAGTAGTCGAGCTCGCAAGCGTCGCTCAGCGTCGCTTTGATGCCGAAGTCGATGACCAGGCCATCCTCGGTCGGTTCGAGGACCACGCCACGCATCGAGTTGTTGATCGTGAAGGCGAGGATCTGGTTGCTGACTTCGAACGCGGAGCGGCAGCGCGCATCGGAGCCGGTGCAATCCTGGTCAACGCCGTCTTCGCAGACGTCTTCGATGCCAGGGTTGATACCGGTGTCGCTTTCGTTGCAATCGTCGGGGAGAACGACGCGATTGGCGATGGGCGTGCACGACAGGATTTCGGTTGAGGTGTCGCCGTACCCGTCGCCGTCGGTGTCGACGTAGTAGCCGAGCCCCGACACGTCGTCTTCAGCGGTGGTCGGGTCGCAGTCGTCGTCAATCCCGAAGTTGCACACGTCGATGACGCCGGGGTTGATGTCGAAGTTGTTGTCGTTGCAGTCGTCGCCGTTGTCGGACGTTCCGAAGTCGACGAAGCAAGCAAGCGAAGGCGAAGCCGGGTTGCCGAAGCCGTCAAAGTCCGCATCGATGAAGACATCGATCTGACTGTTCGGGTCGATCGAGGGGTCGGCGTCGTCGGACAGCAGGTCGCAGTCGTCGTCGCGCATGTTGCAGATTTCGGTCGCGTTTGGATTGATGGCCTGGTTGCCATCGTCGCAGTCGTCGAAGTTGGTCGACCAGTTCGACTGGGGCTGGCAAGCCTCGAAGGATGCGTCGGGGTCTCCAAACCCATCGGCGTCAGCGTCGAGGTAGAACGTTAGCTTCGAGCTTTCGAGAACCTGCGGGTCTGTGTCGTCCGACAGGCCGTTGCAGTTGTCGTCGATGCCGCCGTTGCAGATCTCGGGGGACCCAGGGTTGACGAAGGGGTCGGAGTCGTCACAGTCCGTGTTGTTCTGGACATGACCCTCCAGCGGGATGCAGGAGTATTCGGCCGGGTAGCGCGCGCCGAAGCCGTCATCATCGGCATCGGGGTAATACACCCGGTTGTCAAAGCCTTGATCCCGGACGCCATCGCAGTCGTCATCGATGCCGTTGCAGAGTTCGACTGCATCGGGATTGATCGCTGCATCTTCGTCGTTGCAGTCGAGCGGCGAAAGCGACAAGCCATCACCAAAACCAGGGCAGAACTGGATGACTTCGCTCAAATTCGAACCGAAACCATCTCCGTCGGCGTCGGTATAGCCGTCGAGCAGCTCGCTCTGGTCACAAACCGGCCCATTTGAACCGTTGCACGCTGTAAACAACAATGCCGTGCTCAGCCACAGTGGCTTCACCATGCCTCCCAACCCATCCGGACCCAAGGACCGGGCCAATGTAACTCCGAATGACCTGAACCGCAGGGGATCGTCACTCGGAATCGAATCCTCGTTTGAGGCGGGCCGCAACTTGCTTGTGCTGCCGTGCCTTGTAGAGGCCGTGGGCATTCTCGCCTTCTTCGTTTCGCTTCGACGTCTCTTGGTCGAGAAGCTGGAACTCCACGTTGACGTGGATGACCCTTCCTAGTTCCATCGCAAACGGATTTTCAACCGTCTCGGGAATGCGCACCGGGTAGTCGCAAATCCAGTTGATCGCTTGGTAGCTGGCGCCCGAAAACTGGTTTTTCGTGTGGATGCGGTCGAACCGAATCGAGCGGTCTTCGACGAGCTGGCGGTCGTCCTCGCGGGCGAGATGAACGAGCAACTCGTTGGGGTCGAGAAGGTTGTTGTAGGATTCGCTTGGTACGACGTAGTTGAACGGAAACACGTTGCGTGAGAGCCAGGCGAGCGTAGGCGCGATGGCGTCGTGGTCACACACGATGACGCGGTAGCGCAGCTTGTCGAAGATGGTCGCGGCGACGGCCTTCTTCTTGGCAAGGAGCTTGGTGATCATGGCGGACCGGGACTTGCGGGAGCCGTAAAACGCCATGATGGGCAGACCCAGCTCGCGCATTCGCTCCGCTTGCTCGAGGATTCGACGGTGGGCCAGGTGCAGGTACTGGGCTTCGCTCACCGGGAGTCGAAACTTCAGATCCGCGGCTTCCATATGGAAGATCACGTGCATGAGTTTGAGCGTCACGCACGAGAGGATCTGGGTTCGACGAAAGCCGTCCGACCGGTTGGCCCAGACAAAGACGTCGCGAACGTCTCGAGGGTTGCGCAGTTCCGAGGGAAAGCGAATGCGGAGGTGCTCTTCGAGATAGCTGACCGCTTCGTTGAACACGTAGCGAAGCCGTTCCCGATCGGCCGGATCGTCAGGATCGATGAGGTGAGTCCTCAAGAATCGGTCGACCGATGCGTAGTCGGGCAACACCATGCGACGCCAGTCGATGACGGAGTCTCCGGTGAGCAGGACTCGCAGGGCCTCGACGTCTTGGGCCTCGACCGGCTGGGTGAAGGGGGATCCCTGGAAGCTGGTGTCGATCTCGAGGAGGTCTCGGCGCAAGGGCGTCTCCGGGCGGACTCGGATCGCCGTACCGCAAGGTCAAGGGTCCCGCACCCAGATCCACCCCTCACGCCGTAGCGCGGCGTCGACCTCACGGGGGCCGCGCGCGCGTCCGACGGCGACGTCGATCCCCCCGAGGGCACACAACACAGCATCGAGAGCGTGATCGCTTTCGATGCAGTCGTCTCGGAAGCTGCGGTCTACGTGGTGGTGCCCGGGCCCGGACAACTCGACCAGCGTGTCGAACAGGACGGCGCGAGCCTCTCCACCTTTGTTGCCCTTGTAGCCCTGGGCGCGGCGGCCCCGAATCGCGGCGAGGGTGGCAGCAGGGTAGGTCTCGACGAGGCCCGTGAACGGGGGGGACTCGCCGGGCCACCACAAGACGGCGCGGGGACACGCCTCATGCAGCAACGCCAAGGCGGCCTGGGCGGTGCGGGCGATGCGGTCGGCTCCGACTTCGAGCGGACGAATGTGAATGCCCGCATGGCCAAACCGGGTCGTCAATGCGCGGTCGGTGCGGCGCACGAAGAGCCGATCGCGGTCGAGGAGGGGGATGTCGAGCGGCTGACCTGCGGTGTGGTCGGCCAGGCAGGCCCCCAGTGCCACCGGCCAGCCCAAGGGAGAATCCATCGCGAGAAGGGTGGGTCCGTCGATCATGCGCGCGATCACGGGCGCGATGGTTTTCACGGTCTGCAGTAGTCGATCGTCGGTATCGGCGGCCGGTGAGAGCGACGACCCGCGTACGAGTTCGTCGATGTGGAACGTGGCATCCTCATCGCGGTACGTTGCGCGGCCCACGGCCACAGACCGACGGTCCACCGCCATGTCGATGCCGACGATGCGTCGGTAGAAGGGCATCATGGGGCCCGGGTTACGCCGGAATCGAAGGAGGCGCCATGCTCGATTGCCTGGAACATACGCCGGGGCGTCCGGTGCGAGCGACGGTCATCTGGCTGCACGGCCTCGGGGCGTCTGGCTACGACTTTGCGCCCTTGGTTCCGCACCTGGGCTTCACGGATGTGCGGTTTGTCTTTCCACATGCGCCCGTGGCGGCGGTGACCATCAACGCGGGGCACCGGATGCCCTCATGGTACGACATTCGCTCGCTTGATCATGAGGCACCAGCTCGAGAATCGGTTGAGGATGTCAACGCGTCGGCCGCGCACATTCAAGCCTTGCTCGACCGGGAAGCACAGCGGGGAGTTGCCGCCGAGAACGTTGTGCTCATCGGGTTCAGTCAGGGTGGCGCAATGACGCTGTTCACGGCGATGCGGGCCAAGAAACGCCTCCGCGGGGCCATGGTGCTTTCGGGCTATGTCGTGGACCGGCCGAACTTCGACGCTGCGCTCACCGATGCCGGCAAGGCCACGCCCCTGTGGTTCGGGCACGGCCGCAACGATGAGGTCGTGCCCATGGCAGGGGGCCATGCGGCCTACGAAGCGGTTCGCCGCCACGGTGTGACCGCCGAATGGCACGATTACCCCGCCGCGCATGAGGTCACCCCGGCCGAGGTGGCCGACCTTCGACGGTGGCTGCGGCAACGGCTGGCCTGATTCCTTACGTCGGGTCGATGCCCGACGCTGAACGAACCCTGGCCCGACCCACCGATCATGACCTGTTTGCGACGGTCCGGTTTCTGCGGATGGGTCGCAACGACCCCACGATGCGCATCGCGGACCAAGAACTGGTGCGGACGATGCGGACGCCTGATGGCCCGGCCACCCTGTTTGTGCGAGCGGTTGGGGAACGATTCCTGATTCGCGGCTTTGGCCCTGGTGCGGAGCGGGTGGTGGCGGCAGCTCCGGCCTACCTGGGGCTTGAGGATTCACCTCACGCCTTTGCCCCAGACCATCCAAGACTTGCGCGCATGCTTGTCGAGCAGGGGCCCGTCTACCTGCCTCGGGTCGACGCGTGGGTCGAGGCCCTCGTGGCCATCATCTTGCAGCAGCTGGTGACGTTTCTCGAGGCGACGTCGGGATGGGGCCGTCTCGTCCGACGGTTTGGCGAACCTGCTCCGGGGCCGGTTCCGCTCACCGTGTTTCCCGATCCAAAGGTGCTGGTGCGCTTGCCCGTCCATGTGTGGCGGCAAGTTGGCATCGGGCAGAAGCGGGCGGCGACCGTCGTGCGGGTGTGTGAGCGAGCCGGTCGCATCGAGGGCTTGCGGAACCAACCTCTCGAGACCATTCGCAGCAAGCTCACCACCCTGCGGGGGATTGGGCCTTGGACCGTCGAAAGCTTCTGCGGCATGTGTCTTGGTGACGGGGATGCCTTGCCACCCGGTGACATCCACCTGCCCAATGATGTGGCATGGGCGATCGCAGGGGAGCCCCGGGCCGATGATGCCCGTATGTTCGAGTTGCTGGAGCCGTACCGACCGCATCGTTGGCGGGTGGTGCGTCTGCTCTACCACGCGGGGCTTACCGCCCCCCGTCGAGGCCCGAAACGCGCTCGTCGATAGGATGCCATGACACCCGATCACCCCTCTGATCCTCCGCTCCGACGGGTCGTGACCGATCTAGGACCGGTGATGCTGACCGATACGGGCTCAGGTCCCGCGATCCTTGCATTGCACGGCGCACCGGGGTCGCACCGAGACTTTCGTTGGCTCGAGAGCGCACTGGGAACCCGTGTGCGGATGATTCGTCCGGATTTGCCTGGGTTTGGCACCACGCCGTGGGAGACCCACCCCGAGCGTACGCCGATGTCGCGGGCCCGGCTCATCGAGCCGCTGCTCGATGCACTGCGCATCGACCGGTGCGTGTTGCTTGGCCACTCCCTGGGAGGTCCCTTGGCCATTGCCGCGTCCCCGTCTGAGCGCGTGGTGGGGCTCGTCCTGGTGGCAAGCCCCGGCGTTCGCCCCCATCGGGGGTATCGGATGGCCCAGCCTCACCTGTGGTCCGCGGTGCTCGACCGGCGGGGCATGGCCTCGTTGCTACGTCCGATCGTTCGCTTCAGCTTCAACGCGGCCGGCTTCCCACGATCCACGCCGTACCCCGACCTCGTGTCCACGTTGCGCTGCTTTGGGGCGCTGGACTTCGTGTCCATGGCGGTTGCGGTGGGGGCATTGCAGGTTCCCACCTTTCTCACATGGTCCGAAGACGATCCCTTGATCGAAACTCGTATCTCGCGAGAGCTTGCCGCATTGGCGCCCGCCGGGCCGAGACTGGGCTTCTCGACGGGCGGCCACAACATTCAGAAGACCCGAGCCACCGAAATTGGTGAGGCCTTGGTCCCTTTTGTTGAAGGGTTGTTCGGGGCGTAGCGCGTTGTAGAGTGCGATCGTGGGTGGACCATGGTTGAAGAACTGCGCAAACGCATCCTTGACGCGCCCGATGACCCTGATCCGTGGAGGGTCCTGGGGGACTGGCTCCAACAGCGAGGCGACCCCCGGGGGGAGTTCATTCGCGTTCAGCTGGCGCTTGAAGACCCGCTGATCGACCCGGCCACGCGTCGTTCGTTGCAAGGCAAAGAGCGCGCATTGCTGAATGCGCACGAGCGCGAGTGGCTGGGTCCGTTGGGCGACCCTTTGTTTGCGAACAAAGACCAGCCTCTTTCAGCCCGTTGGGGGTTTCGTCGGGGATTCCTGCACACCCTCGACCTCGTCAATGCCATGCCCGACGTGGTGGCCGGGCTCGTTGCATCGCCCGATCGGGATCTGCTCCGGTCGCTTTCGGTTGAGTATGCCTTTGAGGAAAACGAGGTTCTTGAGCCGCTCGTCAATGTGAATTTTCCTTCGGTGGTGGCGTTCCGGTTCGGGGACGGCACGGGTTCCTTGCGCGAGGAAGGACTGGCCGGCGTGATTGCTGGTGGAATGCCCCGATTGCGTGCGTTGACGGTGAGTGGGCGCCGGGTGGACACGAAATCACTGTTCAGCTTGAAGGCGCCGGACCTTGAAGAGTTGGATGTGTCCTGTGCCCATGAGCACGCCACGAAGGCGTTGGCCAAGAACCCTTCGTTTGCCAACCTCGAGCGTTTGGCGTTGGCTCCGCACGCATTGGAGCCAGGCGATGACGAGTCGGGCTACCTGCCTCTGTCGGCCGTGCGTGACATTGCCCGGTCGCCGCACCTGCAGGCCATTGGACAACTGTCCTTGTGGCAGTCCAGCGCCGGGGACGCGGGGGTTGCCGAACTCCTGCGGTCAGGAATGTTGGCGCGGCTTCACATCCTGAACCTGTCCTACGGCACCATCACCGACGAAGGGGCTCGGATGATTGCGGAGTCTGAAGCGCCCAAGACCCTGCAATCGCTTACGCTGACGCAAAATCGCCTCACGCCGGACGGCATTGCCTTGGTGGAAGGGTGTGGCATTGGGCACGTCGTCGCGCAGAACCAGCGAGACGAGGACAACATCTGGTACCTCTACCACGGCGATATCGAATGACGTGCCTCGGTACAGGCCCTCTCAAGGGGTTCGCGTGGCCACCGATGGACGGGCATGAACCTACGGACCGTCGAAGAGTACCGCGTGATGATGGCCGATCGCGATCGGATGCGGATCTATCAGAACGCCATCCGCAAGCACTGCCCGGGCCAGGTGGTCTGTGAGATTGGGGTCGGGCTTGCGCCCCTGACCTTGATGGCGCTCGAGGCCGGCGCCAAGCGCGTCTACGGCATCGAAGCACTGAAACCGGTGCTCGAGACCGCAACCCGCATCGTGCGGGCCGCAGGCTACGGTCCCGACCGCTTCGTTCCGCTGGCCGGCATGTCGTATGAGGTCGAGCTTCCCGAGCGGGTGGACGTGGTCGTCTCCGAGACGCTTGACAGCGTTGGCCTCGGTGAGAACACGGTTGCCTGCATGAGTGACGTTGCAGATCGGTTCCTCAAACCGGGGGGCACGATGCTGCCAAGTCACCTTGGCTGTGCCATGGCCCTTGCCACACCCGCCGCCTACGACGTGGACCAGCGGTTTTGGCGGGAGACGATGAAGGATGACTATGGCCTGGACTACGCCAGCTTCGCAGATGAGCTGAGTCTCCTCGAATACACGCTGCCCATCGCACCCGACGAAGTGAAAAGTGAGTGGGCCACTTGGCAGGAGGTCGACCTCGCAAATCCAAAGTCGATGGCCAAGAATTCTGGCGTGCTCCTCGAGGTCCGACGCGCCGGGCGAATCACCGGCCTCGCGACGGCCTTCGTCGCGGTGATTGGCGACGGGATGCTCGACACCTTCCCCGGACGGTCCGACACCCATTGGCAGCAGGGATTTCTACCCATGGCGCAGCCCATTGACGCGGTCGAAGGGGACTTGATTGCCGTCAGCCTCACGGTACCGGAACACCGTGCGCTAACGCTTCGCATGCGCCGGCAGATCTTGCACGTGCCCGCTGCCCACGCCGCGGCGTTTCGTCGCCAGGTTGAACAGGCTCTTTCGGCTTAGGTCCACCCAAGGATGGATGGTGAGGGACAGGCCCGGTGCCTAAGCGACTTCCGGAGGTTCCCACCATGCTCAGCATCATCGTGACGACCCAGACCCAACCGGGGCAACGCGATGCGGTTCATGCCGCGTGGCAACAACACTTGCAGCCTCGCCTCGAGGGCAACGAGGCGCAGGTGTTCTACCTGTGGCTCGATGATCCACACGATGCCGATCGATTCATGCTCTGTGAGGTGTACGCAAATGCCGAGGCCTTCCAGGCGAACGCGGCTGCGCCATGGTTCGCCGCGTACATGGCGGAGGTTGGACCGCTGCTTGCGGGTGAACCGGAGGTTGTCATGGGCCCACCGCGATTCACGAAAGGCGTTTGAGTTTCCTGGCTCATCGCCAGCTCTCCCTTGGGTTTAGTCAGCGGTTACCGTCCAGCGGTCCTCGGTCTCGCGCCTGAGGGACACACGCGCGAGCACGTTGCGACCCAGGGCCCCTTTGAGACCGTCCATCAAGACGGGTACGGCCACGAGCTGCACGTCATGGAGTTCGACCGCCCCGATCCGGAGCTGGTCCACCCGCTTCAGGTCTCCTTTCAGCACGCCCCACGCGGTCTTGAACGACAGCTCTTGGCCGAGGTCCTCGGTGGCCACGCCTTCTAGCGCCTCGTGGGTTGCGTAGGTCCACGCTGACGCGGTGTCGGTACCGAGGTCGATGGACGAATCGCCGAACGTGATGGGAAACACAAAGGCTCGGATGAGAAGCGTCGAGCGGACGGTGTCGGTGCCGGCCACGACCATATCGGTACAGGCGGGCACCCCGAGGAGCCGCTCGGCTTGCACACCGGCCTCTCCGCGAGCGTCGCGATCCGCGACCCAAAGCTGGCGCCAGCGGACGTAGGCCGAGCACGGCTTGCCTGTCGCCTCCTCGACCTCGGCCAGCTTGCGGAGCGCTTGCCCGTCCTTCGGATCGAGGGCCACGGCCTGTCGACGCCAGACCAAGGCCTGTTCGGCCCGCTCGAGCTTGTCGAGGACCTCTGCGATGAAGAGGGCGCGGATGCGTGACGGGTTGGCCTCGAACAGCCGCTCTCCGAGGGCAAGGGCTCGTTCGGGGTCGCCATCGGACCGTTCTCGCTCTGCGTGTTGGCTTGTCAATCCCCGTTCACGCGGATCGCAGCCGCCATCGTAGGTGCGGTAGACCTCCAGGGCCGCGGGCACGTCAACCTTCTCCAGCGTCTCGACAAGCGCCATTACGGCAGGTGCGTCACACGGTGCGGCTTCTACGGCGGCCCGCTGCAAGCGGACAATGGAGTTGTAAGGTCCGTAGTCGGGACCGAAGACCCCGCATGCGACTGCCCAGAGGAGCAACATCGTTCTCTCCTGATCGATGCACGCATCATAGGCTTGCTGGGAAGGACCGTCCTTCAGCGCGCTCGAAGCCACACGGATGCACGGGAGCGCAGCGTAGCCATCTCGTCGATGCCAAGAACGTGGGCCACAGCGAGATAGAGACCTGCTCCCACGGTTCCGCCTAGGATGCTGACGGCCCAGTTCTCCCATTTCCAAGGGCCCGCCGCCCAATCCCCGAGTGGGTACAGTGCATACAGCCATACCCCCATCGGTAATGCGGCGAGGGTCATACGTAGGAATGGACCGAGAAGGTTGGGGAGTCCTGAATCCGCGCCCTGTCGAACATGCAGGACAACGAGGTAGGCCAAAAACTGGACACCTGTGGAAAGGGAAAGTGCAAGGGCGAGCCCAGCGATGCCCATGCGGGAAGCCAAAACGAACCCCAGCCCTGCCGTCATCACCAAGCCCCCCGCTCCCACCACCAGCAGGGTGACTCGGTCGCCGAGGGCATAGAATGCGCGCTTGACGATGTTCGCGCCAGCCACCGCCAGCAAGAACGGCACGAGGTATCGAACGACCAACCCGGTAGCTTCGACGTCTGCCCAGGTGAAGCGACCGACTCGGAACAAAAGGGCCAGCAAAGGTTCTGCCCATACCCAAACCGCAATCGCGGTCGGGATGAGCAAGAATCCTGCGAGCCGCAGCCCCCCGACAAGCTGGGTCCGGAATCGTGTGTCATTGTCCTGTGCGACGGCTCCCGAGAGGTTTGGCAACAACGCAGAGCCAATGGCGACGGCAATGATGCCTTGGGCGAGGTCCGTGAGCCGCAGACCGTAGTGGTAGTGGGAGGTCGCTCCTTCAGGGAAGCGACAGACCTATGGGTCCCCAATGGGACCATACAAAGGGCAAGTGGACGAGTACGTGGGCGACCCCGCCGACGAGCACCCCTGCGACCAAGGCATAGACAGGTTCGTTAAGAACATCGCCAAGCAATAGCGCGCTCGCCACCATGCCTCCGCTCACCAGCCCAGGCGCGGCTTTGGGCACAAAGAAGTGCCCTCGATGGTTCAGCAAGGCTTCGAAGTGACTGACAAGGCTGACCATGGTCAAGAAAGGAAAGAGCCACCGCGTCAGGTCGATCGCCAGGGCCATCTTGACCGGATCGTCATGCCAGGTCGGGGCAAAGACCAGCACCAGCCACTTGGCTCCAACCATGCCCATGACACAAAGGATTCCGTTCACGACGAGGAGCACCCCAAGAGTGCTCGCGGCGAGTTGTCGTGCTTCTTCTTCGCCACCTTCGGCCTCAGCCTTGGCGAGTGCGGGGAGCAAGGCACCCGTGAGCCCCTCATCCGCTACAAACCTTCGGAACAGGTTCGGAATCAGGAACGCCGTCAGAAAGACGTCTGAGGTGATCGATGCGCCCAGGATCGCGGCGACTGCGATCTCACGGGCGGCTCCGAGACCTCGCGATAGTCCAGTACCGAGTGCCGAAGACGCAAACGCGCGACCGAAGCTGCCACGACGGGGCCGAGCAGATTCGGTCACGAGGCCGCATCCCGGAGCTGACGGCCACGCAACACGAGGTAGCCCGCCAAGCCCACCGCGACGCCAGGCACGACCCCAAGCAGCACGCAAACCCAGCCGTAGCGAACATGCTTGGCCTCGTAGGCCACCCAGGCCATGAGGATGAGCCAGCAGGCGATGACGTCGGAGGAATAGCCGGAGGAGTAGGGGTTCACGAATCCCGCAGCAAACGCGCCAGGGACATCGGGATGCTCGAGAAGCGGAGGCACCACAACCGCCATGAAGATGGCGAAGAATCCAAGCGCAATGCTGATCACGACCCCTTCGAACACCCGCTGGCTCATGCCGCCTCCGTCGTCAGGGCCCGAATTATTCGTCGCAAGCCAAGACAGCGATGACCCATTCGCAATTTCGTCGGGTACCCTCGCCGTGGAGGATCGATGAATCGCAGTGTTTTGATGTTGCTATGGGTGTTGTGGGGCTGCGCTCCCCGGGAAGTGGTCGACAACGCCAACCCTTGTTTCACGATGCCCGAATCGCTTCCCGGCCTTGTTGAAGTCGAGGTTTGGGCCACGGGTGGCGCACGCTCACCCGAAAACGGTTCTTGCTTTCTCGACCGTGACCTGGATGGCCAGTGGGTACTGACCACGTCGTTCTTCTACGACCGGGACCGCTCCCTGTTCGGCACTGAACTCGCCATTCTGACGTTCGGCTCTGCTACCTGCTCGGCAGAGGTCGACGGAGATAGCCCGTGGAGCGTGACCTACCGCGACGACGTCGAGGCGGTCCCGGTCGATGGCAATCAACATTGCTTCGTGACGACCTACGAGGCGGGTTTCGAACCCGCGCCCAAGGATTATAAGCCTCGCTGGTAGCTCCTCGCAGATGAGCGATACGCAAGGTTCAAGCTGAAGCGTGTCGGCCACGAACTGTCCTCGGTAGGTCGGTGGGCCGTTGCCACGGAGGTCAAGGGTGCCCATTCGTGGATCGTCCGGCGCGCGGGAGAGGGAAGTCCGCGCGACGCTGGGTGACTCGCAACCCGCGTGCCGATCCATTGCGTGGGTCCCCTCGTGAAACCCGGTCACGCCAGACGCCACGGGGGGTGAAGTGGTACCGGGTCTCATGACGCGCCTGACCGATGTGGGGCCCCTGCCACCCACCGAAGCCGTGACGGTGGTCCTCGACGCCTTCGCGGCCCTAACCGAGACGCACGCTGCAGGCCGAGGTCGTGGCGGGTTGAGCCCGACTACGCTGGTCCAGGGACCTGAAGGGCTCGAACTGCATTGGCCATCCGACCGTGCGGAGCTGGTCCTACGCTCGTATACGGCTCCGGAACTCCGGCGTCCGGGGGCTTCTCCAACGCCCTCGGGTGACGTCTATGCCCTGTCACTGGTGTTGTTCCACTTGGTGACGGCCCAGCCGCCGGCCGACTTGCATCTCGCAGCAGGGGACAGCCCTCGTTGGGACGATCTGCCCGAGCCGCTGCGATCTGTCGTCGCAGACGGAGCCCATGCCGACCCCAAAGCTCGCCCCTCTCCGGCGGCCCTGGTGGCCACGCTCGAGGCGCTACAGCCCGAACTCGAGACGGTTGAGGTCCCGTCACAGACCCCCTCGGTCGATGCGGAGGCCCTCCGGGCTTCGATTCCGAGCACCCATGCGCCGAGTCCAGCGCCCACACAAAACGCCTCCCCGATGGTCTGGACCGCCGTGGCGTTGGTGATGGTTTTGACGGCCCTAGGAGCATTCATGGGACCGCTTGGAGGTCTGGCTACCTTGTGGATTGCCCCGTAGCCGCCTTTACCCCAACCATGACTTGCAGCGGGGCGGGGGGCCGTGCCCCAAACGGGCGAAGGCTGACCAAGGGGCTTGCATTTGTGAGGTTCGACCCCGTCGCGTAGACCGAGAGGTTCCGCGAGATCGCCACGTTGGCCGCGACATCGAGAACGGTCAAGGCCGGAATCTCGGGCCTGTCGAATGGACCGGCCGCGTCCAGCATCGGGCTCCGGGTGCGAACCGAGGCGGCGACATCGAACCGACGGTGACGAAGCCCCACCTGCGCTGACGCCTGATGCCGCGCCACATAGGGCAGGTAGTCGCCGATCGAGACCACACCGAACTGCGGGAACCCTGACTCAAACGCGGTTCGGAAACGCCCTTCGGTCCACGTGTAGGTCGCGCGGAGCGGCAATTCCAGAGTCGGCGAGAGGGACACGACGTGCTCGGCTTCAACCTCGGCCCCGTAGACCCAGACCCGACCCGCATTGAACTGCTGGTCGATCGCGTCCACAACGCAGCCCGCGCTAAACGAGCATTGACCGGTAAGGTTGATGTAGTCGTTGACGTAGGCAAGTGCAGAGAACGAGGACTTGGGCCCGCGCCATCGCAAGCCGCCTTCGGTGTTCCAGCTGGATTCGGGGCTCGTGCCCTGAGGAGAGCCGGGCGCCACTGGAGAAAACCCTCGGTGAAGGCCGAGGAAGACCGCGGTAGACGGCGTTACGTCGTAGAGCAGCCCCACCCCTGGCAACACGCCGAGTTGATGGGTCCAGTCTGGGTTGGCCGCTAGCTCTCGTCGGGTCCAAATGGATTCAACGCGCACGCCCGGCACGAAGTGCCAACGTCCCGCAATGAGGTCCTCGTGTACGTAGCCGGCAATCGCTCGTGCCCAGGACGTTGTGTCCTCGATGACGTCGGTCTCCTCATCATCACGGACGAGCTGGCCGTCGATCATATTGAACGGATCTTCGGTATGAAAGCGGGTGATCTGGTCGGCGTGAAGTCGCAGCCCGGCTTCGAAGCGCGACGTGGCTCGACCGAGGGTGTGTTGCACGGTGAGCTTGGACTGCACGCCGCTCGAGAGAAACGAACGGTCGTTGGTACCGATGAGCAGCCGCTGGCCATCGATGGTGGTGTCCTCTTCGCCGCGTAGAATGGCGAGGAACACCGCATTGGTTCCGCCAACCGGGTTGGCGAGCAACGCGTGCACGTCGGGCCCATTGTCAAAGCGGTTGAACTTCGTCCACGCCCGTTCGAGGTCGTGATGGTAGGCCGTGGTTTCGATGCGCACGTTGTCGATGCGGACGGGAATGCGAAGTTCAGCGAGGAGCCGCCGCCAGCGCATCAACGCCTCGGAGGTCGCCGCGTACCGTCGATAGGGGTCGTTTGCATAGTCTGCAACTTGCAAGCCCAGATACGTCTCAAAGGAACGTTCGGCCGAGTACCCGAGCTTCAGTTCGATGGCTTGGGTCCGGGAGCCGCTGGATGCCGAGCGCCAACGGGCCTTGAGCTGCACTTCACCACGGTCAAACCCGGTTCGGCCTCCATCGTCGAGGACCTTGAAGCCGTCGGTCCGCAGCCCCACGCCCTCCACGATGAAGCCGAAATGCTCTCCTTGAGTGCCCGTCCAGGCGTGCACCTTGCCCGTGCGCCGTAGGCCAACGGCGAGGTCGATGGCGGCGGCGGGCCCTTCGGGGAGGTCGCGCGACAACAGGTTGATCGCACCGCCGACCGTCGACGGGCCGTTCTGGATGGCGGCGGGCCCTTTGGAGACCTCTACGCCAGTCACCCGAGTGACCATGGGGAAGTAGTAGGCGGCAGGCGCGGAATAGGGCGCGGGACCGAGGAGCACCCCGTCTTCGAGCAGCGTGATCTTCGACGAGCGATCCGAACTCACCCCGCGAATGCCGATATTCGGGCGAAGTCCGAATCCGTCCTCTTCGCGAATGGTCACGCCGGGCACATTGCCCAGAACGGCGCCGATGTCGTCGCGTTCGAACCGTGCAAGCTGGGCCTCGTCGACGACGTTCACCGACCCAGGCGTTTCCCACTCGGCGCGGACGATCATTCGGGCATCGGGCTCCGCAGCCTCCGCGTCGGTCTCCTCGGGGTCAGGCGGCGCGCCGAACGCCGTTGTGCTCGTCAACAGGAATGCAACGGCAGCGGTCGCCCCTTGGACCCCAGGCCGGACCCAGCTCGCAAGGGGGCTGAACCACGCCGACCAGAGGGTGTGGTCATGGTTGGGGGTGACGAGTCCCAGCCGCTGGGGTGGGGTGACGGCCGGTGCGAAGGTGCCACCGAGCTGATCCCACATGGAAAGCCACGTGCCGTAATTCCAGCGGTCCTGGCCGACCGCATGGTGCAGCTGGTGCTGGGCGGGACTCACGAAGATGCGTTCGAGCCACCCAAAGCTGATCCACACGTGGCTATGGCGCAGGTTGCCAAACGCCGCATTGAACAGGAATCCAACGCCGTGAACGCCCGCGAGGGTCCAGATGGTCGCGGTGTCGCGAAAGGCCCAGAAGAAGCCGGCTGCAACAACGGCGGTCACCAACCAGCCTCGGAGCCCATACAAGAGCGATTCCAACGGATGGATTCGGTGAAAGGTGAGTGGGGTCATCACCTCGGCCGAATGGTGCACTTGATGCAACGCCCACAACGCGGGCACCTCGTGCATGAGGCGGTGCAAGACGTAGCGTGATGCGTCCCAGACGATGAAGAGGACCGCGGTATAGAGCGGCACGACGACCCAGGCGGGCGCCTGTAGGTCGGGCACGCCGAAGGTCGCATCGAGACGGCGGACGAGCCACGTGGCGAGTCCAAAGCCCGCACCGATCACGGGCAGTGCGCCGAGCCCCCGCAAGAGTTGTCGTGCGACCAGCAGCTGAACATCGAGCAAGCTGGATGGGTGCCGCAGCGTATCGCCCAACGATGGGCCAAAGAACCGTCGTCGGCTCACCAGCCAAAGGAGTCCGGCGATCCCCCCCGCCACCAACAGCGAGGCCCAGTAGGTGCGGCTTGCCGGATCGACGAAGGGATCGAGCAGCCACGTCGCGACGCGTTCCACACCCAGCTCCTATTGAAAACGATAATCATTTTCAGCCGTCCCTCGGGTAACGCTTTCTGGGACAGGATGCGGAACTAGCGTGGCTACGGCGCCCGAAGATCGTCGAGCGCGATGATCTCGTGAAGCAGACGACGGTAAGATGCCAAAAGATCAGGATCAATCTCGTCAGGCGCTACACAGCCCTGTTCGCCTTCGCGGTGAAGACAGTCACGGAACTTGCAGGCGAGCCCCTGCATCATCGGGAAGTATTGGCGAACGTCGCTGGCGCTCAACCGGCCGGGCGCGAAGGTCCGAATTCCAGGAGAATCCACGAGTTCTCCGCCGTTGGGCAACGAAAAGATGCGGCTCGACGTCGTCGTGTGCTGTCCAGTGCCCCAATGCTCGGAAAGATCACCGATCTCTCCGACGTCGACCTGCGGCAGCAGGGCCTGGGCGAGGGAGGTCTTGCCCACCCCGCTGTGTCCGACGAGGGCGTAGGTCCCGTCCTGCAATTGCTCGGCGAGGGCGTCGATGCCATGCGCATCGGGCACGGACGTGCGCAACACGACCACTCCGGCTGCCTCACGAACCCGAAGTGCTCGTTCGACCTCGTCGGAGACGCCTTGGTCCACCTTGTTCAGAACGACGCAACTCGTCAGCCCACCGATGGCCGCGGCGACGACATAGCGATCGAGGAGTCCCGCTCGGAACGGGGGCTGCTTGGGGGCGGTGATGATGGCGATGCCCGTGAGGTTGGCGGCAAGCACCTGCTCGCGACCTCGGGCATCCGCGCGCACCAGAGCGGTCTCGCGGGGGCCAACGCTCACGAGCTTGCCGCCCTCACCCCGGGCTTCAACCCAGTGGACGCGGTCGCCGACCACCGCACGACGTCCCGCTAAGAAGCAGGTTCGCTCGCCTTCGTCGTCGGCCACCACCACCCGCCGGCCCCGCGTCGCCACGACGCGTCCAGGCCGTGCACTCATTGCACGGTGACCTCGGCACAACGGACGCGGATGCCACCGCGGCGCTTCTCAACAAACCAGGGGTCGAAGCCCTGATCTTCTAGTTGCCCGCGCAGGCGATGCACCAGGACATTGAGGTGATTGGCTTCCTTCTGGCCCCGTCCCCAGACCCCGGTGAGCACCTCCTGAGTGGTGCACCAACCTTCTTCAGCCGGAGCTTTGCTCGCTTCGCGGTCCTTGGCGAGGCGACGGGCGAGCACAAAGAGCAACACCCCCCGGTTGCCCGTCACAAGGCAGGTCTGACCGCTCACGGGATCCTCCACCACCACCTGAGGCCCGCCGGCCCCGTTGGCCGTGGCGGTCAGCCCGTACGGATAGGCCAACGCGGCCTGATCGACGGTTGGCGCATGTTCGCCTTCGGCCTCGACGATGCGGATGGTCCGGCCTCGGATCTCGAGCACTTCACCAGGTTCGACTTGCTTCTCCCAACGCTCCCCATCGTCGGACTGGCCGCCGACCCACAGCTCCCCGTTGGGATGCACGAGGATGGTGGCGGCTCGATCGGGCCACCCTTCGATGCGCAAATCGGCATCTTCGCGACCCCCGATGTGGAATCGATTCTCGCGCACGAGCAGTCGAACCCCCGACGTCACGTCCTCGACATGCAACGCCTTGTGGAGCCCCTCTCTCGGATCGTCCGGACCCGAAAGCACAACTTCGACCGTCGTCCCGATGCGAATGCGGTCCCCTATCGCAAGCTGCGTGGAACCTGTGACGCGTTGGTCATTTCGCCAGGTGCCGTTTCGGGAGCCTAGGTCGCGTAGCCACGGGTCTCCGCCTTCGAGCCAGACCTGTGCATGGTGCCAAGACACGGTGTCATCGGTCAGGACTACGTCGTTTGCGGGGCCCCGGCCGATGGTGCGCGGTGCGTCCGACAGGGGAACGGCGTGTTCCCCATGCGGCAATCGAATCTCGTACTGTGGAGGCATGGTCGCATCGTACCTCAGCGCGTGGGCCCTTCGGGGACCTTCGGCTGCCATCCGGTCGTCCATGCGGAGCTGTGGGCGTCGAGGGCAAGCCGGTCGAGCGTCGATGCGGCCGAGGGATTCGAAAGCCCCGGTCGCCGATGTGGGAGCCGGGCTTCGTCCAGTCCGTCGAGTTGCTCGAGCAGACTCTGGCAATCCTTGATGCGGTGCTCGGGGTCGACTTGGAGCAGTGCGTGGATGATGGCCTCGAACGTGGGCCCTAGTTCTGGGACGACGTGGGTGGGCGGGGTGTAGTCGCCACGCATCATGGCGTCGAGCACCGTGGCCGGGTCGCGGCCCGGGAATGCGGGGGTGCCGCAGGCCAAGGGGTACAGCACGCAGCCAAGCGAAAACAGGTCGGCGCGCTGGTCGACACTTTCGGGATCTGCGTACTGTTCAGGGGCGACGAAGCCTACCGTTCCGATGCCTCCGGTTCGCTCCCCGGTCAAGGGCGGAAGCCCGACTTGCGGCATGAGGCGAGCAATGCCGAAGTCTGCCACCTTGGGCACATACCCCTCGTCGGTTTCGAGGAGGAGCACGTTGGCGGGTTTGAGGTCGCGATGCACAAGGCCTAGGCCGTGGGCATGACGTAGGCCGCGAACGATGCCGCGAAACAGGCGCAGCCATTGGCGAGCCGGGGCGGTTGCGCTCGCCATCCAGTCGCTAAGCGTGGGCCCCTCGACGTACTCCATGACGAGTCCGACTCCGTCGCCGAGTTCGAGGATGTCGGTGGCACGGACGAGGTTGGGATGCCGAAGCCTTGCTTGCGCCTGACCTTCCACGATCAGCCGTTGGCACTGGGCGTCTGGCAACACGACTTTCAACGCGTGGACGGAGCCGAGCTTGCGATGCCGTACCCGGTAGACGACCGCCATTCCTCCGCGTCCAATGATGCGCTCGACTTCGTAGCGATCGAGATGCGTGCCCGGCTCGAGTTTCCAAAGCGGATGCAGGCGGCCGCGTGCGGGCGGTGCCGTTTCGACGGGAGCCGGGGTGCGGTTGCGGAAACGAATGGCCGCAAGGCGCAAGGCGACGCCCAGCCGATGGGCATCGAGAGGCTCCGGGAGAAAGTCCTCGGCTCCCGCCTCGATGACGGCGAGGTCAAAGTCGGGCCACGGAGAGGATCCGGTGGCCACGATGGGCACCATCGGGGCGCCCTCTCGCAACGGGTTCAGCGCGTCGAGGCCCTCTGCTCCACGGTATCCTAGGTGCAGCAACGCCACATCGGCGGCGTGTTCGGCCAGACTTGGACGTTGCCCCTCCGAAGGAACGACGACGAGGTGTCCAAGGTCGCGCAGTTGCTCCTGACAGGCCTGACGTTCGGCCGGTCGGTCGTCGAGAAGCAGAACACGAAGGGGCATCTCCGAAGGGGGGGCCATCGTTTGCTCCAGGCGACAATCCCCGTTTCCATCGGCGCACCTCGGTGTCCAATTCAGTCTACCGCGGTTACACCAGTTGGCCGTTGACTCATGGGTAAAGAAGGTTTTTGCTCCAGGATGGGCTGGAGAGATCGGCACGGGTGAAGCAGAGTCGAGTGTGCATCCGAAACGCGCCATCCTCCCAGAATTCGAGCGCTTCAGGGATCAGGCGGTAGCCTGACCAAAACGGAGGCCTGGGAACGGGTTGCGCGTCGAACCGGGCCGTGACTTCGGCAATCGACTGATCGTACGCCTCGCGGTGGGGTAACGGTCGTGACTGCGCGGACGCCCAGGCTGCGATTTGGGACCCGCGAGGACGGCTTGCCCAGTATACATCGGCTTCGTCGCTGGGCAGGCGTTCGACCGGGCCCCGAGCCCGGACCTGGCGCTTGCTCGTCTTCCAGTGAAACACGAGGGCGGCTCGAGGATTGGCAGCCAGGTCGAGGCCTTTGCGACTCTCGAGGTTCGTGAAGAACCGTAAACCAGCCTCTGAGGTCCCTTTGAGCAGTACGGTGCGGATGGTGGGCTGTCCCGAAGCGTCCACCGTGGCGAGCTGCATGGCATTGGGTACGTCGGGCTCACTCGCCTGGGCGTCGGTGTACCAGGCGTCGAAGAGGGTCCAAGGGTTGGTCGCGTCGGTCCAAGTCGCGTCCATCGGCGGCTCCAGCGGGGGTCAACGGTGATTACGTACCCGCCATGCCGACCTACCGTCTGCGGACGCCAATCCCCAACACCACCGCGAGCGAGCTGTACGCTTGGCATGCGCGGCCCGGTGCTTTCGAACGCCTCAACCCACCTTGGGATCCCATCCGTGTCATGAGCCGTACCGGCAGTGGCGTAGAAACGGGGGTAGAACTGGAGTTACAAGCCCATGTTGGGCCCATCCCGCTCACCTGGCGCGCAGTGCACACCGAGCACGAGCCGGGACGCCGGTTCGTCGACGAACAACGGTCGGGCCCCTTTGCCTACTGGCGGCATCAGCACCTGTTTACCGAGGCGGACCCTGGTGAGGCGTTGCTTGAGGACTGCATCGAGTGGCGGGCGCCCTTCGGGGCCCTCGGTGCGGCCATTGGTGGTGTGCAGTCCAGGTTAGATCGGGTGTTTCCGTTTCGTCATCGCCGCACGGCCGACGACCTGGCGCGGCATGCCCGCTACCGCGACCGTCCTCGGCTTCGAGTGCTCATCTCGGGCGCGTCGGGGCTTATCGGGTCTCAACTGACCGCCTTTCTGGACGCGGGAGGGCACGAAGTGGTGCCCCTGGTGCGCAGCTCCAATGCCCGGGGGCGCCACATCCCACTGGATGACCCGGAAGCCATCGATCGCGAATGGCTTGAAGGATTCGACGCGGTGGTGCATCTGCAAGGTGCACCCATTGCGGATGAGTCTTGGACGGATGCGCGCAAGCAGGTCATTCGGCACAGCCGGGTGCACCCGACGGCGGTGCTCGCTCGCGTGATGGGCGAGTTGAAGCGGCCTCCCAAGGTGTTTCTCTCGGCGTCAGCGGTGGGCCTGTACGGCGACACCGGCGATACCGAGGTCGACGAGGCGGGACCGACCGGCGACACGTTCTTGGCGTCGGTGGGGGCCGAATGGGAGGCGGCTACCTCGCCAGCTCGCGATGCGGGCATTCGCACCGTCCTGCTGCGTACGGGGTTCGTGCTGTCGGGCCTGGGCGGCTACCTCAAGGCCCAGCTGCCGTTGTTTCAGTTCGGATTGGGGGGGCCCGTCGGAGGCGGGCAGCAATGGGTGCCCTGGATTCACCTTGACGACCATCTTGGACTGATGCACGAGGCCCTGTTCGATGACCGCTACGAAGGGCCTTTGAACCTCGTAGCGCCGCGAACGGTACGCCAGTTCGACTTCGCCCGGGCGATGGGGCGCGTTCTCGGACGACCTGCGTTTGCCCCTGCTCCCGGATTTGCGATCAAGCTTGCCTTGGGTCGGCAACGGGGCTTGGAACTCGTGTTGCAAGGCCAGCGTGTGGTGCCGGCGAAGGCTCAGGCGCTTGGCTACCGGTTCTTGCATCCCGAACTGGACAACGCGTTGCGGTTTGAGTTGGGGCGGTAGCGCCGACGCATCAAGGAAGCCAGTCGAACACTTGTTCGAGACTGGTAATGACGAGGTCGGCATGGGCTGCGTATGGGCCCTCGCCGACGGGGTCGATCCACACGGGCGTGACACCTGCTGCCCGCGCGGCCTGCAGGTCGTGGATGTCATCGCCGATCATCACGGCCTGGTCGGCGGCCACCGAGAACCGCTCAAGCAAGGCGAGCACTGCGTCGGGGGCGGGTTTGGGCTTGGCATCCTCGCGGCCGTAAATGACCGCATCGTCGAAGAGTTCGGAGAGGCCGATCTGCTTGAGGGTCCCGCGGGCACCCTCATGGGTATTGCGGGTCACGATGCCCATAGGAATCCGAGCTTCACGGAGGCGGGTGAGCAACTCGCGAGCCCCCGTTCCGGCTTCCGCACGGTCCAAGTGCGCGAGTTCCCAGATCCGCACCGCTTCTCGGAGGGGCGCTTGCTCTTCGGGGGCTCGGCTGGCGATGCCTGCGAGGACGTCGAGGTCAGCCGGCAACCCCAGTTCACGTTTGAGCGCCGCAAAATCGTGCATCGGGACGGTCAGCGTGCCGTCCAGATCGAAAATCCAAGCGTGGAACGTCTTCATACGCGAAGGTCAGACGTTTTGGGGAGGCGGTCTCGGTACGGGGCGAGGGCTGCGGCCACCTCGCCGTCGAGGAACGCTCGGGTTTGTTCTGGGGCCCGACCGATGTATTGGCGAGCATCTACGATGGCGTCGAGCCGGTCATGAATGGGCTGGAAGCGTTCATCGTTGGCGAGACGAGCGAGCAGATCATTGTCGCGACCGTGCAGTTTGACCTCAGCCGCGGCTGCCTGGCTGTGGACGCGAATCCACTCGTGGACGTCCTGACGGTCGTGGCCCGACTGCACCATGGCCATCATCACGTTTTCGGTGGCGATGAAGGGCAGTTCGGACCGAATGCGGCGGCCGATCACTTCGGGGTACACCACCAGCCCCGACGCAACGTTGGCCAGCGCTTCGACGATGCCGTCGGCGCACAGAAACCCTTCGGCGAGCGTGATGCGACGGTTGGCAGAGTCGTCGAGCGTCCGTTCAAACCACTGCTGCGACGCTGTCTGAGCCGCATTCATGGACAGGGTCATGCCGTGGCGGGCCAGGGCACAGATCCGCTCCGACCGCATGGGGTTGCGTTTGTACGCCATCGCGGATGAACCGATCTGGGCCTTGCCGAAGGGCTCTTCGACTTCCTTGAGATGCGCGAGCAAGCGGATGTCGGAAGCGATGCGATGGGCGGTGGACGAGAACGACGCCAGCGCCTGAACGACCTGCAGATCGACCTTACGGGAGTAGGTCTGTCCGGTAACGGCGTAGCTCTGGTTGAACCCGAACGCTTCGGCGAGCCGCTGGTCGAGCGCTTCGACCTTGTCATGGTCACCGTCGAACAACGCTAAAAAGCTCGCTTGCGTACCCGTCGTGCCCTTCGCTCCCCGGAACCGCAGGTCGTCGCAGGCCCGCTGCAGCGCGACCAGATCGAGCAAGAGTTCCTGGATCCAAAGGGTGGCTCGCTTGCCCACCGTTGTGAGCTGAGCCGGCTGGAAGTGAGTGAAGCCCAAGGTGGGCAAGTCTGCATAGGTCCGTGCAAAGTTCGCGAGGTGGTCGACCACCGAGGCGACCTTGGGCAAAAGCAGCTCGAGGGCCTCGCGCAGGACGATGAGGTCGGTGTTGTCGCCGACGAAGCAGCTCGTAGCGCCCAGGTGAATGATGCCGCCCGCTTCAGGGACTTGGTCCCGCCAGGTGTGAACCTGGGCCATCACGTCGTGGCGAAGGAGCCGTTCGTGCTCACGGGCGGCGACCGGATCGAGGTCGTCCTTGGTTCGCCGCAACGCATCGAGTTGGGCGTTCGAAATGTCGAGTCCGAGGGCGGCCTCGGTTTCGGCGAGCGCAATCCATAGCCTTCGCCAAGTCTTGAACTTGTGCTCGTCCGAAAACAGGAACGCCATCTCGGAGCTGGCGTAGCGCTCGACGAGCGGGGACCGCCAGCGGGACATTTCGGGGTTCATCGGCCGGGACTCCGTTTGCTGCACGCCATCGTATGCCCGTACTCACAAGCGAGGTTGTACAGCGATTCGACCTCGCCTTCCCGGGGGATCACTTCGCGCTGCTCGAGCAGCACCGCGGCTTCGTAGCATCCTCGTGTCGGGTCGATGTTGCAGGTTTTTCGGTAGTAGTCGACGGCGAGCTTGATGTCGGAGCCCGGGAACTTTCGCTTCTCATGAAGCTTTGCGAGTTGGAAGCAGCCATGGCGGGCGTCGAGCTTGCAGCTCTGTTGGTACAGCTCGGTGGCCTTCACCAACGTGGACGAAGACCTGGCCAAAATGTCGCCCGCGGCGGCGCAGGCCGGCGCGAATCGGGCTTCACACCCCTTCTCGTACATCTGGCGGGCTCGGGCCATGTCAGGGCGGTTGTTCTCGACGCCTCGACCGTCACGGTAGGCGTTGCCAAGCGCCAAACAGGCGCGGGCATTGGGATCGGGACTGCCATCTTCAGGGAGGGCGGTCAGCGTCACCAGGTTGCAGGCGTTGAAGAAGAATTCCACGGCGCGGGCGGGCTCCGAACGAATGCCCGCGTCGGCCTTGGGATCGTAGACGAGCATCCCGAGGTCGATGCAGGACTCCTGGACCCCCGCTCGGCAGGCCAGTTGGAACATCTCGACTGCGCGCGGAAGGTCTTGCGGGCCCCCCTTGGCGTCGCGTACGAGCTTGCCGAGTTCGTGGCAGGCTCCAGGATGGTTGTCTTTAGGTCGGGCCGACTTGGTGTAGGTCGGCATGCAGGCCTGCGCGAAGTCTTTGCGTGCGTCCGAGAACATCGGTCTGGACAGGCTGACCTTGGCGATGCCATCGCTGTAGCAGGCCTTGACGTTGCCCCCCGCGCAGGTGGTCAGGATGTCGACCGAGTCGGTACAGGCGAACCAGGCGGCGAACGTATGGACGACGAGGGTCAGCATTCGCAGACTCCGTGTGGTGGCGACGTGACGGTCGGGGGATAACCCACCCTCATGTACGGCCCCGGCGGACCTTCCTTTGCCGAGCTTCTTCAGCAGGCGCTTTCTTCGACACGCGGAGGCTATGACCTTCTCGCGCCGAAATTCGATCGCACTCCGTTCCGAACCCCTGACGATGTCATTGGGCGAGTGGTGGAACGCATTTCAGACCGTCCCATCGGCATGGCCCTGGATCTGTGTTGTGGCACCGGTGCAGGCCTTGGGGCGCTCGATGCGATCGCGGAGGTGGCGATCGGCATCGATTTCTCACCGGGCATGATCGCCACGGGTCGCGAGCGTCTTGCGGGTCAGCCCGTGCACTTCGTACGGGGGGACGCGCTCGCACTGCCGTTTGGCGAACGCTTTGACCTCGTCACCTCGTTTGGCGCCATGGGTCACTTCGAGCCTATCGATCAGCCGACGCTGTTCGCCGAGGTCGCACGCATTCTTAGGCCGGGCGGACGATTCGTGACCATCACGAGCGAACGCCCGCCGCCTTGGCGAAGGGACTACTGGATTCTCCGAGGGTTCAACGCGGTGATGCGCGTACGCAACGCGTTGGTCTCTCCACCATTCATCATGTACTACCTACACTTCGACCTGCCGGTCGCGGTGGGTCGCATGGTGGAGGCCGGGCTTGACCCTTACGTCCAGCCGCTCGGTCATCCCGAGGCGCCATCCCTCCGGCTCTTGATCGGACACAAACCCACACTTCGAAATAGTGCGGATTCTGCTTCGTAGATCGGATCTCCCTTCGCAATCAGGGGGAGGGGCACACTACACTTGCCCATGACAGCGGGGCCGTCTCACCGGTTACCTGTCAACGATTCTTCGGAGGAACGATGACGTGCTTCTTGGCTCTGGCGCTCGCCGGTGGGTGGTCCGCGGCCGAGGCTGCCACCACGGCCGACTCGGTGCCAGCACCGCAGAACCTGTCGCCCCAGCTTCCGCCGGGTTTCGGACTTGACTCGCGGAGCTTCCAGTTCCCAAGCGGGTTGCGTGTCATCATGCAACCCGATCACTCCGCTCCGGTGGTCGCGATCACGACCTTCATTGACCACGGTTCGCGCAGTGATCCCAAGGGCAAGGAAGGCATCGCACACTTCCTTGAGCACATGTGGTTCAAGTCTCGCCACGTCGAGGATTCGCAGATCAAGACCTGGGATGTGCTTGAATCGGCGGGTTGCAACCTGAATGCGTCAACGTCCATGGACTGGACGAACTACATGACGGTGTGCCCGAAAGAAGCGCTCCCGATGCTCATGCGGTACGCCTCCTACCGGCTCACTGACACGATCAAGGGTGTGCGCCCGGAAGAGGCCGATTCCGAGCGTGAGGTCATTCGCAACGAATTGCGCATGCGTGGCGATGGCACCTTCCGCAACGCCTACACCTATGCCCTGAAGGGGTTGTTCCCCGAGGAACACCCCTACAACCGGCTCGGCATCGGAACGCACGATTCACTCGATAACTGCTCCCTCGATGACATCGCCGACTTTGCGAAAAAGCACTACGTCGCCGATGAAACCACGATTGTGGTGGTCGGAGACTTTAATGCCGAAGAGGCAGGCTCGCTCATCGTCGAGAGCTTTGCGCCGCACCTGCTGCACCCGGACCTGACCGAGGACCTGATTCGCATCGCGCCGCGTCCGGGCGTTTCGATCGACCAGATCGACGCCGCAAATCCGGATCGGGAAAAAGTCTACTTTGTGGCAATGGATCCCGCGAATCCAAAACGCCCTCTCGATGTGGATTCCGAGATTGTTCGTCGAAACGAACGGTTTGGCCTGCCAGTGGGTGACCCGGCCACGCGCGAGGTCCAGACCTACGAGGCGCCCGTCGAAAACCTGACTGCGATCACGGCATGGTCACTGCCGAGTGGCTACCAGGGCGAGGACGTGGTTGGCTTCCTTGCCTCCGGTCAGGTAGGGCGGGCGTTAGCTCGGGTGTTCGTCGGCGAGTACGACGTGTTGAAGCGCAATGGCTTCCCGAGCACGGCCTGCAGCTACCTGCCGTTCCAGGAAAACAGTGTCTTCTTCTGCTTTACGGAGGTTCTGGGAGGGAGAAACGCTGAGCGCATTGCCGAGAGGATGCTCGATCAGCTCACCGACATCTGGAACCCAGAGCGTCTCGCCAATCCCATTCAGCGCGGCTACACCGAACTTGGCTTCGGCTTGTCGCGCTTGAACTTCCTGACCGACACCTTGACGTCGATGGATCGGGTCTCGGGGCTCAACGACGGCCGTGGCACCCTCATCGGTGGTTACGCCCATCACACGGGTGACCACCAGTACCACTCGACGGCGATGAACGATTTCGGTCAGGTTGCCATGCCGGAAGTGCTCGCGTTCGTGCAGCAGTACATCACGCGCGACCGGGCGGCGAAGGTCATCCTCAAGCCGCTGCCCGAAGACAAGTTGGTGCTCGACAGCTCAGAGTCCGACTACGTGGGTGCCGCGAACGAAGACGACAAAATCGTCTCCATGGTGTCGGACGACAAGATCACGAAGGACGTCATTCTCGATGAGGTTCGGACGCCTGACTTTGGGAAGCTGCTCGACGAGAAGCTTTCGAACGGACTGCGGGTCGTCGTTTACCCTCACGGTGAAGCCCCCTTGGTGTCGGTTCGCCTCGTGAGCAACGGCGGCAGCCGCACCTCCTACTTTGACATGGATACCTTTGCGGGCCTGTTTTCCGCCGATAAGCGCTACGAGCTAACCGCCGACCGCACCAGCCGGGTGCTTGAGCCGCTGCGGATTGCGGCAGGGTGGTCCGATCGCGGTGGCTCCGCGTCGTCGGCCCTCGGTATCGATGCGCCATCCATGAACGTGGCCGATGCGTTGTGGTACGTGCGCGCGCGATTGGACTCCATCAAGCCGGACTTCGACGGCAAGGGGGACTACATCCGCCGTCGTACGAAGGGCATCAAGCGTTCCTGGACAAGCCCGGGCTACTGGCAGACTCGGGTGAGGAACGAGGCGATGGGCATGGACCATCCCGCCTTCCGCGTGACCCCTTACGAGCACGTGACGCGGATGAAGAAGACCAAGAAGGGTGACGTTCAGTCCTACCTCGACCAGAAATTCCACCCCGAGAACATGACGCTTGTGATCGTTGGCGCCGTGGATGCGAAGGAAGCACTGGCTGCGGCTCGCCAGTACTTTGGCGGATGGCGTACCGAAGCCTCCAGCTACACGTCCATCGAGGTCCCCGAGGCTGCGCCGATCAAGACGTATGAGCCGAAGTTGTTCCTCTTCGATGACAAGCGCAGCACTCAGACGGACGTGACCGCGACGTGTCGTCTGGCCAACGATGGTCGGGAGGCTCGTGCCGACCGTGCCTTGCTCCGCGCCATGATCGGCAGTGAGTTGTTCGCCGAGCTGCGGGCCAAAGAGGGCATCACCTACGGCGCCGGGGCAGGGGCCCAGACGCTCGTTGGCAACACGCACATCTTCCTCATGAATGGACTGTTCCAGAACGATGGGGTGGGCATTGCCACAGACGCGTTCATCAAAATGGCCAAGGATGGATCGCAGGGCAAGTTCCCCATGCACCGCTTCAAGGCCGCTCAGCTCTCATTGGCCCGGAAGCCAGGGCTTGGGCTGCAGGCGATCGAAGACCTTGCGAACGCCTTTTCGCGGCAGGTCGAGTCAGGTCGGTCGCTTGAACAGTGGCAGCAGTTCCCCGAGCTTCTGGCCAACGTGACGCCCGAGTCGATGCAGAAAGCGATGGCCCCCTGTGCCGATTCGCTTGTTCTGACCTACCAGGGCCCCGTCGATGTCATCAAGCCGATTCTCGACGAGGCCGGCTACGAGTACGAGGTCGTCGACGCGCGGGAACGTGGGTTGCCGCTCCTTGAGCAGTATGACAAGAAGGCGGCGAAGAAGCTGCGTCAGCGCATGGAAGAGGCCGCGGCGAAGGAAGCCTCGGCGGATGCCGAGGGTGAAGGCGAATCCGAGCCCGAGTCCGACGAGGACTGAATCGGCACGGATCCGGTGGGGAGCGTCCTGCCTTACTCCAAGGGCAGGGCGCTGAACAACGGCTCGACGGCGAAGGTCCAGACGGCAAGGGCCAGCCCGAAGAGCCCGACCAACTGGGCCATCCAGATGAGCCACCACCGCGGCGACCCGAGGCGCTCTTTGGCCAGGACTTGGATGCGATCGAGAATGGGCCCGTCGTCGGTGTGACGGACGAAGCCCAGCACGTCGGCCGGGGCCGCAGTACGAGCGGCCCGTCGGATTCGCGCGTCGAGGCGAAGGTCGGTGAGGCGCGTCGTGCCCTCATAGATCAGCAAGCGGTCGTCGAGGGGCTCGAGGTGGATGGCGATCCATCCCTCGCGGCGGGTCTCGCGTAGCTTCGCGAGCCGCTCAGGAACGGGGACGCGCTTCGGCCGACCCAGCGATGGGAGCAACGGCACCACACAGGGGCCTCGCGCGTGAGCGCCTCCACCAATGAGGCCGCCGGCCAAGTAGAGCCCAAACGAAGATAGCCCCAAGGTGACACCACCCATGGCGAGGGCGCCGACCGCCACTCCGCCGAAGGCGAATTGACCGATGGCGATTGCGCCGTAGGCCCATTGGCCCACCGCGATCACCCCGCGAGCCGTCTGGCCAATCGCGATGACACCCCAGGCATCAGGCTCGAAGGAGATCCACCTCATTTGGGTCAGGATACCCTCGAACGGGTTTGGGGGCTGCTGGCCGATGGGAGCACTGTGAGGATCTGTCGTTGCGGGGTGCACGCCCCCCCATACGCGCCGTCCTGCGAGGAATGTGGCGCTGAATTGGCGATTCATTCGCGGGAAGTGCCGCCGCCCGAGTTGGCCTATGCGGGCATCAAGCTCGAGATCCAGTGCGCGTCCTGTGAGCGATTCGTGCCGGTGACGCGGGTGGCGGTCCATGAGCCGATGCCCTGTCCTCGATGCCGTCACGACAACGTCGTCGACGATGATCTCTGGCGGCGGGTGCTGCAGCTGGGGCATGCGGTCGCCGACCTCATGGCCGAACATCCCGAAGGCCGGCGGCGCTACCTCATCGCGATTGACCAGGTGAATCCCTTCCACGAAGCGGGCAAACGCCACTCGGGCACGTGGGTCGCGCCCCAGGAGTGGCCGGCGTGGCGGGCCTGGCTGCCCGAGACGGCACGGGCCTGGGTCACGTCAGGGCAGCCCATGGGCCCCGACAGTGGAGAGCCTCTTGATGTTCGCTCCGAGGGCGATGGGCGTCTTAAGGTGCGCACCTCGCGTGGAGAGCCCGCTCGCTACGCGGTTTCGACCGACGTCGTGGCACTTCACAAGGGATTTCTCGGTGTTATCGACGATGAGCATCAGGCCGATCGCGATGCCGTCGAAGTGCCTAGGGACGCGCGCGGTCCCGATGTTGGTTGCCCGGCCTGCGGCGCCACCCTGCGGTTGGATGGCCAATTGCGGCGCGTGCGGTGCCAACGATGCGACACGGTGGCCCACATTCCCGCCTCGGTGCGCCACGCTCTGCAGCCCGATCCGAAACCCGATCTGTGGTGGTTCGCCTACGAAGGCCGCTCGCCATACCGGAAGTTTCTCGAACGTGATCCTCGAACGAAGGGCCAGACCGATGATCGGGCCGTCGAGGCTTCTTCGGATGCCGAGGCCACGTGGCTAGATCGGCTGGCCAGCGTTGCGCTGACCCTCGCCATCCCAACGGGATTACTGCTCTTGGCGGGCATGGTCTTGCGCGCCAGCGTCGTAGCGGGTTGGCTGACCACGCTCCTTGGGGGTTCGTGATGCTGAACGATGTGGCCATCACCGACGCGCTGCTTGCGATCGTCGCGGGCGTCGAAGGGTTTCGGCTGCTGTCGTCGTCCCGCGGAGGCCCTACCGCAGGGGTGGGGTTGCTCATGGTGGCGCTTGCCGCAGGATTTGGCGCACTTCGATTCACCATCGCGCCCGACCTGGAGATGACCCACCAAGGCGTGACGCGGCTCGCCTCGCAGGTCGGGTTTCCCATGGTGGGAGTGGGCTGGCTGAACTCCTTGGTGTGGCCCGAGCATGCTCGTCAGGGGCGGGCCTACGCCTTCGTCACCTTCGTGCTGTTGGCCATCGCATTCATCGGCAATCCCTTCTTCGGCACCATCATGGCCGCCTTGGGCATGGCGGCGGTGGTGGTCGGAGCCGTCGGCCTGGGCCGCCATGATGCATGGGGCGTGACCATCGGCATCGCAGGGGCGCTTGGGGTCGTCGGCAGCGGTCTGCTCGTCAACGGTTCGGGCAGCTGGGGACCGTTCACTCGAGTGGCGTGGTTTCATCTCGGCCTGGCCGCATCGTGCTGGGCATTGGCGTTTGGGCTGCGTCGGGTGTTGGGGCGCCTCGCCTGATTAGGGACAGTCCTGGCCTACGTCCGTGCGCGTCGTGACGACCAGCTTCGACGTGCCCGTTCGGGTGCCAAAGTCCGAGACGTCGACCGATAGTTCGACCTCGGCCCCATCGAGGCTGCAGATGAAGTCGGCATAGGGCACATCGGGTCCGGGGTCCGCATCGTCCAAGAAGGCCCGGATCCCAACAACATCGCCGGCACAGTTCTCAGCGTCGTAATCCACCAACGCCACCAGCGAGCTGACCTGATCGCCAGCGAGGGCGAGCCCGTCGGACAGGCGCTCTGCCATGGGGAGAACCTCCACATCCGGACCCGCTCCGGTGACTCGCGCGGCTACGTCAATGTGCCAGCCCCCCTGCGGGCCGAACACCATGATGACTTCGTCGTTTGCGGCCAGCGGCTCGAAGGCCGTCACCCCGGTCCCAAGCGTCACGCCCAACGGTTCGGCGTCGCACCCTTCGACCGGGGATCCCGCGCATGCAAGCCAGGTCAGCGCCAGCAGCATTGCACCTCCTCTTGGACCCTACCTCGTCGTCGAAGGGTCCGCGTGCCCTTTACCGAGACGCCTCCGCGCCGATGCCCCTGGCGAAGGGGACCCCATGTCCAAGACCATCGACGACCCGATGCCTGTACCGTTGCCGTTCGCCCAAACCCCCGATGGGGTTCCAAGCGAGTACAGCTCGCTCGATGCGCCCCCGCCTCCCTTTCAGCTCGGCGCTCCGAAACCCCAGCCCGCCGGTCTCCGCAAACCGTCTTGGGAGTCGCGGGAATCCGTCCGTCGCCGAAGCCCCCGACGCGCCCGGATTCAGCCGGCCGAAGTGAAGCTCCCGGCCTCGGAAGCTGAGGTATTCTCTACGGATGCGGAGCCGGAGTCGCCTCTTCGTCCCGCGCGTATCGCCGAGGGACAGACCAATCCGGGCATCGTGCTCGCCGTTGTGGTGAGCTTGACGGTGTCTGTCTTGGTCTTTGGCCTGACGGTCTATGCGCCGTAGCGGGCCTGCGCGTGGATGCGCTTCACGATGGTGCGAAGGCTCGCATCGTCGTCTCCGTCGGCCGCGAAGCGGAGGGCGGTGCCCTTTAAGGAGGTGACCGTCATCTCGGCCGTGCGCCAGGGTCCCCAGCCTTCCGATTGGACGGCCACTTCTTCGACCGATGAGACGGCCAATGCGGTTCGACCCAACGTCAGGGCATCCTGTTCGAGTTTCACCACCCGAACCGCTTGGCGGCCCCGTCCCTCCCATACCACCACGAGCCCCAGCGCCACGGCCTGCGTCACCACCCATATTGGCACGGCGGCTTCGACCCAGGCTCCACCTGCGCCGGAGGCTGCGACCCACCAGGCGATGAGCAGGCCTTCGGTGGAGAGTTCGACCAACAAGGAAATGCTCCGTTGAAACGCGGGTGACCGACGCCGTACTCGCCAGATGAAGCCCCCCGGCTGCTCTTCGAGGTCGGCTGCGTGGGCGGCGAGGCGTTGTGGAGCCACAACCGACAATCTCAATATGTTTGCAAGGACGAGCAAGATTCTTCATTCCCGGTAAGGGCATTGTCAGAGAACCGCCGCGCTCCGTCAAGGTGCTGACACAAACTCCGCTTCCGGTTGCAACGGTTTGGCCAAGAACGCGAGTTCGATTCGACACGTCTGTCTCACGTGCTAAGCCTTTCGTTGATGGGGTTGGAGATGAGATGGGACTGTTCGACTTCCTATTTTCGAAGACCGTCGTGGTGACGTGTGACCAGTGTGGGGTCGAGATTACCGGTGAGCCGGTTGTCCACCGGGGGCAAGACCTCTGTGTGGCATGCGAAGCCAATCGTCGGCACGCTATAGAGATGCAGCGAGAGGCTGAAGAAGCGGCTCGTGAACGCCTTGCGAGTCGACAGCGCTTCCAGAATCGCTGACCACGTTGAACGTTCTACGTTTGTGGTGATTGCGGGCTTCATGCTCGCTTCAATGTGTACCGACGGCCTCGCGGTCGTTGAGGTCCAGATCGCGATACTGCTGATCTGGAGTACGGATGCCCTGCTTGCGGAACGCGACCTTTACGCGTTCTGTTACGTCCGTGACGAGTGACTTTTCGTACCGAACATCAAACACGTACGCTTTGGCGGTGATGACGGTCACGAATCGCTCGCCGAGAAACTTGTCTTCGACAAGGGTCGTAATGGGCTTCTTGAGGTAGACGTACCGGCTTGTCGAGGTGGCTTCCGCAATGATGGCACGGGCCTTTTCAAAGTCTTCGGCGGCGCCGACGTAGAACGGGACCACCACCATCGCGTCGAGCTCCCCTGCGTTGGCGGACGCGACTTCGTCAGTGAGGAACTTGTTGTTTGGGATGGTGACGAGGTTATCGTCGAGGGTCACAAGTCGGACGGATCGGAGCCCCATCTCCTGGACTTCGCCGTAGAAGCCGCCAAACGAGATGCGGTCGCCGACCTGAAACGGTCGATCCATCAACAGGATGACGCCGGCAATGAGGGAGCCCGCGAGGTCCTTGAAGGCAAAGCCGAGGGCAACCGCGAGGGTGCCTGCCACCGCATAGAAGCTCTCACTCTCAAGTCGCAGCACGGCTGAGAATACGACGATGGGCGCCAACACATAGGTGCCCATGCGCACCAACGCCTTCGCCTGTTTGAAGGCCAGCCGGCGTTCGTTGAAGCGCAAGGCAAGGTTGTCGAGGAGCCGTCCCGACGCGGCGATCAATGCCCACGCGACCACGACCACGACGAGGGCGAAGGGAATGCGTTCCCAGGCGATGACCTGGATCCACTGTTCGATTTGCGGTTCGGTCATCCGTCAGGCCCCAAGTGGATAAAGTGGCGCCGGCGTAGCGAGCGCTTCACCATGATGCGTTGGTCGTCGCAGAGTCGGAGTCGCTTGCCGATCCATTCCACCCATCCTCGCGACACCAGGTCGCGCACGCTGGCCCGAAGCGGCGCCCTCGGCAGATGGGTGACTTCGATGAGGTCGTCGAGCTGAAGGGAGGCGTGCAGGTTCAAGGCGACCAAGACGAACAATGCCGTTTCGCCCAGGTCGGGCAACACCGCTTCGTCGAGGACCTCCCGGAGCGTCACCTGGACGACGGCTGGGTCGTCGGTGCGCACGAGGCTGCGGCTGAACGCGGTGACGGCGGCATGCAGGTTGCCGCCGCTCGCTTCGGCCAGCAATCGGTAGTACATCGCGGTCGCGCGGTCGGCTTCGAGGTCACGGTCCGAGCCGAGGCTTCCGATGTGCAGACTCGAGAAGTCCACGCGTAGCCCAACGTCACCGGCTCGGGCCAGCGTGATCTGGCGGAGCTGCTGGCTATCGAGGGGCTGCAAACGTACGACGGTCTGGAACACGCCACAGTCGATGAGCGAGCCCTGCGCGTCGAAGTAGTCCCATGCAGGCCCGTGGACCGAACACACGAAGAAGTGATGGTCTGACGCAGCGTTCATCACGTAGAGCAGCGTTTGGAGGACCTTCAGTCCATCGACCCGACGCAGGAACGTGTAGTGGATGTTCTCGAGGATCATGGACGAAGGTTCGAGCGATTGAATCGCAGCCACCATCTCCTCGTTGGAGGTGGCCTCCGGTGAGATGCCGAAGGCCGCGCCAAGCCATGCCGCCAGCGCTTTGCGGGTGCGCAGCGGCTCGGTGATCGAGGCTCGACGGACCGTCATCCCCGCGGCCGTCAACCGCTCGGCCACTTCGTCTAGGGCAGTGTGTTTGCCGCTGCCTCGGTCGCCGACGAGCGCCACCAGCCCTCGCTGACCCGTCTTGCGCCAATTCACGAGGGCGTTGCTGATCTCGACGAGTTCCGAGCGCTCGACCAGGTGCTTGGTTGGGGTTTCGGCGTTGCGCATCGCGTGTTGCAGTTCGAGTTCGAGAGGCCGGTCGGGAGCTGCATCGTCGCGCAACACCGCACGGTTGAACATGTTGTAGACCAGCGACACGACGGTGCCTTCGACGGCGAACTGATGCATCGCCTCGGCCCCCAAAATGACGAGGAGCATCACGAGTTGGCCCACCGCGCGCGGAAGGGCCAGCCAGGTGCTTCCCGTCTCGGGGAGGAGCCAGCGAATGGGCCCTGAGGGCTCGACGAAGCGACGACGGAGGCGAGCCCGCAACAAGGGTTCCCAGCTCAACAGCGTCCAAATCGTGAGCAGGCCGATCCACAGCCAGAATAGGGTGTCGGTGACCCACAGCAATGTGCCCATGCCGAGCAAATCGCCGATCACGTACTCGACGAAGACCATGAGCACGAAGGTGAGAGCGAAGGTCCGCACGGTGCGTCGCAGCAGGTCGAACGCCTCCCGCCGGAACGCCAACAGCGCGGGGCGTACCTCATCCGCCGGCACCACGAGCAGGTCGAAGGCGGC
>JBCCQY010000081.1:0-38248 GCA_039208735.1 Myxococcota bacterium | reverse complement strand
GGATCGCCCACGTTCGTTCGAGGGCAAGAACCGGAGCAACAGCGAAGCGACCGGGTTTGTTGTCGACGCTGAACAGGGCTTGGTGCTGACCAACCGGCACGTGGTCACCGCGGCGCCGGTCGTGGCACGCGGAAGCTTCCGAAATCGCGAAGAGGTCGATCTGGTACCGGTGTACCGGGATCCGGTGCATGATTTCGGGCTGTTCCGGTACGACCCCGACCAGGTCAAGTTCCATCGTCCCGCCTCGCTCGACCTACGACCGGACAAGGCGAAAGAGGGCCTCGCCATTCGGGTGATCGGCAACGACTCGGGGGAGCAGCTCTCGATCCTCGATGGAACCATCGCGCGGCTCGACCGGGACGCCCCGAATTACGGCCCGAGCTACAACGACTTCAACACGTTCTACCTGCAGGCCGCAGCAGGCATTTCGGGTGGTTCTTCCGGCAGTCCGGTCGTCGACATCCGGGGCGACGTTGTGGGGCTGAACGCTGGGGCCGCAAGTGGCGCCCGCGCAAGCTCGTTCTTCCTGCCGCTGCCTCGGGTCAAGCGGGCGGTTGAGTTGATTCGCAAGGGTCAGCCCGTGTCGCGAGGGACACTCCAGACGACGTGGAACTACGTTGGCTACGACGAGCTTCGGCGGCTTGGCCTGCCCGAAGAGGTCGAAGCCGTGGCGCGTCGTCAGCGCCCCAATGGCCTCGGGCTCCTCGTGCTGCGCGATGTGTTGGCGAAGGGCCCCGCATCGGACCTCCTCGAGGTCGGCGACATCCTCATCTCGGTCGACGACACGCCCATTCACGACTTCGTCACCCTCGAAGCCCTGCTCGATGACAAGGTCGGCGACGCCGTCACGGTGACCGTAAACCGAAGGGGCAAGGCGATCACCGTGTCACCGACCGTAGGCGACCTCCACCAGATCGTGCCCAATGCCTACGTCACCATTGGCGGGGCGGTCCTTCACAACCTCTCGTACCACCAAGCGCGCCTCGTTCAGACGCCTGTCGAAGGCGTGTTCGTGGCCGACAATGGCTTTTCGTTCGAACGAGACGGCATCCCGCGTCGGGCCATTCTCGTGTCGGCGAACGGGGTCACCTTGCCCGATCTCGGAGCGTTTACCAAGGTCCTTGCGGACGTGGCCCACGGCGAGTCCGTCCGGTTCAAGTGGTACCCCCAAGGTCGACCTCAAGAACGTCGCGTTTCGGCGGTCCGGCTCGATCGCCAATGGTTTGAAGCCCGTCACTGCATCCGCAACGACGCAACAGGCGAATGGCCGTGCACCAATCTTGAGACCCAAGCCCAAGCACCCGGCTCGACGTTCGGACCCGAAGCCACGGACCTCGAACGGCCGCCGGTCAGCGATAAGCGAGGCAAGCGGTTGCAATCTTCGCTGATTGGAATCGAATGTGACGTCCCTTACCAGGTGGCCGGGCTGCCGGGCGACAACTTCGTAGGCGGCGGATTGGTCGTCGATGACGAAGAAGGGCTCGTGATCGTCGATCGCAACACGGTGCCCATCGCGGTCGCGGAGTTGTCGGCCATCTTGTTTGGCACGGTGCGCGTCCCCGCCTCGCTCGTCGCACTTCACCCGCGACACAATCTGGCGGTGTTACGCATCGATCCCGCCATTCTCAAGCGCTTTGGTCTGAAGGCCGCGGAGTTCGCAACCACCCCCGCAAAACCAGGCGACAAGCTTTGGATGGTGGAACTCGAAGACCAGGGCGCGATCGACGTTCGAACCACGGAATTCCGCGACACGGACGCGCTGGTCTTGGGCGCTGCGGGCGCCCCCCGGTTTCGACAGACCCACCTCGACACCTGGGTGACCGACCCACGACCGAGCCACAACGGGGTCATCGTGGACCGTAAGGGCCGCGTCGTTGCATTCCAAGCCTCGTTTTCGTTCAACTCGGGTCGAGAAGCCAACGAAATCTGGCGGACCATGCCGGCCACCCTGGTGCAGGAAGCCATCGACCTCGCCAAGGGCCGACCGGGTACCGACATCGGTTGGGAACTCGTTCCCATCGACCTGCCCACGGCCCTGCAGCAGGGCCTCCCGGGCGGAACCGCACGCCAGCTCACCCGGCACGATCCGGAGCGTCGACAGGTCTTGATGGTGCGTCGAACCATGCGAGGCACCCAGGCAGCCAACGAGTTCGAACCTGGCGACCTCGTGGTCGCGGTCAACGGAAAGCCGGTGACCCGGTTTGAGGACATCGAACGCGCGGTGGGCAACCGGTCGACGGCGAGTATCGAAGTGATCCGGGAGGGGCGTTCGGAATCGATTGCTGTGGCAAGCGATCTGCTCGAACCCCTCGACATCACGGAGGTGCTGCTGTGGGCCGGCCTCCGAATCCATGACCCCCATCGGGCCGCCCGCTTTGCCGGGGCCGATCCCGAAAGGCCCTACATCGCATGGTGGAACGGCGGCAGCCCGGCCGGTCGGGCCAAGGTGTATCCGCAGCGATCGATTCTCGACATCAACGGCATCGACACGCCCGATCTCGACACGCTGGTGGAAGTGCTTGCCGCGCTGCCCCCTGGCGAACCGGTGCGCCTCCGGCTTGCCCAGCTCTCCGGCGAGGAGCAGGTGTTGACCCTGCAGCCCGAGGAAAACTTCTGGCCCACCGTGTTGTTGTCGTACCAGGACGGCGGTTGGACGCGTGAAGTCCTGGGTCGTGCGCCCGCTTCCGCCGCACGCGAGTAGTTCGAAGCTCCTTCGAAAGGTCCAGGGCCTTCGATCCGACAGGACGGTCGGAGGCAGGGTGGCCAGCTCGGAGTTCTCAGAGCAACGCCTCGTGGAGGCGCTTCACGAAATCGTGGCCACCCGCACGCGTTCCGTGCCCCTTGTCGGCTGGCTCAAAACAAACGCAGACCCAGCGGGAGTACCGCAAGGCGCAACTGGACGCCTATCTGCAGCGTTGGAGGTCTCTTGTCTGAACCCTTTCCTTGGGTCGCCGACGACAGGCGGGCCTGCAGACCGCTCCTTGTGATGGAGGGCTGCCGTGTTTCTCGATGAGGAAGACGACGCCGCCGCGCCGGAGGTCGAAGAAGAAGTCGAGGTCAAAACCAAGACGATCATTCGGAAGCGTCCGATCGTCTGGCTCGTGGGCCTGACCCTGGTGTCGCTGGCTGCGCCGCTCGGACCTCGATTGCTTGTCGATCCCAGCGGATCCCTCGCCATTGCGCCGGATCTGGCCGTGGGCATGGCGTTCATCTGGATCCTGAGCTTCTGGAAGAGCGGACACACTCTGCAAACGGGAATTGCGGCCCTCGTCGGCCTCGCCGGCGCAGTGCTGGTGATGTTCGAGGGCATTCGGGCCATCGGGCGGGCCACCACCGGTGAAGATCTGCTGCTCTACGACGCGCTGATGCTCGCTCGAACGAGCCTGGGTGAGGCCGAAGCGGCGTACGGATCGATGGCAACACCGGCCCTCATCGGCATCACGCTCTTCGCAACCGCAGTGTTCTACGCAAGTGGCATGGCGATCGCGGCTCGCTGGTTGCATGAGGTCCGGTGGCAAGGCCCCTGGCGCAGCATGGGCTTGCTTGCCGTGGTTGCTGCAGGCTTGTTCGTTTGGTTCCCCAAGTCCCGGCCGGTCCTGCCACCGCTGCGCGACAACCTGGTGGCCAGCTACCAAGAATGGACCACCATGACCGAAGCCATCGACCCCGAGGCCCGGTTTGGCCCGCGAGACCAGGTGCTGTCGCATCCCCCCGAAATCCGCATCGCGATGGTGCGCGGCCACACATCGAATCGGTGGCAGGAACCCGATGGCAAGCGCATGGGCGCCATGCTTCGGTCGTTGCAGCGTCGGCTTGCCTCGGCGGGCTGGTCGGTGGCCACCGGACGCACTACCCCTGCGGGCATCGGTCCCCGCGGACTCTCTGAAATGGCCATCCTGACGGGGCTGCGCATTCCAAGGCCTCCCAACTTGGCCCACGTGCTGTTGTGGGATCACGAGTTGGATGCGTTGCCCCGATTCTTCGATCGCCATGGCTACAGCAGTGCCGTACTGGAAGCCGCCAATGCACAGCCCTCGCTTCGACCGCTGGGGTTTCGCAACGTGTTCACGCCTCCCAAACTGCCCGCCACGGTGGGTGACCGCTATGAGGCCTCCCAACGCAGCCTGACCCCCCTCCGCTCTCCGTCCCTCATCTGGATTCGTGCGGGCCACCAGCTGCCCGAAGATGCGGTGAAAGGCCTTCAAGACGAGTTCGACTCCCTGGTGTCGATCATCGCCAATGGCCCGGAGCACCAGGTGGTGTGGCTGTGGATTGGCGAGCCTGCGCCTGCGGAACGCGATGACCCCAAGGCCATGCCCCTCGTCCACGTGATCGCTTCGAATCCTCATCTGCTTGATCCGTGGGTGAAAGAATCGGGCTTTCGTCGAGGCATGTTGCCCGGTCGCCAGCGGCCCATGGCTCAAGAAGCCTTGGGCGAAGCCCTTGCCACGGCCATTCAACGTCAACACGCGTGCGGTTCCGCCTGCGCGGAACGGAGGCGAGCCCAACTCGGACGCTGACACGCCGATGGCGGAGGAAGCGAGGAGGTCGACACGTCGGGCTTGTCGAATTTGCGGAGGGAGGTATTCGGGACTCCCAAGGGGACTGTCCCGAGCTGGCACAGGAAGGACCGATGCTGCTGACGTTGTTCATGGCGGGTTGCGGGCTGTGGCGTGAAGTCCAGACGGAGTCGTTTTCCGAACTCACCGTCGACCTGCAGGAGTTCATCGGCCTCAACGATCCGTACCGGGACCGGGTAAAGACCCTGCTCGACGACGCTTGGATCGCCTCTCACTACGACGGAGTGAGCACCTTCGCCGGCATTTCGTTCGAGATCGCATTCGACCAGTGTGCGTCGGATGGCATCTTCGACGAAGCCGAATTCAATCGGCTGTCCTCGCTGGCCGAAGCCTTCGTGATGCCCAACCTCGACCCGGGGCAACGCACGACCATCCTGCGTCGGAAAGCGTCGATGGACGCGAAAGTTCGGGCCAGCCGAGGGCAGCAACGACGCCGCGGGCGGAGCGCTGAAGGTGGCGGTGACATCGCGAACTGGGTGCTGCCCGACGACTTACGTGACGTCGTCGACACCCTCGATTGGGAAGTCAGCAGCTGCGACGATGACGAGATCGACGGCATCCAGTTTGCGTTCTGCGATTTGCGCCAAGGGCAGTTCTTCGCTCACGTGCAAATCGATCGCTACCCCAAGGCCGACGACGCCAAACAAGCATCCGAGAATCCCGCGGCGAACGCCCACATCTTCTTGGACGGCGATACCTTCATGACGACCACGGTGCTCGATGGCGACAGCGCGGCCACCCTGCGCGACGCCATCGTTCCCGAGGGGGACCCCGTGGCCCTGTTGAACCGCTACGAGCTTACCCGTGCCGTACGGGGAGGGTCGTGGGAAGTCGACTGCACCCCGCTGCCTCCGGGCAACCCGGAGCTGCAAAAGGTCAACTGTGAAGCCACAAAACCGGGGCGAAGCGCGCTCATCGAAGTGGTGATCAACAAGGCCGAGCGGAAGAAGCAGGCCAAAATCCGCAGCCGCAAATCCAAAGACTTGAAGCTGTTGGCCAACGACCGCACGCTTCGCGTGGGGATTGCCGCGGTCTTCCAGGATGAGAGTAGCCTTCAGGCCACGGTTTCGAATGAACAGGTGGCCAAGGAACTGGCCGACACGATTCTTCAGTGAAACAAGGCTAAAGGTCGTCAGACAAGCCCTCAAGGTCACACCTGGAGAACGGGACATGGCGGACGCGACAGAAACCCGCGAGACCACAGGCAGTTTCGTCGTCACCCTGCTGCGAGACTGGGGATTGGCCCTTGGCGTCGTCCTTGCCGTTGTCGTGGTCTTCCAGTTGATGTTTCCGCCTTCCGTTCCGAGCCTGGGGCATGCGCCCGACTTCACGTTGCCCGACCTTTCGGGCGAGCCCGTGACCCTGTCCCAGCTCGATGACGATGTGGTCATCCTCAACTTTTGGTTCACCGACTGCCCGCCATGCCGAGCCGAGATCCCCGAACTTTCAGCTTTTGCGGCGGAGCATCCCGACGTCCCGATCTATGGGTTGTCGACCGACCGCATGACGCCGGGCCGGCTGAAAATCGCGGCCAAACGGTTGGGCATCGCCTACCCGGTGTTGCACGACGCACGGGCCGAGGTGGCCCGGAGCTACCAGGTTTCGGCCTTCCCCACGACCTTGGTGGTGAAGAACCAAGAGATCGTGCAAGCCCGCGTGGGTGGCGTCAATCGACACATGCTTGAGCACATGGTGTCTGCCGCTCAATAACGAACCAGGCCTTGCGTTCTCTGTGTCGAACCTTGGACACGGAGGTCGCCCGTGCGCGTATCGTGGTTGCTTTGGGGGCTCGTCGGTTGCGGAGCCGACCCTGCCTCGCCGACGCTCGAAGACGCGGTCGCTCGACAAGAACTCTCGGCCACCGATCATCTCGTTCGGGTGTCAATGGCCCTGCGAGGCTTAAGACCGAGCGTGGCAGATCTCGAAACGGTCGCCGCCGACCCCGATGCGATCGAGGCCATCGTGGATCGGTACCTCGAGGCACCAGAGTTCGGCGACACCGTCCGCGACATGCATGCGGAACTCTTCCGGAGTCGCGTGGACATCTTGCGGACGTACCTGTCCTACGGACCGTTGACGGGTGTCGACCAGCTCGACATCGACGCCAGTGTGGCCGAAGGCCCCTTGCGGCTCGTCGAAGCCGTGGTCATGGAGGACCGACCGTACACCGACATCGTGACGAGCGACGAGGCGTGGGTCGACGCGCGATCGGCCCGGGTGTGGGGAGTGACCTACGACCCCCAAGGCGACGATTGGCAAGCCCAGTCCTGGCCTGACGCGCGGCCCGCCGCGGGGCTGCTCACCGACAGCGCCCTGTTTGCCCGACACATGAGTGTGGGCGGCAACGCGAATCGGGGCCGCGCCGAACTCATCGCCAATGCATTGCTGTGCCAGAGCTTCCTTGAGCGGGACGTCAACGTGGACGGAAGCATCGATCTGGCCGACGAGGCCGCAGTGGCCGACGCAGTCGAGACCAATGCGGGATGCGTGAGTTGCCACCAGGCCCTCGACCCCCTGGCCGCCTCGTTCTGGCCCCATCGAGGGCGCGTCAACGCCGCACGGATCCGCTTCTCCTACGACGAAAACGGGCAGTGCATCGACGACTCCGACTACTGCTACCCCATCCGCTACTGGGTGCCCGAGTTGACGCTCGCCTGGCAGCGGCTCGATCTTCGAAGCCCCGGCTTTTACGGAGCCCCGACCGACGACCTCGCCCATCTGGGTGACCAGATCGCGGATGACCCTCGCTTCTCGCTTTGCACCGCACAACGGGTCGATGCCTACCTCACCCAAACCCCAACCCCCAGCGTGCCTCACGAGCGGGCGGCCCAATGGCAGCAGACCTTGGTGGACTCTGGATTCTCGTTGCGCACGATGATCAAGCAGATCGTCTTGTCCGACGCCTTTCGGACGGTCACCGGGTCAGACGAGGACGCAAACGTCGGCCTCCAGACCGTCCGGCCCGAACAGTACGCCCGACTTGTCGAGCAGCTCACTGGGTTTGAATGGGGGGCCTCCGCAGACCGGCCTGCCTTGAACTGCACCGCCTCGAATGCCTGCCTGGGAGACGTGGACCTCGCGACCACCGATCTGTTCGGGTTTCGCGCGATGTCGGGAGGGATTGACGGCCTGCGGGTGACCTTTCCCGCCCATTCCCCCACCCCCATCAAGACGCTGGTGATGAGCACCTTCGCTAACGAAGCGGCGGGCTACATCGTGGCCGCGGACTTCGCAGCCCCTCCCGCACAGCGCCAGTTACTGACGATGGCCACGCCCACCGCAGACGAAGCGATGGACCGTGCCCAACTCGTCGAACTCCATGCACGCATCCTTGGTCAGCTCGATGAGCCCGACAGTGAAGCCATCGACGCCACGTACGGCCTGCTCGAAACCGTGCGGGCCGAAACGGGAGCGCCCGACGCATGGCGTGCCGTGGTTTCGGCATTGCTCCAACACCCTCGCCTGATGTTCTACTAGGAGGTCCCGGATGAACCTCACGAGACGAAGCGCGCTCCTCTCGAGCGCCGGCGTGTGCGCTTTGCTGGGGCTTCCAAGCCTCGCGGCGACCCCGTCCAACCGAAACCTCATCATCATCCATGCCAATGGCGGATGGGACACGAGCTACGGCGTCGATCCGAAGATCGACAATCCCTTGGTGGAAGGCCCTGAAGTAGACGTAGGCGGCGCGAACGAAGCCGTTCAGACGTTTTCGGGTATTCCCATCGCAGTGAACCCGGTCCTGCGCCCCTCGGTGAACCAATTCTTCAATGCGTTGGCCTCCGACACCCTTGTGGTCAACGGCATCGATGTGGGCACGGTGGCGCACGAAGTCGGACGCATCCGCATCCTGACCGGCACTCGCGCCAACACCAGCCCCGACATCGCCGCCATCGTGGGCGCCACCCACGGCGATGCGGTCGCCGTGCCGTACTTCGACCTCGGTGGAAGTGGCTTTTCAGGGGAACTTGCGGCCGCGTCTGGTCGGGTGGGAGCGGTCAACCAGCTCAAGCAGTTGCTCGACCCCACCTCACTGCGGCGGGCAGGCTTCCCGACCGACCATGACTACCCGCTGTACGCGCCCACGTCGGATGCCCAATCCGCCATCGATGCCTACCTGCAGGGGCGGATCGACGCATTTCGGACCCAGGTGGGCGATCAGGGCCGCCACAACGACCTGCGACTCGATGCCATGGGGGAATCGTTGGGGCGCTCGGCCCAACTCCGAGGGGACGGGGCAACACTGGCCCAGCGCCTTCAGTTTGGGCGAACGCTCGGCCTCGAAGCTCAGGCCGCGCTCGCCGTCGACCTGTTGTCGCTCGGGCTATCGCGGGCCGTGATGATCAACGACGGCCTTCAGTGGGACACCCACGATGGGAACCCCGATCAGAGCCCCAAGCACGAAGTGCTCTTCAGCAGCCTACTCCAGCTTGCCAATGGCCTGAAGGGCGCCGGGCTTTACCAAGATACCGTGGTTGTCGTCGTTTCGGAACTGGGACGAACCCCGCGCCGCAACACCGAAAATGGCAAAGACCATTGGCCCGTCACCTCGGCGCTCCTGTTTGGCGGACCGGTCCGCGGTGGACGGGTGATTGGCGGCACGACCGACGAAGTCGAAGCCATCCCCGTGGACCTCGAAACGGGAGCCCCGGACGCGAGCGGCTGGCTCATCACGCACGAACGGCTGACGGCGGGACTCCTCGAATTGCTCGACGTCGATCCCAAACGCTGGCTTCCCGATGCGGCGGTGCTTCGTGCGTTGGTATAGCGTTGGGTGGTGGGTGGTCGCGGCCTGCGGGGCAGATCCGGAACCGATGGCCACCGCATCGCTGCCCGAAGTCGATTGTGCGGCAAGCCCGCTTTCGTGGGAAAACGCGGGCGGTCCCATCCTGATTGGGTACTGTACGCCCTGCCATTCGAGCCGATTGGCGTCCGGGGATCGCCAGGCGGCTCCAAATGGCGTGGACTTTGACACCGTCGAGCTCGCGCGACCGTTTGGCGAGCGCATTGTCGAACGCGTCGTGACCTCGATGGACATGCCTCCGGGCGGAGCGCTGCCCGACGACGAACAACTTCGTCTGCTCGATTGGGTGGCGTGCGGCATGCCGTGAGATCGGCGTAGCGTTTGGGATGTCCATACGGACTGGAGGCAACCGAACCAGGAGTTGCGCCATGAGCGATGAGTACGTCCCCCCCGAGGTCTGGACCTGGGACCAGGAGAGCGGCGGCCGCTTCGCGAGCATCAACCGCCCCATCGCGGGGCCGACCCACGACAAAGATCTGCCGGTCGGCAAGCATCCGCTTCAGCTCTACTCCCTTGCCACGCCTAACGGTGTGAAGGTCACCGTGATGCTCGAAGAGCTGCTCGCGGCCGGTCACGCAGGCGCGGAGTACGACGCGTGGATCATCAACATCATGGAAGGCGATCAGTTCAGCAGCGGCTACGTGAGCGCCAACCCGAACTCGAAGATCCCCGTGCTCGTGGACCGCAGCGGAGAGGCTCCCCAGCGCGTGTTCGAGTCGGGAGCCATCTTGCTGTATCTGGCCGAGAAGTTTGGGGCGTTCTTGCCTACTCAACCCGCGAGCCGCACCGAAGCGCTGTCGTGGTTGTTCTGGCAGATGGGAGCCGCGCCATTTCTCGGAGGCGGATTCGGCCACTTCTACGCATACGCACCCAAGAAGCTTGAATACCCCATCAACCGGTTCTCGATGGAGGTCAAGCGGCAGCTGAGCGTCCTCGATCAACACCTCGCCGACCACGCGTACCTGGCGGGCGACGACTACTCCATCGCGGACATGGCGATCTGGCCTTGGTACGGCGCCCTCGTCAGAGGACTGCTGTACGAGGCGGCTACGTTCCTGGCCGTACATGAGTACGAGAACGTGCTCCGCTGGACCAATGCCATCGGACAGCGTCCCGCGGTCAAACGGGGTCGCATGGTGAATCGCGCATGGGGCGATCCGGCTTCACAGCTTCACGAACGACACGACGCCAGCGACTTCGAGTCGAAGACCCAGGACAAGCTGGGATGAACCGCTGTTGGACAGCCTGAAGACCTCAACCCCGAGGGGCTGGGTTCCGAAGAACAACCGGAGAGGAGTTCTTCCATGGAACCCGTGGTCTTCGCACGGCAGCCCATCTTCGACGCCTCGCTTGAGGCGATCGGCTACGAGCTGCTGTACAGGCGGCCCAACCAGACCCGGGCGAATTTCACCGATGGTGATCACGCAACGGCACGCGTCGTGGTGGGGGCCCTGGTCGACATGGGGCTTGATGAAGTGTGCGGGCGAAGCCGGGCGTTCATCAACGTGACGCGCGGGCTGTTGTGCAACCGCAGACTCATCTCGCTACCTCCCGACCGCGTCGTCCTCGAACTGCTCGAAGACATTGAAATCGACGACGACCTCGTACGAGTCGTGCGCGAACTCGCGGACCAGGGCTACACCTTCGCCCTCGACGACTACGTCTACCGCGAAGGCTTCGAGCACCTCTTGCCTTTCGCGACCTATGTGAAGCTCGATGTGATGGCGCTCGGCATCGATGGTGTACAGGCATCGATCGACCAATTGAAACCCTACGACGTCGAGATCATCGCCGAGAAGATCGAAACGCGTGAGGAGTTCGATGCCTGCAAGGCCATGGGCTGTGCGCTGTTCCAGGGCTACTTCCTGGCCCGTCCTCGCAATCTGCAGCGCCAGGCCCTCCCCCCGTCCCGCAAGACCTTGCTCAATTTGGTAGCGCGGGTCTATGACCCCAATGTGAAGCTCGAAGAGATCGAACGCATTATTTCGAGCGATGTGGGCCTTTCCTACCGCATCCTGCGCATCATCAATTCGGCGTACTACCACCTGCCTCGCGAGGTTCAGTCCGTACAGCAGGCGATTGCGCTGTTGGGACTCAAGTTTACCCGAACCTGGGTCAGCCTCATTGTGCTGGCGGACGTCGGAGATGCGCCCCTCGAGGTGGTGACCGCCGCTGCGATCCGCGCCAAGATGTGCGAGCGGTTGGCCCAAATCACAGGGCACGACCGCGCAGACGCGTACTACATCAGCGGCCTGTTCTCGATGCTCGACGCGGTGCTCGACCAGCCTCTGGATGAAATCGTCGGTGTGCTTCCCCTCACGCCGGACATCAAGGAGGCACTGACCGAACGTCGCGGCTCGATCGGCAAGGCGCTCTCCTGCGTGCTGGCCCACGAGCAAGCCCAGTGGGACCAACTCGGGTTCGAGAACCTCGACGACCAGAGCATTCAGCAGGCCTACATGGAAGCCCTCTCCTGGGCCTTTCGCACCCGCGAAGCCTTGTGGTCGGCCATCGCCGTTGCGTAGCCTCTACTCGAGGGGAGCCGCGAGCAGGCCGTGGAGCCGGGCGAGCGTTTCGGCCTTGTCGACTTTGGTATCTTCGGTCTGCTGCATCCAGTGCACCATCGCGGGGTGACGCGCCAGCGCTTCGTCCACCTCCGCCGAGGCGCCGCGCTTGTAGGCCCCCAGCCGGACAAGCTCTTCGTTCTCTTCCCACGTGGCGAGCAAGCGGCGAAACCGCGACGCATCGGTATGGTGGGCGGGATCGCTCACCCGGTGGGCCACCCGCGAGAGCGACCGCAGCACATCGATGGCCGGATAATGGCCTTTACTAGCGAGCGATCGTGACAGCACGATGTGACCGTCCACGATGCCTCTCACCGCGTCGGCGATGGGGTCGTGCTCATCATCCCCTTCGACGAGAATCGTGTAGAAGGCACTGATGCTCCCTCCGCCCTCTCCTGCGCCCGCTCGCTCGAGCAACGGCGGAAGCAAGGCAAACACCGACGGCGTGTAGCCCCGCGTGGTGGGAGGTTCGCCTGCGGCCAGCCCCACCTGACGTTGGGCATGGGCCAGTCGGGTGAGCGAATCCACGAGGAGCAGGACATCGCGGCCCATGTCGCGAAACCACTCCGCAATCGCACTCGCGGTTTGCGGGGCCTTGATTTGGAGGGCTGGCGACTCGTCGGATGTCGAAACGACCAAGACGGTTCGCTTCCGGCCTTCGTCACCTAGACTGTGTTCGAGAAACTCGCGCACCTCGCGGCCTCGTTCCCCCACCAAGCAGGCGACGACGACGTCGGCCTCGACCCACCGGGCGAGCATGCCGAGGAGGGTGGACTTGCCTACGCCTGAACCCGCCGTAATCGAGAGCCGTTGGCCGCGAGCCACCGGCATCAACCCATCGATCACCTTGACCCCGGTAGCCAATGGCGTTTCGATAAGGTCGCGACGCAAAGGGTCTCTGGGTCGACCCTGAATAGGGCGCATGCGCGTGTCCGAAAACGCCGGGCCTCCATCTTTTGGACGGCCCAACGCGTCCAACACGCGTCCTAGCAACCCCTCCCCGACCGGCACGAGAAGCGTCTCGTCACGCACTTCAACGGGGTCTCCGTGGGCGACGCCGACCAGCGAGCCAAGCGGAACGAGCAGGGCGCGTTCACCCCGAAAGCCCACGACTTCACAGGGACGATCGCGGCCCACCGTGCAACGGGATCCAAGTACCGCTCCGGGTAAATCCGCTTCGAGAAGGGGACCCAGCACCTGCGTGACGCGACCATGAATCTTCGCGATCGGCGTACGGGCCACGGCTTCGCGCAGGGCATCGAGCTTGAGCGACACCGCCCCCTCCTTCACGGGCTTTCGACCCACCACTGCTCGGAAAGCCAGCTCTGGATAGCGCTATCCAGGGCCTGCTCGGCGTGGCGCAAGGTGGCGTCAAGCGTGGCGTGATGGGTGCGCACGATGACGCCTTCTCCAAGCTCCGGGTCGACGGTGAGTCGTTCTCGGAGGCTCGAATCCAAATGCCGGCTCAACGATTCCGACGCCTGCGGCGAGACAACCAGGGTCACCTCGTCTGCATCAGGCAATTGCTGCAATGCTTCCTTCACGATGCGCGGCAGGGCTTCCGGGTGCAGGACCACCGAGTCCCCCACCACCTTGCGGGCGAACAGGCGCACGATTTCGGCCACGTCCTCGGCCGCGGTCAGCAGCGTGGCATGCCGCAATCGCGCGAGGTCGTCGAGCACCGGCCCCAGATGCTCGACGGTTTCCCGCAAGGACGTCAGTTCGCCCTCCAGTTCCTCTCGAACCGCCTGGGCTCCCGCCTCTCGAGCCTCGGCGAGGAGCCCCGGCAATTCGTCGGGGTCCACCGCGGGCGGTCCGTGCACCTCGAGGTCGGGCGGCGGCGGCGGAGCCGGTGGCAACCAGCGTTCACGCCGCCAGGCGTCGAACGGTCGGGCAACTTCAGGAAAGGGCTCGAAGGGCTGCGACATGGCTTAGAGCATCTCCGCTTCGTCGCCGAAGGACAGCACGATGGCGCCCTCTTCGCGAAGGTGAAGCACCGTCTGCACGATCTCCTCGCGCGACTGCTCGACCACCGCCTTGGGCTTCGGCCCGAGCACATCGATCTCTTCGACGAGGTCCTTGGCGGCCCGACTCGACATGTTGCGGATGACGAGGTTGAGGATGTCGTCCCCGGCTCCCCGCAGCGCGATGACCAACTTCTCGCGTTCGATGCTCTTGAGCAGCGTCTGCATCGAGCGGTCGTCAAGGCGTCCGAGGTCATCGAAGACGACCATGCGTCGGCGGAGCGTGTCGGAAAGCTCTGGCTCGCCCTTGGCAATGCCATCGAGAACGGCCTGTTGCTCGTCGCCGGGCAGGCGACCCAAGATCTTCGCCGTACGGTCCACGCCCGGCATGACCAAGCCGCCAACGCCCTTGTCTTCGAGCGCGGCAAGGAGGCCGTCCTCTACCTCATCGGCCAAGGCAGCCGGAATGCGTTCGATGCGCGCCATCCGAAGCGCCACCGAGGCCCGTTCGTCCTCGTCGAAGCATGCCAACACGCCCGCTGCGTTGTCCTCCCCCATCAACAACAACGCCACCGCCTGGGTTTGCGGATGTTCGTCCTTGATGACGGTCGAGACGGTTCGAGGCGGATGCTTGGCCACCGCTGCGGCCAAACGGTCGGACAAACGGCGCCGGAGGGCCGACACAAGCCGGGGGCGCCGAGGTTCATCGACGAGCTGGGGCAGGGTCTCGAGCGCGTACTCGGGCCCTGTGCTCGGCACAAGGCAGGCGTCGTACATGTCCCGGATGAACTTCTCGACCACGATCTCGATGGTTTTGGGCGACACCTGTTCCACTGCCGCCATGGCGGCGCCCACCTGCTCCAGATCCGTATCGGAGAGGTGCCGCAGCACGTCTTTCGCGACGTCGCGCGTCAGGTACATCACCAAGATGGCCGCGCGTTGCGGCCCGGTCAGCCCATCCGGCTTGTCAAGCTGGGCCCCTTGGGGTTTAGGCGCACTATCCTCAGCCATACTTTTGCCACTGCTTCAGGACCTTGGCGGCCGCCTGGGGGTTGTGACTCACGAGTTCGGACAACTCGAGGGCGTCAACGGGAACGAAGTTCTCAACCAGCTGCTGGAGTCTTTGGGCCAGCAGCTCATCGGCTTCTTCCTCACTGAGTTCGCCTTCCTTGAGCTGCTCCTCTTCGGACTGCGAGGGAGGTGGCCTTGTGACGCTTGCAACCAAGGGGCGCACCACGAACACGAAGGCGAGGATGAGCGCCAACGCCACGAGCAAGTACGGCATCGAGTCATGGGCCAAGACGGTGGCGGTGATGGTTCCCACCGCCTCTTCCGACAGGTCGTCCTGCGAAAACGGCATGAAGTTGACGATGACCTGGTCGTTGCGTCCCTTGTCCATGCCGATGGCCGCCTCGACGGCCTGCTTGATCTGGCCTTGCACCTCGGTCGCCTCGACCCCGGCGACCTTGGCCATCTCTTCCACCTTGGTACTGTCGACCTGCACCGCCACCGCGACGCGCTTGATGCCGCCCGCGGGCCGGCGCGAGATTTCGTCGACGGTGGGGTAAATGTAGTCGTTTTTGAGCGTGCTCTTCTCTTCGCGGGTCTTTCCCTGGGCCCCTTGAGCGGGCCGCTCGGGAAGGTTTGCATCGACGCCGGGAACGCCGCCCGGGGCTTCCCGCTCGCTGTTCGACTCGTCGATTTGCTCCGACATGAGCGCCTGGGTCTTCGTGTCCATGCGCTTGGTGACGGTTTCGGTGGATGTCAGATCGATGTCGACCGAAGCGGTGACGGAAAAGCCTCCGTCGAATCCCACGACCGGCAACAACGCCTGGGAGACCGCGCGCTCGTAGTGCCGCTCGAGGTCTGACCGATACGCCAACAGTTCATTGGGCACATCGCTCGTGTTGGCCCGGGGTCCTGCTCCCTCGGCGAGCAAATTGCCACGGTCGTCCACGACCGCCACCCGGTCCGCGGTGAGGTCTTCGACCGCGCCGGCCACCAGGTTCGTGATGGCCCGAACCTGCGTGTCTCCAATGCTTCGCCCCGGACGCAGCCGCACGAACACCGAGGCACGGGCGGGCTGGGCCTCGTCGAGAAACAGAGACTCCTTGCTGGGGACCAGGTTGACCCGCGAGGCGGCAATGCCGTCAATCGCGTTGATGACCCTCGACAAATCCCCTTCGCGAGCACGAAGGAACGCCCATTCCTGGGCGGCCGGGGTCAGCCCCAATTGCAGATCGCCGACATCGGCCAAGCCAGGCAGGTCGGACATGGTCGCCAACGCCGCCTTTCCTGCACCGAGTTCACCCGCCGGGACCTGTAGCGACCCGTCCTTGATGCGGTACCGGATCCCCTGATCGCTTAGCGAGGCCGCCGCATCGAGCAGCTCGTCGTAGGCGCGCCCCTCGAGCAAGGGGCGCCAAGCGGGCGTGGCCGACCACACCCCCACCGTCACCAACACGCCAATCGTCAGCAGAGTGACGACGACAAGCTGCACGCGGCGTTTCATGTCGAGCTCACCCCAAAGGGCAAGCCACCGTTCCAACGCAGGTCTCACAGGCTCAGACGTTCATGTTCATCACCTGCTCGTAGGCAGCGATGAACTTGTCCCGGACGGACACAAGGGTTCGAAGAGCGATGTCGGCCTTTTCAAGCTCGATCATCGTGGCGTGCAGGTCGACGCTGTCGCCGCTTGCGAGGTCCGCCAACACGCTGTCGGCCGTGGCATGTTGGGTCTCGACCGCACCCAGCGCCCGGGTCAAGGTAGCCGTGAAGTCGGGCCCATCGTTTGGCCGCAACACCACATCGCTCGGCATGTTTGCGTCGACGCCGGATGTGCCAAGCGCGCGTGCGTAGGCCTGGAGGCCGTTGACTCCGCGAATCATCGTTACCTCCCAATCTCGAGGGCTCGCATCGCCATCTCACGAGTCGTGTCGACCGCGTTGAGTGCAGCTTCGTACGACCGGGATGCCGACATCAGGTCGACCATCTCGCCAATGACATCGATGTCGGGCATGGCCACGAAGCCTTCGGCGTCCGCATCGGGGTGTCGAGGGTCGAACACCATGCGCAAATCGTCGATCTCGGCAATGCGATCCACCTGAACGCCTGCGATGGTGCGATCGAGTACCGATCCAAAGGTCGCCGCCTGGGACCGAAACACAGGGGCCTGACGCTTGTAGGGCCCTCCGTCGGCGGTGCGGGTGGTGCGTGCATTGGCCAGGTTCGACGAAATCGTCTGCACGCGAACGCGCTGGGCCGTCAGGCCACTGGCCGCAATGTTGAAGGTATCGAGAAGGTCCATGAAACCTACCTCCCGTCGCTAGCGGCATACTTGAGAAGGGCAAGGCGTCGAGACAATCCCTCGGCCACGGCACGGTACATGAGGCTGTTTTCCTGCATCCGCGCAATTTCTCTTTCGGGAAGCACCGAATTGTCGTCGGTCGACCAGGGGGCCGGCGCGACCTCTTCGATGTCAGGGGCTTGCACCGCCAAACGCGTGACGTGGCCCGGCACACGCTGGTTGACCATCTCGCTTTGGGCCCGCTTCATGATGGCCGACAACGTCTCGTCGAACTCGAGCACCTTGGCCCGAAACCCAGGTGTCTCGGCGTTCGCAAGGTTGCTCGCGGTCACGGCGTGTTGTTGCTGGCGTAGGTCGAGCACGCGTTGCAGCGCGTTCATCATCGGGTCGAACATCGACATCGTCGGCATCGGCTTCCCCGTTGTGCGGAGGGCCAATCGGTCGCCGGTTTAGGAGGTTTAGCCGCGTCGAGAAGGGAATCCACCAAACGAGCCTGCCCCGCCGACAACGCCGTTCCACGCATTTTCTCCGCTCAAGTCCACGCCGGTCTGGCCGACCTTCTAGGCATGCAGAGCTGGGTCCGCATCCAATGGCTGTGCACGGCACTGGCGGCCGTGGGGCCCCTGCTTGTACCCATGGCCGACGCCGACGCGTCATCGGTCGTGATTCGGGGGTCGGTCGGGCTCCTCGTCGGGCTCTCGGTTCTGTTCACGATGGCCTGGGCCCGTCATCGCTCGGCCGAAGACCTCGACCTGCTCCGACAAGGCGCTGAACGACTCGGAACCGACGATGAAGACCGCAACGTGGCGCTCGTGCTCCCCATGCGATGGGACGAGTTCGCGCCTCTAGGCGAGGCCTTCGAACGAGCCCGAGGCCGCATGGTGATGCGGCTGCGCCTGCTTCGGCAACAGCGTGACGACCTGGCCTCGCACCTGTCCCGAACCGAAGAACGCCTGCGCGACCCCACGACAGAAGACCGGCGCCGGCGCATCGCCCGCCTGGACAATCTACAGGCGCGGCTCACGGTCGGTCCGCGAACCTCACCGGCTGCGGTGCTGGACCTCTCCCTTGAGGCCGCCGTACTCGGGGTCACGCCCAGTCAATCGGGCATGCTCGTGCCGGGCCTCCCCGTGGGGCTCGAGGTCTCGGTCGAGGAGACCTACGTCGAATTGCCGGGCACCATCGTTCTGGCCCCCGCACGAGGCGGCCAACTCGACCTGGCCGAGTGGGTGTTTCAGTTCGACCCTCCTTTGAAGGCCTCGATGTTGCCCGGAAATCTCGCCACCGCACTCGAACTGCGCCGGTCGATGCGCATTCGCCCGGTAGCTTCGAATCCGGCCGGGGTCACCATGGTCTGCGCATTGGGCCGTCTTCCGGCCGAGGTCGTGGATATCTCGGCGAGCGGCATCGGGTTGAAGGTCGACCTCGACGCGCGGCGAGCCGGCCGCCTGGGCCCCGGGTTTACCATCCAGCTGCACCTCCCCACGATGGGGGAAGTGGCTATTTTGCCCGTGAGCCTGCGCAACGTCGCGGTACGGTCCGACGGTGTGCGCCTCGGGGTGTCTTATGAGCCGAGCTGCCCCGAGGAAGAACTCGCCAAGGTGGCCGCCTGGCTCGACGCCACCCGGCACCTGCTCTCCTCTCCGGTCAGCGCCCCCCTCCGTGCCATCGTTCGCTGAACGTCGATCGTGCGCTTCGAAGATGCGGACTGACGCCAGGATTCTCCTGCACATCACGGATGTGGCGGTCGATCCTGGATGAGGTCTGATTCGAGCCGCACCGTCTCAGTCATACATCTGGCTGCGCTTGTCGATCATCCGCTTCAGCCGCATCAGGTCATCCTCAGATGCCTGTTCTGGTGCCGCGCATACGCCTTCGACATCCCCGTCGTCCGCCCCCGCCTCGCCGATGGCGCAGAACAACGCCAAACCACAGTCGTCATGCAGCGTACAGGGTTGGCCGATTGCAGGCTCGAGGCACCCCATCAACCCAAGCGACAGAACCCACCACATCGAGCGAACCATTGTTCCTCCCAAGCGACGGCAAGTGTACCGCACACCCCCTGACGTAGGTACGTTGCGAACATGAAACTGGGTCCCGCAACTGAACTCGCCATGGTGTCCGTGACCGCGTTGGCCTTTCTGGCCATTCCGAAGCCGCCGGATCCCATCGAGCCTCTCGCCACCTTCATCGTGGGCTGCATGTTGCTTTGGGGAGGCTATCTCCTCGCCAACGCAGGCGAACGTTCCCGCCAGTGGGGCCTCGCGCCAACCCGAAACCTTGGCTCGATCGTAAGCGTGCTGGCGTTGCCATTCGTGATCCTCGTTGCAGCCGGCGGCATGTGGGCCACGTCGCTCGGTCGGCCACTCGTTCCGCGCTACCTCTGGTTGTCGATGCTGCTCTACCCACTGTGGGGCTTGGTGCAGCAATGGCTTGTGCAATGCTTGTTTATCGACAACTTGCGGGTGGTGGCAGAACTCGGACGAGGATGGCTCGTGCTCATTGGAGCCATCGGGTTTGGCCTACTCCATCTCGAGCACCCTGCACTTTGGGCCGCCACCTCGGCCATGGGAGGCTTCTATGTGGCGTTGTTCCAGCGCTACCGGAACCTCTGGCCTCTTGCCGTGGTCCACGGATGGCTGGGTAGCCTGTTTTATCCCTGGATCCTCGGTCGCAATCCGATGGCTGAACTCATCGACCTTCTGCTGTGAACGAAAGCCGCTGAGTCGCCCAAACGGTGCCTATTGTTCACGCTCTTCGAGGCGCGCCCGGAAGTCCTCGGCGGCCTCTTCCTCGGCCTTGAGCTTCGACCAGATGCCCTTGGGCCCTGTGACGGGTGCATCGGCCAACGCATCGTCTTCGTCCACGGCCTCGACCTGCATCGGAGCGCCCCGCGTGGCGAGGACGCCCGACATCCAAGATGCGTCCTCGATGACCAGTGGGTCCTCGTTGCGACTGGGCAGTCGTTCGGCTGCTTCGTCGTTGCGACCCAACGCGATGAGGCATCGCCCGTGGGCCAACCGAGATTCTCCGTCGTCGAGGGGCGCAAGATAGCGGTCGGCCTGTTCGCATCGACCTTCTTCGGCCAACACGAGCCCCATCGTTCGACGGATGCCCGGCATACCCTCGGCATCGGCAAGCTGATACGCCTGCAAGGCGCCATCCACATCGCCTGCCGCAAGCCGGGCTTCGGCTTCCGCCACCAAGTACTGTCCCGCAGGGAGCTGACGGCCAATGCCCTCAGCATACTCGAGGGTTTCGAGCGCTTCGATGGGCTTTCCGGTGGCCACATACAGGCGCGTCAACTGCGCCAGCGCGGCTGGATCGTCGCTACCGAGCCTCGTGTGGATGAGCAGCGCCCGTTGCTGGAGCGCCAACGCGTCATAGGGCAGCCCCAACTCGGACAGCAACATGGCAACCCGCTGCAGCACCTCGGGGTTGCCGGTGAGCATGTCGAGTTCTTGCCGCCAGCACGCGAGAAAGAACGACACCTCCTGCGCGGACCGTCCCGCCCGCGCCAACATCGAAAGGCGCTGGTTGCAGACCTCCACGAGGCGTTCGGGGACGTCGGACTGGATCACTCGCGAAGGAAAGCGGTCCCACATGCGATTGAGGTGCTCGGCGGCCAAATCGGGGTCGCCGTACATCTCTGCGATCTGGGCGAGCAGGTAATGGGCTTCCGCAGCAAGAAACCCTTTTCGCTCCGACAAATCGATGAGCCGGGGAATGTAGGTGGCCCATTCGGACGCGCCACCTTCCAGCATGGCCGCCATCTCCACCCGAAGCGCGATGCGTTCCGACAATCGCCGGTTCTTGGCCGCCCCTTCCAACCACGCAAGCTTGGCGCCCGCCACATCGCCCGTGGCGTAGCGAGCATCTCCTAGTGAGGCCATGACACGCCCACTGGGCTCGCCGTGGGCCACCGCTTCGAGCACCCGCCGGGCCTCGGTGAACCGGTGGTCGGAAAGAATGAGCTGCCCCGCCAGCAACCGATGCTCGGGCAGGTTCGAATTGGCGAGCAATGCGCGACCCACGTGGGTCGGCGAAGGGAAGCCGTCCAACAACGATGCGGCTCCGATGCACTGGAGCACCCCAATCGCGGTCGCTCCGGCCGAACCCGCAACCTGACAGAGTTCTCGCGCCCGTTTGGGACGGCCCAGCGCCAGGTGGGCACGGGCCGCCGCGAGCGCCACCGCCGGAATGTCGTAGGGGGTGTCGCTGCCCATGACCGCTTCGAAGTAGTACGCCGCCTCACGATACCAACCGAGGCCCAGATGCTCGAGCCCCAGTCGGTAGTGCAACTCCGCCTTTCGGGCCCGCGTGACGCTCTCGATCATCCGAGCGCGGTAGACGTCGATGGCCATCCAGCCGCGGGCGTCGGGGGGTACCTCGCCGGTGTCCCAGATCGGAAGATCGAGCTGGATGTCCTGCGGTCGCAGGGTCAAGGTGTTGGACCCTCCACGCAAGAAGGTCAGTGCGATGGGGGCTGGGGCAAGCGGTTGGCGTGGAGGCGGGGCGGTGAGCAATTGCTCCACCGTAGGCACCTCCACAGGGGGTAAGAGCTTGGGCGTTCCGGGCTCGAGATAAAGCACCACCCGACCTGGCGTGACCTTCGGGTTCACAACAATGTTGTCGGCATCCACCCAGAGTTTCACAAACCAGGTGCCCCCCCCAATCGCCAGGGCCTCGATCTCCTGGAGGTAGAGCGCAGTCATGCCGGCGGTTTGCCGGTCGATGGGCATGCGGTTGTTGCGGACCATCACATCGATCCGGCGCGGATCGTTGCGTGGATAGACCACGACATCCGCGTCGGGTGAGGTTCCGAACACCACCACCCCACGGGTTGGCCCGATGGCCGACGCGGTGGCCGCCACCAGCCAGAGCCACAACGCAACCAAGGTCACAGTCGGACCCCAAGACCAAGGCCCGCCCGCCACGCGGAGAGGTTGAAGCCCATGCCACCCGGCATTTCCAGCCGCCGACCCCCAAAGACCTCAAGATCAATGCTCTTGACTGGCCCCGTGCGCATCAGGCTCCCGGGGACCAGCCCCAGGTCGACCCGCACGCCGGTCCGCAACTCGATGGCCGGCCGCATCCCTCGCGTCACCGTCCGCCCGTCCGGCATCGGAGCGTGTCGCTCTGCAAACTGGACCATCGCAAAGCCCAGCCCTGCAAAGGGGAGCACCGGCGCATTGGCGAACTTGAAGTTGTATTCGGCGAACAACGTCACCGGAACGAGTTCAAACCGGGTCGAATCGTCGCTTGGATCGAGGGCCGGGTTGGCTCGCTTGTAGGCGACATCCAAGTCGGCCGAAATCGGTCCGAAAACATCGACCACAACGCCGGCTCCGCCCATCAATGCACCCGTTCGATAGAACGTACCAATCGCAGGGTCCGCCCACGCGGAGGCTTGCCCCCGAGCGAGCAACACGATGTCGGCGGCCTGTGCGGCGATACCGCTAGTCAGGATGGTCCAGAGCACGGCGCCTCTCCTTGGCTTCCTGCTGAAATACGAATGCGACGATCAAGTCTCGTTCTTCGGCTCGCAACCCACGAAGCGAGAGTCGAGCCCCGTCGTCCCGTTGGAGCACGGTTCCTCGGAGGACGAGCAGGTGACGAGCATCCCGAATCTCGAGCACCACGTAAGTGATGACCGGCTGTTCATTGGCCCACGGACCTGCCCGCTGTAGGTCGATGGCCCCTTCGCCAATCAGCACGAGTTCCGGCTTCAACTCGATGCCGGCCTTCGACAGCACGAGCGTTCCGGTCGACCACGACAGCGTCCGCTCGAGCCCGGAAACCGCTTCGAGCACGGACGACAGCGCATCTCGAACGTCGTGACTGCTGCGCGAGACCCGCGCGACCGCCGCACGCGCCCGATCCGCCAACGGCGTGCCGTACCGGGGAAGAACGATGGGATCGTCGGCATCGGCGTTCGGCAATGGCACCACCGCGAGTTCGACGACGGCCGGAAACTGATGGAACTCGGTCATGGACCCACCCGCCTTCGGGCGACCACGAGCAGACCAAGCCCCCCGCCCAGCCACGGAGCGTAGGGGGACGACGAGCTACAGCGGCACCCGCCGGTCTCGCCCGCCAGCTCGGCGGCGGACCGCGCTCGCGGCGGAGCCGTGTCCTCCGCCGCGGGCATGCCCGTGTCGAGCACTTCGCCGGTATCGGCAGGCGGTTCCACCGCCCACGTTGTCGCCAAGACTCCGATCGACCACATCATGGTTCGCCATCGGTCGGAGTCGTTCGCCCTTGAGTCCCCTACGGACTCAGTTCATCGAGGAGCGCAGCCACGTCGGGGTGTTCTGGGTGGTCATGGTGGAGTTGTTCCGCCTGCGTACGAGCCTTCTCAGGGTCCAAACCCGCCAACGCCCGCACCCCCTCAATCTGACCGTACAGCTGTAGGTCAGCGGTGAGCTGGGCCCGACGCATTTGGAGTTCCACGTCGGACGTCTTGAGACGCATCGACTCCCGCCACAACGCTTCCGCATCCGAATAGCGATCGGCCATCAGGGCCTGTGTCGCGGATTCGATCAAGTTCTTCAGCGCCGCATCGGCCGGGGTGCTGTGCGCCACTGCCGCACGGTCGGGTTGGGTCGCCAAAAAGGCGGCGAATCCTAGCCCTGCCAACAACAATCCCGCCCCTACGCTGGCCACGAAGACCACCGACCGTGACACTCGACCTTTCCCAGGACGGGACCGAGGCCGTGCCGACGGCGTTGCGCTCGCCATCGATGCGCTGAGCGGTTCGGTATCCGTCGGCTGCCAATCTGTGGCCCCACCTGGGAACATCGAGGCGAGGCGGGCCGCAGACTCGGCGGCGGTGACCGGCCCTCCATGAGCCAAGGCCCACCGATCCAAACGCTGCGAAAGCAACTCGCCATTGACGATGCGATGGTCGGGCTTGACCTGCAGGCATGCGAGGATGATGGAGTCCAACGCAGGGTCCACATCGGGCTGGATCTCGGATGGCATCGCGAAATCGGCAGACCCGACCAGCCCCCCAGGCCGTTGGGTGGTGCACAGCCGGTACAGCACCTGACCCAGTGAGTACAGGTCGGACTGGTGACTCGTTGGCCCTCCGGAAACCACTTCGGGCGCCATGAATCGCAGCTTCCCCTTCAGGATGCCTGTCTGGGTCTCGGTCTCGCGGTCACTAAATCGGGCCACCCCAAAGTCGATGAGCTTGGCGGGGCCGCGCCGGGAAACGAGAATGTTCGACGTTGAAACGTCACGATGAACAACATCGAGTGGACGGCCTTGGTCATCTCCAAGCCGATAGGCAAAGTCGAGCGCGCTGGCGACGCTGGACGCAATCTTCACCGCGAGTCGCAGATCGCAGCGTCCGATCGCCCGCTGCGCCCCGATGATCTGCTGTACGCTGGGCCCATCGACGTACTCTTGCACCAGGTAGAGCACCCCCGAAGCCGTCTGGCCCAATTCCGTCACCCGGGGAATGTTCGGATGCTCGAGGCGCGCCCCGATGTTGGCCTCATCGATGAACATCGACTCGTAGTGATCGTTGCGGCACGCGGCTTTGATCGTCTTGATCACCACCCGCTTGGTGAACCCACGAGCGCCCGCGAGCCGACACAACCAGACGTCTGCCATGCCTCCTTCGCCGAGCTTGGCCTCGACCACATAGCGGTCGATCCGCAGCTCGCCCCCCACCAACTCTGGAACGTCCTGCACTTCGCCCCCGGGGCAGGAGCATAGCGTCGCTCACCCGTGGACCAAAATGCCCAATAGTCCGAAAGCTGGTCACAAACTCGGTTCGTGACTCGAGAGCCCGCGTTCTCCAGTACTTAAGCTGGGGTGAACACGGAGGTTTCCGCAAGGCCTCACCTGAAGTCGGCGATCGCACCCACCATCTTCAGCGTCTTCCCAACGCTATCAGACGACCTTGTTGGCGTGCTGGTTCTTGACGGTTGGCTTCACGAAGCCATAGCCCGCCAGTGCCTTCTTCGAGGCAGCGGCTTCCTTGAGCGCATGGCCCAGCACGTCGAGTTCCGTCGACACCCGCTGGCTTAGGGTCTCGATCAGGGCAAGCAACGCGCGAGCCGTGTCGGGCTCGGTGGGGGGCTTCGTCCGCACCTGTTGCGACAGCTCATTCAACTCGTCGGGGTCGAGGTGCTCCTGGTCGAGCAGTCGCTTTGCCTCCGCCACCAGAGGATGAGGATTCACGCGGCCTCAGGTGGCGTTGGATCCTTGAGAATGTGCTGCCATGCTTCGAGCAGGGTTTCCAGGACCTTGCGCACAGGTACGATGACATCCTTCTCACGTTCGTTGCCTGCGCGAATCAGCTCCTCGAGGCACCACTGGTAGAGGTTGGCAAGGCGCTTCACCAGGGTCTCATCGACGGATGGGTCGAGCCCATCGAAGAGTTCGAGCACGATCGCCCGCACATGGTGCAGGTCCTGGACCCAGCGCGGATCGTTGCCCGAGGTCGACTCGAGACGAGTGAGCCGCACGACCGCCTCCTGCAAGAGCAAAAGGACCAGCTGCTCGGGCTCGACCCTGGACCGCGCCTGCTTGTAGCGGGCAATGCCGTTCATTCACGTCCTCCTGGACTAAATGCCTGCGCCACCGGACGGGGCGGTGCTGAGCAGGGCAGAAAGGGAGTTGCCAGAACTCTGGAGTTCGGCCAGGGATTCTTCCAACCTGGTGAACTGAGCGCGAAGGGTGTCGGTACGGCTCTCGATGCGCTCTTCTTCGCGCTCGATGTCCTCCTGAAGACGAACAATCTCGTCTTGGAGGGTGTCGCGTCGACTGTCGAGAAGCCCATCGGAGTTGATGTAGACATCATCGATCTGAGCCTTGAGCGCGGACAGCGGGCCGTCGGCGCTCGTAAGCACCTCAACGACATCATCGAAGTTGTTCTCGACGGCGGCGTCAAACGTCGGCGAGTCGAGGAGCAGCGTCCCATCTTGCTGGGTCTGAACACCGATCTGGGCGAGAAGGGAAAACGAACCCAAAACGCTGGTGTAGTTCCCGGAGATCAGGGTCCCGATGCGGTCGACGATGTTTCTCGCGACGCTCTCGCCGTTCAGCGGACCCTGCGTGTTCGCGTCCGTGTCAAACGCCGTATTGGCATCGTAGAACGTAATGATCTCGTTGTAGTCGCTAAGCAGGTCTTCCACTTGCTGCTTGAACGCAGCCGAGTCGAAGCCCACCGTGACCACGCTGTTGCCGAGTCCTGCCTGGGTGGCATTGATGGTCAAGCCCGGCACGGCCTGGATGGTGTTGGAATCGGACGTGACCGCGATGCCGTTAACGGTCAGCGCCGCATCCGCTCCGGCCTGCACGTTCGAGAACGTGGGCACCGAACCGCCCGAGAGTCCGGACGTGTCGATGGTGAAGGCGTTGCTTGCCCCCGTCCGTTCCGCCTGAACGATCAGCTGGTAGGGGTTGGTCGCATCGCCCGTGTCGAGGACATAGGCACTGACCCCGCTGACCGCGTTGATCGCGTCAGCAAACCCCGTGAGGCTATCGTTGGTCGAGTCGATGGTCACGTCGGTGACCGTGCCCCCGATATCGATAGCGATGGTCCCTTGGCCCATCACCCCAGTCGTCGAACGCTCGGCGTAGGTCTCGTTGCTCGATTCGATCTGTGCGGTGGCCAGACTCGCGATGTCGATGTCGTAGGTGCCGAGCACCGCGCCATCACCCGCTTCTGCGGTGAATCCGAATCCCTCGGCGAAGCTTGTCGTGAACGCCTGGGACTCGATGCCTCCGCTCGTGCCTTGAAGCGTCTCAATCCGACTCGACAGGCTCGAGAGCAAACCCGACATCTCGGACAGTCTGTCCGACGTGATCTGGTTGTCGCTAACTTGGCCTTCGCGAAGAATGATCCGCTGCCGGGAGCCGGTGAGGATGGCTTCGATGAGGGCGGTCGTATCGAATCCGGAGAAAACGCCGTCGATGGTGATGGACATGGGGCTCTCCCAACTGAACGCAAGGGTTATCGATAGAAATCAGGCGGGCTGAAGAGATTCCTCGGCCCGCCGGCCCCCTTACTGAAGGAGCTGGGCCGCCTGCGCGTTCATGTTCTTGGCCTGCGACAACACGGCGACGCCGGCCTGCTGCATGATCTGGTACTTCGACATCTGTGCCGACTCGTACGCAAAGTCCGTGTCGCGGATCCGGGACTCGGATTCCGTGAGGTTGAGGAAGTAGTTGTCGAGCTGACGGTAAGCCGATTCGAGACGGTTCTGAGTGGCCCCAAAGCCGGAACGAACCTGGTTCACAAAGTCGAGCGCGGAGTCGATGTTGGCGATGGCCGCCTGGGCGTTGGCTGCCGTCAGCAGGTCGATGCTACCCGTGTCGACGCCCATGTTCGCGGAGTCGGAACGGAGGTTCGTCAGGTTGATGGCCACCCGGCTATTCGCCGTGCCATCCACGCCCACCTGTACCTGCAGCGTCGCCACGGCACCCGCGTCGGTGAGGGGCACACCGTTGAACTCGGTCACCTCGGCAATACGGTCGATTTCCGCACCGAGTTCCGCAAACTCGTCATTTACGTAGGTTCGTTCCGAGTTGGCGAGCGTCTCCGACGCGGACTGGATGGCCAGCTCTCGCATCCGCTTCAGGATATTGCTGATTTCCGACGCTGAGCCTTCTGCGGTTTGCACCACGGAAATGCCATCGTTCGTGTTCCGCATCGCCATACGCAGTGAACGGGTCAAAGCGGAGAGGTTCTCGGCCACGCCCAAACCGGCCGCATCGTCACCCGCTCGCGTGATGCGAAGCCCAGAGCTGATTCGAGCCAGCGTCTTGGTCAGGTTGGTCTGGGTCATGTTCAAGCGAGAGATGGCGTCGAGCGACGCGATATTCGTGTTGACCGACAGGGCCATGGTTGGCCTCCTTGCGTGGGGTCGGATTCAAAAGGCTTGAGGTGCCGGCTAGCAGCTCCTCGACTCGCCCAGATGTTCGGACCCGACTCCGGCCCGATTGAGAGGTGTCCGAACCAATCCGTGCCATTTAGACAAAGAAGAGTGGTCGAAGGCCAACCATCTGGGGACACGCCAGGGTTGCGGGAAACGCAATGTGAGAAGCTTACGCGACTCGGAGAGGCAGGCCTGACGCTCCTTCCAGACCGAATGTGCCGGAACTGCACGCACCGACTTGACATCACCGGCACTCGAAGCGGCATTGCGGAGCGGGTCGGCGACGATGCGGTCGCCGGTGGCGTTCGGGCTCGATCTTCACGCCAAGGCCCAATGCATCCTTCCGCTTCGCGATGACGTGCCAGGCAAGGCCGCCTCGGAATTCCGCTACGTTGGAAACGGAGGCCGTTCCACGACAGCCATCGACGTCATCCAACTCATCCGGCGAGCCAACCAGATGCATGTGGCTCACTACGTCGAGTCGAGCGAGGGCTCCCGCAGCGGAGAAACCGCCTGCGGGCCCTGAACCCTCGCGGCGTGGTCATGCGGCTGCGTTTGAAGGGGTGCGCCACCCCCACCGCCCGACCCTACCTAAGGAAATCGAAGATCGTGTTGGAGCTTCGGGTTGCCGTCACCTGCAGCGCAATCTGGTAGGCCGACTGGAGTTCAGACAACGAGGTCAACGCCTCGATGGGATCTTGCCCCACCAGCTGGTCGAGGGATTCCGCCACGGTGATCTGAAGCGACCGCGTGAGGTCATTGATTCGGCCGACATCGGACTGTTCGTGGCCGACCTGCTGACGTTGAAGCACCAAGTCACGAAAGGCCTCGTCGAGCACATCGATCTGGGCGTTCACCTGGGCCTGATCACCGGACTGAAGGGCGTTCGCAAAGTCCTGAAGGGCCGCGAGGGCGGACTCAATCGCGACGCTACCGTCGAAGCCCGTGTTCACGAACTGCGTGTCTGACACCTGAGTACTTGGCACATCGTTGGTTCCCAGGTAGGTGCCGCCCTCATCGAACGCGGCCGAATCGTAGGCGGTGCCGGCGAATACAAATCGTTTGCCATATTGGGCGTTTCCGATCTGGACGATGCTTTCGATCATCTGCTCGACTTCGGGCAGCTGTGCGGACCGGTCCGAGGGCACAAACGAGTCGTTCGAGAGGTACACCGCCAACGCCCGCGCGCTCGAAAGCACGTCCGCCCCTTCTTGGAGGGCCACGTCAGCCACCCGCAAGATCGATTCGGCAAACTCACCGTTGGTCAGAAACGCGTCGAGATTGACCCGGGATTGGCTCAAGTTGTCGATCTGACGCCACAATCCTGCGGCGTCATCCACGTCCTGAATCGTGATGCCACTCGCGGCCACCACATTCTGGTGGTCCAACCGATCCTTCAGATCGCTAAGGCGGCGGATGGAAGCGTCCGTGGTGGACGCAAAAGGTCGACGAACGATCACGTGATCTCCAGGAGCGTACCGACCAACTCCTGAGCCGTCGACACCACGCGGGCAGAGGCTTGGTAAGCGGTCTGGTACGCGATGAGGTTGGTAGCCTCCTCGTCAATATCGATGCCGTGGAGGTTCTCGGCCAGCTGGTCTAGATCGAGGAGCACGCCATCGGAGCGCTCTCGAGCCCGCTCGGCCTCCGCGAGATCGAGCGCCACTTGGTTGGTGATGCTCGACAACGCGTCGCCCGGCGTCAGACCGTTGACGAAGGATTGATTCTGCAACGACAGCAAACGCGCGAGGTTCTCGCCATCACCGGCCGCCGCGATGGGCTGACCAGCAAAGGCCAGATCGGCACCCGTGAGTCCGTCGGCCACCGAAAACGTAAGGCCGGGGCTAGACGCATCAAAGACGAACATTGGGCCGCCGGACACACCGTTGGCCGTGAAGCCTAAGCCCATGGTGGTTCCCACTTCGTTGGCAAACGCCCCCGCGAAGTCATCGAGCTGGTCGGCGTAGGACTGGACCGCCTGATGGGCCTCTACGTAGCCCTGCATGGCGCCTCCCACCTCAACCGTGACGCTGCTGCCGTCAAGCGGGATGGAAAAGCCAGCCGGAGGCTCGTAGTCGAGCGTGCGCGCGACGTCGCCTTGAACCATGATGTGGCTGTCGAGGTAGACCGTGGCCGTATCGTCGGCTTCAAACCGCACCACGAAGCCGCCGAGTTCGCCCAAATCGCGCAACAGGCGGTCCCGTTCGTCGGCCAAGTCGGGAGTGGCCCCTTCGACCGACGTGATTTGACGGTTGAACGCTGCAACGGTCTTCAGCATCTCGTTGACGGGAGCGACGCCCGCTTCGATGCGACCCTCGAACTCGCGCATCGACGCCTCAAACCCTTCCGCGGCTCGCACCACACTGGTGGCCAACGTCTCGGCCGCTTGCACCACCGCCGTTCGCAGATTGGGGTCAGCGGGGTCCGAGGTCGCCATGGTAAGCGACTCGAAGAACGCCGTCAGCGTGCTCCGTGGGCCGCTTGACACCGTCTCGTCGACGAGTGGAGCGACGAACCGCAGACCATCGGCGAGCGTCGAGGCTTGCCCTGCATCGCCCGCCGCGGCAATCCGCTGCGCACCGAGAAGCGCAGGGTTGTCGCGAACGATGCCGTCGACCTGGATGCCTTGTCCGATGTGGACCAGGCCCTGTCGAAGCGGGGCTCGGGTGGATTGTTCAAGAAGACGCCGCGTCGCACCCGGGAGCTGTGCCCGTGTGATGTTCGAACTTGTCGCATCAAGCCCGGCCGAAGCCGAAAAGATGCCGCTTGCGCCTGTTCGGAGCGTATCGAGGATGCCCATGTCACCTCCAGCCGAGCCTCCCCGTGCGGCCGTAGACCGAGGGGACGGTCGGCGTCAGGACCGTCAGCACGTGACCAATGACGTGAGCCAAGCGTTGTTCCGCACGCGCAAGGCGTTCGGTCTGCTGCTTGGTCTCTCGCCTTTGCGCATCGGTCAGCGTCGGTTTGGACTGAAGGGCAATGTCGAGTTCGAAAAGGAGGTCGACTCGGCGCCGAGCCATCGCCGCCACCGTGGCTGCATCCAAAGCCACGGCCGCAGCGACGTGCTGTTCCGTCAACTCAGCGAGCCGTTCCACCATCTCGGGCAGCGTCATGGGACGGTCCCCGGTTCAGAGATCAGCCAGAAGGCCGTCAACAACCTTCTGCATGTCGGTGTTCTCTTCGAAGGTTCCGGCTTCGAGTTCCGCCTTCACCTTCTCTACGACATCGTCGCGCACCTTGGGAACCGCACGGTTCGCCTTGCTGCGCATGTCTGCCACGAAGGCGGCGTCCTTCGACAGCGAAACTTTCGTTGCCTCATCGGCAGAGGACTCTCCGTTCGCGGTGCGCGGCGCGGAGGTACCGGTCCCGTCCTGAGCGGGCATTGGGGGCAGTCGACCGATCTTCATGAAAACCTCGGTTTGCGCATATGGCTCGAAGAGACCAATCGGTCATCGAGCGGTCCACTTGAGGGCGACGCGACCATTCGACACCCCAGCGCCGAGCTGAAGGTCCAAGATCAGTCTCGAGGGTCCACGAGCCCCGTGGCCACGGGATCGATGGGCGTCCCATCTTGGCGAACTTCAAAGTGCAGGTGGGGCCCGGTCGAGCGGCCCGTCGAGCCGACCGTGCCCAGCACGGTGCCTGCCGCTACATCGTCGCCCACCGCAACATGGATGTCGTCGCAGTGAGCGTACCGCGTCTCGAGTCCCCGTCCGTGATCGACGACCACGAGACGCCCATACCCAGGCACCTCATGCGCACGCGTGACCCGACCTGCGCGTACGACTCGGATCGGACTGCCCTTGGGCGCGGCCAGATCGATGCCGTCGTGGTGACGATGGGCGCCGTCGATGGGGTCGGTGCGCATGCCAAATGCCGAGGTTAGGCGTCCGTCGCGGACCGGAAGCACCGCGTCGGGAAGCCCTCGACTTGGCAAGGCCATCCCTTCCCCGTGCGGTGGGGGTTCGATGAGCCCCTCGAGCTGCTCGGCCAGCACCGTGGCGAACTGCTCGTCGAGCAACGTCTCAAAGGACGCGAAGGGTCCCCCACCGAGCCAGCCCCCCTCGGGCAACGCGCTGCGAAGCTCCTTGACGAGGATTTGCGCAAACACCATCGAAGTGGAGGCCTCTTCCGATGGACGCGGAGCTGAAGACAGCGCCGAAAACGAAACCCCAGCCAGATCCACGGGATTCATAGCGTCACAATCTCCGCTTGCAGGGCGCCCGCCCTTCGGATGGCGTGCAGAATGACCACGAGGTCGCGAGGCTTGACCCCAAGCGCGTTGAGGGCGGCGACGAGGTCTGCGATTTGTGCACCCTCGACCAGCAGGAGCTTGCCTTCGGATTCTCTAGCCTCAACCTCGACATTTGAGAGCGCCGCGGTCGTCCCAAAGGAGAGAGGTGACGGTTGGATGGCTTGGTTCACCCGACGCACTTCGACGGTCAGCCCTCCGTGGGCCACCGCGACCGGCGAAATCGTGACCTCGCCTCCCATCACCACCGTGCCCGTTCGCTCGTTGATGGCCACCCGCGCCGGGGCCGCGACTGTAACATCGACGGCTTCAACCTGGGCCGCAAATCTGGGGAACCGCCCCCGAAGGTCTTCCGGAATGGCCATCCGTACGGTCGAAGCGCTCACCGCCTGGGCCACTTCCGATCCGAACGCGGCATTGACCGCGTCTTCAAGCGCCGCGGCCGTCGCGAAGTCGGGCCGGTCGAGCACGAATTCGGTGGTCTCCAACGCGGCATAGTTGAGCGCGCGGTCGTTCTCGCGCTCGATGAGCGCCCCCCCAGGAATCATGGCCGTAGTAGGGGCATTCTTGCGCACCGTGTTGCCCGCCGACTGGGCCGCGTAGCCCCCCACCACCAGCGGTCCCTCTGCGATGGCCACGAGCTGCTTGCTCTGATCGAAGAGTGGCGTCCAAACCAGCATCCCTCCTTCAAGCGACGTGGCATCTGAGGTGCTCGCAACCGTGACGTCGACGCGGTCACCCGGCCGGTAGTCGGGAGGCAGCGCAGCACGGACCATCACAAGGGCTGCGTTCCGACTCGTGACGTCCTCAATGCGAATCGAAAGCCCATGGCCCTGGAGCCGAGCCACCAACGACCGGACGGTCGCGGCATTGCTCGGCGAATCTCCGGTGCGGCGCAGACCCACCACGAGACCAGGCCCCGATAGGGTGTTTTCGCGAACCCCATAGAACCGACCAACATCTTTGGCCTTGGTGGCCAGGGCTGGCCCGGTCGTGGCAAGGGACAGTGCGAACAACAACATCGAGGGACTCCTGACGGCTCCGCACGGCGCAGAGGCCTCGTGTGCGCAATCGGTCGACGTCCTCTCGAGTTGAGGCGGAGACCTATGGCTTGGACTCTGCTTTCACCGTGGCGGAGACGACCAACCATCGATCTCCGTCTCGCTCCAATACGACGGCCGTGTGCATGGTCAGGGCCTTGGTGGTGCGCGTCGTCAGGGCCGTGGCCAACGCGCCGTGGACCGAGACCGCGTGCACATCGAGCTCAGTGTCGTCTCCGCCCACCTTCCCATCACGAATCATCTGCACGTAAACGTCGGTAGGCAGGCTCATGGCCTTGTCGCCCATCGTGATGGCCTGAACCGCATCGGGACGGAACAGGGCGGCCACGGCGTCCGCGTCTCGCGCGTCCGTCGCTTGGGTCCAAAGTTCAAGCGTTTCGGTCACGGCCGCCTTGTCGCCACGACCGGCCCAAGACGTGCCAACAGACATCAAACTCATCAGGAAGATGTACATGATTCTCCTTTTTGCTACGTATCTAACTATCTAGAAGACAGACCTCTCGGCCTTGCCCTCGACTCCTAAATACTCATGGATAGAGGCGGGTTTCGATTCGATCGACGAACTCGATCAGCTTTTCAAGCTCATCGTCATCGAAATCCTGGAAGAGCTTCATGCGAATGCGCACCGCGTCGTCAAGCAACGAGTGGATGAGGTCACGGCCCGTATCCGTCAGCCAAACCTGGCGTTTCCGGCGGTCAGACTCGTCGGCGCGTCGCTCGACGAGCCGGCCTTTCTCAAGTTGGTTCACGAGATGGGTGATGTTCGCTCGGTCATCAAACCCGGGGTCCACCAGCTCGGACTGCCCGCGTCCGTCCCGCTCCTTCAACCGAAACAGGATGAGGTACTGCTCGGGCGTGATGCCGTAAGGCTCGAGGTGCTTCAACAGGTGGTAGCGCAGCCCACGACCGAGCCGCTGCAGGCGATACGCATGGGCCTGTTCCAATCGATCCGTCGCGGCAAGAGGACGTCGAATCTGCGACTCCAGCAGGCTCAGCACATTCGTTAGATATCCAACAAAATGACTCATGTCAACCGACGTCGCCTGCATCCACGACATCGGTCGACGCCCACTCACACCAGCAACATCAGTCGCTCCACGAACGGGAAGTCGTTCCAGTCGTACTGCGGCACAATCCGAAACACATCGAAGTCGATTCGCTGTCTCGCGATCAGATTCGCACCTGGGAACTCCCAGATGTCAACCTGGCGCCTTGAGCGACTAAAGAACAGAAGACGGATCCGGTCGGCGTTGCCTCGCACCTGGCAAATGAAGTCCCAGGTGGCAAACCAGCCTCCGCTGATCGCGGGTTGACTCCCGAGGTCGCCCTCATCCTCCACTCGCCAGATCTGACCTTGCCCCCTGGGTTGAGGTGAGTTCGGATCGCCGCGCGTGTACAGCAACAGTGACGTGAAGCCTCGGGCTCCGGGAAACACCACGGGCGCAATGACGTCCCAATGACGACGCCAGTTCTTGAAGTTGGTCCGAAGGGTACGTTTTCCTCTCCTCGGCAGCGAGATCATGCGCTGATGACCATCGTGCTTTCGGTAAAAGAGAAGGTCCATTCTTTGATCTCGCACCGCGGCGTGGCTGAACCGACCCGGCACCATGGCGGTCCAGTTGCGACCCAGCTCGAACGTCCGGTCGACCTGGTAAGGACGGAGACCCGTGTTCGAACCTACGGTCCCGACCAGATCAGGCGACCTCACCGTCACGCGACCTTCGACGGACGAGTAGGTGACCAGGGTTGCCTGATCCCGCGTTGTGTGGCGAAAGGGACCGAGCAACGAATGCGTCTGGTGGTTGTCGAAAACATGAAAGTCGTCCAGCCGCAACCCGCGGGGCTCGACGTCGTAGTCCACCCCAAGGCTCGTCGCCCGAGAGTACCCAAAGACCGTATGGCGTGATGCAGCAAGTAGATCCACGCGTTCGCGGTTTGCCATACGCCACTGCTCGGGAATGACCTGGTCATTGCGTTCGCCAATCCCGACAACGCGGATTTCGTCCCTTGACTTTTGTCCTCCCACCTCTTGAGCCAAGAGAAAGACAATGTACTTCCCTTCTTTTCCTCCATCGACCGTCAAGGCGATGTTGAAATCGATGCCCATGTCGGGTCGAAACTGAGGGGTTTTCCTCGCGAGTCTCATCAGCTCGTCTTCGGAGAGGAGCAGCCCCGTGGTCCCTACGTTGTCATCGTCGGCCCCGACGATAATCTCCCCGACTTTCTTACCGATCGCCGAGAAAAGCCCTCCGCCCGCGCCTACTGCGACACCAAGGGCCGCCCCCGCCGAACCCAAGAGAGCGGATACCGCGGTCTCCACCTCACTGCTTCCATTGCCGTCGTCCTCCGCGACCGAAAGCGCGATCAGAATGTCTCGGCGCTGACCCGATGTCGTCGAGTTCCAAATCGCCAGGCCAATCTGGGCCGGCGAACTGTCGGCCACACTGTCGCCCGTGTCGACGTCCTGAAACGGGCCTACCTTACGAACTTTTGAGTCGACACCATCATCGACGGTAAAGATGAAGTAGGGTTCGTCAGAGTTGGACCATCGGTCCCAACGTGACTCTCTGACGCAGTGAAATCCCTTGTATAGAATCTCGATTTCCATCGGCGGTCCTCAGGTTGAACTTGTTTGTGTCAACCTAGGGATTCCCAGATTTGGAATCCTTCGTGGAATCGTCGTCGAATCGTCGTCGAAGCTCGGCGGAGACCACGCGAGTCCTAGCCCCAGTGCTGCCTCGGGTCCGCCGCCCAAATGGCCCACGACTGCTGGGAGTTTCCATGCATTTCCGTGATTGAAACCGGCCCTGATGTAACCGACGACGGCGGTTACCGGATTCTGGTCGTATGGACCGACGCCGCACATGAACCCGAAGATGGCGAGCGACTTGGGGCTTGGATCAGGTCTTCGCCGAGTACGGATTTATAAAAGAATGATCCTTCCCGAAGGCTCATCTTGATTTTATTGGTACCCTGGATCCTGAACCGACACACAACCGTCGAGGAAACGTCCCGTGGGGTTTCCGAGGCCGTGAGGACGGAGGCGTAGACTAGCGCCGAGTAGGGGGATGGCCCACGATGGAGCCTCGGGACAGCACCACCGGAGTGGGAACCCCTCATTCCGACGATGCAGCACTGGCGTTCACGGAACCTGGGGCAAGTCCCCGCGTGGCGTGGCCCCGGTTGGACAGCGATGAGCGGGTCGGCACCATCTTCGCCGAGCGCTACCGTATCTTACGACGGGTCGCGCGAGGCTCGATGGGCGTGGTGTACGAAGCGGAGCAGCTCCAGCTCAACCGGACCGTGGCCATCAAGGTGTTGGCGGCCAGTCCCCACCAGGTCTCGGCCCGAGATTTGTCGGTCCGCTTCCTGCGCGAAGCGTCGCTGTTGTCGAAGCTCTCGCACCCCAACACCGTGCGCGTGTTCGACTACGGCGTCGAGGACGACCGACCGTTCCTCGTGATGGAGTTCGTCCGAGGACCCACCCTCCGGCAACTCGTCAACGCAGGTCCGATCGAGCCCCTGCGCCTCCTCCGCATCGCCAACCAGATCTGTGGGAGCCTGTCAGAGGCTCACGGAATCGGCATCATTCACCGCGATCTGAAGCCGGCGAACGTATTGATCGCCGAAGGAAAGGATGGGACCGATCTGGTGAAGGTCGTCGACTTCGGGCTGGTCAAGGAGGTCGAGGGGGCCTCAGAAATGACCGCGGACGGCCTCATTTTGGGAACGCCACAGTTCATGGCGCCCGAACAAATTCGAGGCCACGCCCTGGACCAGCGTTGCGACGTGTACGCAATGGGGGTCCTGCTGTTCAAGTGTCTCACCGGGGAGTACCCGTTCCCGCACGCGGGACCTGCGGCCGTTCTTGAGGCTCACCTCATGAAAACGCCGCGCGCGATTCGTGAGGTTCTCCCGGAACTCGACATTCCCAGCGCCGTCCAATGGACCATCGACCGGTGCCTCGCCAAGGACCGCACCCAGCGGTTCATCGACGCCGGACAGTTGCAACGAGCGCTTCGACTTTGTGAGGCGGGGCTGCTCGACGAATCAACCTCGACCTTTGCCAGTCCGGTGTTGGTCGATGGGAAAATAGACGTTCGGCCAATAAAGAGAGCCCAACCTCAAAGAACCTCTCGTCGGCTCAAGATCGCCTTGCTACTTGCCGGATTGGCTGTCGCAATGTCGGCGGGTCTCGTCGCAGGGTACGGACTGACGATTCAGCTAGGAAACCCCTGGCTCCTGGAGATGGTGTGGTGATGTTTTTCGCGTGGTTGGTCGGCGTGGGGAGTCCGGCCAACGCCCAAACCCCACCTCCGGACCCTGACGCCCCGGAGGCAAGGGTGGCCCAGGCTCGTGAGCTGTACAAGCTCGGCGCCGGCCTCTACAAGGCGGGCCGTTACAAAGAAGCGATCGCTGCGTTCGAAGAGGCCTATGCGCTGTCTGGGAACGAAAAAATCCTCTACAACATCGCCAATGCGCAGGAACGTCTTGGCGATCTCGCGGGTGCCATCAACAGTCTCCGGGCGTATCGGCCCTATGCGTCGCCGTCTGATGTGGTGTCGCTGGACCTTCGCATCGCCGCCATCGAAAGCCGGATGGAACAAATTCCGCCTCTGCAGCCTGCGCCCGCCCCGCGGCCGGAAGCCGTCGTCCGCGAGGCTCCGGTTCCCACGCCTCTTCCGACAACGTCTGAAGCGCTCCCCCAAAGCCGGCCGCGCTGGGCCCTTGTGGGTACGGGAGCGGCTTTGGCGGTAGGGTTCGGCGCCACCGCGGTGTTTACCTATCTCGAAGGTCAAGATCGTCAGATGGCTTCAGACGCCG
>JBCCQY010000080.1:0-38474 GCA_039208735.1 Myxococcota bacterium | reverse complement strand
GCCGAAGAACACGTTCGTCGAGTGATTCAGGATGCCAAACGCGAACGGATGATTCTGGTAAGCGGATCCCGCCTCGTCTTGTCCGATGCCGGGCGGTCCCGGGCGGAAGCGTTTCTCGGTGCGGACAAGACGTCGCGTTGGGAACAGATTAGAGACCGGCGCTTGCCCATCGTCGCGCTAGGTCTCGATCCAGATTCGGGTGACGTACGCAGACGGCTGCGGCACCCTCAGAACTTCATTGGGGCGATTTGTGGCGTCACGTTTGACGTGGCCGAACGCGCGCGATTGTCCGTCAAGGATGTGCGCACGGAACTCGTGTGGCGTGTCGTCAAGGATCGGATGGCCGACCTGATCGGCCCAGGGCCCTTTCCCGTCATCGACCCGGCAGGGCCCGTGGCGACGGTGATCCTTGCTTCGCTCGCGGATACGCGACGGCAAAACATCGATCATGTGATGAGCGACCTCGCCGCCAAGGCCATCGGTAGCCCTTCGTCCACGATCAAAGCGTTGCGACAACGACTCCTTGAACTCGGAGTCGCGCCCTCCACCGAGGTCATCAACGGCGCAGTCATGGGATCAGGCGGGAATCAGGTCGATCTTCCTTTCTCGGCTCGCGTTCTCGCTCTCGTTCGCTCAATGGAAACCCCTCCCTTCGTCGGGCGCGTAGCCATCGCACAGGTCTTTGACGCCTACGGGGCGAAGTACCAGGATGGAACAACACTCGAGGACTTCAAGCAATCCCTGGTCAAGGCGGCCAAATCACGGGAACTTCAGCTCGATTCACTCGAATTGCCCGAGATGATGGATCCCGCGTTGCGAGACCGCAGCATGACGAAGTGGAACCGCGAAAACGTTCACCTAGTGAGCAGCGAGTCGATCGCATGAACGAAACAGACTTCCTGGACCCCCGTGGTGACGAGTTCTTCAGCTCGACTGCAAGCGTGCGTCATCCCAAGGACCTCTTGAAGGTCGACGTCATTGAGTTCAACCGCGAATGTCGACACGCCGTTTCCTCGGCGATTCGAAATGCACAGCAGCGCGTACCCAGTCCGGGTGCACGCATTTCGTTGGTGCTCGGCCATCAGGGGACAGGAAAGACGCACCTCGTCACCGCGGTCATCAACGAGGCAACATCGGCCCCCACCTCGAAGGTGTTTCCCGCCATCATCCAGCTGACCGCCCAAGTTGAGCGGTCGGGCTACGAATCTTGGTTGCAGCAGGCCATCGTTCGAAGTCTGGGGGAAGCGAGTTTCTTGTTCCCAACGGGCGAAGCGGTGACCCCCCTGCAGCGGCTGAGCCATCAACTGTTGGAACGCGTCGACGTGGAACTTCGCGAGCGGCTTACCCAAGCCCTCGACGAGGACGAGGATGAGGAACTCCTGAAAGCGGCCCTCGTCATCGGGAAACGGCTTCGCAAGTTCGCCGTGGGGGCACTGGACGATTCGCCACCGAGTTACGGACTGTTCGCGGCCGTGGTGCTCGCGGGCCTTGGCTACTGGCCCGCGGTGAGTTTCCTACGCAATGGCACTCGCGAACTCCCCGGCAACTACCATCTCGAACCCGTTGAGACGCCGACCGACCGGGTTCGGATGATCCACGATCTTGCGGTGGTGGTGCAACTCGTGGAGGCGACCTTGGTGGTCGCCTTCGACCAGATCGAAAACGTACTGAAGCTCGCGGATGCCTCGATTTTGATTCACGCGGTGACCCAGGCCGTGCGACTCGCCGAGGCCATGCCCAATGTGAGCATCGTCTTGTCAGTGGTGCAGAGTGCTTACGAAGCTCACATTCAGGACGAAAAGAACCTGTCCAAATCCGACCTGCACCGGATTGCGGACGAAGCCCCCTCGGCGGTGACCATCCCTAGGCCAAGTCCCGACGTCATCCATTCGGTAGTGGCCCGCCGCATCGGTGTCCTGGCTGACCTGCTGGGCCAACCGCGGACTGGAACAATGGACCCACTGCCCGACTGGGTCCAGGCAGAGTTGCCGCTTACGAAATCGGTACGGGTGGCATTGCAGCTGCTCGGCTCATTCCGCGAAAAGGGTCAGCTCCTAGGCCGCTTCCCAACCCGCAAAGAACTTGGACTCGACGACGTGCCGGCCCCCGAGCCGGTGGCCAAGCCCCCTCCGACCGACTTCGACAAGAAGTGGGCCGACCACCGAGACGGCTCCTTGGCCATGGTCCGGGTCTCGGACCTTAAGAAGATTGAACTCATCGAATGGTTTGTGAGGACGGCGCATACCGAGCACCACAGTCCGTTCACGGTAGAGACGTCGCATCGCCAACTGTCGGATTCGGCCGAGACTCGGATTGCGGACATTGTCGTGTCCAATGACCAAGGTCAAGCCGTCATGCGAAAGGCCATCGCGCTTTGCGATGCCCCCAATCGCAACCAGGGGCTGGCGAATCAGATCGAAGCTTTTCTCCAAACCAATCCTCACTACCCCTACGCGCTCCGAAGCCGGGCGTTTCCCAAATCCAAGACCGCGCTTGCTGCCAAGGCGCTCCAAAAACTCGAAAGCCTGCAGGGGCACCGACTCGAGATTGGCGAGGATCGCTGGCACATCTTGCATGAGGCCAGGGACTTTTACGAACAGATGCGCCAGGTCGAGGGCTTTCACCCGTGGCGCCGTGACGGACGCTGGCTCACGACGTTGTTCGATGGGCTCGACACCCTGCTGCGGCTGCCCGAAGTCCCTCAACCCAGCCCACAGGGCCCCCCAGATTCGGACAAAACAAATGTCCATCTGTCGGAGCCGGACGGTGCATTTCCGCTGCTCGTAGGCCACGATGGCGATGGCGCCGAGGTGTACTGGGACCCGTACCGTCCCGATCCCGACCGTCTCAACAACTTCGGGTTCCTCGTCACCGGCGACCCGGGTGCGGGCAAGACCCAAACCATCAAGGTGCTCATCGACGCAGCTTGCAACAACCAACTGCCCGTCTGCATTTTCGACTTCAAGCGGGACTATTGTGACCCGGACTTCACCGAAGCCCAGGGACTCGAAGTCGTCGATGTTTCCCAACATGGACTACCGTTCAATCCGGTCCAGCCTCCGCAGCGCGAACAACCTCAACTCCCGATGCAGCACGCCTATGAACTTGCGGGAGTGCTCAAGCGAGTGTTCGGTTTGGGACCCGTGCAAGAAGGAAATGTTCGTGACGCCATTGCAACCGTCTACCGCAAGCATGGCATCGATCCCCAGGTCCCTTGTGACCCAAGCACGACCACATGGCCGGTCTTCGCCGAGGTGGTCGAGATGCTCAAGGAAGGAGGAGCCAACAACGCGGCGTTGCTCAATCGCATTGGCATGCTCGTCGATCTCAACCTGGTTCCCCGCGTGCACGACCGCGACCAGGACTTCGCCGAGTTTGTCGACAAGCGGGTGACGCTGTTGCTCTCGGGCCTGCCCAGTGACGAGATGAAAAGCGCGTTGGCCGAAATGCTGATTATTCAGTTGCACGCGTTTGCCCTGCGAGGAGACCATCCTCGACGGCTCAAGCGGCTGGTTGTCTTCGATGAAGCTCACCGGGTCGCCGGCAGCGAGAAACTCCAGCAATTGGCCAGGGAGGGCCGGGCATTCGGCGTAGGCACCGTCATTGGGACCCAGTTTCCGGGCGACATCCCCGAAGAGACGGCCGGCAATCTGGCCACGCGGCTGTTCTTGATGAACAATCAGGCCCGACATCGCGCCACCGTCGTGCGACAAGTCTATGCCACCACTGCCGGAAAGGAAGCGCGTGGGCTCGCGGAGCAGCTCAGTGGACTTGCGCAATTACAAGGGTTGTACATGAATGTACACTATGGTTCGACCATTGTCCGCGTTCATCCATATTTCAAACGGGTACGAGAGCGGGCTGGGCAACCCCCTGGCGTGGTGACTTCAGTCAGCGGTCACCGTCCAACGATCATCGACCTCGCGCCGAAGTGATATTCGCGCCAACACATTGCGACCGAGCGCGCCCTCGAGGCCGCCCATGAGGCGGGGCACCACAACCAACTGGACGTTGTGGATTTGGACTGCGCCGATGCGGAGCTGGTCTACCCGCTTCAGGTCCCCCTTCAGGTGGCCCCAGGCTGTCTTGAACGACAGTTCTTGGCCAAGGTCTTCGGTGACCACGCCTTTCAGAACGTCTTTGGTTGCGTAGGTCCAGGCAGAGGCGCTGTCCGTCATGAGATCGATGGACGAATCGCCGAATTCGACCGGAAACACAAACGCTCGGCGTAGAAGTTCGGAGCGTACGGAGTCTGTTCCCTCCATGACCATGTTGGCGCAGGCGGGTAGCTCGAGAAGCCGCTCGGCCTGGACACTCGCCTCTCCGCGGGAGAGCCAATCCACCACCCGAAGCTGGCGCCAACGGACGTATGCCGAGCAGGGAGACCCCGATGCCTCCTCGGTCTTGGCCAGCTTCTTGAGTGCGGGCCCATTCTTTGGATCTAAGCCCACGGCCTGCCGACGCCAGGCCAAGGCCTCCGCAGTCCGCTCAAGCTTGTCGAGGACTTTGGCCAGGAAGGTCGCCCGAACACGCGTCGGCTTCGCCTCGAATAGGCGTTGTCCGAGGGCAAGGGCGAGTTCGAGATCGCCGTCAGTTCGCTCCAGCTCTGCATGGAGGCTTGTCAATCCTTGCTCGCGGTCTTCGCAGCCGCCTTCGTACGCGCGGTAAGCTTCGAGGGCAGCTGGCACGTCGACCTTTTCGAGCGTCCCGACAAGCGCCCTGACGACAGTGCTGTCACAGGGGGATGCTTCCACGGCGGACCGCTGCAAGCGCACAATGGAGTTGTAGGGCCCGTAATCGGGGCCGAAGAGTCCACATGCAATTGCCCAAAAGGCCAACATCGCTCACCTCAGATGCCGGACGATAGCTCGACCAATCGACAAGGTCGACGCGGCTGCCGAGGACGTGAACGGTGATCAGCTTGCAGGAGCGTCAGCGACGAAAGCTGAACCGCGTCGGCCTGCAGGCGCGTAGCGCCGAAGGCCAGCGGTGATCAGCGGCAAGCAAAGCTTGCGCGAGCCCCTGGCCAAAGGACACCTGGCGTCCCGACGCACCCAAGCCGAGGGACTCCTCGCGGCCGTGGCGAGTGCTGAGGGCCGTCATCAGGAAGCGTCGGCGATCTACGAGGCCTGGGCGGAGGAGAAGCGGCGCACGGGAGAGACCCGGAACCTGGTCATCGTGCTGACGAATGTAGCCCAATCCCGGATGGACGGAGGCGGCTACGACGTGACCCGCTGGCTCGACGAAGCGGAGGCGTTGGCCGTGGCCCACCAGCTCGACCCCGAGCGCGCGCATCACGTGCGCCAGAGGACTCTCCTGGCTTCGCCGGGGTGGCGAGGCGTCCATGGCGAGCCGCAAGGTCCTCGAGGTCGAGGGGCTGTTGAGGGACGGACCATGACCTCTCACCGCAGGCGGAGGACATTCCGGATCTGACCGCCCGGAAACGTGAGTCCGCGCGAGAAGTCGCCGTCCGCCGCGAGCGTAAGGAGGGTGGAGTCATTTCGTCCCTCGAGGTCCACCAGGTTCTCCTCCTGGAAGTACCAGACGTCGTCGATGAAGAAGCGTCGGCCAGCCACCGAGCCCGGGTTGCCGGTTTGTACGAGCGTCGCCTCGGCGTCGTCGAAGTCCCAGAGGTACCACCGGTACGCGTTCTGAAAGGTGTACTCGAAGATGTCGTCGGAGGGGGTGGCGTCCTCCTCGTGGAAGGCCAGGATCCCGGCCGTGTCGTCATCGATTAGGAGGAAGTCGCCTGTGGGGCGTCCGCCGGTCAGGGTGCTCAGGTCCACGAAGTAGCCATCGTCGAATTCGCTGCCGGGAGGAAGCACCCGCAGCTGGCAGACCTCGGCGCCCGCTCGACTGTCGAACGTGCGGTAGACCTCGTGAGGAACGTGTCCGCTGATGTAGAGGGTTCCGTCGGTGGCCTCTTGCATGAACCAGGAGGCGCCACAGCGGTCGTCTTCGTCGGACGCCGTGACCTCGTCGGACGCCGTGTCGATGGCCGTCACCACGACCCGGTCCCCGAACACGAGCCCGTAGTCGGAGCTGTAGAACGTCGAGATCACCAGCGTTCCATCGTCACGCAACACGAACGTGTCGGGTACGGTGACGGTAGCGAAGCCCTCGATGGCCGGAAGGCCGAGTTCGAACTGCCCCGTGATCGTCATCGTCTGTGGATCGAAGACGATGATCTCCCGCGCTTGCTGAATCGGGATGTAGTAGGCCTTGGTGGGCGAGAGGATGACCACCTTCCCCGCCACGGCGCTCGTGATGCCGAACCCCTGGAGGCTCAACCGTGACCCGGGGAACAGGCCGTCATCACCGAGCGTCCACTTCACGATCTCGCCGGACTCCGCAGCCGCGACGAAGATGGAGCCGGCGCCGTCCGTGGCGAGCGCGACCGCAAATCCGTCCACAGAGGCACTTGTCTCGAGGTCCGGTGTGACGGAGGCGTCGAGCGACGGGACGAGGGCAAAGACCGAGATCGTGCTGTCGACGGTGGGGACCGCTCCGGAAACCAAATACAGCGGGCCGTCATCGGGGGTCTGATGGGGCGGGAACTCCGCATCGCCAGCGCAGCTCGTCCCCAGCAGCAGAGCGGCACTCGCCCAGAGAAGTCGAAGCGGGTCCATCCAGCGTGATCTCACGAGAGTCTCCCTTCTTTGCTGGGCCTACGCTTATCGAAAGTGGTATTCAATAGCAACAACTCACCCTACGACGCACCCCGAACCAGCCCGATCGCGGTGGACGGTGGGCGGGGTCGCGTAGTGGCGCACCCCTCACGGCGCCGGGGGCCACACGTTGTCGTCGATGGCTCGTTCGAAAGAGGGCCACGCATCCAGCACCGTGCGCTCGCCGGAGCCATCGAGTATCTCGGTGGGACGGACCGACCGATGCTGGCCGGCACCGAACACCACGAGCTGCTCTGCCGGACCCACCGGCGTCCAGCCCCCTTCGACCCACTCGAAGCGGTCCCCCTGGGCTCGCAGTGCACCGGCATCTCCCGACTGCGTGAGCCGTGCATCCGACGCCAGCGGGCCGCCCAGCAACGTGTCTGCCACCTCGGCGCCGACCTCTGCCCGCAACGCCGATCTGAGGGGTTCGCCGCCTCGGACACGGCCGAGCACTGCATCGAGAATGCCGGGCACGGACGCCTCCGAAGCGGCCCAACTTGACGTGGCAAGCGGCGCGTAGCGCCTGACCCAAGGCGCATCCGCGTCGACCGACAGACCTCGGATCGGGGCATCTAGCAAGGCGAGCGCCTGGACGACACCGTCCGCCTTCCGTCCCATCACCGCACGCCATGCGGTGTCTCCGTCATGCGACAGCACACAAGAAAGTCCCACCCATCCGGCCACGCCGTCGGTCAGCCAACGCGAACCGGGTTCTCGCCGCAACGCAGCGCGGGCCACGAGCGTGGCCGCAGCCACATGGCGAGCCACATCGTACCGGCGCAGCCACCGCCCAAGCCCATTCCCCGAGACGTCCCACCCGCGGTCCTCGGGAAGCCACAGCACTCCGTCGTGCACCCCCATCTCGTGCCGGCGGGGGGCCTGCAGCACCTCCGAGATCGGTGGGGTGGCCGAGCCGAGCGCCGTTCGTACACACTGCTGCATCGTGGACACGTCGTCGAGGATGTCGCGCGCGGCGTGCTCGTGGCTCGCCCCGTGCCAGGCCACAATCCCATCGACCTCGGTGTGGGGGGCCTCGTGAGGCCGCCACGCGAGTGCGACATCCAGCGGGCCCATGATTTGGCCCGGCCCACCCACGGTCCAGCCGGCAGGCACGTTCCATGTGTATGACCACGTCGCTACCGGGGCCACCCCCTGTGCCGACACGCTCGCCGCCGGCACGATTCCAGGAACCTCGGCGGGCAGCCCGTGCGCCTCGCGCGCTCGTGGATCTCGCAAGACCCGTTCAGGGTCAGTCCCGAGACGAGGCAGGACATCGGTGGACCGGATCCATGCCTGGCTCGGATGTATGAACGGCGTGCGCCCCTCGACGGGCCACCCCCGCAGTTGCGCCTCCACCGACAGCACCACCGTGCACCCGGTCTCGGACTGCCCACAGTCGCCGAGTTCCACCGCGCCATGGTCGTGGGACGACTGCCACGGGGCGGGCGCCCCCTGCACCGTGGCCCGCACCCGATGGATACCCGGCGGGAGTTCCATCGCCAGCGTGTCCCCGGGACTTCGCACTCCCTCCAACGTCCAGGTAGCGGTCACCGCTCGGTCGTCTGGCGACAGCACCCAATCGACGTGGCCCCCCGACACCTCGAACGGCGTGGCCTGCCCGATCCACGCCGCCTCCCACCGAGCCGCGTTCGCCCGTGCGTCGTCCGCCGACTCCCAGATGCCGACGGTCACCAGCTGCCGGTGCGCGAACCATCCTGCGATCAACAGGCCTACTGCGGCACTCACCAACAACGCGCCGGCACCGCCTACCGCTCGTCGCATCGCCACCGCAACCCGGGTGGCGACCGACAGATCGGTGCCCCGGCGCCACAAGATCCATGCCACCGCGATGCCGGCGGCAACCACCGCGGCCTTGACCACGCCTAGCCCTGCGAGCAGTTCCCAGAAGGGAGCCCATCCGACGAGTTCCGACAGTGCGAGATCGGTCGGAATCCCTACCAAGGCAGGTGGATACTCCACCACCCCGATGTCTTCGTTCGATACCAGCACGAAGGCCGCCAGCATCGACAATGCATAGGCGGTGCCCGCGTGCCGGATCGCCACGTGGATCACGAAGGCGATCACACACATCTCCAGCATGGCGGGGGCGTAGGCAACCAGCGCATGCCGCAGCGGGGTCGCGACGGAGAGCGCCTCGGGGATGGAGACTGCGGTGGCGAGCAGGCCCGCACCCATGGGAATCGACACGAACATCAAGGTCAGCACGGTCGCTGCTGCGAACCGGCCCATCACCCGGACCGGCAGGGGCGCGACCGTAGCCGCGACCATCTCATCGAAACCGGGGCGCTCGTCGCGGCGAACCACGCCTCCCACGAAGCCGGCGATAAGAAACAGGGTCACCACGAATGAGGAGCGGAGCAGCAGGCCCGTAAGCAGCTCGGGGCGTGGGTGCAACGGCCCTTCCACGTGCCCCACCACATGCACGAAGACGCTCGCGAAGGTCGACAGGAACATGAAGCCGAACAGCATCAGGGCTCCCCGGGACCCTACCGACTGTCTCAGCTGCCACCCTGCCTCCAGGGCCGTCGCGGTGAGCCACGCGGACCTTACCGGCCGCTCGGGTGTCGGGCCCCCGGCCATGGAAACACGCCTCGTCTCCGAGGGATGAGGCCGAGCACGCGCCGTTCCGACCAACAGATCTTCCCGGTCCAAGCCGGCTAGCGACATCGCCAACCCTCCCACCGGAAGCAGGCCCCAGAGCACCCGATTGGCGAGCAAGGGGAGCGTGAGTGTCAGGTAAGACGAGGCCTTCTGCGCCGGTGTCCAGGCGTCGAGCTGCTCTTCGAGTTCGGCATAGCCGGTGGGATCGAGCACACTCGCGACCACCACGTCGACGTCACCAGCCCGCAACACCACCATCGCGATCATCCACAGGGCCGACAGCACCCCCGCGACCACGAAGGGGCCAGCCGCACTGCGGGTTCGAAACGCGGCCCACTGGTACAACGCACCGGCTCCGATCGCGGAGGGCACCACAATGAGCAGCCAGGCGTGCGCCATTACCCCCCAGGCGATCGGGCCGACCACACTCTCGGGCAGCAGCCCGATAGCGGCCATCGGATGCACGATCAGCGTGCCCAGAGGGCCTGCGGTCCCGAGCAGCGCCGCGGCCCCCAGGGTGCCCAGGAATCGGCCCGCCATGAGGCCCGATAACGACACGGGCAAGGCGAATACTACCTCTTGCAGCTGGGCCGCGCGGTCCCGCGTGACCGAGGACGAGAACATCCACGCCCAGGCGAAATACAGCCAGAACGCCTGGCTCGCAGACATGATGTAGACCACGTAGGGGCTGTTCCGCGCGAGCCCCGAGGCTCCCATGTTCTGCACGTACTCAGCACTCGTGAACACAAGCACCAGGTAGGCCAGCAGCCCGGTGTAGATGAACCACACCACGGGCGACCGCAGGTGCCGCAGGAACGTCTCAAACGATTCGCTCACGATCAGTCGACTCGACATCGCGTTGCTCCAGACCCGACCATCGTACCACCAGTCTGTACCGTCAGTACATGGCTCCAAGCTGCATGACTGGCGCATCAATCCGATGGCGCCCTTTGGCCCACGACTCTCCGGATCGCATCGACGCCCGTGGCGATCAGAGTGGCACGCTCATGGCCGTCGCTCTCCGACCACCGGCCCATGATGTGACGCGACACCACGAAATTCACCGTGGTCACGAGTTCCAGGATCACGCCGATCGGTAGATCGGTCCGCACGGCCCCAATCTCCTGTCCGTGGGTGAACACCCGAGTGCCCCGCTCCACGAACTGCGCCATGAATCCCCCTACGCTCCCCTCTTGCCGTAGTGCTTCCGGTAGCTGCGATATCGCCTGCCCGAGCGCCACCAGCCGAGGTTCTCTAGACGTGTGCTCCATCGATGCCGCGATGGCCAGCTCGAACCGCTGCCACAGCTCCGCGGGGGTCCTCGCGTCGTACAGAGTCCCCCAATCGAACAGCCGGTCGGGATCGAAGACGAATTGCAATACGGCACCGAACAGATCAAGCTTGTCGTGGAAGTAGTAGTAGAAGGAACTCTTCGAGAGCGTGGACTTCGCGATGATCTGATTGAGCGACGCGTTGTCGTACCCCTTGGACGCGAACTCCTCGGCTGCGACGTCCAAGATGTTCGCCCGACGTTCAGGCTCCAACCGCTCGAACCGCTTGAGAGGACTCATGTTCGCACCCTGCCTCGGATCGGCGGGGTGGTCAATCGACGGTACCCACACCGGTACCTGCCGCCGATCGCGATGGGATGAAGTTGTCTTCCTCCGCACGTTCGACTCGGACAAGTGTCCGGCTCAAGAGGACGGGTGTCCGACGGAGCTGGCCAGATGGCCAGGGCCGCCCGTTCACAGGGCCTGGCATTCGTTGTGCACGTGGCCAGCACATTGGAGGTGAAATGCGACGAGTTCTCGCCTTGACGCTAACCGTACTCACGGCTGCGTGCGCCTCGCGGGAGGCCCCACCGGGCACCCTCGAGGAGTTGACGGTCAAGAGTGAGTTCACTGGCGAAACCTATGAACTGCAGATCTTTACGCCGGATGCCCTCGAGGAGGAGGCAGGGGCGACGGTGGTGTACATCTTCGACGGTCCTGAGAATCAGTCTCGGGTGCTCGAGCAGTTCCGGCTGGCGCTCGACGAAGGAGCCGAGCCCGCGATTCTTGCATTGATTCCTGGCTCGAATCGTGTCGAGGACTTCACGCCGACCCCGAACGAGCGAGGCACCAACGGAGGAGGCCAAGCCGCCTTTATCGACTTCGTGCTCGAGGAGTTCACCCCGCTCGTCGAGGAGGACGGCGCCGGGGGGGACCCGAGTCGGCGGATCACGTTTGGACACTCGCTGGGCGGACTGCTCAGCGGCACGCTGTGGTACGACGAGCCGTTCGCCACCCGGGCGGGCATCGCGAGTCCCTCGTTCTGGTGGGATGGTGGTCTGTTCTTTGGCAAGCTCGACCAGCCTCCCATCAATCAGGGACCCATCGTGGTGGCCTGCGGAGAGGAGGAGAACCTGGGCATGTTCGTGTACACCGACGACTTTTCTCGCCAAATGCGAAGTGACTACGACATCGACGTCACCTACGAGGCGTTCAAGAACAAGAACCACCAGAGCGCGCTCGAATCCGCTCTCGGTCTCACGTTCCGGGAGCTGCTGTGATCACGTGGATGCTCATGTCTCTGGCGTTGGCGGGGTCGCCCGAGGGCACGCTAAACGCCGACGTCGCACTCAACGCCGTATTTCGGCCCGGGCTTTCTGCTCAGGTCGACTACGGTGTCTTCAAAGGGCTCTACGTTGCGGGCCGGCTCTCGAGCCAGAACGATGCGTACGCCGTGGCCAGTAATCTCGGCAACTTCACCGAGACGGGTTCCTGGTACCACAGCCTCTACATAGGCGGAGGCCTACGCGCGGTGCTCGGCCGCAACGATCGATGGGACATCGACTACGGGGTGTTGGTGGGCTCCGAGTTTGCGTTCATTCGCGAAACGGTGGTCTACGAGAACAGCGGTCAGCAGCCGCCTTACTCGGTGCGAGACCGGCGGCAGTTCCAGTCTTGGCAGGCCTACCTGACGCCGCTGCCCACGGTTCGCTTCCGCTTCGCGAAGAACCACGGCGTCGTGTTCCAGACGCTGTACTCGCTGTCCAATCCAGCCGCCATCGAGCGCGCTCATGTGTTGATCGGATGGACCTCGCGGTGGGGTGGTGGTCGAATTGGCAGTGGTGGCGACGAACGCGCAGCGCGAAAGTAGCGACCCGGCCGGCGTCGACGACCTTAGGCCAGCCAAGCCAAGGCCCCGGATAGCAGTGCGATGGGTGCCCCGATGATTAAGCCATTGAAGGCTCCCTTGACATGCGGCCAGTAGCCTTCGAGAGGAGGAACGCCGTCGAATTGCATGAATTTGGGATGAATCCAGATATAAAGGGCGATATCAATAAAGAGTAGGTCTGCAGTGTTGATGGCGACCTGCACCCAGTAGGCAGCAAGCACCGACTCCCAGAATGTGCCGCCGCCCGCGGCCACCCACCCAGCTGTGGCCGCGCTCCCCACGAACATCACGCCAAGAATGGCGGCGACCCACAGCAGGCCCTTGGGGCTCCACTCGAAGGGGACTTCGCCGGCCGTCACTTCGGTAAGCCAAATCTCTTTGGCAAACAGGTAAGACGCGATGATGACGACCGTGAACAGAGCGGAACCAATCCCCCCTCCCACAAGTCCTGGCCACAATTGAAAGTCCATGCATTGCCTCGGGGTGGTGGTCCGACGGACGACGGCGTCGCTTCGGGAGCGGACTGCTGGTCTGTCATCAACTTCATACTTCATGAAGTTTGCGCCGGCCATACGTTGTGACAAGCAGATCCTTGGCAGCGAGTCCGACACCTTCTGGTCCCTACACTCGCCCTCTCAGGCACGTTCTATGCCGCAGGACCCCTCTCCGATAGAACTTTCACTTGCTTCGAGCCGGTCGCCTCGACTTCTCCGAAACCCCTTGCGGGAGCCATGCGGATCAATACCCGGCCTTCATGAAAATGATATTCATATTCAACTTCGGGCTCGGCGTCTGGGACACCGCACGCGCCCAGACCGGTGAGGACGAGCCCGTAGCCACCTCCTCCGTGTCCACCGGAAGCCTTTCGATTCGGCTCGTGGAGGCGACAGGGGCTCCACTCGACTCCGCACGCGGTCGCATCCAGCTCGTGCGAACGGGGTGGTCGGACATCCCCATGACTCGAATGGACGGTCGATTCTGGACCGATGGTCTGGCGGAAGGGACCTGGGGGCTCCAGGTGGCTGTCGATGGGGAGGTCGTCAAGATTTCTCGCATTACCGTGCTCGCGGGTCAAGATCGGCAAGTCGATCTGGTTCTGCCGAAACAGGAAGATGCGCTCGAAATGGTCGTCGTCGGGCTGACCGAAGCGAGCGAACTCCGTCGCTCGGCTCTGGCGATTACCGTTGTGGAGACCGAGGAAGCTCAGGCGCAATCTGCCGATCTCGGTGAGGTGATGGCCCGTACGCAGGGAGTGGGGATTCGCCGGACCGGAGGGCTTGGGTCTAGCATTCGCGTGTCGTTGAACGGCCTCACCGACAACCAAGTGCGATTCTTCATCGATGGCATTCCCCTCGAACTCGCGGGCTACCCGTTCGGCGTCGGCAACGTGCCGGTGGACATCGTGCGTCGGGTCGAGGTCTACCGTGGCGTCGTTCCCGTCGCCTTCGGAGCAGATGCGTTGGGAGGGGCCATCAACCTGGTCAGCGAAGAAAGCGCTCAAAACAACGGAGCTAGTTTCTCCTACCAGGGGGGAGCGTTCGATACCCATCGACTCGCCCTGCAAGGTCGAGCCGGCAATGGGGTGCTGCGTGTCGCAGGCTCCGCCTACGTCGATATCTCCGAAAACGACTATGTCATCGACGTTGATATTCCAAACGAACGGGGACAGTTGATCCCCACGGAGGTGCGCCGCTTTCACGATAGCTACCGCGCTGCGGGAGGCGCGCTCGAGGTTGGTGTCGTGGATCGACCCTGGGCCGACCAACTGATGGTACGGGGTTTTGGCGCAGGTTTCTCCAGAGATATCCAACACAACATCGTGATGACGATTCCCTACGGCGCACCAACCTCGTCGGTTGCGACGGGAGGGGGGCTGGTTCGCTTCCAGAACGCCTTCGGCGCCCTTCGTATCGATGCATTTGCAAGTGCGACGGGTACCCGACGGGCGTTTCAAGATCGGGGCCCGTGTGTCGTCGACTGGTTCGGGCAGTGCACGCGCGAGCTCGAGAACGGCGGAGAGATCAGCCTGCCAGGTGCAGATACCCTGGTCGCGGACTGGGCTGTCCTCGGACGACTGCGTCTGACCTATGATGCTGCCCCAGCCCATCGACTCGAGCTCTCGATCTCGCCCCAAACGTTCTCCAGGACCGGGGAAAATCGAGGCCGAGATCCTGAACTGCTCGATCCCCTCACTGCTCAACGCGACACCACCCAGGTGGTGACAGGACTTGAGCACACCATGCGTCTGAACGACGACTGGCTCGAGAATCGCTTCTTTGTCAAGCACTATGGGCAATTCGTGCGGAGTGAAGAGCCGTTGTTTGGTGGGAATCTCCGTGATGCAAGCCGAGATACCCACCGCTTCGGCATCGGAAACGCACTTCGGATTGCCATGTCGGATGCGTGGTGGCTGAAAGGCTCCTACGAACTCGCCACCCGTTTGCCCACTCCCGAGGAACTCTTCGGTGACGCGGCGCTGGTCACGGACAGCTTCGATCTGGTCCCCGAACGCAGCCACAACGTGAATCTTGGAGTGACCTTGCGGACCCCGGACAACCTGCCGAGCGGTGCTTGGATGGTGGATACGCAGCTTTTTGGCCGCTTCGCGGATGACCTCATCGTCCTTTTGGGCAACGACATTCGGTTCTCCTACAACAACGTGTTCGGAGCGCGAGCGGTGGGCGTCGAATTCACCAGCTCCTGGAGTGCTCCACGAAACGTCGCTCGCATTACCGCCAATACTACATGGCTCGACTTTCGAAATTCCAGTGATGAGGGTACGTTCGGCAACTTTGCTGGCGACCGAATTCCGAATCGACCCTGGCTCTTTGCAAACGCCTCAGCCCAGATTGCGGCTTCGAAGATCGTCAGCGATTCTGACCGTCTCACCCTCGACTGGTACACACGGTACGTCCATCCCTTCTTCCGTGGCTGGGAGAGCGTGGGGTCCGCTTTGTTCAAGCCCGAAGTGCCCGCACAGCTGTCCCATACCGTAGCCCTCACCTACACGGTCCAGATGACGCCGAGGCGAATCACGGCAAGCGCCGAGATCCAAAATCTGACCGATGCCCAGCTGTTCGACTTCTTTGGCGTCCAGAGACCCGGACGCGCAGCCTTCGCAAAGGTGACGATCAGCAATTAAGCTTTGCAATCACGATACTGGTTGAAAAAATTGAAAATGAAATTCATTTTCAATACCTGCGGAGAAGTCCAAGGAGATGAAATGAGCACCAGCCTGGTTCGTGGCGTCATCCCAGTCGTACTCTGTGCTTTGGCAATCGGTTGCGAAGAGCCCCGTTCTCCTGAGTTTGGAGGGAGCTACGCCATTCACTACACCCAACAAACGCCCGACACGTTCAACTCCGTCATCGCCACGGTATCTGACATCGATGCTGGGACAGAGGTCCGGAAGGGCGGTTCTATTGAAGTTCCAGGATTCTTGGGACTTCTTGCGACTCCTGACATTCCCAACACCTTTTTCGTCGCCCTCGCGGACGCCCCGGAGATTATCCGCTACGAAATCGGTGAAAGTGGCGACCTGTCGGAGACCGGAAGGCTTAGCTACGCAGGTCTAGGCGCCAACGAAGGCAACTTCATGTTGAACCCGAACTATTTCGCCGAGGCAACCCGCGCCTATATGGTCGTTCCATCGGCCTTGAAGGTGGCCATCTGGAATCCCGAAAGCATGACGATCGAAGGGGAAATCTCCCTCGACGGCCTCACCGCTCCCGACGCCACCCTGACCCCCCGCCTGATCGATGCGCAGGTCGACCGCGGGCGATTGGTCATCCCGACCGGATACTCGCGTGAGGACTTCACCTACGAGCCGCTGGGACGCCTTGCCGTCGTCGATGTAGACAACGAGACCGTAGCCTACAGTGAACGAGACGATTGCGGATACTTCACGCTCTCGGTCCGAGACCAACGGGATCGGCTGTACTTCATTTCCCATCCTGGTCAGGGGGCGCGTTTCGCGGGAGATTCAGCTGGAGACCCAGGATTCCCTCCGTGCATGGTTCGAATGGAGTCGGGTGCTGACGGTTTCGACCCTGACTACTACTTGGATATGACCACGCTGACAGCCGATGGTCGACCTACGGCGAGCGTGGTGCAAGCAACCGATGGCAATGCCTATGTTACAGTCCATCCAGACGGCCCGTCTGCGTTCACACCCAAAAATTGGGTAGATCTTCGCTTCTCTGCAGACTGGGAAGTGCACATCTTTGAACCAGGCAACGAACTCGAGACCTTCGAGAAGCTGAGTGGCCCACCAGCAACCGCAGACCAGATCTTTGGTGGGCTTGTCGAACTCGAAAGCGATCGGGGGCGCCTGGTCGAGACGCCCTATGTCAGCTTGTCGACCGCTGACTTTGCCGAGACCACGATCTACGACGTCAGCGACCCAGACAACTGGGTCGCAGGCATCACCCTGCCTGGGTACGTCTACACGGTGTTGCGCTTCCGGTAGAGCGCAACATCTCCAGGTGGTGGCGTTCAGCGAATCCGTTTGACCCTGCTGCTCAACCGCAATCGCATTCACAGCCGTCGGGAATGGATCCACAGCTGCATCCACCCCAGTCCTGGGCAATCATGCAAGCCATGATGCATGCTGCGTGATCTTGTCCCTGACCCGTGCACTCCCAGGGGAGGCCCGGCGAGTTTGCTGTAAGGTCTAGCTCGGGCTGGAATCGACAATTTTGGCACGTGTCGGCGGCCAGGCTTGCATCTGCACTCCACACGCCTCGGCGCACGCTGAGATCCAGCACGAGCGTCGCGTGGCTAGGAAATCCAAGATAGATGCTTTGGTTTCCTCGTTCGTCGGTTGCTGTGCCAAGTGCACCGCCGTAGTCGAGGTCACAGCGGCTGGGGCGGACCGACAGGGTGGAAGACGGCAGGTCGGTGCTGCGTCGCGGGTCCGTCCAGGATGGATCGGCCGAAGACAGCCAGATGTCGACGTACCCGCAAGTGCCGTCGACCATCCCGATCGCAACGTCGGTGTGACCATCGGCGTCGAAATCGCCAAAAGTCACTGGGGTTTCATCCGGCTTGGCATCCTGGGCCGATGCGAGCGGAAGTCCTGTCATGAGCAAAATCAGCATGGTGTTTCCCAAGGTTGAGGTCTGGAGAGACCTTTCACGGTCTCGCGGATCGCCAGAGCAATGTTCGGGCCACATCGAAAAGCCCGTGCCAGCGGTCGTTGCGTACGCGAAAAGACGCGCGACTCGAGCGGGCGTTGCGCAGGTCCGCGCCAAACGCGCCTCTACGGAACGGTCTTCGGGCGTCGGGCTCCACAAACAAGCTTAGGCCAGGCAAATGCCCAGGAGCGCTTCTTCTGCATCGTCGGGCCGAGCGATTCGTGGAGGAGCCCAACGCGGTGGGGGCGGCGATTCGACACCTCCGAGGGCAGAGCCTGGAGGTCCGGATCGCCATGATCGAGGCAACCATGCAGCGGCATGAGGACGCACGACGACGGTTGCGGCGGGTCCTTCGGGAGCCTGGTCCGAACCACGTCCGTGGTCCAGCACTCAAGGGTTTGGGGGTGTGGCAGCCGAACAGGCGCGGTTTGATGAGGCCCGCCGGGCTTGGTCAGCCGAGCAAGCGATCTGGGCCCAGGACGGAGATGGGGTGGCCAACAGTCGCGCATGGCTGAACGTGGGCGTGGCGTGGCGGGCCCTGGGGAACGGAGCGGCAGCTCGAGAGGCGTTTGAACAAAGCCTGGATCTCGCGCGTCGGATGGCCCACGAGAAGTTGGAAACGAATGTTCGATTGCGCCTCGTCTCCTGGGAACTCGACCTAGGCTCGATCGAAGAGGCTGAGCATGCGATCGAAGACCTGCCGGACCCATTCTGCATTGTGCATCCATTCCTAAAAGCCGTTCAGGCCGTCACCGATCGGTCATGTTTTCATCAGGACCCGAGCGCAGGGTGCGGCTAGCGTGCGAGGGCTCCATGAACGGAAGGTTGCCATGAAAATGCAGGTTCAGATGACGGCCATGGCCTTGCTGATTGCCAGTGGGTGCGGTACGACCGAGCGCCTAACGTCCCTCGTTGAAGATCCCATCCGGTCGGCCATGGCCTGGGAGGCTCCCGATGAGCTGCAGCCCTGGGTCGACGAAGGCATTGCTCGCTCAGAAGCCGCCGCGGAGCTCTTTTACTTGCCCCTGTCGGAGGACCACATCACCTACGGTCACGACGAGACGATGCGGGAAGCCCTTTGGGCTGCGTTGGAGGGCTCCGGTGTGCTCACGCCGGACCATGCCTTCGAAACGGCGGGATTCGGGCTGGAGGACATCCTGGATCCCGCAATTCGTGAGGCCATGGAGCATGCCGAGATCCTGATGTCGAACTGGATCGCGTCGGGACTGGAACTCGTTGGCGAGGAGATCTGGGCCGTCCAAGGGGAGCCGACAGCACCTAGCGGACCAGGTCCGCAGGGGTATCTGGGATGGATGGACCGTCCCGGTGACAGCATGATGAATACCTGGCTGATCCCTGGCTTTGGGCTGGATGGAATTGCGTCAAGCGAGCCCTTCTACATGCGCGACACCTACACGGACACTCAGGGCCGATCGGTGGAACACATCCTCTGGTCCTCGGAAGGAGCGACGGTTCGGGTGGTGAGCATCACGACGACGTATACCTTCGAAGGGGAACCCCGCACCCTGACCGTCACGCGTATCGAAGTTCAAACGCCCAATGGCGAGGTGTTTCGAGGGGGAGATACGGTGGCGCGAGACCCTGACGGCAACGAGGTCTATCGAGCACCGAGCGAACATGGCGACGGACCGCTCACGGCGCCCAACCGGCAGCACAATGATGAGGGGAGGAACCCTCAGCCCTACGACCACGAGAATATCGAAGTCCTTCCCGACACCGAACGTGAAATGGGTGGCTGCCCGCTGGTGTTTCCACATTGCCGCAAGCTCTGGAACGACCTGCAAACGAGCGGCAATGCAAGCAATATCGGCCTCAAACACGCAAAGGTTCGAGTGGGTAACTGGGACGACCAACAGGTCTCCAACGGCCCGCGGCTGAATTTCGATTGGGGATCCATCGTGATCAACCCCGATCCCGATGCGTTGGAAGGGGAGCAGGGCAATCCCGAGAACGTGCGGGTCGAAATCGATATGAAGATGCTGGTGAATCCGCCGGGTGGCCCAGATGGGGTGGATGGATTCATGGCGCTGCTCGAGGGATCGAACTGAGTAGATTCAACCTAGATGTTCGCCGATCGAGAGTCCATATGGGTTGGCGAGGGTCGCACCGCCAACCACTCCAAATGGTCTTCCGTCCGCGACGGTCGGCGGCACGGAACCGCTTGGTCCCCTCGCGGGACCGGACTCCGGTCTCAGAAGCTCCTTGGGGTGCGGGTCGCAGCGTACAGCCAGTAGACCTCTGATCCCGTGACCCGATTGGTGTCCTGACGGGTCACGCGCGGGTCGGCCAAAGTTGCGATAGCGCAATCTGGAGAGGGGTAATCGGTCACCCGGGCTTGTTCGAAGGTCGGGTCGGCATCCCCAATGAGGGGTCGAATCAGTTCGCCTTCCCAACGCCGACGCGCGCCGAGTTCGTCCTGAACGAGGGCCAGCGCATCGCTGTAGGCGTCGAAATCGCCCGTGGCGGAACCGATGGCGATGAGTTCGAAAATCAGCACGGGTTCGGTCGAGGGCTGATCAAGGATGTCCTGGGCCTGATGGAGGGAAAGCCCCGTCGCTTCGGCTGCGCTCTGCGGTGTCCACGAACCACAGTCGACGTTGCGTCCCCTTGGACGGCGATCCTCGGAGAGCGTATGGGCGGGCAAGAGCCACTGGCCTACGAGTCCTGCCGCTCGTGCGTCTCTGCCTTCGTCCGGAATCGTAACCGAGAACGTCCCAAAGTCCGCCCGATTGTCGTACTCGATCAGGCGGAGGGCTTGAAACTCGGGCGAAGACGAGCCGACCGCCTGGACCTCGATGTCGGCGTTGAGGATGGAGCGGCTCCCGAGGTCCTGTTGCGTCGTCACGTTCATGGAGGTGTACACGGCGTACGCCTCACGACCTGACAAGCCGTCCAAGCCCGAGTCCTCCTTGAACACCAAGAGGTTCACCGCAACGAATTCCTCATTGCCGAGCTCCCTCACCAACACGGATGGATCGGTGAATGAAATGTCGAGAAAGTAGGTGTCGAGTTCCGTATCGTTGAACGGGAGGACTCCGGTGGTCGAGGCACGGTTCGCCCATCCGGCCACTTCAACGGGGGCGTCATGGGGAACGCCGGCATTCGAGCAGGCAGCGACACAAAACAAGGTTGCAAGGCGCATGGTTCGAGACTCTCGGTCAAGGGTTGGTCCACGGAGAAGTCCGCGACCGAAGCATCTTAAATTATAAGTATATAAATTACCAGTAGCGGGCCCTATGAGGTGACGAACAGGGGCTCGAAGTCGCCTGCTCGCGCGTAGCGGGGCTTGTCGCGGTCTCTGACGAGTGCCCGCCGATCCCAGTTGCTAGATCCGGTCCAACGCGATCAAGCCAGTCCATCCGATCTCCGCTCTTTCCAAGAATATTATAGATCGATAACTTAGATGGGGAGGTTCCATGGACCACTGGAGCGGCCGGGTGGCCGTCATTACCGGCGCAGGCTCGGGACTCGGAGCGGCCCTGGCTCGAAATCTGGGCCGTCGGGGGTGTGATCTCGCACTGACCGATGTGGCCGCCGATCGTTTGAAAGAGGTCGCTGACGACATGCGGCGGTTGGGTCGGACCGTCACGTGCCATGGCTTCGACGTATCGGACCGGGCGGGATGGGCGGACTGCGTCGAGGAGGTGTCGCGCACCCATGGAGGGGCCCAGGTTGTGGTCAACAACGCGGGCGTCTCGTGGCTCGGTGACTTCGCGGATTCAGTTCTCGACGACGTCGAGTGGCTGATGCGGGTCAACCTCATGGGTGTGATCTACGGATGTCACGCGTTTCTGCCGCTCCTTCGGGCCGAGTCACGCGCGCACCTCGTGAACATCTCGAGCATCCTCGGAATCATCGGCTTGCCGGGCAACGGCGCCTACTGTGCGAGCAAGCACGCGGTCCGGTCATTGTCCGAGGTGTTGTCGATGGAACTCGCCGACACGGGCATCCAGGTGTCGTGGGTGCATCCCGGCGCAGTTGACACCCGCATCGTGGCCGATGGCCGAAGCGGGGACGACGACGAACGCCGCGGCAACGCCATTTCGATGCTTGCCGGCGGGCTGACGCCGGAGCGTGCCGCAGAGATCGTGGTTCGCGGGTTGGAGCGGGGCCGGTCGCGAATCCTGGTGGGTGCGGATGCCCAGTGGATCTCGCGGCTTCACGAGTTTCTGCCCGTGAGCTATCGCTGGTTCGTAAAGGGACATCGATCCCCTACGGCCTCGGGGAAACGGCGGTCGGCATAGGGCTTCGGACGTTACCAGTGAGCTGATGCCACGCCGAACCGATACGCGCCGGGCCATTCTCAATGCAGCCCAGAAGCTACTGCGCACTGAAGGTGAGGGGGCCGTCACCACGCGCGCGGTGACCAAGATGGTCGGGATCTCCCAACCCGCCTTCTATGGGCACTTCGACAATGTGGAAGAACTCGTTGTCGAGGTGGCCAGCCAGGTGGCCAGCGAGATGCTGGCCCTCAACCTCGAAGCCTCGGACTGGCTTCGCCGGGCGGGACCCGCGGATCAGCACAACCTGGCCAAGCACTTTGGAGCGATCCTCGACCGCGCGATGGCAGACCGTGGCGTCATCGAGGTGTACATCCGGCACCGATGGCTCGACTCACGGGTCGGCGAGTTCTGCCGAGGGGTCGACCACGCCGTAGAACGTGCACTGGTCGAGCACATCACGCAGAGTTCGCACATCGAGCCCGATAGCGACCGGGTCGCTGCCATCGAGCAGCTTGCCCATGCCATCGTGCACACCGTGCACAGTGGCTTCGCCCTCATGCTGGATGGCCGAATGGAGCGTGATCGGGTGGCCGAACTCTTGGCGACTCAAACGTTGGGCGCAGTCGCCGTGTGCCTCGGGCCGATGGCGCTGATCATGGGACTCCGAGGTCGCTGAGTCTCTCTTTATACTGATATAAGAAAGCCGGACCTGCAGTCACGGAGGCGAGGGTGCGGCGGGTGACGGCAACCAGGATAGCGTACGGCATCGGCATGGCCGCGGTGGGCGTCGTCCTCAACACCTTCAACATGTTCCTGCTGTTCTACTACCAGCAGGTGCTCGGTCTCGAAGCCAGCCTTTGTGGGATCGCACTGTTCGTTGCGCTCTTGGTGGACGCGGTGACCGATCCGCTCGTCGGGGTGCTTTCCGACCGCACTCGCTCTCGTTTTGGGCGCCGACATCCCTACATGTTCGCGAGCATCATGCCCCTGGCAATCTGCTTTTATGCAGTGTTTCGTCCGCCATCGGGACTGGGACAGGTGGGGCTGTTCGGATGGTTGTTGACGTTCGTCGTGGGGGCGCGGGTTGCGCTCACCCTCTTCACCATTCCCCATCAGTCCCTCGTGGCTGAACTCGCCTCCTCTCCTGAAGAGCGGGTGTCGCTTCAGTCCCTTCGCACCTCTGCAGCATGGCTTTTCGGTCTCTTCAATGCCGTGATGGTGTTTGCGGTGATGCTGCCGCCCACCCCTCAACATCCGAACGGCCTCGGCCATCCTGCAGGGTACGGCAACCTGGCCATCTGGGGAGCTACGATCATCATGATCGCGACCGCCGTGGGTTCGTTCGGCACCATTCGGACCACGTTGGCCCGTGGGGCCCAGCGTGAGGCGTCGCCCCAGACCTCACCGCAGTTGTGGTCGGAGGTCCGGGCGGCGTGGACCAACCGAAGCTATCGAGGAGCCGTGCTGGGAGGGCTCGCCCTCACCGTCGCCGTGGGGTTCCACGACAGCCTCTCAAACTACGTCACGAGCATGTTCTGGGGCCTATCCTCCGACCAGATCTCGGTGTTGGTGGTCGGCATCATGGGCGCTGCAGCGGGCGTGATGATCACGGCCCGCGCGGTCGTGTCGCGCATCGGTAAGCGCCTCGCCGCGGTGCTCGGCTGCCTGCTCGTGGCCATCACCTGGCCGACCATGGTGGCCCTGCGCATCAGCGGAGCGTTGCCGCCTCCAGGCGACCCCTGGTTGGTCGCGTTGCTCGTGCTGGCCTCTGTCATCGTCTACTACGGAATGATCCTCGGCATGACCATGGTGGGCGCCATGATCGCCGACATCACCGACGAGCACGAACTCGCCACTGGAACCCGGCAGGAAGGGCTCCTGTTCAGCGCCTACACCTTCCTTGCCAAGGCTTCATCGGGCCTCGGCATCTTGGTCTCCGGGGTGGCGCTCAAGATCGCGGGCGTCGCCGAAGGCGCTGCGGGCACGATTCAGGACCCCGATGCCGTAGCGCGACTCGTGTTCATCCAGGTCTTGGTCATCGCGCTGCTCTGCACCTCCGCCATCGCCGGCGTCCGAGGATTTCGACTCCATGGGGTTGCCCACGCTCGGGTGCTGGAAGCACTTCGCGCCCGACGTCGAACCACTCCTAAACTATAGACATATAATCTACGAACCTAAGGAGGAACCATGCCACTCCGCGTTCATGGGTTTGCATTGGTCGGAGCGATCGGCTGCGCGCCGCCGGATGCCGAGTCCCCCCCGCCCAGTGTCGACGAAGCCATTCGGACGGTGTTCTCACAGTTCCAAGACGACGACCCATCCGAACTCGTCGACGCCGTCCGGCGGACCCTGGTTCCAATGATCGACGACAAGATCGCGAGGGTCGAACAGCCCGACGATGACCTGGACCCCGGCTGGTACCTCGAGCTTCCGCCACTGCCAACGTCCTCACTCGGTGATTTGCAGATGCCGGAAGGGGTGTCGGCCGACGACCAATCGGTTCCGACCTCGAGGGTGAATCGGTCGGCCTTCACGGTCGCGGACTTTCGACGTGTGGCGGCGAATGAAGATGGGACCTGTCTCGAAGCGGCCACCACGAAGTGGGCGAGGCGGTCCTTTGCTTCGGACCCGTCCTGCTTCGCCGAAGGGTTCTGCGACGAGCTCACCGGGGTCCAGGCGACGCTGAAGGACAATCCCCTTCTGAAGATCTGGTACGACCAACGACTCGAACACCGCGTGATCGACATCGGCGACGACGAGACGGGTCCAATCGATGCGTTGATCACCCGAGGTTCGAACGACCAGCGGTGGTTTTCGCAGAACGGCAACAAGAGCTGGGACCAACTGTGGACGCTTCAAATCGTGGCCGACACCGACGAAGGCGCGGTGCGGTTCAGTGCGTTGTGGGCGTCGCTACAGGTGGCGCTGCTTAGCGACGCGCTGCTAGAACAATCCGTACGAGGGGGACTCGCCCAGGAAGCGAACTGGCGGGACCACTTCCTCGAGACCGGAGAGGCCCATCCCAACTGCAACCACGACCGGGGTGCAGAGATGCCGGACCGCTGGTAGGTTCACCCGAACCAGGACAATAGGCGAACGATGCGGGCCAATCCCCCTTCGGTGCGGATTCGCCCGTCCGCCCAGGCCGCCGTGGCGGATATGTGACCCGTCGCGACCAGCTTCCAGGTCGAGGCGTCGACGATGATTCGGAGGTCGACGCGGTCGCTCTTGGGTCGCTGCCGCATCTCGGCAACCCCCCGCCGAACGTGCAACACCCAACGCTCGCCGACGTCGGGGAACTCGAATGCGATTCGTTCGTCGACGTCGAGCACGTCCTCCGCTCGCAGCCGAGTCGGCATGCTGCGCATGAACGCCGCAAGGGAGAGTCCCACCACGAAGTCTTTGGGGGCAGCCGAGCGATCGGTGCCTGCGAGGCGGATCTCTCCCCGCAGTACACCCGTCTGGGTGAGCAAGTAGCGGCGTGCATTCATGTTGAGTGCGTCTCGCGCCAGCCCTTCGTAAGCGGAAGCGAGGGCCAGATCCGCGGCGCGCTCCCCGGGGGCAGACCGACGCCAGAGCTGGGCGACCTCGGCGGCCCATGCAAAGTCGCCACGTTCGAGGGCAGCGGACGCTTCTTCCGAAAGTGGTCGCGCCTGTGCAAAGGCGTTGGCAAAGCGCTCGGCTCGTTCCTCTGGAGCGAGCGGGCGAAGCATAGAGGCATCCCCGTCGAACCACCCGAGGTAGCCGTCGTAAATGGCCCTCACCGACCAGTCGACCCTTCCATAGGTCTCTTTCAGCCAGGGGTGTTGCGCCAGGTGCGGGGGCAGACGAATGGTGGCGGCAAGTTCGTCGGGGGTGAGGCCTTTGTTCATGTGCCGCACCGTCTGGTCGTGCACGTATTGGATTGCATCCCGGTAGGCGGTCAGTGTGCGCTCGACCGCGTCAGCGCCCACGACGGGGTGGGTGTGGCTCGGAACGAGGAGGGCTGCCTGCAGGTCGCGCATCCGGTCCAGACTGTCGATCCAGACCCTGACGTCTCGGTAGGGGGTGCCTCGAATCGAATACAGATTCGGAAAGGCCTCGTAGATGTTGTCGCCGGGAAGCAGCACTCGACGATCGGGGAGCCAGATGGCGAGATGGTCGTCGGTCTCTCCCGGCATTGGCAGCAGCTCGAGCGACAGGCCCCCGAGTTCGACCTGCGTGGGTTTGTCAATCGTGTGGGTCGGCCGCTTCAACGCAATGTTGGATGGATCAAAGCGGAGCCTGGGACCGTCGCCGATCGACAGCGCACCGTGGTCGGGCAACGCTGAGCCGAACATCGCTGCACTTCGCACCTGAAGGATTTCGCGCGTGACGTTGACCACGCGATCGATTTCGGCCTCGGTCTCCTTGTGCGCGTAGACCGGCACGTCCCCTGGCGCCATGACCGCCCCGCCGAAGACGTGGTCGGCGTGATTGTGCGTAAGGATCAGCGCGCTGACCGGCACATCGGTGATGGACCGAAACGCCTCCCGAACCTCCCGGGCCGCCGTCGCCGACTCCATCGCATCCACGAGCACGATGCCCTCTGGCCCCTCGAGCAGGATGGCATTGGCAAGCCCATAGCCAATCGCAACATGGATGCCGTCGACGATCTCGAGCAGCTCGCGCCCGCTCGTGGGCTTGGGGGGAGGGGGAAGGGGCGGCGAAGAGGGGGTTTGACAGGCGATCAGCAGCGCAATCATCGAGGCTCCGCAGGCGTGGCGCACGACGTTAGTTATATGGTGAAAACCAAAAATTGGGATCCGCGATGTGGGTTTTGTCATGCATCTTGGGCATGGGCGTCGTGGTGGCACAGGAGCGAGGCGCTCGTAGTGAGGACGCCACCTTCTCGGGGCCCGCCACAGGATACAAAGCGCCGCCGCGTGATCGACTGCACTACACCAATGCCACCTATGGGCGGATTAACGCTCTTGGCATCACGAATGTCTTTCGTGTGGGATGGCGCCGCCGGCTGTCGTCGAAGGACCGCCCCCTACTGCACAACACCTACGTCTACGTCGCCCCAACCCTGACCGTGACGCCAGGGTTCGTCCGGTCTGGTCTGTTCGTCGAGGCTCAGGCGCTGTCGGTGCTCCGAGGATTCGTGGAGGTCACCGGGGTGCGCTACTTTGGCCTATTCAACCAGGTCATGTCGTTTTCGGACCCGACCGTCCGGTACAGTGACCAACGGCTCGCGGAGTTGCGGCTGGCCGGGTTCAATCAGCCACGCAGCGGGTGGGGAGTCATTGCCGGATTCAGCGTACGTGGACCGGTCGGCCCGTTCCTCGTGCGGTCCACGACGTCGTTTCAACGCTACGATCTCGCGCTGTCGGACGGCGAAGTCGTATTCTACGACCAACTCTGGGACCGGCTCGCGCCCGACCAGGGATTTATGGTGCTCTTGGACACGGAGCTGGTGGTACGCTTGGGGACCGCGCGGCTCGGCATCCGTCACAGCTTCTCCGACGACCTGGTGAACGCGCCAGGTGACGGGGGCCAGGCGCACCACCGTCTGGGGCCCGTCGTTGCCTGGACCTTGGCCGATCGAGGACCCGGCTCACGCTTCGATCGTCCTACGCTGTTTGTGGTGAGTCAGTGGTGGCTTTCGCATCCCTACCGAGCTGGGCAAGAACAGCCGCAGGGCCTGCCTTTGATCGCGGTTGGCTTTGCGTTCGATGGCGACCTGATTTCGTCGGGGACGGCACGTGTTCGTTAACGCGCCTTTGCCCATCCCGATCGTGCGGAATTATACCTCTATAGTCGCCACTGACGACAGACCGCGGGAGTCGCGTTGGTCGCTACCATCCCGGTGCCTCAGGTGGTCGCAGCCGCCCCAATGCCCTGGGTCACGGCACGCAGACGACGTTGAGGTCATCGAGCTGCACCAAGTCGTCGGTCGGATCCAAGGTGCTCCGCACGCGCAGCTGCGACGTTCAGGACAGGCCGACGGTCCGTGCGATGCGGACGCCATGATCCATGGCAAGCATCTCTGCCGCTTTTTCGCCAATCATGATGGCACAGGCGTTGGTGTTGCCACTCACGACCTGGGGCATCACGCTGGCGTCGGCCACGCGAAGTCCCTGAACGCCCAACACCCGCAGACGAGGGTCGACGACATCGCCAATTCGGCAGGTCGACGCTTCGTGGTAGACGGTCAGGGCGTAGTGCCGCGCGAGGTCTTCAAGCAGGGCTGGGCTCGGTTCGCCCGACGTGTACCCGTGCGCCTCGGCAAGCGCAGGAGGAACCAGCCATCGGCCCAGTCCGTCACCGGGCCATGCCGCAGCAATCTCGAGACCCTTGCGCATGCAGGCCACCATGACTTCGATGTCGTGTGGATCTGAGAAGTAGTTCAGGTCGATCGTGGGATGTTCGTTTGGCTCCGCAGGATTCAACGCGACGGACCCTTCGGAATGTGGCTGCACGAGATTGGGCAAGATCACGACGAAGCCCTTCGTGGCGTCCAACGTCGCCGCGGGGTCACCCTCGAAGTAGGTGTCCGCGGGAATGCGAAACACGTGCGTCCAGATGAGCGGCGTGTACCCACAGGTCAGAAAAGCAATTTGGGCATCGTGGGTGTGTGAGTCGCCAAGCCCGGTCGAGTAGAAGGCAGAAGCGTCGTAGAGGGAGGACGCAGGGATGCCCTGACCGGTCGTCAGGTAGGTGCCGAGCTTCGCGTCGGCTGCCGCCTTCAGACCCTGGAGTTCTGCGGGGAGTGCCGCATCGGCCGAGGGGTCGGCAGGGAGAGGGCCCGCCGGGGCCCGGAGCGCATCTGAACCGAGCGACATCGCGACATCGAGCATCGTCTCGCCGACACCGTCGGCCTCAAAGAACAGCGGAACGTGGAGGTGATCCTTGAGATGCTGGCCCACATGAGGATTGGCATGCACGATCGCAATCCCTGCTGCGTCGAGTTGGTCGCTCGGCCCCACCCCCGACAACATCAACAGATGCGGCGACCCGATGGCCCCTGCCGAAAGCACAACCTCCTTGCTTGCGTGCACGGTTTGCTCGCCGTCCTCCGTTCGGTAGACAACGCCCACGGCTCGGCCGTTCTCGAAGAGCACTCGCGTCGCCTGGGCGTGGGGGATCACCGTGAGGTTCGGACGGTCCAACGCAGGCGCGAGAAAGGCATGGAAGGTGGAGCAGCGCTTCCCATCGCGTGTTGTGGTCTGGAAGAGCGATGCGACCCCGGCTGGACCTCCTCGCTCTCGTCCGTTGTAGTCGCCCGTCGCCATCCCGACGTTGCGGGCCGCTTCCACGAATTGCTGAGCCCCCTTCATGACCGGCTGACGGACCGACACGCCGAGGGGACCGTCCGTCCCATGCGCCTCGGTATCGACCACGATGTCGTCGCTCGCGACCAGCCCTTCCGACTTCTTGAAGTAGGGCAGAACCTCGGCATAGCTCCAGCCGGTGGCACCGTTGGCCGACCATTGGTCGAAGTCACCCGGATGGCCACGGACGTAGGCCATGTAGTTGAGTCCAGAACTCCCACCCAGCATACGGCCCCGAGGCACCATCATCGTTTGGTCGACCAACCCTCGGCCGGCCCCCCCGGGCTTGCCGAGGTACATCCAATCCGTCTCGGGATTGTTCTGCATCGAGGCGACGGCGGCCGGCACGTCGCCGTGCGCCGGAGGCGGGCCCCCCGCTTCCAATAGGCACACCCGCACGTCAGGATCTTCAGTCAGACGAGCTGCGATGACCGCGCCCGCCGAACCCGCTCCCACAATCACGAAATCGAACCCTTCGGCCATCGAAACTCCTTGGCTACTGCGCGGGCGTATCAATGCTTGCGCCGCCGCAACGCAGGTCGAGGCGAGGGTGCATGCACCGTCGAACGCGATAGCCGCCACCGATGCGCACCTTCAAACGGATTTGTGTCTACTGTGGCTCGAGCCGAGGCGCGCGCCCTGCGTATGCGGCGGCCGCCCGGCAACTCGGGACCCTGCTCGCCCAGCGTGGCCTAGGTCTCGTCTATGGCGGTGGCTCGGTTGGGCTAATGAACGAGGTCGCCGAGGCCACGCTCGCCGAGGGAGGCGAGGTGATCGGGGTGATTCCCGAGAAACTGCAATCGCTGGAACTCGGCAAGGCGGACTGCACCGAACTGCGAGTGGTGCCCGACATGCACGCCCGCAAGCGGGCCATGGCCGACCTCTCCGATGCCTTCATCGCCCTGCCCGGCGGCTACGGTACGCTCGAGGAGCTGTTCGAGGCCGTGACCTGGACCCAGCTCGGTTACCACGTCAAGCCCGTCGGACTGCTCGACGTCGAAGGGTATTTCCAGCACCTTGTGGCATTCCTCGCCCACGTGCGCTCCGAAGGCTTTCTTCGCCCTGAGCATGATCTACTCGAGGTCGCAGACACGCCACAGGGGTTGCTGGACGCGCTCGCCCATGCCGAGCTGCCCACGCCGAAGTCCAGGATCGACGACGTATGACCGGATCCTGCCACCTCAGCAACCGTCACGCCTTCTGGGGCCCCGCCAGGGGACGATGAACTCGTCTTCCACTCCGGTCGTTCCGGCGCCTGCCCGGGCGTACCGTTGGCGTTGCTATTGACCTTGGCCAGAATTGGGCAGGGTCACGATGTCGAGAAGGCTCGGAGAGATCGACTGGTCACACTCAGTCCGTAGATCGAGGGTCGTGACTCCATCTTGCCCTTGCGACACCCAGTAGTCGCAAATACTGTCCACGGTTGCCGGCAGCCATCCCACAGGAAAGGTCGACTCACATCCATCTACACGGTCGTGTGATCCGCTAGGCAAACTAGGCCGGTCGAAATCCGCGAAGCATTCGTCGTTTCCTGGGCCGCCCCACATGCACTCGAAGTCCGGAAGGAAATTGTCGCTCGAGCCTCGCAGCGAATCGTCGCCACCAAAACCGCACAGGAAGTCCATTTCCAAGTCCCCCTGTGCCCCCGATGCAGGAATGGCGAGGTCTCTGGGTTCGCCCGCCTCAATGATGTCGTCCCCTTGGGTACCAAACACCACATCGCGACCCGCGCTGTTGGGCACGAAGAAGGAAAAAGCGTCGTCGAACGGAAGGATGTTGAGATCAGTGTGACTACCCGAAGGCAGTCCCGCCGTCACACACGTAAATGGGGCGCCCCGGTGAGGGCCAAGAAAGTCGTCTCCGCCTGGAAGACTCGCCTCGAGCTGGTGGCTGCCCGGACCGAGGTTGTTGAGGTTGTCCATAAACACCTGGCCCGACGTACCATTGATGCTGAAGGCTCCACCTGGAGGAGCCCAGTATTCCAGACTGCCGCTGTAGAAGAATCGGGCTCCGGTGTTGAGATTGATGGCACAGGCGGCCACCGTGCGCCCTCCCGAGGGAAGAAACCAAAGCGAACCCGTATCGGACGTGATGCCCGAGCATCCCGGGGGGGGCCCACCGAGCCAGCCCGGATTCTGAACACAGGCGGCATAGCCGACGATGACCAGAACATCGTCGGTAGAGTTGAACGGGTCAAGTTGTTCGAGATCCATCTGCCCAGAGGCCGCCAAGGCCCCGCTGGGCAGGATCGTCGACATCGCGGTCAGGAAGAAGGCTCGTTGCCACATACGCACTCCAGGGTGTGAGTGTGGACGATAGGGAGCGGGTCCCCACGAGACCTGACCAAAGCAGCATCGTTTCTTGACCAGAAGCGCATCCGTGCGACGGACCTGATCCCTCCAGGGAGTCATGAGCGAAGTGGATGCGCACCTGCCGGTGGAGGTGCACACGGTTGGGCCGGAACCTGGTGCAGTGTTCGCAGCGCTACCGGACCTGGAGGTCGTGCTCGCTTGGTAGACCGTTGGAGGGAATGCGGTTGGCTGTGTTCTGCTCCGGCCGCGATGTCACGGAGCGGCGTTGAAGACCTCGCGAAGCTTGATGTCGTCAACGTCATACAAGGCCACGAACCACCATTCTGGAGTCATGGCTCGGACGATCGTCGTGACTCCTGTCGTTTCTTCCAGGATGTTTCGAGCTTCCGGATGGGGAGCCAACAACGCGGATCGCGATGCATCGTCGATGGCTACGAGGTTGAATTGAACGGCTTCGGCAAGGCCAGGCACGGCGCGCGTGGTATGGAATGGCGCGTGCCCGGTGTGTGCTGTGTAGAAGGCCTGAACGGCGGAGCGAGCCAGGTCAGCCCGCTCGTCATCCGGCGCTTCGTCGTCGGCATCGAAGTCAACGATGAGTTTAAATCTTTCGATTGCGTCGGGGGTGTGTTGAAGCGCACGTCCGGCAAGTTCAGCTCCATCGATGACTCCGTTTTGCACCGCAGGGTCGTCGGCGACTCGAAGTGACGCCACACCAGGTGCTTCATCGGCATGTCGGCCAAACGATGTGAACCCGCGAGCCGCCTCGTCTCCCGAGCCGGCAAATCGCGCCGCGTCATCGCACAACCGTGCCGCGGGGGCCACCACAAGCGCAATCGCGGCGCCTATCTGTGCAAAACAGCCCAATCCACCGCTAGACGACCGCTGGGTTTCGTCGACCGCCATTGCGCCCTCCCATGTATGCTGCTGCGTCAGGTAATGCGTGGCTGCCAAGAGGCCGTCTCGTTGCGACAGCCCCCGAAGTTCCGAAACGCTGGATCAAGCCTCGCCACCAGGGGCAGGAGTTGCTCGACCGCCTTGCGACGTGGGAGCGACAACGCCTCAATGGTGGCAGTAAATCCCTCGACGTCGTAGGCGATGGCAGCCACGGTCAACCGATGAATGTCTTGGCAGGCTTCGGACTCCGATCGCTTCGGGGGTAGCGCCACGGAAGGTGAATCGGGCCCTCGTTCCTCGGCACGCAACAGGGCAAGATGGGCGTGACTGATGTCGAGGGGTTCCACCCAGCCTACGTCTTCGAAAATGGCAATGGCTTGCTCATAGTGTTTCGCAGCGGTTTCGAAGTCGCCCAATAGGTGGTGAACTCGAGCAATCTCATGGGTCGCAGAGCCAACCTCGCGGACCCGGCCCAGCCTTCGGGCATGCTCACGCACCTCCTCGAGCGTGCGCAATGCGCCCTGCGGGTGATCGAGTTTGGCGAGGCCCAAACGGCCGTTGAGCAAGACCAGATGGATCTGAAGCCTTCGCGCTTGGGCCAGCGCGTCCTCGAACGCCTGACGCGCCTCTGCAGCAGGCCCTGTGATCGCCAGGAACTCCCCAAGGCGAAGGCCCACGTTCGCTTGCAACCGATGATTGTTACAGCGTTTTGCGTGCTCGAGCGCCGTGCGGAGTTCTGCGATAGCTTCGCCGTGCCGACCAAGCTTGAACAGCGCCAAGGCCAGGACGTTGCGGGCAATCGCAGAGCGGCCCACGCTCTCTTTGGTGAGGGTAAGCAACTGCAATGCAACACGGTGCGCTTCTTCGTAGCGTCCAAGCTGGCTTAGGCAGAAGTTCTTTTCAATGTAGCATCCGAATTCGACTCCTAGCGATACCCCATTTGCCTCTTTGCAAATGGCGAGGGCCTCTTCGGTGAGGTCAATGGCGGCGCCGAGCCCTTCCACCATGCGAAGCATGCCGTTCCGCCAATTCATTGCGGTCAAGTAGAGATCCATGTCGTCGGTATGTTCGGCGCGCTGGACGGCCAGTTCCGCCAGTTCTAGGGATCTTGGGCGTTTGTCTTCATCAAAGGCTAGTTTTGATGCGGTGCACGCTACGAGTGAGCCAAGCCAAGGAGGGAGCGATTCGGGCACGAGCTCCTCGAGCCAGGGCCGGGCGCGCCCTCCCGGGCCATGGCGGCGATCGTGAAGTGCAATCGCACAGGCCATCCAGGCGCGTTCGGTCGTGTCGGCGGTGTCGGGGAGCGCCGAGATCCACAACGGGCATCCGTCGACCAGTTTGATCTCACGCTGAGCCGCGGTTCGTAGGTTTTCTTGCGCCGTTGAGATGGCGAACTGCACAAAGCGGCGGCGGATGTCGACGGGAATTCTTGGTTGAACAAAGGCACGAACCAAGTCGAGCAAGCGCAGCCGCCTTCCCACACGGGCCAGCAACGCATGTCGACGGAGCTGATCCAGGGCTTCGAGTGTCCTCCCAAGGCTGCGACTCGCGACGTTCTGTACGCCGCTGACCCAAAGGGTCTCGGGGAACATCGCAGCCGCACACAACACGGAGCGACCATCTTCGTCCAAGCTTTCCCACGCCGATTCGATGACCGCCTCGAGCCGGCGTTCCGTCGCCTCCAAAACCTCGAATCCGTCACCTAGATGCCTCACGAGTTCTTCAGACGAAACGACACGGAGTCGTGCGGCGGCCAGCTCGATGGCCAGCGGAATGCCGTCGAGCAACTCCACGAGTTTGGCCTCGTGCGCTGGAGGGAGTTCGGGCGGTGGCATCGAGGCGTTGGCACACCGCCTGAGCAGGCGAATGGAGGCCTCTGGTGGGAGTGGCGGCAGTTCGTAGGTTGCGGTTCCGGTGAATCCCTGCCGAGAGGTGAGCAAGACGTGCAACGAACTGGCGATATTCGCCCACGCTTGGGCGACGTCGACGAGGGACGAGCCCAGATGTTCGGCCGCATCCAACACCAACAATGCCGTCTGTCGTTCTGCGAGCAGTTGTCCGACGTGGTCCAGCGTTTGACCCGCTCGTCCCGCACCCAGCCGGGAAGCCACGTGCGCCACGAGCGATTCGATGGTCACGAAGGCACGGACGTCCACCCACATCGAACGGCTGAAGGAGGCGCTGGCGGCACGGGCCACCCGCGTCTTGCCCACGCCCCCAAAGCCGTAGAGCGTCACGACACGATGCTCAACCAAGCTGCGCGGCAGTGCATCGACCACATCGTCGCGCCCCACCAGCGAGTCGTCGACGGGCGAACCCAGCACGTACCCACGGCCAGGTACCGTGCGAAGCTGTAGACCATCTGCCCCGAGCTTCTTCCGGAGTCGGGACACCGTATTCTGAACGGCTCGGCTCTTGACCGTAGGGGCATAGCCCCACACGTTCCGCAGCAGATCCCTGGTCTCGACAGTCCGGTCGATCTGCCGACACAAGTAGCCGAGCAACGCACGCTCCTTGGTCGTCAGATGGAGCTCCTCGCTGCCTCGTCGCAACACCCGGTCATCCAACGACCACTGCCAGCTCCCGATCGACACTGTTTCCGCCATGCATCTTCCCCCAACGCCCTTGCGACACTTTTGCGACTGGTGTCGCAAATCACCGCTGCCGTAAAGCGCTTCATCCGAATCTTAGGAGGAAGCTTGTCCGAGCGTCCATGTCTTTGGGGATCCGCCGTACGGGGAGCGGTAGCGCCAGTTTCGAAGGTGTCCGAAAACTGGAATCGAGGAGTGCCGATTGCGCTTGTGCTGCTGGGGCTGTCAGCCCTCGGATTCAAAGCCCACGCCTCTTCGTTCGCCACCCACACGGGGAGTCAGCAGGCCGATCTCGCGAATCTGATCGTCGAGGGAACCGTGCGAAATATTCGGGTGGAGGTTTCGAAGAATGACAGCCCAATCACGTGCTACGAACTAGATATTGAGCGAGAATTCAAGGGTCACGTAAAGTCCGGTGTGATGTTGACCTGCCTGCCGGGCGGAAAACTGCCCGATGGCCGGAGTTCCTACTACGCAGGAATTCCTACGTTTGCCCTGGGTGACCATCTCATCGTTCATGGGGTGGTCCGGGGACCCGACCGGGTGAGCCTCGTGAATGTTGCGGCGGGCGTGTTGCATCGCGTGCTGGACGACTACGGAACGCCTATGGCTGCCGATGCTCGTGGTCGTCCGCTGCTTGACATGCCTGCTAAGACCCCTCCCATCGTCATTCGGGGCTCCGATGCACGGGGCTCCACCCGAGAGTCGTTTACTCCGCTCGAAGTGCCCCACCCCAACCCACTCTCCGTCGCGATGACATGGAACGAGGCGCGCGTCGCGGTTCGCAACAACGTTCGCCAGCGGAACACGCTTGGCGCAACCATTCCTGGCTACGCTGGAACGGAGCAATGATGTCGTGGATTTTCATCAGCCTGCTCGCGACGCCCAGTGCGCAAGCCTACGAATGCATAGACTTCGACGGCCCTGGCGGATTTTGTGGTTGCTACTTCGCTCCTGGAAACTCCCTGACCTACCATGTGGTCGCTTCCGACTTCACAGCAGATGAGGAAACCGCGATCCAGAAAGGGGCCAACGCTTGGGACGCCGGGCAAGGCAAGGTCAATCGTGGTGCGGACTGGGACTTCATCCGTGGCAGCGACATCACAGGCTGGAGTAGAGCCAACCTCCGAAATGACGTGGCGATGGAAACCGACGGGTGGTTCGCCAACGAGATGGCGCCCCTAAGCGCGATGGCCGTCGCGACGCATACCTACTTCCTCTGCTGGGCTTCCGAGGTAGACATCCTGTTCAGAGCATCCGAAGACTGGATGCCTCAATTGCCAGCTTTCAATGATGCAGATGTTACGGAACCTTCCATCGGAATGGTCGCGATTCACGAGTTTGGCCATGCTCTGGGATGGGAACACGAAGACGATGTCATTTCCGTCATGGATTCGTTCTATCCTTTCGGTGGAGACATCTCTTACGCCTACCGCATCAGCGAGAATGACTATCTCGGGCTTCTCAATGAAAAGGCGGACAGCAGTACGGGCCTCAATCTCCTGCTTTCGAAGTTCTCTTCCACAGGGCGTGGCTCGTCGAGGGAAGAGTGGACCGCGGCCTCACGAGGCACTGAGACGTGGTCTGGGTGTCCTGGAGAGTGCCTGACCGGGGATGAACGTCCGAATCCCGTCATGGCGATGTATATGGGTACTGATGCGAAGGTAGATACCGAGGTTCGTTGGTCGCTTAGCACGGATGTTCACTGCCTCGACGCCGATGACCGCATTGTCGGTACCCGAGGAATGCGGCTCGCTGTCAACGAGCCAACGAACGTCTACCTGAACAACTTCTGTATTCCCTCGAGCACGCCGCCCGGCAACTATCGGGTTTGTGCCGTAATCGACCCCGACAACGACATTTCCGAGCCGAGCGGAGCCGACAACCAGGTCGTGAGCGACTTGACGTTCGAAGTCGAGTCCTGTCCGTAGGTCCAGGTTGGGCCACATTTCGTCATTCAGTCACTACCCCGGATTGAAAGAAATCCCCTTTCGTTCCAATGGAGCTACCATGTTCGTTCGACGCTTGGCAGGTTTGTCTGTCTTCTGTTTCGTAATTGCCAATTTGGCATTCATGTCCGTCGCCAATGCTCAAGTCGTCGGTATTGCAGGGACGCCTGGGTGCATCTACAACTCTCTGCAAGATGCCATTGATGACGGTGAGTTCAACCTCACGGTGACCAGCAACGTGGGAGCGGCAAGCGGTGCGGACTGGGCCATTACGTCAATGCCCAACGCACACGTTCGCATCACGGGTGTAGGGAGCGGATGTTCGGGCAGCGGCACACCAGTGCTCGACATGAGCACCGGTGTGACTCGCTTTCAGCTGGTCACCGTTCCGCCTATGGGGCAGTTGACGTTAACCAACCTGGAGTTCAACGAAGGCGCAGGGCCGTTCATTACTGCGCAGGGAGGCCTTCCCCAGAGCGCCCAGATCACGCTCGACCGAGTGGCGATCGAGCGCACGGCGGGAACGGTGATCGATTTGCGAGGCGGTGTCGTTAATCTCATCGACACAACGCTGCGCTTCGGTACGGAGAATACGCCGATCGTGGTACGGAGAGGTGGGAGGCTCGAGGCGCTCGACAGCCAGATTGCATTCAACGTCTCGGGGCCGAACGATGGAGGAGGACTCAGACTCCTGGGCGGTGAAGCGAACCTCGCCGACGTTGGTGTCGCATGGAATGACGCGGATGGTCATGGTGGGGGTATTTTCGTCGGCGGCGACGCACTTGGAGGCTCAGTGCTTACCGTCGATGCAACGTCTTCTGTGATTCTGAACGACGCCACGGGTGACGGTGGGGGGTATTACATCCAGAATGCACACTACAGCTGCGCGACCGGATGTCTCGACACGGACGTGACGCTCGGTGGGCTTGTGAAGTATAACCAAAGCAACCGCGGCGGAGGACTTGCCATCCACCGTAATGCGAAGGTCACCATCGACGACGCCGACATCTCGATCAATACTGGGAACTCGGGGGCAGGGATTCGGGTGAACGGGGGTGAGATCAACATCTCAGACAGCTTGGTCTTGAACAACCGTGGCGTTGGCTTCTATACCGTGCAGGCAGATGTGGACGCCCGTCGCTTGCGGATCGCCGACAACGACAGCCATGGCATTGATGCCCGAGGAGGGTCGGACTTCTTCCTTAGCAACTCGGCGATTTACGACAACGATGGAGATGGGGTCAATGTCGTCAGCTCGAATGTTGACATCGAGATGGCAACGTTCGTCCGAAACGATCGGCCCATCGACTATTCGGGTTCCACGGGGGACGTAGTGTCAACGATCATGTTCAGCAATGGCGTGACCGGTCGAGTCCACAACGGGTCGACGGTGCTTCGTGACTGTGTGCGGGCAACCGATTGGTCTTTGGGATCGTCTGGGACGGTCACTGAAATCAATGCACTTCCCCTTGTCGATCCGCAGTTCGTGGACAGCGCCAACCAGGACTTCCACCTGCGCTCGACGTCACCGATGATCGACGTGTGCCCCAACGGGTCTCGACCCGACCTCGATGGCCTATCCGGAACGCCCGCAACGTTGTT
>JBCCQY010000079.1:0-38642 GCA_039208735.1 Myxococcota bacterium | reverse complement strand
CGAGACCGCAAGTCTCGAACCACTCACACCCACCGCCGTCTCGGTGGACAAATCAAACGCGCGCTCGAGCTTGCCCTGGGGGCCGCCTCGGACGTCTCCCTTCATGGCGTCTGGATCGTTCGTTGTGAGCCTGACCCCGATGCCTCGCGGTTTCGGGTTGTCATTCGTCCTGAAGATGAGGATGACACGGTCCTGGACCGCCTAGAGGCGGCCCGGTCCTGGTTGCGCATGGAAGTCGCTCACGCGATTCATCGCAAACGAGTCCCTGACCTGCGTTTCGTGCGCGCTCCCGAGGAGTCCACATGAGCGCCCCCATCCAAACTTGGCTCGCCGAGCCCCTTGACAGTGCGGTTCGCACGAGCCTCGAACGGCTGGCTCAGCTTGATGATGCGGTCCATATCGCCGTCATGCCCGACGTCCACCTTGCCCATGACGTGTGCATTGGCACGGTGCTCGCCACGTCCCAAACCCTCCGGCCCAAGGCGATTGGGTCGGACGTGGGATGCGGAGTTGCGACCCTGCCGTTGCGGGGAATCGACGAAGCTACGCTTTTGCCGCGGGCCTCCGACGGACTTGAAGTCCTTGCGTCTGCGGTGCCGATTCATCGGCATTCCCGCAAGCCTGCGTGGCCCAATGATCTTGAGCCCGATGCGCTCTCTCGACCTGGGTTGCGTCGGCTTGCTCGACGGGAAGGCCACGTCCAGTTGGGCACGATCGGCAGAGGCAATCACTTCCTGGAAGTCCAGGTCGATGACACCGGCGGGGTTTGGCTCATGGCCCATACCGGATCGCGGGCACTGGGTCGTGCGATCCAAGCGCTTCGTGATGGGATGGCCCCTCTCGCCGATTCGCCAGCGGGCCAGACCTACCTCCATGATCTGAAGTGGGCCGAAGCCTACGCCGTGCACAATCGTCAGCGGGTTCTGGGGGCCGCCATTGGCGCTCTTCGACGCATCTGGCCTGCGCTTAGGCCGGATCCCGAACAGTACTTGGACTGTGCCCACAACACCGTGCGCTGCGAGTGCCATTTCGATCAGCCCCTCTGGGTGCATCGGAAGGGCGCAATCTCGGCACGGGCCGGCGAGCCAGGGTTGATTCCTGGCTCCATGGGTACGGCGTCCTTCCATGTCGAAGGACGAGGCCACCCGGGCGCTCTTGCGTCCTCCTCGCACGGTGCTGGACGGGCGATGTCGCGCACCGCGGCTCGGCAGCGACTCTCTGGCCCCGATGAACGCCGTCGGCTCGCGCAGGTGGCGTACCATGATGGCCCCGCGCTTCTCGAGGAGTCGCCGGGGGCCTATCGCGACATCGGCAAGGTGATGCGAGCTCAGCGTGAACTGACTCGAATCGTTCGAAGGCTTCGTCCTCGAATTGTACACAAAGGATAGTTAGGACCCTTGCCGTTCGCGCACAGCGCGAGCTGCGGAGGGTTTCGTGCTCGTGGACGAAGACTGGCGGCAGCCCGATGCCCGCGTCTGCTGTGGCTGGGGCGCCAACGGGCTGCGCGCCTTGGCGCCTTCCGTCGACTGCGTGGTCGTCGTGGATGTGTTGTCGTTCAGCACGAGCTGCGCGGTCGCCCGAGAAGCGGGCGCCGTCGTGCTCCCTCACGATCCTGACCGTTCGGTGCCGGATGGCGTACTCGTGGCGGGGCCGCGCTCCTTGGAACAACCTTCGCTTTCACCCTCCAGTTTGCGTCGCCTCGCGCCAGGTACACGGATCGTGATCCCTTCGCTAAACGGATCGCGACTGCTGGCGTTAGCTCGGAACCTTGGGGTGACCGCGATCACGGGTTGTTTGCGGGATCGCCATCAGGTGGCACGGGCGGTGGCTCGTCTTGATCGGGTCGCGTTGATCGCAGCCGGAGAGCGCTGGACCGATGACACCGTTCGCTTCGCCCTCGAGGACTGGCTTGGGGTCGGAGCCATCGCGGCGTTGTTGACCGGTTCGTTCTCTCCTGAGGTGGTGGCCGCACAGGCCGCATTTGATGCGCATGTTCCCGACTTGGAAGCCGCTCTTCGGCGCACGGCATCGGGGCGCGAGTTGGTCCGTCGGGGTTTTGAGCAAGACGTGGTCCTGGCCGCGGAGGTCGGGACGGAGGCGGAGCGATGACCGGCAACGTGGCCTGCCTCTGACCAGGTCGGTGGCGGTAAGGCTGCGGTGGTGGCCCACGCCTCGGCCCCCGATCTCGCCCGTTTGACGCTCAAATCCACGCTTCGAAACCCTCCATCACGACGTCGAGGAAGGCCTCGATGAGTCGCGATTTTCGGTTGGCACGAGGAAACACCGCGAACAGTGGCATGGGGGTGAACGTCCAGCCCGGCAGGACTTGCATAAGCTCGTTTTCGGGTTGGCGGAGGATCGAGGCACCACAAACGCCAATTCCGATCCCGGCCTGCATCGCGGTGTAGAGCACTTCGCTGCTGCTGCTCACGATCGAGCCCCGCACGGCCACGGTGACCTCGTTCCCATGGGTGTCCATGAGGTCCCAGGTGTGCTGGGGCTGATCGCTAACGAAGCGAAGGCAGTCGTGGTGTTCCAGGTCGCTCGGCTGCGTGGGCGTTCCGTGGATGGCCAGGTAATCGGGGTGGGCGGCGAGCGGCACGCCGAGGGTGACCAGTCGTTTGAGGACGACCGAGGTTTGGCTGGGCGGAGCGGGGCTGATCTGAATATCGATGCCCTCCGCAACGACGTCGACAGGGCGGTCGGCGATGCGAACGTCGAACGCCAACTCAGGGTGCCGGTTGTGCAAGACCTTCAGCCAACCGGCAAGGCCCGCCACCGTCGTGAGTGAGGGAACGGCGACCCGTAGGCGTCCCCGAAGCGGACTCGTAGGCCCACGAAGGTCCTCATGGGCCGCTTGCACGTCCTCGAGGATGCGCAAGACATGTGGGTAGAAGCGGGTTCCCGCGTCGGTGAGGCTGACGGCCCGAGTGGTCCGATGCAGCAGCGCAAGTTCGAGGTGGTCCTCGAGACGGCGCACCTGCCGGGACACCTGCTTGGTGGTTCGGCCCAGTGCTCGTCCGGCGGCCGAAAAACCGCCTGAGTCGACCACTTGAACGAAGACGGCCAGGTCATCGAGGTTCATGTCCCGGTCGGACATCGGTCCAGGATCCTCCAAAGGCTCGCAACTACCTGCTCATGGGGTTCGCGGAAGCGCGTCAGATCCCCGTGATGGTCAGTCCGCCGTCGACCACGATGGTCTGACCGGTGACGAAACTCGAGGCGTCGCTCACCAGGAAGACCGCAAGTCCGGCGATCTCCTCGGGGCGCCCGATGCGTCCCAGGGGGGTCGCGCTCACGACGCGTTCAGAGAGCGTGTCACTCTGAGTGATGGCGGAAGACAGCTTGGTATCGATGAGACCTGGCGCGATCGCGTTGACGCGGATGTTGCTCGCCCCAAGTTCGATGGCCAACGTCTGGGTCATCGACACAAGCGAGGCCTTGGTCATCCCGTAGACCCCCTGCAGGGGAGCGCCGCGGATCCCCGCGATGCTAGAAGTGCTGACGATGCTGCCCGGACGGCCGGCATCGATGAAGCGCTTGGCGGCGATGCGAGCGAGTTCGAAGGTGCCTTCGAGGTTCACCTGGAACGTCTTCGCCCACGCGCCCCGGTCGATCCCGATCATCGGTCCGAAGTAGGGGTTCGTCGCCGCGTTGCTGATCACCGCGTCCAACGGGCCCAGCTCGGACTCCGTACTTGCGATGAGGGCTTCGATCTGGTCGGGTTCGCCCATGTGCGCCACGTAAGGCACCACCGACGCGCCCGGAACCGCCTCTCGGATGCGTGCGGCGGCTGCCTCGATGCCCTCCTGTTTGCGAGAGGCGATGGCGACGCGCGCCCCTCCCTTGGCGAGCGCGGTAGCCATGGCTTCACCGATTCCTCGGCTTGCACCTGTCACCACCACGACCTTGCCGGTTACGTCGATCACTGACACGAGACCTCCAAGGTCTCCCACGATGTCACAACGATCGACGCTCAGCTCGGGATGCCCCATTCGGCTAGGTCGCGGGCACGAATCCCCAGCAGGTACAAGACGCGATCGAGGCCCCCGGCGGTCAGGGCGGTGTCGGCTGCGTCGCGCAACGTCGCCTTGGCGTGAAAGGCGATGCCTAGGCCGGCCCGCTCGATCATCTTGAGGTCGTTCGCCCCATCGCCAATGGCGATCGTCTGGGAGAGGTCCACGCCTTCGTCGCGGGCGATGCGCTCCAGCAACTGGACCTTGCGCTCCGGCGTCACGATGGGTTCAAGCACCCGGCCGGTGAGCACCCCGTCCTTGACTTCGAGCGTATTCGAGCAGGCGTGGTCGAGCCCAAGGCGGGCCTGCACGCGTCGAGCGGCGACGTCGAAGCCCCCACTGATCACGGCGGTCTTGTAGCCAAGGTGCTTCAGGGTCGAGACGAGAACCTCGGCGCCGTCGGTGAGCGGGAGCTGATCCGCGACCTGATCGACCGCATCGGCGCGCAAGCCTTCGAGCAGCGCGACCCGCCGTCGAAGGCTCGCTTCGTAGTCGAGGCCCCCCGCCATGGCGTCGGCCGTGATGCGCGCGACTTGCTCTCCCACGCCGTGGTGGCGTGCAAGCTCATCGATGACCTCGACCTGGACGAGCGTCGAGTCCATGTCCATTGCGCACAGGCGCATGCCCCGCCGCACGAGTCCCCAAGGCTGCACCGCGAGATCGAGATCGTCGGTGAGGGCGAGGCCAAGCAGCGCCGACGACAGAGCGGCCACATCGCCATCGCCGGTCACGTCCGCGCGCACCTCGAGGGCATCGAGGGCTTCGCCCGACAATCGGTCCATGGCGACGATGTTGGCGCCATGTTCCGCGAGCACCTTGGCGAGGGCCGAGAGGTGGCGCGCTTCGAGGGGATTCCCCAACGCGGTTACGGCCACGCGTCGCTGCGACCGACTGGGCGCTTCATCGCGCATTTCGGCGAGCTGGAGGGTGAGCCCCCGTTGGCTAGCTGCAAACAGCAACTCCTTGAGGACGAAGGCATCGCTTGAGGTTTCGAGGAGCAAGCACAGCGTGAGTTGACCATGCACCACGACTTGCTCGACGTCGCGCAAAATGACGCCTTGTTCGGCCACCACCTGGGTGAGCGCAGCGGTGATGCCCGGGGCATCGCGCCCCGTGACCGTGACCAGCACTTTCGCCATCAAACTCACCACTTGACGGGGTTGGTCGTGGCTCCCCACCAGGCGGTACCGTCCCGCCGTAGTTCGGTCGTCTCTGCGGTTTTGGGGTCGATGCGCACGATGGGACCCTCCTCTCCAAATCCAAACAGTGCGCCTTCGGCGTAGCCGAGGCCAAACAACTTGGCCTCATCGATGGGTCCCACAAGGAACGTCGCGCCGGTCAACGGATCGACCTTCACGAGTTGGTCGTTCGGTTCACCGCGTACCGTCCAGTACAGAAAGCCGTCGGGGAGCCCCACCAAATCGCCTGAGGTGTCGTACGCGCCCGTGTCGGGATCGATGGCAAACAGGTCGGTCGCGGTGCAGGCATACACTGGGTCTTCGGCCGCTCCAGGGGGGAGATCCGGTTCGGGCTTAGGCTCGATTGGAGCGGTGTCGCCGGTGGGCGGCGGCAGATCGACAGGGTCGGGCGCCGACCCGATGCCAAACTCAGAACAGGCGACCATCGCAAGGAGGACCATCGGCTTTGCCTCTCGGGGGATCGCCCGGTGATGTAAGCCGATCGTCGCATGGAGGCCTGTGACCATCCCGCGACGGCCGTTGGGGCCTACTGGCGGGCTTCGTCGAAGAGGAACTGAAACGGGATGTGCAAACGGGCGGCCCAGGAGGACTCTGAATGAGTGGCTCGCGGAAAAGCCAGGTACAACATTTCAGAACCGGGAACTAACCCCCGCCGCACCAGCCGGGCGCGCAGGTCGCGTACCGCCTCGTAATTGTCGCCCGGCCAACCACTGTCGAGGTAGAACCGCGTCGGCGGCACGGGCTCCCTGTCGACACGCTCGGCAAGATCATCGCGGTAGCCGAACGTGGCGGACAGGCTCGCCGCTTGCCCAAAGGTGGCGGGATGCGTCCAGCCGACCCAGAAGGCGGCCACGCCCCCTAACGAAGACCCCATGATGGCGGTGTGCTCTCGGCCGGGGAGTGTTCGGTACTCTGCGTCGATGCGGGGCTTGAGCGTCTGTACGAGGAATGCGCCGTAGTGCTCCACGCCGGGCACGGTGTACTCGACCATCCGGTCATGAGGGTAGATGCCCACCACAATCACCGGACTTAAGGCATTCATCGCGTTGAGGGTCGACAACGTCTCGACCACGCGCCAATGCGCGCCAAAGGCCGACTCTTCGGCAAAGAAGACGTTGTGGCCATCTTGCATGTAGACCACAGGGTAGCGTTGAAGCGGGTTTTCGTCGTAGCCCGGAGGCAGGAAGACGCGAACTTCATGGCTGTGGTCGCCATGGTGGGTCTCGAAGCCCACGATGTCGCACGCGGTACAGGCCTCTTCGAAAAAGCGAGGGTATTCGATGAATTCGGGCTCTGAAGCAAAGGCGACCCGGTTGGCGCCGAGGGCCCAGTGCATCGCCTGCTCATCGAAGAGTACGGGTTTGTAGCGAAGCGACCGGCGATTGGTCTCGATCACAAAGTGGGCATGGGCGCCTTCGACCAACACAGGTTCGACATCCCGATCCCAATCGAGCTGGGTGCGAAGCGCAATGCGGCGTCCCTCTGTGGGGTAGGCCACGTCGATGGCGATCCGACTCATCGGTCTCCCTCGTAGCGACCGAACATAGCCAACGGGAGACTCGCATTCAGCGATCCTGAAGGAAATCCAGTGTCTGCTGTGCAAAGTCGTCGAACATCTTGTGATCTGCCTGCATCTGCTGGATCTCACCAAACACCGCGCCCGCCAGACCTGGCGTCTCGGCCAGCTCCGCGATGGGCTCGAGCTTTAGCAACGCGGAAGCAAGGTCTGGGCCAATGAGTTCCTGGGTGAACAGCCCGTCATCATCCACCAGCTCCGCCTGCCGAATGGCCTGGGCGATGGTTCGGGATTGCGTTTCGTTGATTCCGTCGATGCGGGCGAACCGCTCGTCGTGCAGCGGGGTGGCGGGATGGCTGCGCAGGCGGGTCCGGACCCCGCGGGCCATCAGTCGTTCGTGCAGTGCGACGGCCTTGGTGTTGTCGACGTTCTCGTTGTTGTCGTTTTCGCAGAGCCACCAGGACGTGGGCGTCTCGCTGACGTCGCCGAGGCCTTCGCGGCCCGAGGCGCAATAGACCGCCGCTGCATCTCCCCCCAAAAGGGTGGCGAGGGTGAACGCCATCGCCCCTCCATTGGACATGCCCACGGTGTATAGCGGCGTGGCTTCGTCGATGACCCCTTCGTCGAGCAGGCCATCGAGCATGCGGGCCACGTTTTGCGCATCGACGGTTTGGGCGCTTGGCGTGGCATCCCACCGGATTTTCTCGTTGGCATCCAGGTCGCCCACGGCCACTTCTTCGGCTTCCGGCGCCACGACTCCCATGCCCCGGTCGAGGGCGGCTCGAGCGAGGGTCGTCATGGGCAGGTTGTTGACGGGAAAGAGAGCCGACCCTCCGGTGCCGTGAAGGGCGATCAACAAGCCTGTCGGGGTGGCGGGAATCTGACGGATGAGCCGGCGATCGCCATTGACGCCGACGTAGGTGGTTTCATCGGGGTTCCAGCTCACCTCGACCACGCGGGGCGTGACGGCAATGTCGGCGCTCGGCATGGTGAGGGTTGTCGTCCACTCGGAGGGGTCGTCGAGCCAATCGACATCGCCCTCCCAGCCGGTCACCACCGAGGTGTTCGGATCATGACCCGACCAGATGGTCACGACGTCGCCGGGGGCGAAGTGGCCACCGCCGTACCCTCCATCAACGACCAGTTGGAACGAGCTTGCCGCAGGTTCCGAGCACGCAACAAGTCTGATCAAGCTGGCAATGCCCATGCCATCCTCCCTGAACGACAACGTGGATCGGCGTGGCGTATTGGATGGTGGTCGATAGCAGAGAGGCCTGGCTCTTCGGAGAACACATGACGCAGAAACTAGAATTTCCAAAGGGCTTTCGCTTTGGCGTAGCCACCTCAAGCTACCAGATCGAAGGGGCGGCGACCCTCGGCGGAAGGGGGCCTTCCATCTGGGACACGTTCTGCGCGACGCCCGGTAAGGTGGCGAACGGAGAAAGTGGAGCGATTGCGGTAGACCACTACCATCGCTACCCCGAAGACATCGCGCTCATGGCCGACCTTGGCATCGAAGCCTACCGCTTTTCGGTGGCCTGGCCCCGCATCTTCCCAACCGGACTCGAGGCGGAACCTCTCGAAGCGGGACTCGACTTTTACGACCGATTGGTCGATCGGTTGCTGGCCAAGGGCATCGAACCCTTTGTGACGCTGTACCACTGGGATTTGCCCCAAACGCTTGAGGACCGTGGGGGATGGCCGTCCCGTGAGACCGTCGCCCCCTTTGTACGGTACGCCGAGGCCGTGGCGCGCCGGCTCGGTGATCGAGTTCGAAACTTTATTACCCACAACGAACCTTGGGTGGTGAGCATGCTTGGCTACCGCGAAGGTCGCCATGCGCCAGGCCGTACAAGCTTTCCCGATGCCCTTCGCGCCGCTCACCATGTGCTGCTCTCGCATGGGTTGGCGGTCCCCGTGATTCGACGCGAAGTGAAGGACGCGCGGGTGGGTATCGCCCTCAATCTGGTGCCCGCCGAGCCGGCCTCGCCGTCCGAGGCAGATGCCGAGGCCACCCGAGAGTTCGATGGGTACTTCAACCGCTGGTTTCTCGATCCGGTCCACGGCCGCGGCTATCCGGCCGACAAGATTGCGGACTACGAGGCGGCCGGGGTGCTTCCCGACGATTGGGCCACCCTGGTGCAGCCCGGTGACCTCGAAGCCATTGCGGTGGAACGAGACTTTCTCGGCATTAACTACTACAACCGGGCCGTCATGCGTTCCGAAAGGGTGCCGGAGGCCGAAAACGAAGCTCGCACCGTCTTTGTTGCTCCCGAGTCGGAGTGGACAGACATGGGATGGGAAGTGCATTCCCCGAGCCTGCAGCGGCTCCTCGAACGGGTGCACCGCGATTATGCTCCGCCCAGCATCTACATCACCGAAAATGGCATGGCCACCGGGCCCGGACCCGATGCGGATGGACGGGTCGCGGATGAACGGCGTGTCGCCTTCTTACGGGATCATTTGGCGGCGTGCGAGCGCGCCATCGCCAACGGCGTAGCCCTTGACGGCTACTTCGTGTGGTCGTTCATCGACAACTTCGAATGGGAACGCGGCTACGCTCCCCGATTCGGCATCGTCCATTGCGATTACGACACCCTCAAACGGACGCCCAAAGACAGCGCCCGTTGGTACGCGGAAACCATCCGCAGGAATCGCAGCTAGACGCTTGCTCGCCTACCGAGACACGCTATTGTGCAGTGACCCCCGGGTTCCGACGCGCCCCATGCCGAGGCGTGAAAGCCCCTGAGGTCCCCACCTTCATGGCCCGACGTCCATCCAAAGAGGCCGAAATCGCAGCCCAGGTGGCCCACGCGATTCGAAGCCAGCAGAAGGTTCTGCGACTCGCGAAGAACGCGCTCGAGGTGCTGTGGCAGGCCCGTGGCGGTGGTCCGTTGGCGTACGGACTGGCGGCGGCATCGGCCATCGGGGCGGTCGCCGAACACGCCTTTCCCCCAGAAGAACCTTGGGAGGCATTGTATCGACTTGGCCTGCGCCTCCGGCATTCGGCGCTGTCGGGGTTCCTGTCGCGCATGCTCATGCGGGTGGGAGGGGCCGAAGAAATCGCGAAGGACGAAGATAATGACCGTGCGTTGGTTTGGCGTGACGACCAGCAACGCATCAAGGTGGGCATGCTTGTCAGTGCGTCGAGTCAGAACGAGCTTTACCTGCATGCCGAAGGTGGCATCGAATTGCTCGCCCAACTGTTGGTCGATGTGTGGGAAACGGGCCGAGAACTGACCTTGGTGCGCTCCAACAACCAAGGAGGCATGGCCGATATCAACGTGGTTCCGATGGCCGAACCCGGACCCTATGTCGGCGCTCGAGGGCCCCAGTGGTACGCCGAGCGGCTGTCCCGCTACCCTGCGGGTCCGCGAACCATCTTGTTGCGAGGCCGCAGTGGGGTCGGCAAGTCGGTCCTCGCCCGCCATGTGTGCCGGATTGTCGGCGGCGACCATTACCGTTTGCTCAAGGTGCCTTCGTCCGTCCTGCCGTTCTGTCGTGCGGACGAGGTGCTTGAACTCGTGCTCATTTTGCGGCCCACGATGCTCCTGCTGGACGACATCGAGTTCCAGGGCGAGCAGCTCGACCAGCACCTCGCCTTGTTCGAGACGCTTCGGGTGGCGCGTTCGCTCATCTTTGTGACGATGATGACCGACGACCCCGATGACGAACCCAAGCCGGGCAGTTTCTACCTTTCGGGAATGCGCCCGGGGCGAATCGACGAAGTGCACCATCTGCGCTTGCCGGACGAAAAAGGGCGACGCGAGTTGCTCCTGTTTTATGCCGAGCAACAGTGGCCAGATGGGATTCCCGAGGCCTTCCACGGGATTATTCCTGCCTTGATCGACAAGACATCCGGGATGTCGGGAGCGTACCTTTCCGCGCTCGTCGAACGGATTGGCACGCACGGCATCGAGAATTGGGAAGTCGAGCTTGATCAGGTTCGCTGGGCTTCACCGGCGCCCACACCTTCGTCATGACCCCCCGGCGCTGAACGAAAAGGGGATCGGATTTCCCTTTTGCGATGTGGTCATGTATTGTGGAGGTTCGGAGGTATTTGGATGCCTAAACGCTCCAGATGGGAGCGCCATCCTCGTTTCCATGGCCAGGCGGCCATGTTGCTCCAGGTTCATGACGGATTTCGCTCGGCCCTGGATCGTCTCGTGGTTGAGCCCGATCAACGCTACTTGTTTCGCCGTCTCGTCTCGGTGTTGCGGCACCATCACCATGCCGAGGAAATCGGACTGTTTCCATTGGTCGAGGCCCGCCTAGGACGGACCCTCGATGAACTTGTGGCAGACCACCAGGCCCTCGACGAGGCGATTGCTCAAGCCGCCGATGGGTTTGCCCGCGGTGATCCGGTCGACGGATTGGCTCGCTTACAACCGGTCCTCATCGGCCACCTCGATCGAGAGGAAGCGCTGGTCATCCCTGTGTTGCTTGACTTGCCACCCGGATTGCATCCGAAACGATAGTCAGGAACCGGGTTTGAAGAGTTCGAAGATCCGCGGTGGATCGGGTTCACCGTCCATGTATGGCTTGGATTCGAGCTGCCCGACCGTGCGGAGGCCTCGGACCATCACCTTGCCGTTGTCGGGGTAGCCACAGACTTCATGTGGGTCGTAGGGGCCGATGGCGAGGTAGACAAGATTTTCGTCGAAGGGGTTTGCGATCTGGTGAGCCGTCTGGGTGCCGGCAGGGCACGAAATGCAATCGCCGGCACCGATGGGCCGGGTCTCGTTGCCGTAGCGCAGGACGCCTCGACCTGAAAGCACGTAAAACACTTCGTCCTCGCGCAGGTGCCAGTGGAACGGACAGCCCACGGAACCAGGCGGGAGGGTGTTTTCAACCACGCCAAGGGTGCCTCCCGCCTCCCGCATGTGGGGCGTGAGCACCCGCCACGTCGACGACCAGGGCCCGGCGTCGTCATGGCCTTCGGGGGTCACGTCATCACGGTGGGTCACCGGGTCGAACGTCGCCATCAGGGCTTCACCAGGCGGATGGTGATGGGGCTTGCGGTGACGTCAACCAGGACGTCTTCGAACTTTGGCGGACCGAACGTGCGCAGGGGTGCATTTCGGGAAAAGCCGAAGGGTTCCTTTGGAAAGCCGACGAGATTGCTGTCGAGCTTTCCGTTTTCGTTGCGGTCATGACGGACGGCCACCCCGATCTTGCCTTCCGTGAGCTTTGGAAAGCGGCAGGTGACTTTGCCATCGACGGCGGCACTTGCCTTGACCTGATCCAGCGCGATGGCTTGGGTGGGGTCGCCGGGAAAACCATTTTCGACGCGGAACGCCGCGCATCCGATGGTGCCTGGACCTTCAATGTCCGTCACGATGACGTCGAACGCCAAAGCTGAGCCCATGAGCAGCGTGATCATGTTCCCTCCTCCTCTTCACAAGCTCTTTCTATTGAATTGGATTGATCTGTCGTCGGTGCCCATGCACTCTGCGGAGCTGGAGATGCCATGCCCGACGAAGCGATTCCCATCGATCCCCTGATTTTTGGTGAAGACCAAGCGTGCTTCGGCTGTGGTCCGCGCAATGGCGTGGGCATGCAGTTGCGGTTTGAGCGCGTGGGAGACACCGTGACGACAACGTTTACCGCTCGCGACGGCTGGGATGGTCCTCCGGGCATTCTGCACGGCGGATTGCAAGCGACCTTGGCCGATGAGGTTGGCGCATGGACCGTGGTGGGGCTTCGGGGCTACTTCGGCTTTACCAGCTCCATGCAGCTGCGGTACTTGCGACCGGCTCGGATGGCTGAGCCCATCGAGGCTCGGGGCCGCATCACCGAGACGAACGGGGCACAAACGATCGTCCGGATTGACCTGATGCAGGACGGTAAACGGTTGATGTCGGCGACGGCAACCTACGTGTCGCCTCCGGCCGAGACCGCTGAGCGCATCATCGGACGTGCGTTGCCCCCGGAGTGGCGCGCGCTTGCCCGACCGGCGGATGCTGACGATTAAGGCGCGTACTCCCCTTGTACGGGCTCGTCGGTGAACCCGAGATGGGCCTCGAGACGTTGTTCCAAGAAGCGTGCCCACAGGTCGTTTGAGACACCGAAGAGCACTAGCTGAGTACGGTTGGGACGCCGTGCCGCGACGCTGTAGGTCGCAGGCGATCCGTCTTCCTGAATCACGAAGAGCTGGTCGATCGAGCGTACGGGAACCGGTTCAGGTGATGGCCACCAAAGGGGACCGTGGGCCACCGTCAGATGGGTGGGAGTGACCGAGACCTGGGTGACGTTGACCAAACGTGCGATCAGCCAGTAGGCAAGGCCGATGCCCGTTGCGACATGAAGGACCGGGAACACCGCCATGCAAAGGCCCCCCTGCCCAAGGTTCGACAGTGCGATGGCGTACCAGAAGACAAGGAAGCCGTTCCAAAACACCGTGAAGAAACCGACGAAGAGCAGCGAGGCACTCCACTCGAACCAACGCCAGCGAATGATTAGGGTCTCCCCTTCTTCTCGCACCATGAGACCCCTTGGGGGTGCCATGAGTTCCAGCAGTGCGTCGGGCGGCCGCTCGCGTTGAGACGCCCGTGGTTGGGCCCTTGCGAGCTCGACGGTGCCATTGCAGCTACGGCAGAGCGCTACCATCAGGTCCACATTGACATCGTTCGCCGAAATTACAGCGCTACAACGGGGGCATTTCAGGTCGTCGACCCGACCGGTAGGGGTGTAGGGCGTGCGATCCATGCGAGGGCGCTTACCTCACCTCGAGCGAGCTGTCCGTGGTAGGAACGGTCGGACCTGGCCGCATGGTGGTCGCGAGGAGGTCTGGCTCGATGGCTGCGAAGTCCCGTGCATCCGCGCGTGAGCGGAGCCCCCTGGACAATCCCTGGGTGCGTGGTGTGCTTGTTTTAGCCGCATTTGCTGCGTTAGCGGTTGGTTTTGCGGTGGTAGATCTCGATCCGGACCTGGCTCACGTCGACGTGCGCGTGCTGTCGGGCTCGGAGCAGGGCAACTACCACGCGGTGGTCGACCGAATGGCTCAAGAGGCCGAAGACCACGACGGCATGGTCGATAACGTGTCGACCCGGGGTTCCATCGACAACGTCCAGCAGCTCGCTGCGGCTCAAGCCTCGTGCGACGTCAAGTTTGGCCTGGCCCAGGATGGGCTTCCCTGGCCCGATGATGCGGGGCTCGATTTGGTGGCCCGATTGCCCCGGCCTGAGACGGTCCTTTTCTTGGGCCAACAGGCCAACACGATCGAAGTGGTTGCGGACCTCACCGGGCGTCGCATCGGCATCGGTCCAGAGGGTAGCGGAACCGACTCTCTCGCCCGCCAGCTGTTCGCTTCCCGGGGGTTGCAGAACCTTGATGTGACGCTGGTCAACATGCCCATCGCGGACCAGCTGAGCCAGCTCAAGGCGGGCACGCTCGATCTGGGCGTTTTCGTCATCATGGCCAACGCCCAGGCGATCGATCGCGCGGTCCGCGAAGAAGGGCTTACCATCGCGAGCTTCAAGCATGCGCGCTCCATCGCAGAGCATTTGCCCATCGTTCGCTCTGAGGTGATGCCGGCGGGGTTCTACGACCCCTTCTTGGTGTTGCCACAAGAGCCCCGCAACGTGCTGGTCGTCGACACCTTGCTGGTTGGCAACGGCTGTGCCTCTCGCGCGGAGACGATGGGGGTGCTGACCCTGCTCGAGTCGGTGTACCCGGACCTTGTCGCGCACAACAATCGGACGCCCAACCAGTCGGGTCTCCCCGAAAGTGAGCCCGCACAGGTCTACTTTGCCAACGGGGGGCCCGAGCTTCTCGACCGTTATGTGCCGTGGCTGGCCAACGTGATTCCGATGGCCAACCTCATTCAGCTGTCGCTGGCCGTCAGTGTGCTGCTGAACCTCATGACCCTGGGCCACAAGTTTCGCCTGTGGCGCATCGATGCCTTGCGGGTAGGCCTCGAAAACCGCCTGCAGGCCCTGTTTGGTACGGCCGTGTCCGAGAAGGTGAAGGAACACCCTGTGGAGGGGTTTTCTGCCGAAGAACGCACCGATCTCGACCACCTCATCGAGGACTTCGAGGCCTTGCGGGTCACCTGTCGCCAGCATTCCCTGTCGTGGCTTGTGCCGATGGGCCAGGAAATGAGCTATCGCCACCAGGAAACGCTGATTATTGAGCGATTGGTGGCGCTCGCCGAGTTCGAAGAGCGCCTCAAGGCGTAGGCCTTTCGGTTCGCTACGATCCGTGCTTGAAGGTGCATCAGCAAGGTTTGGTGCGCCGTTCTGGCTGTTGTCGGATGATGGCTGGACAAATCTACTCACGAGTAGATAACCTTCGGGCATGGCACGTCCTCCCGTTGACCCCAGTCGTCCCGCGACGCCAGAACGCATCCTCGATGCGGCCACCGAGGTGTTTGCGCGGGATGGGTTTGTAGGGGCACGTCTGGCCGAGATTGCCGCAGGGGCGGAGGTCAAACGGCCGAGCCTGCTCTACCACTTTGCGACCAAGCAAGTCCTTTACGAAGCCGTGGTGCGACGGACCTTTTCCCGCCTGGGGGATGCACTTGGCGAGGTGATGGCTCGTGAGGGAGCCTTCGCCGAGCGTTTGCGAGGCGTCGCATTGACCTACGCCAGCTACATCGCGGGTCACCCGTCCGATGCGCGCATCGTCGTGCAAGAGATGACGGGGAACACTGGTCCTGGGCAGGCCATTCTCATCGATCAGGTCACGCCGCTTCTCGATGCCGTCGTGCGGTTCATCGAGCGTGAGGGTGACGGTGCATTGCGGCCGGGTCTGTTGGTGCGCCACGCGGTGCTCCAGGTGGCGGCGAGTGAACTGATTGCGCATGCCGCGTCCGATGACGTGCGAGCGGCGCTTTGGGGGCCCGCGGACCCGTCACGTACGGCAACGTTGGCCACAACCCTGTTCTTGACCGAGGAGGTCTCATGAGGGCGTTGCCCTTCTACCTGTCGTTCGTGGTCCCGGCGTGTTTCGGGCTCGCCGTCGCCTACGGGGGGGCATTCACCTGGCTGGTTCCCGCCGTGGTGTTCATTGCGATTCCCCTGTTCGACCTCCTACTGGGCCACGATGTGGACGACCCGCCGGCGGTGAAGGACGGTCGTCAATTCGCCTACGATCTGGCCTTGTGGCTTTGGGTCCCCGTGCAGCTCGGTTCGATCGCACTGGGGCTGTGGCGATTGACACAGGGGGGCACGCTGGTTGAGGGCGTGGGCCTTGTGTTTTCCCTTGCTCTGATCACGGGGAGCGGGGGCATCAACGTGGCGCACGAGATGATGCATCGCAAGCCCCGGCTCGAGCAGGGCCTTGCCGAGGTACTCATGACCAGTGTCTCGTACACGTGGTTCTGTGTCGAACACGTGCTGGGGCACCATCGCAACGTCGCCACGGCCGCGGACCCTGCCACCTCAAGGTATGGCGAGAGCCTCTATGCGTTCGTGCCTCGGTCGATGCTCGGAGGCTTGGCCTCTGCGTGGCGGCTAGAAACCGAGCGCGTGGAGCGCCGCGGGGTGGCCTGGACGTTGGCCGACCGCCGGGTGCGGCATGCGTTGCTGCTGATCGTGGCGTACGCGCTGGTGGGAGCTGTCTTTGGGTGGCTCGGCATGGTGTTCTTTGCGCTGCAAGGCTTGGTCGCCTCGGCCCTGCTTGAGACCATCAACTACGTCGAGCACTACGGGCTCGTGCGAGAGACGGGGCCTGATGGCCGGCCGGTCCGCGTGCAGCCGCGACACTCGTGGAACAGCACGTTTCGGGTCACGAACTGGTACCTGTTCAATCTGCAGCGGCACTCAGACCATCACGCCTGGGCAAGCCGGCCCTACCATCAGCTGCGGGCCTTTGTGGACGACTCGCCTCAGTTGCCGCTCGGCTACGCCACGATGGTGCTCATCAGCTTCGTGCCGCCGTTGTTCTTTGCGCTCATGAACCCGCGGGTCGCGCAGGCCGACGCCGGGGCGAAGGCTGCGTGACCCGAGGGGGCTTGTCAGTCCCGGCTGCTCAAGATGAGCGACAGGATGTTCCAGAACACCACGACAATGCCGATGGCCACGCGGGTCGCGCCAGGCAAAACCATGTCGGTGCTGTACTCATGCAGGACCTGGTTGAGCGTGTAGAGCAGGCCTGCGGCTGACACCACGACGAACACGGCCGAAATGATCATGCCGAATACGCCGCCGACAGGGAATACGACCGTCAGCGCCATGAGCCCGAGCATAGGCAGGAAGAGCATGGAAAGGCCAGCGGCGAGGAAGTTGAGCTGCCGGGGCCCGGAGAGCAAGTAAGCCACCATGCCGAAGACCGTAAGGCCGGTCAATGCACCCGCCTGGCCAATGATTTCAAGGGGGTTGCCGGACTGCGCGCCGACCGCCACCGCGATGTAGAGCAGGTAGGACAAGGCCGCCCCCGCGAGAGCGGGCGCCACGAGGTAGCCCATCCAACGGGTGCCTGCGTTGGGTGACAACGTCAGCGAGTTGCCGACAAATTGGGCGCCGTAGATGCCCCCGAGCATGATGACGAGGCTCGGGATGCGCCCGCGAAGCGCCGGAATGGAGTCGAGCGCGCCCATCATCAACACGGCCGCGATGCCTGTGATGACCAACGAACCGAACGTGTAGATACCAAGCTGCCGCATGTAGGCAATTCGGGCCGATTCTTCGGCCTCGACGACGGGAATGACGTCGTAGGGGTCGCCGTATGCTGAACTCATCGAGAACCTCCGCCCGAGAACCTAATGGGTCGTTGCGGCGCGGGCTCCCTCAGCAGGCGTTGGTAAACGGTTGATAAAACCAAAGATTTGGTCGACAGCCATCGCCTCAGCCGCTGCCTGTGTCATTCCGGTCTGTTTCTGGTAGGTCTTGGTCATCATCAGGGAATGATCGCCGGTTTCGACGATGTGAAGGGCGCTTGGCGCTTGCAGTTCCCCCCGCAAAATTTCCAGGTCTTCGAGGGGACAGAGCCGGTCACGGGTGCCTTGGATGAATTGAATCGGTGTTCGAAGTTCTCGAAGAACCTGGTCTCTTCGCTTGTCGGGACGCCCCCCTCCGAGAAGCGGATACCCGAGACAGACCACAGCGTGAACCTCGGTCTGGGTGGCCACGTGACACCCCACCCTCGACCCCATGGATTTTCCGACCAGGACGATGGAACGGTCTGAATACGTGGATCGGACGTCGTCGAGCATCCGCTGATGGTGTTCGATGAGCACGGGGAGTCGATCGGGGCGTTGCTTGCCGGCGAGGCGGTAGGGATAGTCGAACCGCACGACGGAGCCGAACGGTTCCAAGTAGCCCGCCCACCGGGTCATCCACGGTGAATCGCTCGGAAGGCCCGCGCCCGGTGCAAACAGGAAGACGACGGAGGCCATCAGAACCCCTCAGGGTCGAAGGCGCTCGCGACGCGGGCCAGATCTTCAGCAAAGCGATCGAACCGTTCTGCCCCGATCAACTCGGCAATGCGGTCGTGTTGCCCTTCGAGGTGAGCCAGCGCGGTGGTGAGGAGGGTGCGCCCTTCGTCGGTGAAGGTGACAATTCGGGCTCGGCGGTCCTCCGGATCCACCTCCCGACGCACCAGGCCCAACGTGGTGAGTTCATCCACCAACTTACCGATGGCCTGGGCTGAGATGGACGCGCGACGGGCGAGCTCCGAAATCCGGGTGCCCCGCTGATCAAGCGGGATGAGCACCTGGTTGTGGGCCAACGTCACGGGGTAGCCTCGTTGTCTTAGAAATTGGATGGTGTCGGCCTGTAGTGCACGACTCAGGCGGGTCACGAGCCGGGCCACGATGTGGGTACGGCGTTGGTCGAGAGGATCCATCGTCCGACGAGCGTAGCGAGGTACGTGGGGCCGCGCACTGGGGAGATTGCGGCGCCGTGCTGCCCTTCGGCGCTCCGTTGCAGGGTTGTGCGCTTCTGGGAATTGGTTGCCGTGCTGCCCTTCGGCGCTTCGCGCCTGCAGGGGCTACGCACGGTTGCACTCTTCGTCGCTGGCGCTCCTGCAGAGTGCGCGGCGCTTCGCGCCTGCAGGGGCTACGCACGGTTGCACTCTTCGTCGCTGGCGCTCCTGCAGAGTGCAGGCTAGCGTCCGACGCCATGACCAATGACGTTGTCACCTTTCCCGATGGGGAAACCGGTTCCACGCTGCTTCGTGCGGCTCTTGCCAATGCGGCTGCTGAGTTCCCCACGGCGTTTGAAGGGTTGTCGATCCCCGACTCGGGAACGGCCTTCAAGCGCCAGTGGGCCGAGGTGGTTGGCGCGTTCGAGGCACGCCGTACGGCTTCGCCGGATCGGCTGGCCATTGCGCGACACCTCGCCGCATTCCTGCCGGGACAGACCCACTACGGCTCGGCCACCCTCGCGGAGCGGTTCGATGACACGACCGCCCCCGACGCCGTCGAAGTCAAGGGGACGCGCCCTCCCGGGTGGGTGCCGGAACTGACGTGGCGGGGCCAGACGTTCGCAGGCTCCCAGATTGGCGAACTGGCCGATCGCCTACGCGAAGCCTGCCAGATCACCGAAGCAGGAACCGCAGCTCTGCAATGGGTGGCGGAGGAACGGCTGCAGGAACCTCTGGTGCTTTCGGACCTCCGATTTGCCTTGCTCGGAGCCGGTGCCGAACTCGCGCCGACGTCGCTGCTGCTGCAGGCCGGGGCCCGGGTCCTGTGGGTGGATCGGCAAGCTCCCAACCTTGATCCAAGCACCTTTTCAGGCACGCTGGTGCAGGTTCCGGGCGCCGATGACCTGCTGACGGACACGCCAGTCATTCAAGCCGCAGTCGCACGAGAGGCGTCCGCGGGCCCGCTACACCTCGGGCTGTATGCCTACGCGCCCGGCCGAGGACGCGAACTACGACTCACCGCCGCGATGAACGAAGTGGCGGCCCATACCGACCCCGCTTCGGTCATTCTCCTGGTTTCTCCAACGACTCCAGGTGAAGTCTCGGCGGGATGCCGCGCGGACCGCGCGAGTCGCACCGCAAGGGTGCCCGGTTGGCAGCGTGCATTGCGAGGACTAGGCGCGCTTGGCGGCATTCCCCATCACGAACATGACGAGGTGCAAATCGCCCGGTCGATCGTAGGTTTGCAAGGGCCGACCTACCAAGCAGCGCAGTACCTCGGAAAGATGATGGTGGCGGAGGCGTGGGCGGCAGACCGCGCTCCAATGCGCATCTCCGCCAACGTGGCGGGCATTACGCAAACGCGCTCGTTGGAACATCCATTGTTCCTCGCGGGATTCCTGGGAGCCCCGTCCTTTGGCATCCAGATCTTCAATCCCGACCAAACCCGCGTCCTCATGGCACTGTTGCTGCTGCACGACATCGCCAACCCGCAGGCCGCCTCTGCGTTGCCGGACCCGCTGGAGCGGGCGCGCGGCGTGGTCGGCCAATCGATCCATGGGGGGGTCCGATCCGCGCCCTTCGCACTCGACCCGACGATTCGAGTCGCCGCACTGCTCGGGCTGTCCAAGCAGCCCTCACTGCTCATGCGACTCGCTCGTGGCAAGTGATGTGGGCAACGAGTTGATCACGGGCTTGTGACCCCCACGGACTTCGCGACATGCTTGGATGGACCGACGACCTCTGCGGAGGACGCCGCATGGACATCCGCGTCATGGTGGTCGACGATTCACGAACGATTCGGCGCCAACTCGGTCGCGCGCTGACCAAGGAGGGCTTCGAGGTCATCGAAGCGGAGGACGGCGAGGATGCCCTTGAAAAGCTGCGCGATGGACCACTGCCCGACGTCCTGATCTCGGACGTGAACATGCCGAACATGAACGGGATCGAGTTGCTGGAGCAGATCGCCGAGACGCCGTCGTGGTCGGACCTCCCCGTGGTCATGCTGACCACCGAGGGGGACCCCAAGGTGGTGAAGTACGCCCGGAAGCTCGGCGCCAAAGGGTGGTTGGTGAAGCCCTGCCGCCCCCCGTTGTTGCTCGATGTGGTGCGTCAACTCTGCGGGGCCGTGGCATCATGAAACTCGTACTGATCGATCGCCAGAGCAGCGAAGGCCCCAGACTTGGGCGAATTCTCACGGCCCTCGGGCACCACGTGCAGCGCGTGGACGACGAAGATGCGTTGGTCCAGTCGCTGACGCCGGACGCGCCAGATGTCGTCATTGCGGTGCTTCCCGACCCCTACATTGAAGAGTGGTTGCCGTGGCTCGACGGGGTCGAATCCCACGTCTACCGAATTGCGGCGTTGCGTATGATGCACGGTGACGCGGTGGCTCGGGCGTGGGATTGCGGCATGGACGACCTGTTCGCTTGGGGGGCCAGCCCAGAAGAAGTGGTGGGGCGGATCGAGGCGATCACCCGAATTCGCCGTTGGGCATACACCCTTGGCGATGTCTTGGATCGGCAGCCCTTCAGTCTGTCCATGTTGGGCAGTGAGGCCGAGCTTGCCGAGTCGGTTGCACACGAACTCTCCGCGTTGGCCGGCGAGATGAAAGCACAGCCCGCAGGTGCGCAAGCCCTTGGAGACGAAGGGATGGCGGCCGAAGTCCTCTTGTCGCTTCCCGATCAGCATCTCGCTTTGCGATTTGGGTTGTTCGTTGCGGACTCGATGAGTCGACCGTTCGGAACGGCGGTATTTGGTGAGCCGGAAACGCATGAGCTGCGCATCGATGCCCTCAAAGAAATGGCCAACACCGTTGGCGGTGCGCTCAAACGGCAGTCCCTGCGCCACGGGATGACCTTCGCCATGGGATTGCCCCGCGAGGCCAAGGCCCCGCCCGCTGCGGTCGATTGGTCTGGGTGGCTTCAGCACGACACGTTCTCGTTGTTTGCCTGGGCCAAGGTCGTGGGGGCCCGGCCGCGACGGCTCGCCGTCGGAGCCCTGCGGGAAGGGATGGTCCTCGTGCAACGAGTGCTTGGCATCAACGGGCGATTGATCGCAGGGGTGGGAACCGTGCTGACGCAGCGCACCGTCGACAAGCTGGCCAAGCACGTGTGCGAGAGCACGCTGGTTCAGGTCACGAACTCCTGAGCATGGTGGGGACGTGGCGTTAAGGAATGGAGTGGGTCGGAGGCGGAACATGGACGCAGTGTCGACGTTGCGACACACCTTGCGCCACAAGCCCGTCAATCCGCTCGATCGCACCGAGGCCGACTGGTCGCCCTGGTTGGTGTTTGCCGACTGGCTCTCGGAACGTGGGGACGCTCGCGGACAGGGCATCGCCTTGGCCCACGCCATTGAGTCGGGGCGCGGCTCGGTCGATGAACAGCGCGCGTGGCGGGCCGAGCTGCGGGCATTCGAAACGGCGCGAGATCCCGCCCAGCGTTGGCTAGACGGCATCGTGGTCCCTCCGCGGGCCGAGCTGTCCTGGGTTCACGGATTCGTGCTCGGGGCCAACCTGGGCTCGTGGGGCAACGAGGCGGTCGAGGTGCAGTTTCTCGACGCCTTGGCGGCGCATCCGACGGGCGTGCTCTTTTCGCGGTTGGGGTGGCGGGGCGACCTGCGGGCCCTCTCGCGGTGTCAGGGGCTTGACGGAATCGTTCAGCTCGACCTGTCCAATGCTGCGTTCGGCACCGAGGGGCTGGCCGCGCTGGCCGGCAACGCAGATCTAGCTTCGGTTCGGCACTTTCGGCTCGACGTGCCCTTCTCGGCTCGCACCGGTGACGAAGAGCTGGCCCCCATCGTGGGCTCTCGCCTCGTGGAGGGGCTCCAGTCGCTTCACGTCCAGGGCATGTCCCTGTCGATTCCGACGCTGCGCGCCCTTCTCACCACGGCCGACCTTAGCCGGCTCGAGACGTTGGCCCTGACTGCGGATGGGATCCACGAGGCTGGAGCGGTGGCGATTCGAGATGCGGCGCTCCCCGCGTTGCGCTCGCTCGATCTGGGGGGCAACCCATTGGGGCCTGGCGGGGCCCGTGCCCTCGCGGGGATTTCAGGGTTGAACCGACTCGAACTCGAGCGGAGCGGCCTGCTCGACGATGGGGCTCTTGCTCTCGCGGACAACCGTTCTGCCACGACCTTGAAGCACATCAATCTCGGTGCGAACGGAATCGGCCCTCGGGGTGGTCGAGTGCTTGCGGAAGGCATTGGACTTGGGGTCGAACGACTCTCGTTGTCGCGAAATGCAGTCGGGTCGGAGGCGGCCGTGGCGCTGGCGAATGGTCCGTTGGCTCCGCGGCTGCGACGGGTAGACCTGCGCGCCACGAACCTTCGGGATCGCGCAGCCCTGGCGATCGCGGCGAGTCCGGGATGGTCCGCTCTTGAATGGATCCACCTGGGCTACAACGATTTTGGCATCGAGGCGAAGCGGGCGCTTACCACGTCGGCTTCGCTCGCTCATGCCACCGTCCATGTGACGAAACCCGTTCCTCCCGCGGTTTAGGGTCACCATGCCGGAGGACCGTTTCGAAGACCGGTTTGCCTGGATCACGATGAGTGCCGGCGCAGTGGCTTCGTTGATGGTTGCCGTGGGTATTACGCTGACGGAACCAGGCCATCCGGCGGTACCCGGGGTGGTGCTGGGGCTCACCGGCTGCATCGCGAGCCTCACCCTGCGGGGCTTGCGCTGGCCATGGGTGGCCGACCGGCTCTACCTCATGATGTGCGCGATGGGGGTGGGATGGGCGTCTAGTGCGCAGCCCACGCTCGAGTCACCAGGGGCCGCCGCGCTAAGCTGGGTGTTGTTGGGGATTTTCGGCTCCATCTTGCTCAGTACGTTCGAGATGACATTGCTCGGCGTGGCCTGTACCTGGGGCATTGGGTTCGTCAGTCTGCGCACCTTTCACCTGCTTCCCCCTGACTTGGGGCAGGGAATGGTCGTCGCGATTGTGTTCGTGCCCACTGCGTTTTTGGTGCTTTCTGTCATCGCGAGGGACTTTCGAAGGCGACTGCATCGGGTCGCTGCGGCCGAGGCTCGGGCGACCGAAGCCTTGCGAACGCAGGAGCGGTTCATGGCGGTGATGAGTCACGAACTTCGGACGCCGCTGAACGTCATCTTGGGGTACGCCGAGCTGCTCATCGAGGAGTATCCGGACGCCCAGCCCGATCTCGATCGGATTCATCGTGCGGGAACGCTGCTATTGGGGCAAATCAACGCCGTATTGGATCTCTCTAAGATCGAAGCAGGCCAAATGGAGATTCACCTCGAGCCAATCCGGATCGCCGTGATGTTGCGGCAGCTGGCTCTGGACCACCGGCCGTTAGCCGAGAAGCACGGCAACGCCTTGGTGGTGCGCGGTGACGAGTCGCTTCGGATCATCTCGGATCGTGGCAAACTGGGGCAGATCCTCCGAAACCTCATCACGAACGCCAACAAGTTCACCGAGGGAGGCGTGGTCGCGCTGACCGCCGAGGCCGATGGAAGTGGCGTTGCACTTGCGGTGAAGGACGAGGGGATTGGAATCCCCGAGGCCGACCTTCCTTCGTTGTTCGAACCTTTCGTGCAGGTCGACGGTTCACACACGCGGCGCTTCGATGGCACAGGCCTCGGCCTCACCATCGTACGGGAGTTTGTCCAGCTGCTCGGCGGTACGGTCGAGGTTGAAAGCCAGGTGGGACAGGGAACCTGCTTTGTGGTTCGGTTGCCCCGCGACCCTCGCGAAGAGGCGTCAAGTCTTCACGGTGATGAGGGGCGTCAACTCGGCGACGGGGGTGGCGAGGCCCGCCTCGATTAGGGCTTGGACGACGGGTTCGACGGGTTTGTAGGCATCGGGATGCTCTTCGAACAGCACCTCGCTGCGCTGGCAGACCACGCGACTGCCTAGTTTGCTTCGTGACGCCTCGGAGCGACTGTAGCGGTGCTTGAGCTTTTGCATGGCTTCGGTGCGGGTCATGCGACGACCGGCCCCGTGGGCGACGGACCACAAGCCGTGGGCGCTGCCGGTACCGCGCAGAATCCACGAGGTGGCGCCTCGACTGCCCAGCACCACGGTGAGCTGGCCGGATCGGGCCGGAGCCGCGCCCTTGCGGTGGAGCCACACCGGCGCATCGTCGAGTTCCACGCGTTGAACATCGTTGTGCACCACATCGATGCCCCGGCCGAGCTTGTCGGGCCGAAATGCACCGATGGCCTCAAGCATGCGAGCGACGAGCACCAAACGATTCACCTTGGCGAACCGAATCGCTCCGTGCATCTGGGCCAGGTAGGCGAGTTCTTGTTCGGGGTCGAGGTAGCGCTCTGGCCATTGGCGACCGACCGCCTTGCCGAGGCCTCGCGAGCCCGAGTGGACCAGGACGCCAAGGCGATCCCTCACAATGCCCTGTTCGGCAGCAACCTCCCGGTCGTGGATGCGGTGGACCTTGACGAGTTCTGCGAAGTGGTTGCCTCCCCCGATGCTTCCGATCTGCTTGCGAAAACCGTCACTTGCGAGGTCCTCCGGAAGCGCGATGCCCGACTCCGGAGACCGATCGAAGCCCATCGCGTCGACGATGTCGTGTAGGTCCTCGGGCAGTGCGGTGAGTCCGTGCTCCCAGACGCGTCCGAGATCGATGACGGTCTCTTCGGTATGGCTGAACGCAGATCGCACCCTGCGGTCGGCTTTGTCGATGGACGGAGGTTTTTTCGTGGTGGGCACGAAGCACGCGCCGCACCCGATGTCGCCACCAATGAGGGAAGGACTGATGTGAGTGGTGGCGAACACGGCTCCGATGGGCGTTACCGCGCCGCCGTGGAGGTCCGGCATCCCCACCGCCTGCACACAGTGGGGGTCGCGGGCCACCCCATCGAGCTGGGACAGTGCATTGCCATCCATCCAGACGCGTTCGTTGGTCACCAGGCGGGCCTTGTCGTGCACGCAGACTCCAAAGTTCTCGCCAAGCGTAGTTCAAGCGTCGTGCCAGTTCTGCAGCGCGTGGCCGTCAGGCTCCAGCCGCCCCGGTGTGGGGTACGCTGCACCAGAGTGGTGCAGATTGCACCAGGAGGCGGCCGATGGAGCTGTGGACGTGGTCGGATCGAGGGGTGTCCAGCAAGTCGGTCGCACATCTTCGCCCCCGAGGCGACGATCGAGGGCCGGTGATGCGGCTCGTGGCCCATCGAGACGTCGAGTACGATCGGGCCACGGTGCTCACTACGCCGCAGGGCGAGGAGCGTGCGCAGGACTTGGTGGGCGACCTGACGGAGGCGCTAGGGGGGCCGGTGCGGTGCCGCGTGCTCCAGGTGACCGATCCGTCGGACCATCGCCAACTCTTCGGCGCAGTGGCCGATGCGGTGGCCGGATCCGGAAGGAGCGATGTGGTGCTTTCCGCGGGCACCCCTCAGGCCCAAACCATCTGGGTGATCTTGGTGCAGGCGGGCTTGATCGATGCCCGCATGCTGCAGGTGATTCCACCCGCGTTCGTTCCCGATCCGCATCCGCATCCGGTGCGTGAAGTCACGCTCGATATCGAAGGATTCCCGCGAATCGTTGCCCTTCGATCGGAGGTGGCGAGGCTTCGAGCCGCCCACCGGCGGTCGGCCAGTGGGATCATCGGTGAAAGTGCGCCGATGCAGCAGCTGGCCCGCCGGCTCGAACGGGTGGCGGCCAGTCCAGATTTGCCCGTGTTGATCACTGGTGAGACCGGGACAGGCAAAGATCTGGTGGCGCGGGCGGTTCACGAGGCCAGTCCGCGGCGTGAAGGGCCGTTCGTGGCGGAGAATGCAGGGGCGTTTCCCGAGGGCACCTTGGCGAGCGAGCTGTTTGGGCATGTTCGAGGTGCGTTTACCGGCGCCCAAGGGGACCGTAAGGGGTTGTTTGCGCTGGCTCATGGCGGCACCTTGTTTCTCGATGAGGTGGCCGAGCTGCCGATGCGGGTCCAAGCGCACCTGTTGCGGGTGCTCCAGGACGGTCGGTACCGGCCGGTGGGAGCGGAGCGGACGCGCCATGCCGACGTGCGCCTGCTTTCCGCCACCCACCGGGACCTCGATGCGATGGTGGCCGAGGGGGCCTTCCGCGAGGATCTGTTGTACCGGCTCCGAGGGGCAGGGTTGCACGTGCCTCCCCTGCGCGACCGACCCGACGATGTGCCTTTGCTGGTGGCCCATTTCTTGACGGAGCGAGGGTCGACCCTTTCGGTCGCACCTGGGGCGATGCAGCGGTTGATGCGGGCTCCATGGCCAGGCAACGTTCGCCAGCTTCGGGCGGAGGTGGTTCGCTGGACGGTGTTTGTCGATGACGTGGTGGGGCCCGGGGACCTCGAACTTGAGCCGGTGCGAGGACCCTCTCGGTCTCACGGAGTTCCTCGACCGCTGGCCGAAGCGGTTGCCGAGGTCGAACGGGCGAGCCTTGAGGCGGCGCTGGCCCACACCGCAGGGAACCTTTCGCAAGCTGCGCGGCTGCTCGAGATCGATCGCAACACCCTCAAGCGAAAGCTGGCCCGCTACCAGCTTCGTAGCTGAGGCGTTGGTTTGAAATGACCCTCGAGACCAAACGCTTTGAGGAGGGCCGGAGTACCCGAGACGATGGATGTTCAGGCCGAGCTGAAACGGGAAACCCGCGGGGATCGTGATGCGCTGCGGCGCATCGTCGACCGGTGGATTCCCAAGATTCGGCGATGGGCGTGGGTCTTCTGCGGAGAAGCTGGGGTCGCGGAGGATGCGGTTCAGGAGTCTCTCATCCGCCTCGTGCGGTTCATCGGCAAGGCGGATCCCGACCGTCCTTTTGGACCCTGGCTCAAAACACTGGTGCGCAACGCGTCCATCAGCGAGTTGGCGCGGCGACGGCGGACCGAGGAGCGAGAGGTTCACGACCCCCTCACCGAGTCGAAGACGAGCGATCGGCCTGACCGGGCGCTTGATCTCACGATGGCCGCCGAATTGGTGAACGTCGCCTTCCGCGAACTGTCGCCGCGGCAGCGCGAGATCTTCGATCAGGTGGACCTTCAGGGTCGTGCCGCGGCGGATGTGGCTCGGGAACTCGGCCTTACGCCGGGGGCGGTGCGTGCCCAACTGCATGCGGCTCGCCGAGCCATCCGCCAACATCTCACGGACGAACACGTGGCTTTGGTGAGGGAAGCATGAACTGTCGCGAGGTTCGGCAGCGTCTGCTCGAGATCGATCTCGATGACCTCGAGTCGCTGCGCCCTCATTTGGCCTGCTGCCCGGAATGCGCCGCCTTGGTGGAAGCCTTTCGAGCCGCGGAGTTTGCGCTTGACCAACAACAGGAGGACTTCGTGAATCAAACTGCCACGTTGGATGCCCAGTGGGCATTGGCCCTAGAGCAAGGCGAAGAGGCTCACCCCTGGCGGAGCCTGGCCACGGGATTGCTCGCGTTGGTGACGGTGTGTGTCGTGGTGTTGGCTCTGTGGCCGAATCCGCTTCCCGGACCCGAGACCCCCCATCCCGCGGCGCCCGTGCCGTTGGTCATCGAAGAGCTGGAACAACAGCACGATGCATTCGACGCGGTGCAGATGGATCCAGACCTCGAAGGACTCGACGTTCAGGCCCAAGACGGATTGTTGCGTACGTTGCTCCAGGAAAAGACCGAGACCTTTGAGCTTCTCAAGCAAACCGTGGAGGACATCGTTGCTGACGATCAGATCGAGAAGCGATGGAAGGCCGAAGCTCAATTGTCACTGGCGGAGGCGTACATCGGGCTGGGCGACTCGCTGGCTGACTCCAGCATTCCCACCTACCTCGCGAAGAATCAGCGAGAGTTCTATGCGATGAAGCTGCAGCACCGCGCAGACGGGCACTACATCACGGCGTTGGGGCTGTGCGAAGTCGTGAAAGCGAAAGCCGACAAGGAAGGGCTGTCGCGTCTCAAGTCCCGAGCGGTGAAGGTCCGCCGAATCGCGGATCGGCGACGCTCTCACTAAGCCAGTCGAAGGCGGGTCCGGACGGCGGGGTATCGAGGGGTGTAGGGCCGCTCGAATGGGGTCTGCAGCGCTTCGTAGCGAGAGGGCGTGGCGTTTGCGTGATGCGCTTGAACCTCGGGGGTGATGTCGAAGATCTCGTGGATCCAGTCCGTAGCGAACTGCCGTAGGGTGGCACGCCGAAGACCGAGCTGAATCGCCCGCCGTTCCGTGGGGGCTCCCGTCGGATTGTGGTCGGGGTCCCACTGCATCCGCACCTCGGTTCGCTTTCCTGCGGTTTCGTACTCCTGGACCGACCATCCCGTGGCATCGGGACGGTGTCGGGTCTCGACGGCCTGGGCCAGGATGGTCTCGAAGCCGTCCCGGGCCATTCGAATCGCGAGCACGCGTTCTTGATCGCGTTTGGTCGCCCATCCGCAGCGGTACATCATCCAGAGGAAGTTCGGCTTGATCCAGCTCATGCGGTCGAACTTCCATGGGCCCCCGAACTGCTGGTGCGCGATCGCCCAATCGGCGATGGCCGCCCGGTAGGCTTGGTACACGATCACGCTTTCGTCGTCGTACTGCGCCAGGATGTGTCGCCCGGTGCGCGGCCACCCCGCGCGCTGAGCGAGGTAGGGCCGCCACTCGAGCATGCTCACTCCTCGATGAAGGAGTCCATGTAGCCGGGGTCTTCGATTCCCGCGGCCTGAACCGTCATCTGAAGCGGCGCGATCGCGTCGATCATGACGGCGAGTTCGTTGGTCTTTCGATGCCCGATGGACCCCTCATAGGCCCCCGGATGCGGCCCGTGGGGCAGTCCCTTCGGGTGAAGGCTCACGCTGCCTGGCCCGACGCCACGTCGCGAAGTGAAATTGCCGCGCACGTAGAAGAGGAACTCGTCCACGTCGACCGAGCTGTGGGGGTAGGGGCAGGGAATGGCGTGCTCGTGGAAATCGACGACCCGCGGCACAAAACTGCAGATGAGCGCGCCACGGGTCCCAAACGTGCCGTGCCACGTCGGTGGCAGGTGCACGAGTCCGGCGCGTGGCTGAAAGTTCAAGATGGGGAAAGCCCAAGGGTAGACTGCGCCATCCCACCCCACGACGTCGAGCGGCGTGTGGCGAAGGGCGAACGCATAGAACGCGTCGTCGCGCTTGACGACCTGCTGCCGAATTCCCTCGTCCTGGGGACCCGTGAACTCCGGCAGGCGGAAGTCGCGGTGGCAGTAGGGGGCATCCATGCGGAGCTGACCGGCGTCGTTGAGCCACTGCTTAAGGAGGTGCATGCCCCCTCGGCACTCCATCCAGAGCCAGTCCTGGTCAACGTCATCGACGATGAAACGATGCTGGAGGCCCTTGGGCACGTAGACATAGTCATCGGTCTCGAATCGGACGTCACCGAGCGGCGTGCGCAGGGTCCCAGAACCCGAGAAGATGAAGTACAGGTCGTCGCCATCGACATTCACCCGGTACACCTCATCCGAGGCGGTGGGGCGCACCATCCCCACGGTGAGGTCGGGGTTGAAGAGCAAGGGCGTCGTGGTCTGAAGCGGGGAGCCCGTCGCGGTTGGCAATTCGGGGGTCTTGAAGTGCCGTTTGCGCAGCGACATCGGCACCGCAACCGGCTTTTCCCACCCGAATGGGCCTTCGATGGGCAGTTGCTCGTGCGGACGGTGTTGGTGGTAGGCGATGGTGTAGGCGCCTTCGAACCCGTCACGCGTGAGGCACTCCTCGTACTGCAGCACGCCATCGGCGTCGCGGAACGCGATGTGGTGCTTGGCAGGGAATTTCCCGAACGCCAACCGCTGCATCACTGCCTCCCGGACGCCTGTTGCTCGCGCTCGATCGACTCGAAGAGCGCCCGGAAGTTGCCGGCCCCAAAGCCCTCATCGCCCTTGCGCTGGATGATCTCGATGAAGAAGGGACCCGCCTCTTTGTCGCCAAACAAGCCCGCCTGCTCCTTGAGGAAGATTTGCAGCAGGTAGGAGTGGTCACGGTCGCCGTCGACGAGGATCTCGAGTTCCCGGAGTTCGTCGATGTTCTCGTCGATCTGGTTCACCCCGAGCTTCACGAGACGCTCTGGGAGCAGATCGTAGTAGCTTCCTGGCGTAGGCATGAACTCGACGCCCTGGGCGCGGAGGCTCTTCACCGTCGAAAGGATGTCCTCGACCACCAAGGCCACATGCTGAACGCCGTCGCCGCGATGGTCGTCGCCGAACAAGTTGATCTGGCTCGCCGTGAAGTTGGGTGGCGCAGGCTCGTTGTTCGCAAACTTGGTTTTGCTGTCGTCATCCCACATGACCACCGATTTGAGGCCCGATCCATGGTTGATCTGCTCGGCGATGTCGGCGGTGTGGAACTCCACGTCCCAATACCGACGGAATCCCATCACGTGCTCCATCCACAGCAACATGGGCTGCATGGTTTGGAAGTTCGACGTGATGTGGTCGATGTGCGAAAAGCCGTAGGGGTTGTGACCTCCGGCCGGCGTTTCGAAGCGTTCCATGCCGGGGAAGAGCAGGTCCGTGCCCTTGCGCTCGGTAAACCGGAACGTGGTGTCGCCAAACGGCGTCGTGATCGAGAACATGCGGATCGTTCCGCCGTCGACCTCGAACGCCTGGACGCTCGATTGGATGAACGTCGCACCACGCTTGGCCAGGGTGTTCCAGACCCGATCGATGTCGTGCACTGCGAAGTTGATGGTGCCGACGCCCTCAGGGTGCTTGCGGAACCACCGTGCCGCACGGCACGTATCGGTGAGCGGCTGCGAGGCCACGATCGTGACGTTGCCCGCCTGGAAGACCGCACTCATCTGGCCGCCTTGGTCGTCCATCGCTTTGCTCGAACGGCCCACCTCGGCGAATCCAAGTCGATCCGTAAAGAACCGGCGGAACCGCTCCAGGTTCTTGACGTAGTAGTTCAGCGCCTCTACGCGCTGAATGCCCAAGGACTCCACGACAACTCCTTCACGGGACGGCGTCGGGCTGGTTCGAGGCATCGGCCGCGACGAAAGCCTCGTGGGCTGCCAACCGCGACTCGATGGCGGTCAGTGCGTCGAACGGCGCGAGGTCGACGCCGAAACGCCGGGCTCCGTACATCTGGGGAACGAAGAAGAGATCGGCGACGGTGATTTCGTCGCCGCAAAGGTACCGCCCTCGTAAGGGCGCGGACAGCTGATCGAGCGCACGGAGTCCGGCCTCGACCCAACGATGCGCCCAGGGCGTGCGGTCTCCGCCGAGGTCCTCGACCGCCGCGAGGACGCTCGAGTTCTGTAGTGGCTGCATGGCCGTGTTCACGACTTCGGCCAGTTCGATGACCCGGGCCCGTAGCAATGGGTCGGAGGGGAACAGCGGGGGCGTGGGCACCTGCGCATCGAGCCACATCAAGATGGCCATCGATTGGGTCATGCGATGGGTACCGTCGTCGTCGGTCCATTCGAGCACCGGGACCTTGTGCAGAGGATTTCGCGCTTCGTGGGCGGCTTCGTTCTGCTCTCCAGTCCGGAGGTTGACGGGCACGTTGTCGTAGGCCACGCCCTTCAGGGCGAGTCCGATGCGAACGCGCCACGACGCGCTCGACCGCCAGTACCCGTACAGCCTCATCCCTCGACGACCTGGTCGATCGCGCCAAAGAGGCTGACGCCGTCTGCGCCCATCATCTCGATGCGGACCCGGTCCCCGGGCTTCAGGTAGGGCGTCTTGGCCTCGCCCTGCTCGATGATCTCGACCATGCGGGCTTCGGATAGGCAGCTCGATCCGCGCTGCTGGCCTTCGTTGCTCACCGTGCCCGAGCCGAGGATCGTTCCGGCCGTGAAGGCTCGGGTCTTCGCGATGTGCTCAATGAGATCGGCAAACGAAAAGTGCATTTCGGGCCCCGCTTCGGGATGACCGAAGCGTTCGCCGTTGAGGTGGGTCACAAGCGGCAAATGAACCCGTCCGTCGCGCCATGCTTCCCCCAGTTCGTCGGGGGTCAACGCGATAGGCGAGAACGCTGTGGCAGGCTTACCATTGAAGAATCCAAACCCCTTCTTGAGTTCGGCCGGGATGAGGTTGCGCAACGTCACGTCGTTGCAGATGACGAGGAGCCGCACATGGTCGAGAGCCTGCTCGGCGGTCGTGCCTTGGGGCACGTCGCCCAGAATCACACAGACTTCAGCTTCGAAATCCAGCCCCCAGGCTTCGTCGGGCAACGGGATGGCTTGGGTGGGGTTTAGGAAAATACCACTTCCACCCTGGTAGACGAGCGGGTCGGTTTCCAGCGTGGGTGGGGGCTCGGCGTTTCGGGCACGCCGGACCAGTCGAACGTGGTTGAGGTAGGCGGAACCGTCTACCCACTCGTAGGCCCGGGGCAATGGCGAGCGGGCCGCGGTGGGGTCGAAGGGCTCCCCGCCACCCGCCTCGAGGGCGTCGAACGCGGCTTGCAAGCCAGGCTCCACGTCCGCCCAGTTGTCCAAGGCGGCCTGGAGGGTTGGGGCGACCGCGCTCACGGCCGCCCACCGGGTGCCATCGCGCGACACGACCCGAAGTTGCCCATCACGGGTTTCATCGTCGCGGGTGGCCAGCTTCATCCCTCATCTCCTGCGCAAGGCGATGGCCGTATCTTGGGCGCTGCGTGCTGCCCAACGTCGGGATCGTTACGGCCCGACGCCAAACGAGGCACATGTTGATGGTCCAGAAGAAAAGAGCGGTCGGGCCTTCCTGCCCGCTGTGTGGCAAGCCAAACCAATGCGGGGTCACGAGCGGCGCGCCGAGCTGCTGGTGCATGCGCACCGAGGTCCCCAAACAGCTGATCGAGCGGGTCCCCGATGCCTTGAAGGGCATCGTTTGCATCTGTGAGGACTGTGTGAAGGCAGAACTGGCGACGATCCTGAGCCGCCAGGAAGCATCAGAAGGCGTGGTCAGCCGCGAGTAGGAAAACCATGCCCTCAGGACTCACCGCAAGGTCGGCCCGGATCACTTCGAAGTCATCCCACACCACGTAGATGCCGGCGCCACCAGAGAGGTGCAGGCCCGAGGGCAACGGTGCGGGGGTGTCCTGAACCCAGGCGGCATCGATGAAGGGCTTAATGCCTGGCTCGAAGGTGAATGGCCCGAGGTTGAAGCGCCCCGCTTGAATCCGCAGTTCGGTGCTCCCGGCGGCCTTCCGGCGCCCGATGAACCGTCGACGAAAGAAGCCACGGCCGATGTCGACGCCCCCTACGCCATCGCGAAACACCAGTCCGCTGAATTCGCCAAGGGGAATCAACGGCACATTGCCGCCCTGGAATTCCGCGAGCACCTGTTGCGCCAATACGAGCCGTTTGGACCCCAGGGGCGCATAATGTCGGAATGAGGCGTTAAAACGGCTCCAATACGTGTCGCCAAGCGCCCACGGCCCCCCCGCCGCGACCGAGACGTCGTGAAATCCGCCTCGGGTAGGGTGCCAGTCATTGTCGCGGCTGTCCCACGCCACGCCGCCGTACCACGTGCCGCGCTTGGTCGTGCCGGTGGGTTGGGGCTGGTCTTGGGCGAATTGGGTACCGGGCTCGGCGGTGAACCGGTCGAGGCTCCACGTCCATCCTACGAATCCCCGCAGAAAAGCCGTGGGACCCATCTCGGCCGGCCGGGCCTTGCGGGCCAAGACGAACTGGACGTTCACGTCGGGACTGATCGAGAACCGATGGGCTTCGAAGGTCTCGTCGACGATCGCGGCATTGTCGAGCCGGTCCTCATTGGCAATGCCCACGTAGGTAAACACCGGGTCATCGTCGAAGCGGAAGTTGACATCCACCACTTCGTCGCGATGCCAAAGGTCGCGCATGCGCAGCCGGATGTCGTGTTGTTGGACGCGGCGAACCGACACTCGCGAGACCACATCGAGGTTGATCCGGTTCAATCGGTCTTCCGGTTCCCGGTAGACGTAGCGCCCGCGAACGCCCGTCGTGAATCCCGCACCTGGTTCGACCTTGATGACAGGGACGGGAAGGAACCGGTGTCGTCGCACCACCTCCGCTTCGCTCGCCAGCGCTGGGGGAAGCCAGCTGGTGAGCAGGGCATGCAGGACCACGACCACTCCGACACAACACACAGGCGGCAGCGTACCTCACGCATCGGTCTGCCAGTGACCAAATCCGGTGGTAGCCTTTGTGGCAAACCGGAGGGCAGATGATGCAGACAACTGCTCCTTCGAGCCCAATCCCCTGCAGGAAGAGTCCGATTCCGATGGCGTGGGCGATGCGTGCGACGTGTGCCCGACGGTCGTCAATCCTGATCAGGAGGACCAAGACTCCGACTTGGTCGGAAACGCCTGTGACGTATGCCCTGACGTCGTGAATCCCGATCAGGCCGATCAAGATTTCGACGGCGTGGGAGACGAATGCGACGATTGCGTCGCGAGCCCCGATCCCAACCAGGTCAACAGTGACGCGGATCGCTTTGGCGATGTCTGTGACAATTGTCTCTTTGTCTCCAATGCTGACCAAGCGGACACGGATCTCGATGGCGCCGGGGACGTGTGTGACGTCTGTCCGTCAACCGCGGATGCCGACCAAGCCGATAACGATGGCGACGGGGTTGGTGACGCCTGTGACAACTGCCCCCGCGTGGCCAATCCAGCCCAGGCCGACGCGGATGGCGATGGTCAAGGGGATGCATGCCCGCCCAACGTTCCCTCCGGTAGCTGCTCGATGACCACCGGCGCCGGAGCCGGATTCATCGGGCTCATCACCCTGGCGTTGGGCCTGCGTCGTCGGCGCGCTTCGGTCAGGTCACGCGCTTGAGGTGCTCTTCGACGATCGCGCCAAACTTGAAGGGCTGATCGATCGAAGGGCTGTGGCCGCTGTGTTCAAGTTCGTACACCTCGACGTTGGGCAACTTGCGCCAAAACGCCAGGTGGTGGCGAGGCCACAAGGACTCTTTGCGGCCCCACACGAGCGTCACGGGCACGCGCACCCGGTCGAGTTCGGCCTCGGTGAACGGGTGGAAGTTCTCTTGGTGGTCAAGCATGTCTTGCAGGGGACGGCGTCGAAGCACCTTGCGCATCTCTTTGGCGAACAGCCAGTTTCGGCGCTTGGGGCGTGCCGACACCCGGTCGAGGAACCGCCGCACATCCGCCTCGGTTCGGGCTCGAAGCAGCGTGATGAAATCGTGCCGCTCGTCGTCGGTCATCGGTGCGCCCGCTGGGGACACCAGGATGAGGGATCGCACGTGTTCGGGGAACATCAGGGCATACCGAAGAGCCACATAGCCGCCGAAGGAACTGCCCATCCACACCGCGGGTTCGGGGTGCCATTGCGGAAAGGCAGTATGGATGGCGTTCGTGACCTCTTCCCCGTTGAGGGGGGAGGGGCAGGTCGACCAGCCGTGACCGGGAAGATCGGGCAACACCACCCGTCGGACACGCCGCCTTAGGCCTCGCACCACGATGCCTTGGTGCACCCCCATGGAGGACCATCCGTGCAGCACGGTGAGGGGGGGCAGGTCACCTTCGCCGTCGTGGACCAGGGCGCGCATCACCGCACTTCCTGTGTCGACCTGCTCGGAACGGTAGCCCTGCCTCATCAAAACGAAGCGGGCCACGTGATCGATCGCGTTGGGCATGCGCGGACATCTAACGCTTGCCCACGCCGTCTGTCAGGCGGTGGCGCCGCCGCAAGAAGAGCCCGCTCCCGCCGTGCATCCGAAGCAGTGCCGTCGGGTCACGATGGTCCGGTTTGCAATCGCTGCGGGATCGAAGTTCCGAATGTTGACCGGTTGGCCATCGGCATCGGTGATGGGCAGGTCCAGCATTTGGTTGAAGTCACAGTCGTACAGGGTGCCGTCCCACGACACGGACAACGTGTTGCGGCACATCAAGCCGGACACTGCGGCGGGATTGAACGCATCGACCAACTGCTTGAGGTAGCCTTCGAGGTTGCCCGTTTCGTCGAGCCACTCGAGGAATCGGGCCACCGGCATGTTGTTGAGCGCGATGAGCCGGTCGAAGGTCACGCCTTCACGTTCGAGCCCACGCCGGTAGCTGGCCTCGAGCGTCGCCTGGGCACCCGGAAGATAGGCGCCTGCGGGGTTGTGCATCAGGGTGAGAACGCGCTGGGGGTCGCCTTTGCCGTATCCGGCGTCGTTCAGCGCCTTCATGGCTCGCATCGAACGCTCGTGGGTCCCGTCCCCTCGTTGAGCATCGGTGTTGCGTTTGCGGGGGTGGGGCAGCGAGGCGACGATCTCGACCCCTCGTTCGGCAAACCACTGGGGCAAATGCCGGTATTTCGGAACGAGCAGAATCGTGAGGTTACACCGGTCGATGACGTGTTTGCCACGGTCGAGGCAGGCTTCGACAAGTTCGGTGAAGTAGGGGTTCAGCTCTGGAGCACCCCCGGTAATGTCGACGGTGTGCGCATTGGTGAGGTCGATGGCCCGAAGACAGGCATCGACCATCTCACGGTCCATGTTCTCCCGTACACGGTCAGGCCCTGCATCCACATGGCAGTGGCGGCAGGTCATGTTGCACAACCGACCGATGTTGATCTGGAAAATTTCGACGTCGGCGGGGGTGAACGTGGTCCAGCCCGCTCCCGCAAGCATGGCGTCGAAGGGGGCTCGGGCCGCTTCGGGGAGGGTTGCGGCTGCGGCTTCCAGCCGGGCCAACTGAGCGAGGGGCGCGACCAAGGGAGACCCTCGCTGCCGAAGCGAGGTGGTCGACTTTGGGCTGTCGAGGTTCATCCCATCCCCTGCTTCTTCGCGTGTTCGAGCATCTGTACACCGTGCACCAGGCTTGCACCGCCGCGAATGGCCGCGGCGACATGAATCGCCTCGGTCATCTCTTCGAGGTCCGACCCCTTCTTTAGGGACTCCGCCGTGTAGGCATCGATGCAGTAAGGACACTGCACCGCGTGAGAAACGGCCAGTGCGATGAGGGCTTTCTCACGTCCGGTCAGTGCTCCCTCTTCGAACACACTGCCGTACCAATCGAAGAACTTCTTCGCGAGTTCGGGGTTTCCCTCTGCGATGTTCCCGAACTGCGGGAGATGCTCGGGCTTGTAGTAGCTGTCCACCCATCCTCCACTGGGGCGCGGTATCGTGCGCGCAGCCGTACGGCTCGGTATGCAGCATGCGCGGGAGGTACGGATGCGTGGTCTTGGAGTTTTCTTGGTGGCAGCGACGGCGGTGGGCTGTGGCTACAACGACATTCCCATTGCAGAAGAGCAGGCTAAGGCAGCGCTCGCCGAGGTCGAGAACCAGTACCAGCGTCGGGCAGACCTCGTGCCGAACTTGGTGGCGACGGTAAAAGGGTTCGCCGAGCAGGAAGAGCAGGTGCTCACCGCGGTGACCGAGGCTCGCGCGAAGGCAAGCTCGGTGTCGATCGATGCCTCAACGATCACCGACCCGGCGGCGTTCCAGGCCTTTGAAGCGTCGCAGTCGCAGCTCGGCGGAGCATTGGGCCGCTTGCTCGTCGTGAGTGAGCGCTACCCGGACCTGCGCTCCAGCGAGAACTTTCTCAACCTTCAAAGCCAGCTCGAAGGAACCGAAAATCGCATTGCGATTGCGCGTCGGGACTACAATACGGCGGCAACCCAGGTGAATACGCTGCGCCGAACGTTCCCCCAAGTCATCTGGGCCAGCACGGTGCACAGTGGCGAGCCCTTCGCCTACTTCTCGGCCAAGCCGGGCGCAGATGAGGCACCCAAGGTCGACTTCGGCGGCAACTGATGATCGCCTTTGCTTGGGCCTCACTGGCTCTTACCGTGCAGGCTGCGCCCAACGTTCCCGCCCTCACTGGACGGGTCGTCGATCAGGCCAATCTGCTGAGTCCTGCCACCGAGCGGGAGCTGGGCCAAGACCTGGCCGACTTGGAGTCGTCGACCGGCGCGCAATTCGTGGTCGTGACGCTGCCCGATCTTCAGGGCTACCCCATCGACGAGTTCGGCTACCGCATGGGTCGTGAATGGGGCATTGGCCGCGCGGAGCAAGACGACGGCGTGCTGCTCATCGTGGCGAAAGCCGAGCGTAAGGTCCGCATCGAAGTGGGCTACGGCCTCGAAGGGATCCTCACCGACGCCTGGTCGAGCCATACGATCCGGCGCTCCATCGTCCCCTTGTTCCGTCAGGGAGACTTCGATGGGGGCGTTCGAGCGGGTGCACGCGCGATCATCGATCAGATTTCAGCGGATCCCGAGACTCAGCAGGCGCGCCTGCAGAACCTCCGCACCCAAGAGCGCAACGAAGATCAGGTCTTGTTCATCATCGTG
>JBCCQY010000078.1:0-38780 GCA_039208735.1 Myxococcota bacterium | reverse complement strand
CCGGAGTCCGAGCGAAGCGGAGCTTTGCCGAAGACAGGGAGGCCGAGTCGAGCCGGCGTAAGGTTTGCGGCGAGACGGTTCGCGAAGCGAACGGCCGGAGTCCTAGCGAAGCGGAGCTTTGCCGAAGACAGGGAGGCCGAGTCGAGCCGGCGTAAGGTTTGCGGCGAGACGGTTCGCGAAGCGAACGGCCGGAGTCCTAGCGAAGCGGAGCCCATCGTGGATCTCTCGGTGTAATGTGGCGTCTAAAGATGGTTGTGTGGCGTGAGGCGGTACGCTTCCCCATGGAGGCCTCGATGGCGAGCAAGCAGACCTATGCGATCGGAGACGGTTGGAAGGCGATCCTCGCCGAGGTGGGCGTGCACTACGCAGACGTGCTCCGACGCGCCCAGCTCCCCGAAGACACATTGAACCGCGACGATGCGCGGCTCACGAGTGAGTCATTCCTTCGGTTCTTCCAGGCCTTGGACGCGAGTATCGTGCACCAGGACTTCTGGGTGCGGTTTACCGAGGCCACGAGGCCCGAGTTCTTCACGCCGCCCGTGTTCGCCTCGCTATGTAGCCCCAACCTGGCAACGGCTGCAGAGCGAGTGGCGCTGTTCAAACCGCTCCTCGGGCCGATCGCCCTCGATGTTCACGACGCTCCCGACGGGCTGCAGCTCACCTATCGGTGGAAGGATCCCACCGTACGGCAGCTCGCGTTCATGAACGGCGCGGAAGCCTTGTTCGCCACGCAGCTGGCGCGACTCGGAACGCGGCAGCGCATCCGGCCGACCTCGGTGATCGTGCCCGAGCTTCCACGAGATCCGCTCCCATTCGAGAACTTCCTGGGCATTCGCATGACCCGGGGCGACGTCATCCGGGTGACCTTCAGCGCTGCGGATGCCCATTGTCCGTTCCTCACGGCCAACCGCGCCATGTGGGACATCTTCGAGCCCGAACTCCGCAAGCGGCTGGCCGATCTCGAGGGCGACGCGACCTTCGCGGATCGCACTCAGGCGGTGCTTATGGAAGGCCTTCCCAGCGGGCAGTTCGGTATGGACACCGTTGCCCGGCGTCTCGCGGTGAGTTCACGCACCCTGCAGCGGCGGCTCCGAGGTGAAGGGACCAGCTTCAAGGCGGTCGTCGACGGCACCCGAGAGAGCCTGGCAAGGCACTACCTGGGCCGCACCCAGCTGACGGGCACCGAGATCGCGTACCTGCTCGGCTTCGCGGAGCCCAACTCCTTCTTCCGGGCGGTCCAGCGATGGACGGGAACCACTCCGGAGACCCTACGGCGGCAGCTCGTGGCCGAGTGTTCGGCGACCGCCTGACACCGCACAACATCATCCGCTTCGCGTTCGAGGTCCGACGCTGACTGCGGCCAAGACGAGCTGGCGGCCAGTGATGATAGATTGGCGTGCAAAGATAGTTTTGTGTCGCACTCGGGCGCATACGTTCGAGGAGCGGGAGGTCCCCCGCCTAGGAGCACGACATGGCAGACCACACGTTCGGCCGGAATGGCTGGAGCCCAGAGCGGCTGGGCTCGCTTGAGGGAAAGACCTTCCTCATCACCGGGGCCAACGCCGGCGCCGGCTTCGAAGCGAGTCGGATCCTCCTACGCAAGGGCGCGCAGGTGGTGATGCTGAACCGCAATCCCGACAAGTCGGCTGCAGCGATCGCCCGGCTGAAGGAGGAGTTCGGGGACAACGCCAGCGTCTCCTTCATCCGGATGGATCTCGCAGTTTTGGCGAGCGTGCGCGAGGCCGCCGCGGAGGTCCTCGAGAGGGTCCCTCGGATCGACGCGCTGATCTGCAATGGGGCCATCGCGCAGGTGCCGACGCGCAAGCTCACCGTCGATGGCTTCGAGAGCCAGCTCGGTACCAACCACTACGGGCACTTCCTGCTGTGCGGCTTGCTCTTTGACCGCATCGAAGAGTCGGAGGGCAGGATCGTCGTTGTGGCCAGCCTCGGCTACCGCATGGGGCTGCGAACGATCCGATTCGACGACATAAACTGGGACCAGGGCTACGGCGGCAACACAGCCTACAGCCAGAGCAAGCTGGCCCAGATGATGTTCGCCTACGAGCTTCAGGACCGGGTGAAGGCGGTTGGCAAGAAGACGCGGGTGTTCGTCTGCCACCCTGGCGCATCAGCGACGTCTTTGATCGCCACCAGCGGAAGCGCGCTGACGCGGTTCACCTGGTGGCTGATGACCCTGACGCCGATGGTCCAGACCGCCGAGAAGGGAGCCTACCCCGAGGTCATGTGCGCCACCGAGCACGGTCTCGAGCAGCGCGCCTTGCACGGTCCTACCGGTCGGCTGGAAGCGGTCGGCCCGGTTGGCCAGGGCTCGCTGGAGTCCTATGCGTACGACAAGCCCGTGATGGAGCGCCTCTGGGATGTGTCGCAGGAGGCGACCGGGTTCGAGTGGTCCGTCTGATCGTATGAGCCGGCGTAAGGTTTTACTGATCCTCGATCATTCGACTCATGGGGCCTTGAAAGCGCACGACGGCAACATCATCGGGAGAACAGACCGGGCCTGCGTTGCCCCATGCCCCGTGGACATAGGTGGTGATCGCGGCCACCTGCAGATCGTCGAGCTGCTCCGCCTGCGGTGGCATGACACCACCGTAGGTCAGGCCATCGACAACGATCGGGTCGTGGAGGCCAAACAACACGATCGCGGCATGGGCAAAGCAGTCCGCCAACCACGGCCGCTCTCCGGTCAAGGGCGGGATCGCACCACGAAGGCCTCGCCCTCCCGGTCCGTGACACGCCGCACACCGCCCTGCCCCCTCGATGGCATAGGCCTCTTCGCCCAATTCCCGCAGTCGAGCCTCGCGCTCGTCGCTGGGCAACCCGTGCAACGGGTCGGGTGGACCCTCGGGAGCCGGTACAGGCCGAGTCACCGCGGCCTTGGCAACGTGGGGAGCGTTGTCGGGCGGCGACCCGTCCTCCGCCGGTGCGAACGTTCGTCCACATGCGACGAGGACCAAGGCGAGTCCCCACCGCGATCCCCATCCTGTCATCGCCGTCATGGCCGCGAGCATAACCGACCCACCGCTTCAGATTGCAGGTCCGTGACCCTCAAGGTACGACGGCAGAGCGAGCCCAAACGGCCCGCTTTCTCCTGGATTGCCCTCGTGCGTGCCCTTCTCCAGCTCTGCTCCTGCTGCTGCCTGTGTTGCTGTGGTCGTTGGACCGGGGTCGGAGGCGTGCGCTAGCAGGCAATTCTTTTCTTCCACCCCGGTCATGCACCGGGGTGCCTGGCTTGGCCTCCGGTGTACGTCATTCCGGAGGCCATCATGGCCCTCGCTTCGCTCGAAGACGAGCCTGACGACTTGCCCGACGACCTCGTCGATGCCGACGACGTGCTTCGCTGGGCAACCGATGCGTTCCCACGCATCACACTGGCGACCAGCCTTGGTCCCCAATCGATCGTGATTCTCCATTTGCTGCAGCGACTCGGGCGGCCCGTCCGGACGTTGCTCCTCGATACGGGCCTGCTCTTCGACGAAACCCTGGCGTTTGCCAAGACCGTCGAGGCGCACTTCGGCATTGCGATCGAGCGGGTTCGCCCTACGCAAACCCCGCTCGAACAAGCCCGGACCAATGGAGCGGCGCTCTTCCGCCTTGATCCTGACCGCTGCTGCCACCTACGAAAGGTCGTCCCATTGCGACGGGCGCTAGAGGGGCAGCAGGCGTGGATCACGGGCCTTCGGCGTGACCAATCGGCAAGCCGGGCCACCGTTGAACCGCTGGCCTGGGACGCGGCGCACGACATCGTGAAGGTCAGCCCGCTCGCGTTCTGGACGCGCAACGAAGTGCTGAGCCGGATCAAATCCCACAACCTGCCCCACCACCCGTTGCTCACGCAGGGCTTCACAAGCCTCGGCTGCCGTACCTGCACCCGCCGCCCTCTCGACCCCAACGACGAGCGCAGTGGTCGTTGGCATCACAGCCGCAAGACCGAGTGCGGCATTCACCGTTCTCCCACCCCCGTCCGCGAGCTGAAGCCATGACCGCCCTTCGTCCCACCATCGCTGGCGCAAAGGACGTCGTCCGCGCCGAAATCGCCGATCTCGATGCCTCGATTGCCCGGTTTGAAGCCGGACGGATTCCCGAAGCAGTGTTCCTCGAATACCGCCTGCGTCACGGCATCTATGGCCAGCGCCAAGACGGGGTGCACATGCTGCGCAGCAAGCTGCCCCTTGGACTGTTGGCCCCCTCACAGATGATCGCATTCGCCGACATCGCGGAGCGCTACGGCCACGGGATCGCGCACCTCACGACACGGCAGGACATCCAGGTCCACTTCGTCGCACTGCGCGCCACGCCAGACCTGCTTTCGGTACTTTCGGATGCCGAAATGACGGCCCGGGAGGCCTGCGGAAACGTCGTCCGGAATGTGACCGCCTCGGCCGACGCGGGCGTCTCGCCTCACGAAGCCTTCGATGTCACGCCTTACGGGATGGCGCTCGCCCAGTATCTGCTGAAGCATCCGGATGGGCAGAGTCTTGGGCGAAAGTTCAAAGTCACGCTCTCGGGCTCCTTCGACCCGCGCGAGAACCTTTCCGCGATTCACGATCTCGGTGCAACGGCGGTGGTCAAGGACGGCCAACGTGGATTCCACGTTCGTGTGGGCGGTGGCCTCGGAGCAGTTCCGCACGAAGCTCCGGTGCTCACGGAGTTCCTGGCCGTCGACGAGCTTCTGCCAACCGCCGTCGCCCTCCTCCGGCTGTTCGCACGGCACGGGGAAAAGGCGAAACGAGCACGGGCTCGCATGAAATTCCTGGTGGCGGACTGGGGCATCGAACGCCTTCGGGACGCCGTCACAGCAGAACGGGCCCAGCTGACTCCAGACCCCGCATGGGCCGCGTTCGAGGTGGAGACCTGGCGCGATCACCCGCTGCATGAAGGCACCACGGAAGCGCCCGCCGCCCGCAACGCGGCCGAGGCCCGGTGGCGCAACACGAACGTCTTGCCCCAGCGCCAAGAAGGCTACGTCCAGGTGCGGGTTCGCGTGCCCCGCGGAGACCTCAATCCGAGCCAACTGCGTGGGCTCGCCCGACTGCTCGCCGAGCAGGTTGGCGACACCACGCGCATCGGTGTCGACCAGTCGCTTCGGATCCGCTGGGTGGCGAAAGATCGCCTTGGCGCACTCTACGACGGGTTGAACGCCCTCGATCTGGGCGGGGTCCTCTCGGGCGGCGTGGTGGATCCCGTGACGTGCCCTGGCGCGGACACCTGCAAGCTTGGAATCACCTCGCCTCGCAAGGCCGTTCGCGCCGTACAAGACCAGCTCGAGGCGCTCACCGAAGACCCCCGCATTGCCAAGCTCCGAGTCCATCTCTCGGGCTGCCCGAACAGCTGCGCCCAGCACCAGATCGCAGACATCGGATTTTTTGGCGCCGCGCGCACCAAGGGCGGACATGCTGCTCCGCACTTCGTCGTACTGCTCGGGGGACGCCAGGACGGATTGGCCAAAGGCGAAGATGCTCGTCCTGGAGACGGGTTCGCCTTGCCGATCACCAAAGTACCCGCCGCTCGCATTGCGGCGGTGGTCGAACGGGTGAGTCGGCGGTTCGTCGATGACAGCACCCCCGATGAGGCGTTCGGCGACTGGGTTCGGCGCCAGGGCAGGCGAGCTCTCAAGGCCATGATCGAGGATCTCACCGTCCTCCCAGAGTTCTCCGAAGCCCCCGAGTTGTATCGGGAGGCAGGTGTCACCGACGCCTTCGAGGTTGTGCGAGGGGTCGGGGAGTGCGCCGGCGAGGTGGTGCTCCACGCTGATCTCCTCATCGCCGAGGCGGACCGCCATGCGGACCGTGCCATCGGGTCCCTCGAAGATGGCTCGTCTCCCGAACAGGTGCGCACGCACGCGTTGGCCGCCTTCTCTGCCGCGGCCCAAGCGCTGTTATCGCTCGACGGCATCACCCAGCCCGCCGACGAAGTTCAGGCCTTCCGCAAGCACTATTACGATGCGGACCGGATCTTCGAAGGCATCGGCCACTACTACTTGCAGGCCATGACGGAGACGAAGGTGGGCGGCGACCGGGTGCGCCGGCTCGCCGTGGAATCTGAGTTGTTCGTTGAGGAAGCCCACACCATTGTCGGTCGCGTCAGCGCGAAGGCGGCCTCATGACGGTGACGCGTCTAGCCCCCCCGGTGGCCGGGGGAGGGTCGATGATCGTGGCGTGGCGACTCCACACGCGCCAGGTCCTGGTCGTAGGCGGAGGCACGGTCGCCGCAGGGCGCATTGTGGCGGCACTCGAGGCCGATGGCGTGGTGACGGTCGTGGCTCCGGAGGCCACGCCAGAGATTCGCCAACGGGCCGAACGCGGCGAAGTCACCTGGCGACCACGGCGATTTCATCCAAGCGACCTTGATCAAGCGGATTTGGTGCTCACCGCAATGGACGACGAAGCCCAGAGTGCCTGGATCGCAAAGGCGTGCCGCGGCCTTCGGATCCCCGTCAACGTCGCCGATGTGCCAGACCTCTGCGACTTCTGGTTTGCCTCCATGCACCGCGACGGGCCGGTTCAGATCGCAGTGTCGACCAACGGAACCGGACCGGCTCTCTCACGCCGCATTCGCCAGCGAATCGCCCGCGCCCTGCCGGATCGATTGGGCGAAGCGTCTGCGGCGTTCGGCCGGCTCCGTCGCGCAATTCGGTCCGCCGACCCCGCTCCCGCAAACGCGGCCCGGCGCATGAGCTGGCTCACCGAACTTGCAACGCACGCCAACTGGTCCTGGATCGCCAATCTGGACGATTCCGAGTTGGCCGATCTCACCGCGCGCTACCTCGCAGGTCGACCACCGCCTACGGCGGCGCCTCTGCGATCGGCCACCGTCATCCGGCTGGTCGGGGCTGGTCCAGGCGACCCTCGCTGGCTCACCGTAGCGGCGCGAGATTCACTCCGCGATGCGGATCTGGTGCTTGCCGACCGCTTGGTCCCCGACGCGATCCTCGATCTGGTGGAGGGGGAGTTGCGCATTGCCCGCAAGCGCAAGGGCAACGCCGACGAAGCGCAGGATAGTCTCGATCGGCAGGCCATCGAAGCGGCTCGCGCGGGTCGGGTGGTGGTGCGGCTCAAGTGTGGAGATCCGTTTGTGTTCGGGCGGGGCGGCGAGGAGGTCGCGCGCTATCGGGCAGCCGGACTCGACGCCGAAGTCCTGCCTGGCGTAAGCAGCGCCCTGGCCGCACCCGCACTCGCGGGCATTGCCACGACCCATCGAGGCCTCGCGGACCGCGTACTGGTGTGTACGGGCCATGGCCAAGGCAGTCGACAACCCGACGTGCCCGCGTACCGGCCCGATACCACCGTGGTCATGCTGATGGCGATCGGCCGCTTACCAACCTTATCGGACGAGCTTCGGGCCGCGGGCTGGCCCGCCGACTGGCCCGCCGCCATCGTGGAACGCGCCTCCCATCCCGATCAGCGTGTCACGCACACCGTGGTCGGGGGACTCGCCTCCACAAAGGCACAGGCCCCCGGGATTCTGGTCATCGGACGGGTTGCCGCGGGCCTCGACGCCCTGACCACCACCGCGACTCTCGCGGTGGGCTGATCCCCAACGAACGAAGCCCGCCGCCTCCCTTGGGAAGCGGCGGGCCCGGTTCGAAACACCGCGGGAGCTTAGGCGCCCAGGTACTTCGTGATCATGTCGTCCGTGAGGCGAGCCGGGTGACCACGCCACACAACCTTGCCGTCCTTGACCATGGCCGCGGCGGGGATGCCACGAACGCCGTAGTGCTGGGAAAGGTTGTCACCCTTCTCCTTGGCGATCGGGTAGTTGACACCCTTCTCCTTGATGAACTCCGAGACTTCGTCCTCGGTGATGTTGCGGGTCATCTTGGTGAGACCCACCATCGAAAGGCCCTTACCCTTGAACTTGTCGTAGGTTTCGGCCAGCTTCGGCACTTCGCGCTTGCAGTGCGGGCACCAGACTTCCCAGAAGACGTAGAGCGTGGCCTTGCCGCCCTCGACGTCCGCCGCCGAACCGTTGAACCACTTCTCGACGTCGAGCGGGACTGCGTCCTTGCCAACCACTTCGAGTTCCGTGGACAGACGCTGTGCTGCGCGGGCCGCACGCGTACTGCCATACTTCTCGCTGAGCTCGGCCAGCTTCGCCTTGGCGCCGTCGACATTCATGTCCTGAGCCATCTGCGTGGCTTCCTTCAGAATGTTCGCCGCTGCCTGCTCTTCGGCCGGGTCGGCCTGACCGGGACGAGCCGCCGCACGCGGGGTCTCTTCGAGCTTCTGAATGCGAGCTTCGAGGTCGCCAAGCTTCGAATTGACGTCGGGGTCGCTGCAAGCGGTGACGCTGGCGAGCGCCAAGACCGCAAAGATGCTCCGGTTCACCAAAACCTCCACCATTCCTTCGTCGAGAAGACGACGCATGTAACACATGCATCGTCCATCGGGCTGGATTCTTGTCGTTTGTGCGGGGTTTGGACCGTCAGAGGATGTCTCCATCCATCGAGAGCCACCCGCCCCGACCGGTCGTAACGTGCTGGGGAAAACCTACCGGCCGCCACCCGAGCCAACGACGAATGCGGCAATCGGAACCGGTCCAAACTCCGTGAAGCGCACCTTCGGCTCCAGGTACAGGAACAACCGACGACCGACACTCGAGAAGGTCTGCGACCATCCCACACGCGCAGCCACGTAGGGAGCCAAGGCGAAGCCCTGCTCTCGCAGGACCGTGGAGTTGTCTCGGGTGTGCACGAAGCTTGGGCCTGCGGTCACGCCGAACAGGCCACCCCGGTTGCCCACGAAGTCGAAGGCCACGCCGGGCTCGAGGGTGAGCAGCGTAAAGATTCCGAATTCGCCCTCGATAGAGGCCGCCCCAGAGACCCCAATCCGCGAGTTACCGCCCAAATTCTTGCCCCAACCTGCGCGTAGGCCAAATCCAGGCCAGCTCGAGGCAACATCGGTGAAGTACGCCACCTGGCCAAAGCTCACTTGCATCGCAAATTCGTAGCTGGTGTTTGCGGGCAGGCGTTCGATTTCAAGCGTGGGAACCGGAAGGTCGGCCGCATCCAGCGGCTCAGGGGTCAGCGGTGTGAGAACTGGCGTCGGCGGCGCATCGTCGCGCTCTTCAACGTCTGGAGACTCGTTCACCGTTCCCACGTCCTGCGCCCAGGCCGCGGTCGACGCGAGGCTTCCAACCCAAACCAACATCATCTTCAGGTTCCCGTTCATGAAAGCCCCTCCGGCGTGCCACGACTTACGCGATCCGTACCCTGCATCTTCGGCAATAGCATTCGATGACGGTCCACTGCGCTGGGTATTCCAAGTGTCATGGTGACGATTGTCCACAACCTGTTAATCTCGGCGGATCAAGGGTCGATGATCGTCCCCGGAATGGGTAGCATGCTCGCGTGGCTCGCACGTTCACCCTAATCCGGAAACTCGGCCAAGGCGCCCATGGATCCGTCCATCTGGCCGAGGTGCGCGATGATGACAATTACGTGCAGACCCTGGCGATCAAACGGCTCCACCCGGAGCAAACCTCCGACGCCAGCCTCCTCGCTCGCCTGAAAGACGAGGCCCGCCTTCTGGCGCTGCTGCAGCACGACAACATCGTTCGGGTGCACGGCCTCACCACGATCGATGGCGGTCTCGCGATTCAGATGGAACCGGTACACGGCGTTGACCTCGCGCGCCTCTCGCATCGCACGCCCTTGCCCGCGCGCGTCTGTACCGAGATTGTGGTGGCGGTGGCCGATGCCCTCGATGCGGCCTGGACGGCCCAACCCAGTGGCCAATCCGAGCCCTTACGGGTGGTGCATCGCGACATCAAGCCGTCCAACATCATGGTGACGCCCCGTGGCGGCGTTCGGATCCTTGATTTTGGGATCGCCCGGGCGACGTTCGACGCGCGCGAAGTCGAGACGCGCACCCATCAGCTCGGCACGGCCCGCTACATGGCGCCCGAGCGCTGGCTCACCGGAGACGCGGGGCATCCGTCCGACGTGTTTTCGCTTGGCATCACCTTCGTCGAGCTGCTGACGGGCAAGGCCGCCGAGCGCATGCGCCTGTCTGAGCCTGCATTCATCGAAGACTGCGAGCGGATGCTTGATGCGATCGAGCACCCGCCACTGCGGGATCTCATTCGGCACATGTGTGCATTCGATCCGAGCGCACGCCCCGAGGCGGTCGACGTGATGACGTCGGCGCTCCAGCTCCTCCCCCAAATCCCTGGCTCCGACCTGCGTTCATGGGCAAGCCAGAACGTGGTGGTGGCGTCCGAACCGGTGTCCGAAGAGACCGACGGCTTCACGATCATGCGGGAGGATCCGACCGACGTCGGGATCCCGGTGCTCACCCCCGTTCCGCCGGTTCAGCGCCGCTCCCCGCCCTGGTCAGGCGCCACGATGGTGTTGCTCGTCGGCCTGATCGGACTTCCCGTCGCCTGGACGCTCACGACGGGAGCGGCCCGGCCTCCGCTTCCCCCCAGTCCCACCGTCGTCGAGGCGGAACCGTCCGTCGAACCTGCAGTCGCCGTCCGAGCGATCCCCGCAGAAGCCTCCCCCGCGGAACCGAAAGCCTCCTCGACGCGGTCGACACTGCCGGCCGCCGCCCCCGCCACCGACGAAGGCCCACGCGTTCCCATTCGGTTTGTCGTCGAGGCGGGGCTCGAGGTCACGACGGCATACGGCGCGGTGACGAGTTCTCCCCAGCTCTTGCGACTTCCCGCCGAGCAGGCCATCGAGGTGCAGGTCACCGAGGGCCCGCACCAATGGTCGTGTACGATCGCCGTCGGAACCGCGAGTCGGGATGTTCATATTCGACCCGCGGCAGGAGGGGGATGCCAGCTGTAGCGCTCGGGTGGTGGAGCTTCATCGTCGCGCAACCCGCGTTCGCTACAGAGGGATCCCCCGTTCGCTTGTGCGCTGATGCCGCCGCGGGTACCGAAGTCGAAGTCTGCCTAAGACTCGCCGTCGCTCACCCAGAAGAACTCGACGGCATCGCTGCGGCCCTGATCGCACACCTCGACCGATCGGAAGCACCGGATCGCGACCTGCTGGAAGCGATGCTCCTGCTTTCGGGGCCACAAGGCGCCGATGGCGTCGCGCGTCTGGTCGCCCTGCGCGATCCGCGCGCCGTCCCCCCACTTCTTCATGCGGCTCGGGTCCGCGAAGACCCCATTGCGACGATGGCGCTCCACGCGCTTGCCGCATGGCCCGAAGCCTGGCCAGCCCTCGCCCGGTTCATCTGGGAACCGGATCGGGAACGCCCGGTCGCACGCCGTACCGCGGCTGCAGTGGCGCTTGCCCGCACCGGAGACCCACGAGCGGCGGCGCTGGTCGAAAACGCGCTCGTTCGGCCGGGGATCCCTCTTGAGGTGTACCGTCGCGGCGTGGAGGCGCTCGCCGAGACCTTCCCCGACCGAGCCGCGCCAACCCGGGGCCTGACCTCCGAAGCCTCCCTTTGGCTCACCGCCGGAGCGGGCATCGGTCTTGGCTTTGGCCTGGCCGCCGTCACGCAGACGGCACGTTCAGAACTCGACCTCGTCCCGGTCGCCGCGGTGACGGGAGCGGTCACCGGAGCCACCTTTGGCTGGGTGTACGGACGGGCCCGGCCCCTCGAAGCCGGCGACGGCGCGCTCGTGACGGTGAGTGGCGTCACCGGCATTGGCGTCGGCGGATTGGTAGGCCGGGGCCTGTTCCCTGAGGCTCCACAAGCGCCGTTCATTGGCGGCCTCGTCGGGGAGGGTCTCGGGTTTGGCATCGCGGCCGCCCTCACCCCCCGCTACGACGGCGACGCTCGACAGACCTTTGCCGCCACCATGATCTCGGGGTTGTCGACGGTGGCCGCCGACCAATGGATGGTCGCTGCCGACGTCGACCGGCGAAGGGTGCGACCCTTGGTCGATGCCGCCGTGTTGTCGACTTCGTTTGCGTTGGCCACCGCGCGTGCCCCGCGACTTCGGGTGAGCCCTCGCGACACCGGACTCCTCGTGACCGGCGGCATCCTCGGAGTGGCCACGGGGACGTTGCTACCTGTCGATACCGACCGGCGCGCCTCATTGGTCGTAGGCTCGGCCGCCGCAGGGACCGCGTTGGGACTGGCGCTATCCGGCCCCCTCGAAGTGCCCACCGATGTGTGGTTTGTGGGGTTGGCTAGCGGAGCGGCTGGAGCGAGCATCGGAACCGGCATGGGGCTCCTCCTGGACCAAGATCGTCCACTGGCCCAGGGCCTGGGATTGGGCTTCGGAGCCGTGGGTTTCGGCATTGGTGCAACCATCGGAAGCCGCGACCCCAACCCGGTCGATGATCGCGATGTGGTGTTCGCGTCGGTGGCGACGGGCTGGGCGGCCGGTCAGGGCGTCGTCTTCGCCCGCATCGGCGACCCGGAAATCACCCCTCGCGAATGGGGGGGCATCTTGATGGCGACGGGCGTAGTGAGCGCGACGTCAGCGACGCTCAACCTCGAACTCGATGTCCCCGTCCCCAGCACCCTGGCGGCGAGTTCGGTCGGCATGTGGGGCGCCTTTGCCGGCGGAGCATTGGGACGCATCACGCGCCGCCAACCCGAAATCACCGGGCTCGTGGGCACCAACCTCGGGTTGATCACCGGGGGGTTGCTCGTCTCGGACCTGGTCGGAACCCCTCCCCTCGTCATTGGCGTCGCCAATGCGGGCGCCATCGCAGGGGGCGTCGTCACCGGTCTTGGCACCGCTGCGGTGACCTCGAACGCTGACGCCATTTTGGGAGGCACGTTGATTGGCAGCGTTGGCGGCGCGGTAGCAGGCACCGCCCTCGGGGTCCGCTGGCACCGTTCGGGAGAACGAAGGGACGTCGCCTTCTTCCGCCGACGACCCATGAACCCGAGGGTGCAGGTCGTTCCGATGGGCGCGGGCCTTCGGGTGGTGGTGGACCAGTGGTGAGGTGGCTCGCCGCGGGAGTGTCGTACGCAGCGCGGGTGGTGTGCGACCCTGACGATGCGGCCCGCATCCTGGACGAAGCTCGCATCGCGGAACCCCGGGTGCCCATCGCGCACCCCGAACTCGTACCGGGCCTAGCCCGCCGTGCGGACCCAGCATCTCCGCTGGCTCGGGTGCTGCAAGCGATCTGTTCGAGTGGCGACGATCTGTCGGTGCGACGAGGTCTTTCATGGACGGGTCCTGGTGTCGCCGCCTACGAGATCGTGGTGAGCCGGGCCGCCGATCGAGGTTGCAGCCTGCAACAGGAACGGGTGCCCATCTCGGTGGGCGTCAGCGAGGGACAACCGGCGTATCGCCTTTTGAATCGCCCACCAGCCGACGTAACGCCCGGACCGGACTGCGAAGCGCCTCCGGTGTGGCGAGACACCTCGCAGCTCGATCAAGCGGGCCCCGTCACCCTGCGACTGTGGCGCGACCGAAAGGGCGGTACCGTCGTGGACTCTGCCATCGAGGTGTGGTGGGCGTCAGGGGAAGGCTGGCAACGACAAACCCTCGCCCAACCCGCACCCGACCGCTACCACAAGTCTCAAGGCGGCGGGCCCGCTTTTCAGTTGGGCACCACCTCCACAGGCACCATCTGGGTGGTCGCCTCCCACGACCGAACACCACCGCCGTGCCAACCGCGACCCGGCCAGACGGTTTGGAAGCTGGAGGCTCCGCGCGACCAATGGCAAGCGCAGTCCGGACGTCCTGCGCTAACGGCCCTTGCACGTGAAGGACTGTGGCAACTGGCTGGCGATCCTGGTTGGCTGCTCGTCTTGGCCCAAGACGAGGAGGTCGATGAGCCGGTACTGGGACGTCGCATGCAGCGGCTTCAGCGACGCGTACCCGAAACGCTGCACCTCTTTCGGTCCGCGAGCTTCCCCCTCCTCAATCCCGGCTATCTGGCGATTGCTCCTGGACCTTGGCCGAATCGCGACGCCGCGGAAGCCTTCCGCTCCGAACGTCCTCGACGGGGCGCCTACGTCAAACAAGCGTGGTCCCCACTCGACCCGTGTGCGGTCGACCCTGTCGTAGGGGATTAAAGGGCGTCATGCTCCGTCTGACTCCAATCGTCGCGATGCTCGCATGTTCGCAGAGCCCCTGGATGGCTAGCTCGTCGTCGTTGCTCGGCTCCGGCCCGGAGTATCAGCCGGCGGTGCTCTTGGTCACGCTCGACACGGTCCGCGCGGACCACACCGGGCCCTACGGCTACGCCGATGCCGTGACGCCGACACTCGATGTGCTCGCCGCGTCCGGCACGACCTGGATGCGGGCCTACGCCACCACCCCGCTATCCATTCCGAGCCACGCCTCCATCCACACGGGCTTGTACCCTCCGACCCACGGGGTCAGAAACGAGGGGGACTTCGCGCTGGCCAACAGCCACGTCACGCTGGCCGAGCGATTCGCCGAAGCGGGCTACCGCACCATGGCGTTCACGAGTTCGTTCACGATGCAGCGCCGGTGGGGGCTCGCTCAGGGCTTCGACCTCTACCACGACCCCATCGTGAGCGGAAATCCAACCCAGATCACATGGCGCGATCAACGCCCCGCCGACGCAGTCGTCGACGATGCGTTGGCCACCCTCGACGCCCTGCCCGACGATGGACCGGTGTTTCTGTGGGTGCATTTGTTCGATGCCCACTGGCCGTACCGAGCGCCCGAACCGTTTGCCTCGGAACTCGAGAACCCCTACGACGCTGAAATTGCCTTTGTCGACCAGCAACTCCGACGTCTGCTGGACGCTTGGGATGCTCGCTACTGGGCCGATGCGTCCATCGTGGCCGTGACGTCGCCGCACGGGGAATCGCTCGAGCAAGGCGGTGAGGCCACCCACGGGTTCTTGCTCCACGATGGTAGCCTCCGCGTGCCTCTCATCATGCGGGGACCTGGCGTACCGGCGGGGTACCAGGTGGGCTCGGTGGTCAGCCACGTCGACCTCGCACCGACGCTGCTATCGATGGCGGGACTGCCCCTTCACGACGGTCTGCAGGGCAACGACCTCCGCGATGGGGGGTCTGAAGCGGCTTACCATGAGTCCTTGGCGGGTCAATTTGCCTTGGGCCTCGCCCCGTTGTACGGCCTGACCGACGATGCAGGGCGCTACATCGACGGCCAATGGGGCTCGTATGGCGCGGCCTCGGGCTACGAGATTCGCCGCACTGAGATGGCTCCAGAAGGCCATCGCCTCGACCGTCCACTCAACCGAATGCGGCGCCGGCTCCCCGAAACGCTAGCGCCAGAAGTCTCGCTCGACGCCCAAACCCTCGCGATGCTCTCGTCGCTCGGCTACCTCGCGGCGGGCGACCCTGCGGCGTCGGATGGCCGCGATGATCCGCGGACGCTCATGGAGCACATTCCGCTGACGTGGCGAGCCCGTGAGCGCATGGGCGCAGGGCTCCTCCTGCAGGCGCAGGCCCTGGTCAACCAGCTCGAGGCCCAGCTGCCGGGGGCGTTTGGCGTCGAGCTTCTCCAAGCCCAAATCCATCGCCGCCAGGGTCGCCTCGCCCAAGCCCGAGCTGACTTTGTGGCGCTCTACCAACGTGCCCCTTCCTCGACGCTCGCCTTGCAAATTGCGGGCGTCGGAACCGCCCGCGGCGACTGGGAAGACGCCGCGTTCTGGTTCGATGAAGCCTTCCACCAACAGCCGAGCCCCGAGGCGATGGCCGGCCAGGTCCGCGTGGCCACGATGTTGGGTGAAGAAGAACTTGCGGACGACCGTACCTTTGAGTTCATGGTGCGGTTCCCTGACCATCCCGAACTCGCACTGGTGCGTGCGGATCGATTGCTCAAGGAAGGCCAACTGACCGCCGCCCTCGAGGAGGCTCAACTCGGCCTGCAAGGCGTGCCCTGGTCCCCGTGGGCCCACCAGATCATGGGCGACGTATTGTGGGCATTGGGCCGTCCCGATACCGCCATCGCCGAAATGGAAGAGGCGATTCGGCTCGATCCGTGGCAGGCCGGGGTGCGGGTTCGACTCGCCCGCGCCTTGCTCGAACTCGACCGAAACCACGAAGCCGTCCGCGTAATTGGCCCCGTGGCTCGTCATGCGCCGGAAGGCTCCGAGATCCACACGCTGTTCGCCGAGGCCCGAGACGCCATCACCGACAAAGCCCGGCACGCACTGCGCCGCTCACGAGCCCGCGGACTGGCCGGCCGCCAGTAGCGGGCAAAAAAAAGAGCCCCGCCCGAAGGCGAGGCTCGTAGGATCAAATCCGTGGTGCCGCGCTACTGCGCGGTGATCACCACGTCACCCACCGACGCCGCAAAGCCGTCGACGACCACGAGAACCGTCTGACCAGCGGTGAGGTTCACGCTGACCTCGGACTGCGTGCCGGCACCCGCGTCATCGTTGCAGGCCAGCTCCGCCCCCTGGCACGTATCGAGCACCGTCAGGACGGTGTCGAAGGTGGAGCCGAAGGTGTCGAAGGTGTAGCTACCATCGGCCGGGGCCGTGAACTCGAAGCTTGCGTCACCCGACTCCGAGAACGCACACGAAGGCGTGTTCTGGTCGGTCAGCGGGGCGGTGCTGGCCGTGACCGTCGAAGTCGGCGACAGGATGCCCGACGTGATGCAGCAAGCCGCGTCGCCGATGCAACCGTTGTCGAGGCAATCGAGCGTGAAGTCGCCGTCGTTGTCGATGTTGTCGTCGCAGATCTCCGCGCAGGCCGCATCGAAGTCGCAGTCGCTATCGAAGCAATCGGGCGTGCCATCGCCTTCGTCATCGATGCCATTGTCACAAATGGGCTCGATGCAGACCGGGTCGTCGCTGCAGTCGGGGTCGAGGCAGTCGACGAGGAAGTCGAGGTCGGAGTCGATGCCGTCGGTGCAACCCGACTCGTTCGGCTCGGTCCGGACGATGTCGAGCTGGAACGGACCGTTGCCCGTGGCCGGGTCGACCCCATCGAGGACGACGAGAAGCGAAGTCGGAACCTGGAAGACGGTCACGATGATGAGCGGACCGACGGGAACCGGCGTGGCCTCACAGAACACTTCCGGGCCACCGCACTGGTTCTTGATGCTCAAGACCACGTTGGCCTGGGAATTGCCGCCGTAGACGATGTACTGACCGATTTGGTCGGGCTCGAAGTTGACCGCGAAGTCGTTGCCCGTCCCGTAGGGGTTGGCGCACGTGGATTCGTGGGCGTTGTCTTCAAGCGAGAGGTCGCCAGACACCTGGTAGGGGAACGTGGTGACCGTGTCTTCGGGGCAGCAGTCACCGGTCGTCGCGCACGCGCCATCCTGGCAGTCCGTGAGCGTGTCACCGTCGTTGTCGATGCCGTCGTCGCAGATTTCGGCACAGGCCGCCACGAAGTCACAGTCGTTGTCGAAGCAGTCGATCAAACCATCGTTGTCGTCATCCACACCGTTACCGCAGTCGTTCTCGAAGCAGTTGAGGGCAGTGGCGCAATCGGGGTCATCACAGTCGATGAGGAAGTCGAGTTCGTTGTCGATGCCGTCCGCGCAGTCCAACTCGACGCACAGCGGGTCGGTGGAGCAATCGAAGTCGGCGCAGTCCACGAACGTGTCACCGTCGTTGTCGAGGCCATCGTCGCAGGTGGTCTCGGTACACGCCGGGTCGCCCGCACACTCGGTGTCGAGGCAGTCCACCGCGAGGTCGAGGTCATTGTCGAGGCTATCGGCGCAGTTCGTTTCGGTCGCATCAATCGCGAAGATGTCGAGCTGGAACGGACCCACGCCGTAGTAGACCGCATCGAAGCCGTCTATGATGACGAGGACGGTCTCGCCCGCCACCATGGGACGGATGACGCGGGCTTCCCCAACGAAGTTGTTGCAGTCCAGCTCCGTGCCCCCACACTGATCCTTGATCGAGATGACCACATCCGCGAGGGAGTTGCGGCCCGTGAACACGTAGGTGCCATCAGCAGGCGCCGTGAACTCGACCGAGTAGTCGTTGCCGCTCGTGAACGGAGGTCCGATCAGAACGCCCGCCGCACAGGTCGACTCGTGGACGTTCGGCTCGAGGGTCAGGTCGCCGGACACGGTGAACGGCACTGCGTTGGCAGTGTCGGCCGGGCAGCAGTTCGGGTCGGCGCCACACGCCTGGTCGTTGCAGTCGCTCAGACCATCCCCGTCATCGTCGATGACGTTGTCGCAGATTTCGACACACAGCGGGCTGAATGCACACTCTTCGTCCGCGCAGTCCACAAGCAAGTCGTTGTCGTCGTCCAATCCGTTGTCGCAAATCTCGACGCAGGTGGGGTCGAACGCACAGTCATCGTCGAGGCAGTCCAGCAGGCCGTCGTTGTCGTCGTCGTAGAGGTTTCCGCAATCGATCTCGAAGCACGCCGAAACGTACGAGCAATCGGTGTCGGCACAGTCGGCCACGCCATCAAGGTCATCATCCACACCGTTGAGACAGTCCGCTTCGAAGGCCGCGATGAGGTCGATGTCGATCTGGAACGGACCGTTCGCAAGTGCGTCTTCCGCTTCAACAACCACGACGACGGTTTCACCGGCCGTCAGGGTCTGGCGAATGCTGCCCACACCCTGTGCGTCACAGTCCAGCTCGAAGCCACCGCACTGCTGGAGCAGCCCGATGCGAACTGCCGAACCAGAGTTGGCACTGGAGAACAGGTAGTCACCATCCTGCGGGGCCGTGAACTCGACGCTGAAGTCGTTGCCGAGGCCGTCCGCGGTGCAGGAAAGCGCCTGCGCGTCGCCCTGGTTGACGAGGTCACCGATGAAGATGAAGGGAACCGAGTTGCCCGTGAGCGAGGGGCAGCAGGCTGGGCTTGCGCCACATCCGAGGTCCTTACAGTCGATCGTGCCGTCGGCATCGTCGTCGATCCCGTTCTGGCAGTCCTCAACACAGTTGCCATCGTTCGCACACTCGGGGTCGGCGCAGTCGGTGAACAGGTCACCGTCGTTGTCGGCACCGTCGTCACAAACTTCGTCGGCCACAAGCGCGATGTTGACGATCGCGTTGCCCACTTCGGTCGGGTCGAAGCCGTCGACCTGAATCACGTAGGTCTCACCGCCGATCAGCTGCAGGAACAGTTCTGACTGCAACAGGCCCTGAGAATCGTCGTTACAGCCGACGACCGCACCACCACATCCGAGTTCCACGGACAAGAGGGTGTCGAACGCCGTACCGAACGTGTCGATGCGGTAGTTGCCATCGGCAGGCGGCGTGAACTCGAAGCTCGTGTCGGGAGTGCCCGCTACACCACCGCAGGTGGGCTCGGAAACACTGGCGTTGCCCGCGGTGTTCGCCGAGAAGGTGCCCGTGCCGACGGCCGTGTTGATCGGGCAGCAAACCGCGTTGTTCGCACAATCGGGGTCGTTGCAGTCGAGCAGGAGGTCGGTGTCGTTGTCGATCGCGTCGTCACACACTTCGTTGCCGCAGGTGGGGTCCGCCGCACACGCCGCATCGAAGCAGTCGAAGTCGCCATTGAGATCGTTGTCGATGTTGTCGCCGCACACCTCGGGTCCGATCTCGAAGATCGTGAACACCAAGTCGCCACCCGGGAGCTGGTTGCTCGTCGAGTCGACCACCAACACGATGGTCTGGCCGGCCTGCATCGGAACGATCAATTCAGAGGGGGCTGGGAAGTTGTCGACACAATCGATTTCCGTGCCACCGCAGGTGTCGAGCGCCGTAATGGTCGCGAAGAAGTTGCTGCCCGCGGCGCTGAACAAGTAGTCAGCGGTGTTCGGGGCCGTGAACTCGAACGTCGTTTCCGAACCCGAGAACACGAACTGGCCGCAGCTGGGCTCGAGGAGGTTTGGCATGCCGATCGTGTTGGTGTTGAACGTGCCCACACCGGTCGCAATCTTGGCCGGGCAGCACGCCGCATCCGTCAGGCAGTCCGCATCGAAGCAGTCAACGTCGCCATCGAGGTCGTTGTCAGCCCCGTCATCGCACGTTTCACCCAAGCACACCGTATCGGCCGCGCAGTCGGGGTCGTCGCAGTCGATGAGACCGTCAGCATCGTTGTCGCCGCCGTCGTCGCAGAACTCGACCTGGCAGTTCGGATCGCCGAGGCAGTCCGCATCCGCGCAGTCGAGGTCACCGTCAAGGTCGTTGTCGACCGCGTCGGCGCAGTTCTCGGGGAACACTTCCTGTGCGTTGAGGACCACACCGCCACCATTGAGGACGCTCATGTCGCTGAACGCATCGACGGTGATGATGTAGCTCTGGCCGCCCACGAGGTTCACATTGAGCGCCGACAGCGTGCCCTGTTCGCTGTCATCGTCACACGCAAGCTCGGTGCCCTGGCAGCTGTCGAGCACGTACAGAACGGTATCGAAGGAGCTACCGACGGTGTCGAAGCGGAACAAGCCGTCGTTCGGCGCGGTGAATTCAAAGGTGGTCTCCGCACCACCGGTGCCACCGCAGCTCGGGTCGGTCAGATTCGGCAGACCGACAACGTTTCCGGTCGCCTGGCCCAAACCGGGGAGAACGTCGAGCGGACAACACGCGGGGTCGTTGAGACAGCCCGCATCGAAACAGTCAGCATCGCCGTTGAAGTCATCATCGATGAAGTTGTCGCAGACTTCCGGAGCGGACAGCGCCACGTTCAAAATGACGTCACCGCCATTCAGAGGCGTCGTCGCCAATCGGGCGTCGACGTAAACCACGTAGGTGGTACCACCAATAAGGTCGACAACCACTTCGGACTGCGTACCCGCGCCTGCATCATCGTTGCAGACCAGCTCTGCACCCACGCACCCTTCGCGCACCGTGACAACGGTATCGAAGGCGGAGCCAAAGGTGTCGAACTTGTAGAGTCCATCTGCAGCCGGCGTAAACTCAAACGTGGTGTCCGGGCCCGATGAGGCCAAGTTTCCGCAACTGGGCGCGTTTTGGTCCGGGAATCCGGTGATGTTCGTGTTGTACGAACCGGGGCCCGCAATCACGTTTTGCGGGCACGCAAACATCATTCCCGTATCGCCGGTAGGCGCGGTATCTGCATCAGTATCCGCGTCTGTATCGGCGTCGGTGTCAGCATCGGTGTCCGAATCCGTGTCAGCATCGGTGTCCGAATCCGTGTCCGCGTCAGTATCGGAATCCGTATCGGAGTCGGTATCGCTGTCCGTATCGGCATCGGTGTCTGCGTCCGTGTCCGTATCGGCGTCGGGCGGCTTGTCATCGTCACCGGAGCATGCGGAGAGTACGAGACCTCCCCACAAAGCTATCAATAATGGTCTCATCGTGGGCTCACTCCACTTCACGGGCACCCGACTCTAGATGAAGCTGACCCGCCTCGCACCTCAAAAGACGACCTTCCCCGCCTAGGCAGCCCGTCACATGACCGTTGCTGTGCTGGATCCTATGGATTCGCAGGTACGACAAAATGACGAAATCCGACGTGTAGACCCTCGTTTGCCGACCCGATCCGGTGCGGCGAGGTCAGCGAGGAACCGGCAAGCCAGGCCAGTCGGCGAATTCGCTTGATTCCTCGCCCTCTTCAGCAACGAAGTCACGGCCCACGACCGGAAGCACGACGGTAAACGTCGAACCAGCCCCGACTTCGCTGTTCAAGGAGAGTGCGCCACCCATTATGTCGCACAAACGCCGAGCAATGGTAAGGCCCAATCCTGGGCCAGTCCGAGATGTGCTGGGCGCTCGTTCGCCATGATTGAATGCATGAAAGATCACGGCTTGTTCCCGAGGGGCAATCCCGCAACCGGTGTCACTGACCTCGAAGAGCAGTCGGTCTCCCTGCCGTCGCGCGCGAAGGCCCACTTTACCTTCTTCGGTGAACTTGATGGCGTTGTCGACCAGTTGGTGAAGGCACTGCAACACCAGCCGTTGGTCGACCCGGATCTCGCCTAGGGGCTTGGTTCCTCGGTCAATCTCAAAGACAAGCCCGCGTTGCAGGATGGCGGGGGTCGCCTGGAGCCGTACTGCCTCGATGATCAGGTCCACCTCAACGTCCGCGAGCATCACCCGAGCGGTTCCGGCTTCGACTTTCGCAAGGTCGAGAACATCGTCGATCAGGCTCAGCAGGTGGTGCCCGGCGAACACGATGCGGCCGAGGTCGGACACGATCCGAGCATCATCGACGGTCTCCGACATCAATTCGGCGTAGCCAAGCATCGCGTTCAGCGGCGTACGGAGTTCGTGGCTCATGTTGGTCAGAAACGCAGATTTCGCCTGGCTGGCCGACATGGCGTGGTCCCGCGCGATGGTGAGAGCGTCCTCGACCAACCGTCGTCGGCGATTCTGATGCTCGAGTTCCTGAAGCTGCCTACCGAGGGCCCGATTCGCCTCTTGCAACTCGCAGGTCAGTCGCCGATTCTCTCGCAGAACATCAATATGGCGAAGGGAACGTTCCAACGCCGCCAGGAGCGGGTCCAACGTCGCATCGTCGATCGCCACCTGGTCAAATGCACCGGCCCGGATGGCCGCGAGTGCATCACGTGGCGCGCACTCCGCACTGACCAAGATCACGGGAACCGATGCATCCGAGGCGGACAGTTCATCGATGATTCGGTAAGCGCCTCCGTGGAGGAGGTCTGCCTGGGCCACAACCACGTCAGGGCGGAGCCGCTCCACGCGCCTCGCCACCCCGGTCCCCGACAAGCTCTCAAAACAAGTCCAGCCTTCGTCCGCGAGCCGCTGCGTGAGCAGGGTCCGCTTCAGGGCCGAATCGTCAACCACGAGCACGCTGCCCCGCCCCGAATGTCCCATACGTCACTCCCGACGAGCTGCCGCTCCTATCGGCTCCGCGATGCGGACATTCAGCCACGGCTTGCCATCCCATGACGACAAGGCCAACCTGAGCCGACCTGGAGGAACAGCCCATGATCGCGGTGCTCCTGTCCACGAGCAGCTTCGCGGCGGATCTCCCTCTCTCCATCGAAGGATGCGAGATCCTGTCAACCTATGAGGAGGTCCGATTCACCTTTCATGTCGAGACCGAGGGTGAACTGAAAGTCAGCCGAGAATGGCTGATTTCACCGAAGACCAATCAGGTCACACGAACGGTGAGTGGCGAGTCCATCACCTTCACGCGCGGCGCCCCAACGAACGAGGCGCAGACCCGTGCCGATGCACAATTCATCAACGATTCGTTTTGGCTGTACCCGCAGTGCCATGTGGGATGGGCCACCGACATCGAAGTGACCGAGCATGGCACCACCGCGATGCCGTTCGGCGAGGGGGCAGCCCTAAAGACCACCGTGCGCTACCCCGCGGTCGGGGGCGGATACACGCCAGGCGATGCGTACGACCTTTTTCACAACGCGCAAGGCGAAATTGTGGCGTGGCACTACCGGCGTCGCAACGCAGACGAGCCCTCGCTAACCGTCGCCTTCAACACGCCCGAGAGATTGGGTCCGCTCAAGGTCGCCACCAACCACCCCACCGAAGACGGAGCGTTTCGGGTTTATTTCACCGACCTCTCCGCCACCCCTTGAACGCGAGCGAGCGTGCTACGTTCCGCGCTGACCGGGGGACGCAATGCTGGGATTGGCCTTTGGGATGGTGGCCTGCACGTGGGTGAACCTCAACCCGAAGGAGGCCTGTCTGGACCCGTGTGAGGGGCCAGTCGGCACCCAAGTGGACGAGGACGCAGACGGGGTGCCCGCCAACCTCGATTGTGATGACACCAACGCGGCCGTTTCACCCAACGCCGACGAGGTGCCCTACACGGGCGTCGACGAAGATTGCGACCCCTCCACGCCTGACGATGACCTGGACGAAGATGGCTTTGGCGTGGCCGAGGACTGCGACGACGCCAACGCTGAGGTCTCGCCCAAGGCCAAGGAGCAATCGTACGACGGGGTCGACAACGATTGTGACCCGAAGACCCTCGACGATGACCTCGACCAAGATGGCCAGACCATCGACGTCGACTGCGACGATCGAAACGAAACCATCTACCTGGGTGCTCCCGAGATCTGTGACGATGAGATCGACCAAGACTGCAACGGCAATCCCGCATGCCCCATCTGGGTCTACACGGTTCGGGAAGACGACGACTTCCTGCGTCGGTTCGACCTCACCTCCGATCTGATCGAGCCACGGGGCCTTCTGGGGGTGCCGTTCGACGGTGGCGACCTCGCCTGGGACGGGTCCACGATGTGGATGGTCGACGGGGACGCAGGCACAAACCTCTACACCGTCGATCCGACAACCGGGGCGGCGACCCTCGTAGGCTCGCACGGGGTCTCTTCGTTGTCGGGACTCACCTACGACCCGGTATCGGGGTTGCTTCTAGGCAGTGCCGACGAGCACATCGTGCAGATCGACCCCGTGACGGTCGCGGTGGTTGAAGACGCCGAAACCCCCTACGTCTCCCTCGATGGCTTGGCCTACGATAGCTTCCGCTCCTCTCGGTTGGGCTACGACGGGGGCGCGGGCGGATTTGCCGGCACGCTCTTCCTCATCGATCTGTACGACAGCTCCCTGCAGCCGGTGTACGTCGACAACACCAACTTCGAGCGGCCTCGTGGGGGTCTCGCCTACGTCCCTGACCTCGACGAGGTCTACTACATCGACCAAGGCGGGTACCTGTCGCTCTTCGTTCCGGCCCACAATTACCAGCGGTACTCCTTGGAGACCAACCTTGCCGCTCACGATGGGCTCTCCTATGGACCCCAGGACCCGTAGCGGTAACGTTACGGCGTGACCAAGTAGGAGGTCACGATGTCGGTGACGATTACGTATTGTGGTTCTTGAGGCTACTTGCCTCGTGCCGCCCGGGTGGCGGCCCAAATCAAGCAGGAACTCGACCTGTCGCCCGAGTTGATCAAGGGCTCGGGCGGAATTTTCATCATTGAAGTCAATGGCGAGGTGGTGGCGAAGAAGACACCGGCCCATGGCTTCCCCGCGGACGATGCGATTGTCGAAGCGGTCCGTTCAGCGACCCGGGCGGCGTAGCAAGCCGTAGGCGGGCAAGCCCGCAAGCACCGCTGCGCACCCGGCGAGCAATCGGGGGCCCGGAGCGAGCGCCAACAGCCCCAAGCACAGCACGGTCGTCACGACCGGAATGGTGGGCCCTCCGGGCAGGGTGAACCCCTGTGTCGGGGGCGACCCACGCCGTTGAAACACGAGCACCGCCAGACACGTGGGGATGTACTGGGCGAACCGCGCAACCACACTCACCACCGCGAGCTGCTCGAAGCTTCCTGACGCAGCCAAAATCACACTGATCACCGTCGATACGACGATGGCAGGAATCGGGGCCCCGGTAACGGGATGCAATCGGGCAAGGATAGGGAATCGGGGCCGGTCCGCGACCAACGCATAGAGAAAGCGCGGCGCCACGATCGCAGAGCCCGCGCAGGTTCCAAGGACCGAAATCGCAATCCCTACGGCGATGAACGGTCCCCCAACCGAGCCCATCACCTCCATCGCGGCTTCCGCGACGGGCGCACCGGAACCCGCCAACGACGGATGCGTCGTGGCGGCGACCCAGAATACGAGCAGGTAGAGCACGGTGACCAGGGCCATCACGCCAACCAAAGCCCGGGGCACAGCCCGTTGCGGATTGCGAACCTCACCGGCGGGAACGCCCACATTCTCGAATCCCGCGTAGGCCCACAACACGAGCAATACCGTGGCTCCGAGGGGCGACCATCCGTGCGGAGCAAACGGTTCAAGGCGTCCGAGGTCGGCAGCAAAGATCCCGATGGCCACGAAGGCCAGCAGCGGGATCAACTTCACCACGGTGAGTCCATTGACGATGCTCGCCCCCAAGCGAACGCCAAACCCGTTGGCGACGCCCAGCGCGACGAGGACGCCGGTCGCCACTTGGGTGGTCCACTCAGAGAGGCTTGGAACCACCACCGCAAGCGCCATGGCGAATCCGTTGGCCAATGCGGCCCACGAGACCACCCGGATGATCCAGGAGATCCACGCCACCTGGAATCCGACGAACGGTCCAAACGCCGCTTCAGCGTAAAGGGAGGGTCCGCCTGTGCCGGAGAAGCGGCTTCCTGCGTCGGCAAAGCACAATGCGATGAGGAGGCAGAGGCCTCCGGCGACGGCAAACGCCGCCAGGGCTGCGGGCCCCAGGTTCTCCGCCGCCGACCCGGGGAGCAGGAAGATGCCCGAACCGATGACCGCGTTCAGGCCGATGGCGGCGATGTCCCACCCCGAAAGGACGCGGGGTGGGGCATTCGAGGTCAAATCACGAGCCGTAGGCTACACACGTCGGGTCACTCTCGATGTCGTCGAGCGTACGCTCCACGACCGTCACGTCGCCCGCCAGTGTGGCGTCCAGATCCTCAACGGTCAAGGCCACGCACGCCACCACGCTATCGGGGCACGCAAAGCAGGCGGCCCCTGCCTCGGCGACCACCGCGCACAGATCGAGGCCCGCAAGGAAGTCCTCCACATCGCGAACGTCGAGCGTGCCCGAAAGCGCCATCGCGTCAATGCGGCCGCCATTCGGCGCGAAGGCACCCGTCAGCGACACGTCTCCCAGAGACACCTCGGTGTCCAAGATCTCAAAGGAGAGTTCTTGGGTCACCGCCTCGAAGTAGGGGTCATCGTAGGGGGCCGTGGGGAAGGGAATCGTGGGCAAACACCACGCCTGTTCGCCCCTCATGTCGACAAACGCCGCGGTCATGGAGAGGTCTGGGCCATCGATCTGCGGGCTTAGGAAGAGTGCATCGGTGGGAATCAGCGTCCCGATGACCGCACCGATACCCGGCGGCTCGGTCCACACACCGCTCGTCAGATCCACCTCGTAGGTGCTGCCACTCACATTGCCCGCCGGCATGCCCGTCGTCGAAACGAGGAACTCGACCGCCTGGTCATCGCAGCCTTCGATGACGAGGGTGGCCCGGTGGAACGTGTTGGGCGTCATGGGGTCGCCCGACCAGCGTACGTCGAGCTTTTCGATCGTCGTGGTGCCGGGGATGACGGTCCCATCTCGATCTGAGACCACGATCTGGGCGCTCGGAGGCGCCTCGGTCACCTGCATGACCACGTCGTCGCGGTAGAAGACGTCGGTCTCGCCATCGAAGGGGTCCGAAGACGCCAGGAAGTAGTCGCAACCTGGACCTGTCTCGGTCTTGGTTTCGGTCGGCACCTCGGGCAGCACAGCGGGCGGAGGTTGCGGCGAGGTGTCCGTCGGGTCAGCCGAGTCGACGTTACACGCCAAGGCCAGGGTCAAAAACACAGCCGTTCGCATTAGACCTCCGTAAATCAAAGCCCTTACATAATCGACATCATCGGATGCCGGGGGACGAGTTCGTTGTCCATCTTTGCCATTTCGGACCTTCACGTCGGGCACCCCCGTACCGCAGCTCGACTCTCGGAGTTGCCCGCCCATCGAGATGACTGGCTCATTTTGGGCGGAGACATTGGAGAGTCATGCGATCACCTCAAACTGGTGCTCGAGGTGGTGGTGCCGCGCTACCACACCGTGATCTGGGTGCCGGGCAACCATGAGCTATGGACCACCAAGGGCGATGGAGCAGGCCCCGACAAGTACGACGCGTTGGTCGCGCTGTGTCGGGAGTGGGGCGTGCTCACCCCCGAAGACCCGTGGCCCGTTGTCGAGCCAGGTCTTCGCTTAGTCCCGTTGTTCCTGCTCTACGACTACTCGTTCGGTCCGGCAGGGCTCTCGCCCGAGGCCGTGGTGCGATGGTCACGGGAAGGCGGCATCGTTTGTGCCGATGAACGGCGCCTCGAACCTGGTGACTTCGGCACACGACAGGCGTGGTGTCGGGCCCGGTTGGACGATGCGCAAGCCCGGCTCGCCGAGTTGGAACCGGACGAACGAACCATCCTGGTCAATCACTGGCCCCTGCGCCGTGACCTCTGCCGGCTGTTTCGCATTCCCCGGTTCACCCCCTGGTGTGGCACCACCGAGACCGAGGATTGGCACCTTCGCTACCGAGCCGAGGTCGTCGTGAGCGGGCATCTGCATATGCCGGCCACCGATTGGCGAGATGGGGTGCGGTTCGAGGAAGTGTCGTACGGCTACCCCCGGCAGGTCGACCCCAGTCGTCCGTTGGGCGACCACATCCGCACCATTTGGCCTCCGCCGCCATCCCCTCGAGTTCCCCGCGTGCCCAACGCAGGTCCGTACTGGCGGCGGTAGAGGGCGACGGAAGCTCCGGCAAGCGGACTACAGAATCGTCTTGCCCATCGCGGAAAGGATAAGCCACACCGCGAGCTGACCTGTCTGGTTGCGCTCATCGAGTGTGGGGTTGAGTTCCACCATCTCCATGCCAAGCAGCTTCTTGGATTGGGCCACCCGCTCACAGATGAGGTGACTCTCTCGAATCGTGAGTCCTCCGGGAACCGGCGTGCCCACGCCGGGCGCTTCGCGCGGATCCACGCCGTCGAGGTCGAACGACAGGTGCACCCCTACGGTGTGCCGGGTCACCCGCTCCAGCGCCTCTTCAATGCATGCAGCAGCCCCGCGCTGGTCGATCTCGCTCATCGTGTAGACGCGAACGCCCGTCTGCGCGACCAGACTCGATTCGGTTTGGTCGACGCTGCGCACCCCCAGAATCGCGACATCCTCGGGACGTAAGGCGGGCTGTTCTCCGGCGAGCGCGACCAACTCTGCCGGTCCATGACCGAGAAGGGCGGCCAGTGGCATCCCATGAATGTTGCCGGAGACCGTCGTGTCCGGGGTGTTCATGTCGGTGTGCGCGTCGATCCAGAGGACCCCGACGCGCTCCCCTCGTTGACGCCAGGCCCGCGCCAGGCCCGAGATCGTGCCGATGGCCTGGGCGTGGTCTCCCCCAAGCACGAGCGGCAAGTGGCCCTGTTGAACGTCGTGCTCCACATGGTCGGCCAATAGCCGGCAGGTTCGCTCGATAGGTCCCAGAAACCGGGCTCTCGGATTGCCCACGTCGCCGGCGTGTTCGAAGCCGGGGCTCTCGATCGGCGCCACGCGCGTCACCTCATGGCCAAGTGAGGTGAGCTGGGGCACTAACCCTGCAACATGAATGGCGGAAGGCCCCATATCGGTGCCGCGCCGCCCAGCTCCGAGATCCAAGTGCACATTGGTAATCGAAACCTGCATTGTGTCATCCTCGCCCGAAATAGACCAGTGTGGAGATGTTCACCAGAGGAGCCCCTGCCCGACTACGGGCAGGTACCCGACAACCAGAAAGTTACGGTTCTTCATGGAATAATCTTTGAAGCGCCGACAAGTCGGATGGGACCTGGGCCCAGAGGGCGGTGACATTTTCTTACAGGCATTCCTGTAGACCCGATCAATACGGATCGAGAGGTATGCATCGCCCGAACTGCGGAAACTACATTCCCAGTCCGGAGTCGGCCCTCGGAGACCAACATGGACTCGCATGATCTTCGCCTCGTCCTGCTCGATTGTCCGGTCGAAGCGAGCCGTCCGTTCATCGAGGGGCACCTCTATCTGGCGGTCGCCGCCGATGTCGATGGAACGCTATCCCTCGTCACCGAAGACGACCTCGAAGACCTCGATCTCACCCTCGACGAGGCGTTTGACGTCGCGTGGGCAGGGCTTCGTGAGGTGGCCCATCCCGGAGAGTTGCGGGAGGTCGACACCCTTCCTGAGCTTCGCTACCTCGACGCTGCGGATGGCCTCGCCAGTTCGCGCATGATGGTGCTCCCAGAACTGATGGAACCCCTGCCGTTCGGGGGCGTCATCGTCGCGGTTCCCGAGCCGGACCAGCTGCTGTGCGCTCCGATGGAGTCTGCGGCGAGCATCGACGGCCTCCAGTCGCTCGCCTCCGCCCTCGGTCACTTCGAAAGCACGAAAGAGGGGCTTTTGTCCGACCAGCTCTTCTGGTTCGACGGCCAGCAGTGGCACCCGATCCCCGTCGAACACGGAGACGAAGACATCACGGTCCATCCACCGGATGCGTTCGTCCAGATGATGTCTCGACTCGCGTCGGTGGACTGGGTACAGGTCGCCGGCGAGGCGTGATCGGAGTGCGAAGGCCTCGCTCGGAGAGCCATGACGCGCATCTTCACCGATCTTGCGGGCGTGGTGGGGCAACTCGTGCCCCCTTGGGCCATCCCCATCGTCTTGATCGTCGCTGGCGTGCTGGCGCTTCCTCCGTGGCTCGAATCCGTCCGTAGCAAGCAAATCAAGGGATTTGTGCGACGCATGGTTCGGGCTGACGATGGGGAGCGGGCCGAACTCGCCGATCAAGCCCTCCAGCTCGCGGGCACCCGTCGGCTGCGCCTGGTGGGCCTCGCACTTGAGGCCCTTCGCTACGATCAACGCACCCTTCGCGACGAAGCCCTGTCCAGGCTTGAACAGCACCCCAAGGGCCGCGATGATGCCGCCAAGCTTCGGGAACGCTTTGAAAAGCCTGCCGTTCGCTTTTCCGATCCGCTCGCCGCACAGGTCCGGGTCGAACGATTGCTGCGGGAAGGCCTTGTGGTGGGAGCGGCGGAGCAACTCGAAGCCGCCCAACGCCAGTTCCCCGATAATCCAGAGCTGAAGCAGCTCGAAGCCTCCATCGCGACCGCCGCCTCCGAGGAGTCCGCGTGACCTCTGATCACCTCGCAGCCGCCCTCGCTGCGGTGGACGCAGCCGGCGTCGGCCTGCGCACCTTGTTCCGAAGCGGCGTCCGTGCCGAGCAGAAAGAAGCTTCCTCGCCGATCGTAACCGAGGCAGATCGGGCGTCAGAGCGCGCGATACGAGCGGTTCTCGAAGACCGGACCCCCGACGTGGGCATCCTTGGGGAAGAGCTGCCAACGGTGCGGCCCGAAGCGCCAATGCGCTGGATCATCGACCCCATCGACGGCACCATTGCGTTTGCCTGCGGCAAGGCGACCTTCACCACGCTGCTCGCCCTCACCGATCACGCACGACCCGTGCTCGGCATCGTCGACCAGCCCATCCTAGAGGAGCGATGGGTGGGAACGTCCGAGGGCACCACGTTCATCTGCGGCCCGACCGAGACCCGGTGCGCCACGCGAACGGGCATCTCCCTCGCGCAAGCGCGAATGGCAAGCACCAGCCCTGCGTTCTTCAAGGGTCGAGAGCGGGTGCTCGAACGATTGACCGACGCCGTGCACGTCGTGAGCTGGGGCGGCGATGCCTACAACGTGGGCCTCCTCGCCCTGGGGCACCTCGATCTCATCGTCGAGACGGGCCTCGAGCCCTACGATTACGCGCCTTGGGCGCCCATCGTGCGTGGGGCGGGCGGCCGCGTCACCGACTGGGCCGGCCGAGACTTAGACCGCGTCGATGGTCGAGCCGACGTGGTGGCATGTGGCGATCCCGCGCTGCTCGATGCCGTTCTACCGTTGCTTCAGTCCGAGGCGGCGACCCACGCCCCATAGACCTCGGGCCACGCCGTCGTCGCGATTCGCTGGCCGATGAACGAGGTCAAATCGCCGTTTCGGCCGCGCTCGAATGCGTCGATGGCGCGCTGGACGGCCGGTTTCGTGCTCGAGACGACCCTCGGCAACGAGGCCGTCTCGTGGCCTTGACGATGCAGCGCAAGAATCGTTTGAGGTTTGCCCTTTCGAATCGTCGGTTCGGTGAGAAACCGGTAGGGCTGACCAAAGTACAGGGTCATCGCAGGATACCGAGCCGCACGCGCCAGTGTCAGCCCCACCCGCGCAGTGGCGATCACGGGCCGGTCGAGAGGCTTCGGCAACCGCACCAGCTGCAACGGGCCTCCCGGCTCGAGGATCGTGCGACCCCCGAGCGCCCCATGCAATGCTGCCACTGTGGGATGGCCCGTCGTCGTCAGCAGGTGCTCAACGCAGTTCGAACTCCCATTGACGAGCGATCCGTCTGGTTTGCGCAACGTCCGAATCAAGATGCCGGTCGGGACGTTGGCCGGACCAAACGTCAGATCAAGCCCCTTGAACGTCCCCCCCCGAAAGCTCTTGCCCTCCTGATGGAAGTACCACGAGGACTGCGTTCGCTGACCCGGATGCTGGTGGGTGAACGGATCTTCATGACCTGGCGCGTGGCTGTAGAATTCCACCTCGGCCAGGCCATGCAGTTGCTCGCCTACTTGCAGGCCCCATTGCGTCAGGAGCGCCGTGGCGGCCGGCAAGAAGGTGCTCGCATCGGAGGGGTCTGCCCCCGCCAGTGGATCATCCGAGGCCATGCTTCTCCACCCGATAGCGAAGTTGATATCTAGTCAATCCGAGCAACCGAGCCGCGGCAGATTGGTTGCCTTCGGTGCGCTCGAGCGCCTGCTCGATGAGCCCCCGCTCGACCGCCTCTAGCTCGATGCCCTCCTCCGGAAGATCAAACGGACAGCCGTCATGGCCCCGCCGGGGGCGATTCCAGCGAATGTTCGAGGGTAAATCCTCAATCCGAACGATGTCACTCGGCCCGAGGAGCACCAATCGTTCGACCACGTTGCGAAGTTCGCGCACGTTGCCGGGCCAGGCGTGGTTTTCGAGCCGCTCCAACGCGTCGCCCGCAATCCCGGGCACCTCTCGGCCATGCTGGGCTGCGAACTTGGCCAGGAAGTGGTCCACGAGGAGGGAAACGTCACCTTTCCGCTCCCTTAGTGGGGGCACCGGCAGCGCGATGACGTCAAGCCGAAAGAAGAGGTCTTCGCGGAACCGGCCTGCGGCGACCTCCTCCTTCAGATTCCGATTCGTCGCTGCAACAATGCCCACATCGAAAGGAAGCCGACGGGTGCCCCCGACCCGCTTGAACGTGCGGTCTTCGAGGGCGCGCAGGAGTTTGGACTGGGTGCCCACCGGCAGCTCTCCGATCTCGTCGAGAAACACCACGCCACCGTCGGCCACCTCCAGCAGCCCCCGCTTGAGCGCCTTGGCATCGGTAAATGAACCCTTCTCATGCCCAAACAGCTCGGATTCCATGAGGGTTTCAGGCAGCGCGGCGCAGTCGATGGCCACAAACGGGCGCTCCCGACGAGGCCCTTTGCTGTGGAGGGTACGCGCAACCACGTCTTTGCCCGTGCCCGACTCACCCGTCACCAGCACCGTCGGCGCCTCGACCGTCTCGAGACGCCGCAGCACGTTGAACAACGGTTCAAGCGCTGGTGATGCGCCAATGAACTCGCCATAGCCACGGTTCAGCCGTTGCCGGTAGTAATGAACCTCGTTCTTCAGCCGCTGCTCATCGAGGGCCTTATCGACGGTGAGCGCCACCTCGCGCACGTCGAACGGCTTCGCCAGAAAGCCTACCGCTCCTAGCTTGGTGGCTTCGATCGCGGTGTCGACGCCCCCGTGGGCCGTCAGCACGATGACCGGCAGCTCGTAGCCAAGGCGACGGAGTTCCCTTAGGGTCTCGATCCCGTCCATCTTGGGCATCTTGACGTCGAGCAACATGACGTCGGGCGACTGTTCCTTGACCCGCTCAAGCGCTTCCATGCCATCGTTCGCCGTCCTGACCTCGAACCCTCGCTTTTCGAAGTGGGCCACGAGGGCGAAGCGAATCATTTCCTCATCGTCGCAGACCAGCAATGTGGGCTTGGCCATCGCTTCCCTCCGCTACCGGACTCCCGGGCGGCGGCGGCTGGGCCGTGGCGTGTCGGGAGTCTCGGGCCGCTCCTCCGTTGGTTCGACCTCGGGGGCCGTTGTCGGGCGGCCCATGCTCCTTAGCCCGAGCACGAAGCCAAAGAACATCACGAACCAAGTAAAGATCGCGATCATCCAAATGCTGGATCGGTAGATGTCGCGAGGCTCGAACTCGTACATGAGTTCTTCGGGATCGACGGCATCCCGGTAGGTGACTTTAGGTTCAGGACGTCGAGGCGCCCGCCGGCTGGTGGTTCGCGCCCGACCGGCTCCGGTTTTCGTCCAACCCGTGTCGCGCCAACGAGGTCCGGGATCCGTCGTACGCCAGTTGCGCGAAGCACCCGACCCCGTTCTTCGGCTCGCCGAGCTGCGGGTTTGAGAAAATCCGGGGCTTTGGTCCGGCTTGGGAGGAGGCGGAGCCCCCGCCTCCAACGCGGCCAGCATGCTGTCATGCGCAGCCTTTACAGCTTTGAACTTCTCAACCGCTTCCGCGGAAGGATTTCGGTCAGGGTGGTACTTGCGAGCCAGTCGCTTGTAGGCACGACGGATCTCTTTCGCGCTCGCCCGAGGCGCGATCCCAAGCACTTCGTGGGCACTCATTCCGCCGGACATGGCCAAGGCTCTTCCCCGATCCGGAGCATAGCCGCATCGAGTCGGACCGACCGCGGCTCGGCAACTCGAGCTGACCCTTTTTGCCCCGTCTTGGAGGTTGCCGCCATGGCGACCCGTCTCACGACGAGGTACGGTCGCGCGTCGACAGCGGGACGGAGGTCGCATGGTGACGGTCGTGTCGGGGTTGCTGAGCTGCTCGCTTTTCTTCGGCGAACCCGCCCCCCTCAAACCGCTCCCCGAACTGAAGTCCCCCTTGGACACCGGCGTTCCGTCCGTGGTCGGGGATCTTCGGCTCGTGCGTGTCGAGCCCACCGCTGGGCCGAGCGATGGAGGCATCGAAGTCGTGATTCGGGGCAGCTTTCCCTCGGGCGATCTGTCGGTTCGCTTTGGCGAGACCGAGGCTACGCTGGTCGAGAGCGAAGCGGATGCGCTTGTTGTGATCGCCCCCCCCGGATCGCCAGGCATGGCGTCGGTTTGGGTCGAGCAGGGCCCACGGTTCAGCTTCCTCGAAGGAGCCTTCACCTATTTCGACAAGCGCCGGGATCGGGTGGGGCTCATCGGAGAGGTGCGACGCAACCAGCTCGTTGGAGACTACTGGGCGCCGACGGAGCAATCCTCGGGACTCGCTCGATTCGGGTTTACCGATCTCGAGGATTGGTCGCTCACCGACGATTTTGGAACATCTGGTTGTACCTGGTCGTTCAACCCATCCCTACCGCCGGCGACCGACATCCAGGCGACCGGGGTGCCGCTCGTTTCGGATGCCCGCACCATCACGCTCGATCCGCTCGAGACGCCCGGCTACTTCGGCGGGACGCTGCTCGCCGACAACGTCTTGGCGGGAACGCGCTTTTCGTTGGGTCCCATCGTCGGCCAAGGCCTTCCGACGATCACGGTGGACGACCTCGTCGAGATCCCGCCATCGTTTGCCGTTACCGCACCACTCGTCGATTCCGAGATGCTGCAACCGGTTTCCCGCTCCTTCACGCTGGAATGGACCGGCCAGGGTGGGGATGCGATGGTCCTCGACCTCCAGCGAGCCTACGACGTCGATGGCACCCTGACCTTCATCGATGAGATGCGGTGCACCTTCCCCGACACCGGAAGTTTCGAGGTCGACGGCACGCTGTGGCCCGACTGGTATGCCCAAGAGGTCCTGTTCATCCGTCTGGGACGCATGATCGAGGTGCCGGCGCGCCTGCCGCACGATGCTGCGCAGAGCCGGGTGGCCTCTGTGTTCACGGTCGTGGGGGCGGCCGTCACGGAGCTGTAGCGCCAGACGTCGGGGGAGCTTACGGCTCGACCGAAGCCTGTGCGACCGGTCTGGAGGTCCCATGCCCGCAGCGAAGCCCGTGATCCTGTGCATTCTCGACGGCGTTGGCCTTGGCCGGGGGGGCGTGGACGACGCGGTGGCCACCGCACCCACCCCCGTCCTCGATCATCTACAGAAGGCCCATCCGACGGTGGCTCTGAAGGCCCACGGAACCGCGGTGGGCCTGCCCAGTGACGGCGACATGGGCAACAGCGAAGTCGGCCACAATGCCATGGGGGCGGCTCGCGTCGTCGATCAAGGAGCCAAGCTCGTCGACCGGGCATTCGCGGCCGGCACCCTCGCCCAGACTGAGGTGTGGCAAGCGCTATGCAGCACCTCGACACTGCACCTCCTGGGGCTCGTGTCGGACGGCAACGTGCACAGCAACGTGACCCACCTCAATCAGCTGATCGACCTTGCTGTCGCGGCCGGAGTGACGCGCCTGCGCGTGCATGTGCTGACCGACGGGCGGGATGTGTCTCCACGATCGGCACTCACCTGGGTCGAACCACTCGAGACCAAGCTCGCGGAACTATCCAAGAATGGGCTTGATTATCGTGTAGGCAGCGGCGGTGGTCGGATGCACATCACGATGGACCGATACCAGGCCGATTGGGAGATGGTGGCCCGCGGCTATCGGTGCCACGTGCATGGCGAAGGCAAGCCATTCAGCTCCGCCAGCGAGGCGATTCGGACGCTCTACGAAGCGGATCCCAACGTCGATGACCAGTGGCTGCCCGCTTTCGTGGTGACCGAGAATGGAGCGCCGGTGGGACGCATCACCGACGGAGACGGGGTGCTGTTCTTCAACTTCCGCGGCGACCGGGGCATCGAAATCTCGATGGCGTTCGAGGACGACGACTTTCCGCACTTCGACCGGGGGGACCGACCCAACGTCACCTACGCAGCGATGATGCAGTACGACGGGGACTTGCTGGTGCCCAAGCGGTATCTCGTGGACCCACCCGCCATCGACGACACGGTGGGAGAACGCCTCGCTGCGGCCGGGGTGCGCTCGTTCGTGATCAGCGAAACCCAAAAGTTCGGCCATGTGACCTACTTCTTCAACGGCAACCGGTCGGGAAGGTTCGATGAGGCTCTCGAAACGTACGTCGAAGTTCCCTCGGACGTGGTGCCGTTTGACGAGCGGCCCTGGATGAAGGCAGCCGAGATCACCGATGCGGTGATCGAAGCCATCGAATCTGGGGCGTACGACCACATCCGACTAAACTACGCGAATGGCGATATGGTTGGGCACACCGGAAATCTGCGTGCCACCCAGCTCGCGATGCAGGTCTTAGACCTCCAGCTCGAACGCCTGTGGCAGGCCGTCGAGAAGGCCGGAGGCGTGTTGCTGGTCACGGCCGACCATGGCAATGCCGACCAGATGTACCAGCGCGACAAAAAGTCGGGCGACGTCAAAACAAATGGGCAGGGTCAACCCATTCCACTCACGAGCCACACGCTGGCCCCCGTGCCGTTCATCGTGGCCTCCCCGACCCCGCATGCCCTCGCCAATGTCGACGACGCAGGGATTGCGAGCATCGGCAGTACGCTGCTGCAGTTGCTCGGGGTCGAGGTACCCGCACACTACGCGCCGGGCCTCATCCGCTCCTAACTACCTTCGACCGAAGCTTAGCGTGCGGTGTCGCTGTCCGCGTCGTCCTCTCCGATCGATGCCCCACAGTTTCCGCAGTACTGGGCCCGCTCGCTGTGCGCGACGCCGCACACCTCGCAAGCCACCGCGTACCCGCCAAACCGATGCGACTCCACCGTTGCACAGTCGCGCCACGTGGGCTCCTGCTCATGACCGTGCCGCGCCGCCCCACATCGCGGGCAGTACGCATGGGTTTCCGCAAGTAGCGCCTCGGCCCCACAAAGTTGGCAGTCCCACAGCGCCTCGAGCTGAGGCCCGGGTGGGTCCACCGCCAGCCCATCCGATACAAACTGCACCCCGTACCGCACTGTTTCGTCATCGATCACCGACCGATACCGAACCTCGCAGACCCATTCCCCCGTGCGCTCAAGCCCCGGCAGGGGAACCACCGCACGAAGAAACGTCGTACGGCACAGAATGGGCTCCGCTACCCGCGGAAAGGCAAGTCCCAACCCTCCTGCCGACCCATCGATGAGTCGGGCGACAAAGTGACGCGCCGAGGGCTCCACCTCGGGCAATGTCACGGGAATCGGCACGTCCTGCGCCTCATCCACCCGCGCCCGCCGGTGCCGACGGGCATCACGGTAGTCGATGACCGCCCCGTGCACCGCTTCCAACAAGATGGCCGGCGGATCAAACTCGAACACACACTCGAGCGCTTCCTCGCGTCGTTGGTCCACCCGCACGAGCACCCCCGTCTCGCACACCGGCGCGCTCATGCCCGCCGTCGCCACCCCAATCGTGGTTTCGGTGCCTAGCGGCACGAACAGGGGCCCTTGCTCGTGCTTGAAGTGGACGTGAATCCGATCCGTCGGACCGGGCACCAGTCGCCCAATCCATTGCTCCGAACCCGCCGAAGCCACCACCCAGATCGCATTCTTCGCCATGCCTCGCTTCTCGGCGCACGAGGCTCGCACTTCGTCACAACAAGGTTCAGCGTTCGTATTCGGGCAACGGAACGCCGGTCACAATCGCCTTGATGTCGGTGAAGTAGTCCACCACAAACGCGATCGACGTCTCTTGATCACGTTGTGACGAAGTTCCCACCTGAACAAACTCGAGAGACGTGATGCCGGGCTCGACTTCCTCGAGCAGCAACGACCCTCGCAGATCCCCTACGAACACCGACCCATCGGTCTTCTCGGACTGGATCACCACTCGTGTGGTCCGATCGTCGGCATCCGCCATTTGTCGTTCGTGGACCCACGTCATGTCGAATTCTACGCGAATGAGGTCGAACACGGTCTGGGTGATCGTGTAGGACACGTCAAACTGTGGTTGGGTGTCTTCGGTCACTACCCACTCATCAACCTCCCGACGATCCACGCACGCATCGATGTTCTGGGCGGCCGTCCACACGGTGTCGACATCGGCCTGCAAGTAGCCCCGGCCATGGCCCCAGTACCCATCCCCCGAGGCATAGACGCCGCCGGCCGTCTGGATCTCTTCAGGAAAGCTATTGCCGTCTCCAGGCCACTCGGCCTGATTGTCCTCGATCGGCGCAAGCCGGCTCGGAAACTCCACCGGTTCGCTCGAACACGCCACCAACATCGTCCATGCGATCATCGATCCCCCAACGGGCGAGTCCGCCACCTTACCGTACCCCTTCCCTCGCCGACTTCCGACATCGTTGAGCAGGGTGTTCTCGAATCTGGACTCTTGAGTCAAGTATGTTACGGACCGGTCGGGAGCCGATCGTGAAGCTGACCGCACAGGAAGAATACGGTCTGCGCTGCCTGATGGCGGTGGCGGCCCGTTCGCCTAATCCGGATGGACCGCCGGTCTCGATCCGCGATGTGGCCGAGGGCGAGGGCCTTTCCATGGACTACACGGGCAAGCTGATGCGCGTGTTGCGCCAGCATGGGCTCATCAGCAGCGCCCGCGGG
>JBCCQY010000077.1:0-39189 GCA_039208735.1 Myxococcota bacterium | reverse complement strand
GGCACTCGACGCGGTCAAAAAGGCTGCTCGGGTGTGTGAGGCCGTTCAACACAGGCTCGTTGCTGGGTCGACGCTCGAGTGCCGCAACGAGTTCCGGCCCGTGGTGGGAAGAGACCGCCACGGCGGGATCGAACGACATGCAACCTCCATCGAGCCCATCCCGTAATCGACCGGGGTGCGCAGAGGTCAGAGGAGCATGCCAAGGCCGAGCACGACAAAGCCCATTCCGGCCGCCAGGGCAAGCATCAGCACGATCACGATGGTCTGACGGCGTTGCGCTTCGTCGACCGGGTCCGGCGGAGGCTTCGCGACGGTGGTTTGGGAAGCCAAATCCACCACGGGCCGCGGGGATGGGGGGGACGGCGGAAGGCTAGACGGAAGCCGTGGTGCGGCTTGCGGGGGAACCGAAGGCGGCGGCTCCGGCAGCTGGATCGTCCGCACCCCTTGGGGCAGGGGAGGAGGACCCGCCGACAGCGATCCCGACGGACCCGGCTCGGATTCTTCCGAGAACATAGGGACCCAGTCATCATCGATGTCGGCCAGGCGCTGGGTTGGCCGACCCGCCAGCGCTCCTCCGGGCGGCTCGGGACGTGACTGCGGCAGTGGGGAGGAGGACGGTTCAATGTCGGGGGGAGGCGGCTGGTAGATGTGGTCGTCTCGCCACCGCTGGGACCGCGACGCCGGGTCGAGAACCGTCTCATCGTCGATGACCGCCTCTCCGATGAAGGAAACCGGCATCTTGTTGTGCCGGACCGTATCGGGGTCGTCCACGGACTCCCGCCGCATCATCGCGCCCCAGCTCCGAATGGTCTCGGGCTCTTGGGGCCAGTCGACCTCTTGCTGGGTCCACGGCGACGCCAGGACCGTCTGTGCCTCGTCTTCATCATCCTCGTCCGCCCAAGGATCCACTCGATTGCGACGCCCAAGGGCCGCGGACAGCCGAGGGACGGATGCTCCGGTTCCCGGTCCTGTGGACAGGGGGAGCGCGCCCGAACTCGGACCTGGACTCCGCTTGGGCAACGGCCCCGATGCATCAACAACCCGTTGCTGTGGGATCGGCGGGGGGGAGGGCCGCTCGGGTCGCGGCGTTGGCGCGGGCGCCTTGGCCAGCACTTCGTCCGCCTCAGGTCGGCCCGGAATCGGGGGCAACCCTAGCCGATGACGCAGTCGCGCCATGCCCGCTGGAGATTGCGTTTGCGTCGTCTGTTCGAAACGATGGCCCGGCGCATCGACGGCGTCGGTAGATTGGCTCATCTCGGTCTGGTCTACCTCGTCTCCGTCGTCGATCGCATCGACGTCCGGCAACGGGGACGGCACTTCCGAGGGAGCGTTCGGATCGGACGAATCCGCAGGCGCGCTTGTGGTATCGGCCCCATCCATCGACTTTTCGATGCGGGAGGCCAACCAGCGGCGCAGGTTCGGGTCCGACGGGTCGTTGTCAGGAATGACCACTCCAGCTGACGTCGGGGATCTCGAATGCGAGTCCTGTCCACTGCATCGTATCGGCGATATGCTCCGCGCATGAAGACCTTGGATCCGAGAGCCCTCGCTGGCATGGTGTTTGTCGCGATCGTTGCCGTCGCGGCAGCTTGGTTTTTCCTGCGGACCGATCGACCCGTCGTGGCGCAGGTAGCAACTCCACAAAACACGAATAGTCCTTCAAATTCTCCTGCCGTTGAGGTGGCCAAGGGGGAAGGGTCGAACGTGAGGGACCTCGAGGTCATGGGTGCCCAAGGCACCGACGAAGCCGTCAAGCGTGGTGGCAAGCCCGAAGTGGTCATGCCCGAAGGCGTGCCTCACACCGATCGGTGCCGCCTCATCGCAGGCTGGGCGCAGCGTCATGTGCCGCACTACACCATCCTCGACAACATCCGCGACGGTTCCATGCGCTTCACGACCGAGGACCGGAACTGCCTCGCCGCCGCCAAAGACGTCCCTCCGATCGTGGTGGATTTTGCCGACCGGTACAAGAAGAGCAAGTACGATTTGCGCTGACCGTCTGGCCCGTAGCGTTTTCGCCGGTGTGGGAGGGCTCGCGCTGTTCGGGCCTACGCTCGCGTTCGCATCGGGAGAACCTGCCGCTGAAGGCGTGCAGACCGACTCCATCACCGTTCTTGTCTTCCTGGGCATCTTGGTTGGAGCGATCGGGGCTCACGAATTGGTGGAGCGCCTGCAGAAGCGGCTGCTCTTCCTGTCCGCGGCCGAGTACATCGTCCTTGGCGTGGTGCTCGGGCCGGTTGTCGTGCCGAGCGTCAACCCATTCTTCAACCTCACCTCGGTCGCGCCCGTCTTTGCGTTTGCTGCGGGTTGGGTGGGTCTCCTTTACGGACTCGAACTCGATTTGCGTGCGCCGGGGCTGTCACGACCCTTGCGGCTTGCGATCGTCGATTGTCTAGTGACCCTGGCCCTCGTCAGCGGAGCAAGCCTGTGGTTCTTCCGATCGGGTTTGCTCTTGGAGACCGTGCCGTGGGACATCGCCGCCCCTTGTGCGCTGGTGTTGGGGGCCGCCGCATCCGCCGGTTCGAGTTCCGCCGTCGACCTGCTTTCCGAGCGCTTCCATGACGCGGCAACCCACCTGCTGCCGCTGCTAAGGCGGACCACCCGATTCTCGAGCGCCCTCGCGATCCTTACGTTTGGCCTCGTCTTCTGCATCTGGCGGGTCAGCGAAGGCTCCGCGCTCGACGTTCCTGCGAACGGAGTGCTGCTGACCATCGGCATGGGTGTCGTGCTGGGCCTGCTCTTCTCGCTCTTCATCGGGCGAGATCAGAGCGCGAACAAGGCGTTCTTGTCGATGGTGGGCATTTTGGTGTTCGCTTCGGGGGCCGCCTTCTTCCTCCAGCTCTCGGCCCTCGCCGTCAACCTCATTCTCGGGTTGGTGCTCGCCCAAACGCGTCGGGGCGGACGCATGGCCACCCAACTCGAGCGTACGCAACGCCCCGTGACGCTCACGTTGCTGATCTTTGCCGGAGCACTGTGGAATCCGCCTCCGTTGGGGGCGGTGGTCGCACTGACGGCAGGGTTCATCGTGCTCCGCCTGCTGGCCAAGGTCATCGGGGTTGGCCTGGCCACCGGAGGGACGCCCTTGCGGGGAGACCTGTGGCGAGGGCTCCTCGATCAAGGCGACGTCGCAGTCGCCATGTCGATCGGATTCCAGCTCGTATACTCCCATCCCGCGGTCGATTTGGTGCACACGGCCATCCTTGCGGCGGTCGTCGTGCACGGCCTGATCAGCCCCCGCTTGCTGCAGGGCTTGCTCGTCGATGCAGGCGAGGTCGACAACGACCCTGTCATGGTCGGGAGATAGCGTGTACATCGTTGTGATCGGGCTCGGTCAGGTCGGGCGCCACGTCGTACGCACCCTCGAATGGGAGCGCCACGATGTCGTCGCCGTCGACCAGGACGCAGATGCCATCGACTACATCGAAGAACACCACGATGTGATGACGCTGCAAGGGTACGGCGCCAGCCAGCGGGTGCTGCGCGAAGCCGGTGTCCATCGTGCCGATCTCGTAGTTTCGGTGACCAACCACGATGAGGTCAACCTGATCGCCGCCTTGGGGGCCCGGCGCATGGGGGCGAAGCGCGCCGTAGCCCGGGTGCAAGGAAACGAATGGTCCGGTGCGACCGCTGACAACGCACCGGCCGGGGTGCAGTACGATCTCCTCGGTGTCGATGTCGTCTTCAACCCGAGGGTCCTCCTCGCCCAAGAAATCGCCAAGATCGCGCAGTCACACGGAGCGTTGGACGTCATTGACCTCGCGAACGACCAACTCGAATTGGTCCAGGTCGAACTCGGTGAACAAGGGCGAATGCTGCATAAGCCCCTATCCAAACTTGCTCTTCCCCAAGGGGTCCTCGTCGGGGCGGTGGTTCGCAACAAAAAACTCTTCGTGCCCGGAGGCGCCGATGTGTTGCTGCCCCAGGACCGGGTCTACTTGATCGGCCGTCCCGAACAGATGAACGAGGCCGAAGACCTCTTCACCCGTCGTCACGAAACGCATGGCGTCTGCATCGTAGGCGGAGGCGTGATCGGGGAATCCCTGGCCCGAATGCTCGCGACAACGCCCCTCGAAGTGATGCTCATCGAGGTCGACGCGGAGCGAGCCCAGCGGCTCGGTGCGAGCCTACCCAGCACCACGGTGGTGCACGGGGACGGCACCGACATCGAACTTCTCACGGAAGAGAAGGTTGGCAACTACGGACTGTTCGTGGCCGTCACGAATGAGGACGAGGTCAACCTCATGGCCGGCCTGCTCGCACGCCGCCTCGAATGCAATCGCACCGTCTGCTTGGTCTCGCGTCCGGACTACGGCGAAATCTACCGACAACTCGGCATCGACATCGTCCTGTCGCCACGCACCGTCGCATCCGAACATGTGCTGCGGTACTGCCACCAACACGAACTCCAAAGCCTGACCGTGATGGAAGAGGGGCAAGCGGAAGTGCTCGAACTCGTCGCTCACGAGGGTTCGCGCATCGTAGGCACGGAAGTCAAACGGCTGCCGATCCCGCGCGGAGCCTTGCTTGCCGCGATTCTCAAGGGGGATCGGGTGGTGATTCCCGGTGGCGATGACGTGATCCACGTGGGAGACACGGTGGTCGTGCTGACCACCCCTCGGGCTCGCCAGGGCGTGGCTCGACTTTTCCAGCACCGGAGCTGACGATGGCGTCCTCCTCCTCCGGCGAACGCGTCGACATCCTGATCAAGGTCGCCATCGTGGCGGGGCTCCTCGCCGCGATGGTGCTGTTCCACGGGCTGGCTACGGTTCCCATGGAGGGGTTTGACCCCCGCGGGCTGTTGTCGCTCGGCTTTGTCATCCTCGCGGCCTACGCGATCGGTGAGCTGGCCGAGGTCTTCGGACTGCCGCACATCACGGGCTACCTGTTGGCCGGCCTCGCACTGGGCCATTCGGCTTCGGTCTACCTTCATGCCGCATTTCCAGACCTCGTGCTGCCTGCTCCGCTCGATGACGGCGTGCTGTCCGAAGCGGTCGTCCAGCAGCTGAGCCCCCTCAACGACCTCGCGCTAGCCCTCATCGCGCTCACCGCAGGGGGAGAACTCCGGCTCAAGGGCTTGCGTGAAGGGTTCCGCGCCATCATGGCGATCTTGGTCTCGCAGGCGATCATCGTACCCATTGTGGTGATCGGAACCTTCGTCGCGATTCCGCAGCTCATGCCAGGTTCCGTGCCCGTGCTTGCGGCCATGTCGACCGCGAGCCTCGTGGCGTTGGGGTCCGTCGTCGCCGCACTCGGATTTGCGACCTCGCCCGCCGCGACCATCGCGGTCATCAATAGCCTTGGCGCCAAGGGTCCGATGGCCCGCACCGTGTTGTCGACGGTCGTGTTGAAGGACGTGTTCGTCATCACTGCATTCGCGGCAACCACGACGTTCGCCATTGGCTTTGTCGGCGGCGAAGGCGAAGGTCTCGAAACCGCGTTCTTGCACATCGGGGCCGCCATCTTGGGTGGCGTACTGCTCGGCATCTTCATCGACGCCTACCTCCGCTACGTCGGCGGCGAGCTGTTGCTCTTCCTCGTGGCCATGATCTACACGGCGACCTTCCTGGTTCAGGAAGTCGGTGGTGAGCCCGCGCTGATGTTCATCGTGGCGGGTCTGGTGGTGGGCAACTTCTCGAGTCGGGGCGAAACGTTGATTCACGAGGTGGAACGGCTCGCAATGCCGGTCTACGTCGTATTCTTCACCTTGGCCGGCGCCAACCTGCACCTCGATCTGATCGTCAGCATGGCTGGTCCCGCCGTTTTGCTCGTCGGAACCCGGATTGTGGCCATGTTCGTCGCCACCCGAATCGGCGGTCTGGTGGGCAACGCCGAGCCGGTGGTCCAGCGCTACGGATGGCTGGGGTTCATCAGCCAAGCTGGCGTCGTCATCGCCCTCGCAACCAAGGCCAAAGACGAAGTATTCACTGGAGAGATCGGCGACACGCTGTTCTCGCTCCTTCTCGCGGGCGTTGCCATCAACGAGGTCATCGGCCCCGTGATGCTTCAGTTCGGCCTGGGCTACGCGGGAGAGTCGGCTGACGCGAAACCCGAGGTTGAAACTGAGTCGAAGGGCCCAGCCACCAGCGGAGAGCTGTCGACCTGGAACGCGGAACCGGTCGATGAGCATGTCTGGGGCCGGCCGTTGCCCACCGGCGAGCCGTTGCTCGACGAGGCGGTGGAGGAATTGGGCACCGACATGCGGCAGATCGCTCACGACCAGACCAACCTCCCGCTGATCGATCGTCGACGCGACGCCGAAGCCTGGATTCGACAGCTCAGAAGAGAGTTTCTCCGAATCGCCCGCCGAGCCTCGGTTCGCCAGGGCCAAGGAACGGAGATTGCGGCTCGACTCCGCAACGACATCGGCGATTTGGGAGAACGTTGGCGTGACCTCGTGATCGACCGGGCGGCCCGGGCCACTCGCCGCGACCAGTGGTCCCCCATCGAGCTGGTCGAAGCCATCGACGCCCACATCGCAACGCTTTCGGAGCGCTTCGACGCCCCGGTCCATCCCGACCTGTTGCAGCGCCGTCCGGAGTCGTGGTGGCGTGCCCTTCGTCGTCGCTGGCTCTGGCTGCGGGTGCGCCTGTTTCGGCTGCGCCGCGAAGTGCCGCTGCGCCAGCTCGGGCGCTACCAATTCTCCGGTCGCGTACCGAGTCGGCTCGAAGGTCTAGCGGCGTTGCTCATCAACGGCGACTTGCACCTCGCCAATCGCGTCAACACCTTGTTCCGACTCGCTGCGGACGGCCTCGAGGCCACCGCACTCGCCGCCGAACAGGAAGGTGCGGCCGCCACTGCAGAACGGCTCACGGCGCTTCGCGGTGAGGTCGACGCTGAATTCCGCATCGCGCTTGAGGAGCTCACCGCGATCAGCGAAGACGGCCAAACCCGTACTGCGCGAGTCCTCGGTCACGCGCTCCAAGCGCTGCGCGAGGACGTCAAGACGGTCGGAACGCTGGATCTCCCCCTGCGTAAGCGTCGTTACAGCCGTGTGTTCACCGAACGAAACGAAGGCATCGGGCTGCTCACCGACGGGCTGCCCGCGGCTCGGGATGTGGTCGAAGGGCGCTTTCACCAACTGGCCCTCGAACTTGAATTGGTCGGTCTGGAAGGCCGCATCCGCGATGCCGTACGCCACCATGCCGACCGGCTCGTGCGCCAGCTTCGGGGGCGAGGCCCAACCCAACTCCGACGGGTCGAGAATACGCTTGGACAGTGGCTCGACGAAACTCGGGCGCTCCTGAACGAGCCGCCCGACGCCGAGACCCTTGGTCAGACGCTGCGGCAGTCGTCCGAACCCGTCGTCCACGCGATTGCCGAGGCTCAAAGCGTGATGCGTGAGCTGACCGATGCGCTCACCGAAGAAGCGTGGGTCACCGCACTCCTCGACGATTTGCGTCGGCCCGTCCAAGGGCTCACCGAGTTCTACGAAGTCCCTACGGGTCGACCGATCACCGGGGAGTGGGCCCTGCCGAAACCCATCCCCACCACCGAGATCGCCTTTCGCGACCTCGTCGCAGGCCTACTCGAGGTTCAGGTGAGCCGTGAGCTGCTGGACCTCACGGTGGAGCTGACGGCCCAATTCCGCGAAACGCTTGCGGTTTTAGTCGAACTCGAACGTGTTGTTGCGTTCAACGTCGAACTCGCCGGGGCGGAACTCGATGTGTTGGACGAAGGCGCCGCAGTGGGGCCCGAGACGGGCGACCTGGTGCAAGCCATGGTGGTGGGCGCGATCGGCCGAAGCCACGCCAGACTCGACCCATTGGCTCGGTCGGCCAACGAATTGGTCGATGCCACCGATGAACGCATCACCAAGGCGGTGATTGGCGGCATGACCCAGCTGCGCGAGACGATTCTCGACGGCCGCATCGCCGACCTTCGCTCCCAGTGGCTTCGAGAGGCCCCTCTGGGTCGCACCTTTGCCCGCCGGGCCCAACGCTTCGGCGGGTGGTTCCCGAACGCCCTCGACCGCATCTCGGAGTTCGGAAACCGCGCGTTGGGCGAAGATCGGATGCTGGCCATCCGAGCGGTCTTGGGACTGCCGGAACTCGGCGATGAGCGCGATCTTCGGTCCGCCCTGTCGCCTCCACGACCTGCGACGGACGTGCCGCTGGTCTACCGGCGGTTGTTCTCGGAGCAAGCACTCGAAGCAGGCGATTTGCTGTCCGGTCGCGAAGTCCAACTCGACCGCTTGCGAACCGCGTTATCCACGACTGGCGGCTTTCGAACGGCCGCGGTGGTGAGCCTCGACCGACAAGCCGCCCTCGCGGTGGTGAACGCAGCCATCCGGTCGAGCCACGTGGTGCGATGGTCGGCCGAGAGTCCCGTCGACCAAGCTCAGCTCGACGAATGGTTCGATGCGCTGCCCGCGGAGCGCCGCACGGTGGTGATTCCCGAACTCCGCTGGTGGTTCCGGCGTGAACCTGGCGGATTCGTTTCGCTACGGGGCCTCGTGCAACGCATCATCGCCGACCAAGGCCGCCATGCCTTCGTGGTCGTTGCGGACGAGAGCGTGTGGCGTTTTGTGGCCGACAACACGGGTCTTGCCCAGGCGATGGCTACCGTCGTGCGGCTCGGTCCGCTGGACGTCGAACAGCTCGAACAGGCGCTCACCTCTCGCCACGCCATGAGTGGCTACGACGTGCGCTTTGAAGCCGAAGACGACCTTGGCTGGCAGATCCAGCATACGCTATTGCGTGGAAACGACCGCGATCGCAGGCGCAAAACCGCGTGGTTCGGCACGCTCCACGCTGCCTCCGCGGGCGTGCTGCAAGACGCGCTGCGTCTATGGATGGCGAGCATCGTCTCGGTAGACGAAGGCCAAGGCCGACTTCGCATCGGGAAGGTCCCCCGGCCGCCCCTCACTCGCTTGGCCGAACTCAGAGAGCCCGAGTTGCTGACCCTGCTCGAAGTCACCCGGCAAGGGTGGATGACCTCCGCATTGCACAGCCGGTTGTTCCGAACCGAAGCGGGATGGTCCACCGCGCATCTTGCCCAGTTGCGGCAAGTGGGGCTCCTTGTAGAGGCCGGCGACGTCCTCCAACTCGCTCCTCATCTACGTGGGGCCTTGCATCGCGTGTTCGTGCGGAGAAACTGGGCATGAACCTAGCAGCCATTTGGATGTTGGTCGCTCGAGCGGAGCCGGTAGAAGAGTCCACGCCGCCGCTGGAGGTGGAGGTTTCGGAGACGGAACTCCCGATCGAGGAGGAGCCTTCGTCGCCCGAGGAGACCACTCCCATGCCCACGGGGACCGATACGGGAGTCGAGTCCGGCGAGGCCGACGAGGAGCCAGCATCCGCCGAACCAGTCCACGACGATCCTCCTCACGCCGAGCTGCCGCCCGTTCCCGCGCCAACCCCGATCCCAACGCCGCCGCCCGAGCCCCAAGGTCCACCACCGGAACGGATCGTTCCTAAGCCCGTTGAAATCGTGGTCGAACCACCCCCTCCCCCACCTCGCGGCGCGCTTGACGAACGCATCGAAGCGGTGTTCGACCAACTCGTGCCCACGCTGAACCGGAGGGGGCCCCAAGCCCTTTTTGGACTGGCGCTATTTGCCTTTGTTTCACTGGGGGCGGCGGGACTGGCGCGCTCATTTCGGGCGCGACTGCGCCCTATCGGCATCCTGCCTTCGCTCATGGTGGGCACCGAGATCTTTGGCCGAGCCATCGCAGTGGTTGTGGCGCTGACGGCCATCGTGGCCCTGTTGCCGGTGGGCATTGTGCCCGCCCTGACCTGGATCGCCATCGGAGCGGCCATTGCCGTCGGTTGGTCCCTTCGGGAGATCCTCCCCGACGTGCTTGCGTGGGTGGTTCTCGCGACCGAAGGTCAGCTTGCTCGGGGCGTATGGATTCGATCGGGCGACTACCATGGTGCGATCGATTCATTCACGCTGCGGTCGGTCTGGATTGTCGATGCCCATGGACAGCGCATTTCCATCCCGAACCGGGTGCTGCTGCAACAGCCCATTCAGGCGGCCACGGAGTCCTTTCCACAGGTGCACGTGGCGATGCGGCTCCCGAACATCGATGCGACCCAGGCTCGCACCGTTCTTTGGGAGTCGGCCATGCTCTCCCCCTGGCTCGCCCCCTCGACGACGCCTTCCATCGGACAGGACCCATCTGATCCTGATCGGTGGCACGTCTCGGTGGAATTGCTTGAGGGTGCGTATGAGGACGACTTTGCGGGCAGCTTTCCGGAGCGAGTCCACGAGGTACTGGCGGCCCATACCAGGGCCGACGCTTAATTCCGTTAGATGGGCGCGGCGATCGACGTCAAGCGGCCCATGGTGGAGTGTTCGTGACGTTCAACGACTTGGACGACGGCGTCCGCAGCGAGATCGAGCAACTTGGCTGGGACGCAGGCTGTAGCTGGATTGAGGATTTCCGAGAGGAGAGAGGGCGCGACCCTGAGCCCGAAGAGTGCGACGAAGAAGCCCTCGCGACGGCAGAGAAGCTCGCTGACCGTCAGGCGAAGGCCATCTTGAAACGCCACGGCATCGAGCTAGCCGACACGCTCCTGAGGGACGTGCAGTTGGCGCTTAGCCGTCAGTTTGTGGAAGCCCTCGAGGTCTGAGGACTCGCGCCACAAGCCCCTGGATTTCGTCCGGATGGAAGTACGCCGGATACAGCGCGAGCGTTCCCCAAGGGAAGATTCCGAGCGACATTGTGAGCCCAATCCCTACGTGGAAGGCAGCTCCCGTGGCGATCCATGCCAAGTGCATCGAATGTCGTTCGAAGCGCGCACGAAACCACCCCGCTTCGCCACGCGGGGGGAAGTAATGCAGCAACACGATCGGATAGGTCCACTGAAACGCCATCGTCGTGAACGTGCCAAACTGGGTCATCCAGTAGCTGACCGGACGCGTCGCCTCGAGCCAGGCCGCAGGGACTGCGGTGTAGCTCCAATCGTGCAGGATGATCCAGAGGCCCGCGTAGTCGCCCCACGGCCACCAGTGCTGCGCGTACTTCGAAACCCCAGCCGTAAAGTACACGATGACCAACTGCACTACGAGCAGATAGCGCGGCCAGGCTGGCACCTCAGCCCCATCTCCCCACAGGGAGCCCGTGCGTAGCCTCGCATCGACAGACCACGTCCGACCGGCCTCGCTGAACACAAGAATCGCGAGGGCGTTGCGGAGCAGGGTGTCGATGGCTCGATCTGCGGGCGGCAAGGTGAGGGCCCACTGGGCGGACAACAGCAGCAACACCAGAGTGCTGATGCGGGTGGCCGCTCCGATGGTCATGAGAAAGCTGCTCAGGACGAGGCCGAGGTAAAGCCCCCACGCAGGTCCTTGGCCGGTACCCAGGATTTGGGCGTACCACCTCGACCATGTAGCGTTGCTCTGCGCAAACCCTCCGGCCTCTTCCGACGCCATGAGCGGTACCACCAGGTCCATCGCCCCAACGGTGACGAAGTCCAAAAACAGCGTCAATCCAACGCCGATCCGAACTGCCGCCAACATCGTCGGCACTTCGCGACGGTTCCACACGTCGATCCACCAGCGAATCACGGTGCGTCCTCCCGCCTGAACGTGAGCACCTGCCGAGGCCGGGTGGGGCGCGCGCTGGGGCGTTGGCCGGGCACATTCGTATGCGTTCGAATCATCCGGGTCTGCACGCGCGTGACGTCGGGTTCGGCCTCGAAGATGGTGTTGGCCAGCCAACGACCAAACCGCTTCTGGCTAAGCCGCAAGCCCAGCACGGTGTCCCAGCATCCTCGGACCCGTCGGTACCGCAACCGGGCGCGCCACCAATCGTGTTCAGGGTCGAGTTGGAGGTAACGGTCCTCAAAGGGACCCTCGCCCTTCGCCACCCGCACATTGAAGCGGTGGGGATGCAGGTTGGGATTGGCAAACAATGCCCACCCCTGACCCGTCCCCGTGAGCTTCCCGATCGGTCGGTACGGACGCTTCAGGGCGTTGTGGGTTCGGCCAATCGCAGAGGAGACCGCCTGCACCCGTTTTCCGAAGACCACCGGTTCCATGTCGAGGCCCACGGCCGAAAGCCGTTCCGTCCAGCGCCGAATCTCTTCGCGAGCGGTGGGCGTTTTTAGCTCGGCATCGGTGATGACGTGCGGCAGCGGGGCAGCCAGGGTGCAGTGCACGAGCAGGACCCCCGCAATGAGGGCCGCCCGCCATGAAGGCCAGGAGGAGTCGTGAGGTTCTTCAGCCATGACGCGCAGCATGCCAGTCGCGCCCCAGTCCGGCTATCGCTCAGCGACGTCTCGGCCAGAACGTGCTGTCCATCAGCGGCTTCGCGATCACATCGGCCATGAACAACATCACGAAGAGCGTGGCGAGCGTGGCAAGGCTGCCGATGGGCCAGACGATCACGCTGCCGCCGATCACCCCCAACACGCCCCCCAGCAGGGTGATGAACGACAGCTTGTCGTCCGAAAACTGCTTGAAGCCGTCTTCGAGCTGCTCGGTGGTCACCGTCGACAGCTGTTCGAGAACGATGTGACGAACGTCCACTTCGCGAACCAAGCCCACCATCATGCGCGAAAGGACTTTGTCGATCTCGTCTTGGTGACGTGCAACGTAGCGAGGCACCTGATCCAGTAGATCGTCGAGATGTTCGAGCCCTTCGTCGACCGTGTTTTCGAGGTCTTCGATTTCGCGGTTGAGCACCTTGAGCAGCGGCCCCCGCCACGTGGTCTTGAGCCGCTCCACCAGCCACCGTTGCATGCCCTCGCCCGCAACCTCCATGAGGCTCGTTTCGAAGCGGTCGCCGAGGCGTTGGCGAAACTCAGGGTTGCTCGTGATCTCCGCAACCCAGGTGAGGATCACCCGACGAAGATCTCCCTTAAACTCTTCGTCCTGCGTAATTTGCTGGACCTTTTCGATGGCCGAGGTCGAAAGCCGCTGGACGATCCTTGTTTCCTCAATTTTTTGGAGGATCAGCTCTTCGTTGATGAGGTTGCGCAGGACCTCGTCGGCCACCTTCTCGATCAACTGGTCTCGCTGCGATGGAATGAGCCCCTGGCCAAAGATCGGCCGCTTTTCGCGAGGGCGAAACAGCATTTTGATTGCCACCCAGTTGGTGGCAAACCCGATCATGCCCGCCACCGAACACGATCGCACGATATCGTGGTAGTCCCAAAGGAATGACGCGACGAAGAATGCACCGCAGATCGGCATGAACAGCCGCAACGCGAGTTGCATCCCCCAGCCCGTTTCAAACGCGAGCTGCTCGATGGTCAGGGCCTTGTCACTGTCTTTCGTGGGAGGAGTGCTCGCGGGGCTTGGACCCCGGCTGACCCGCCTCCGGTACTTCTCGAAGAACTCAAAAGGTTTGAGGCGGCGAATTCTCGCAGCCCAAGATGGTCGGCGCAGCTCGTCGGACATGTTCGAGATGTATCCTCGGGACCAGGAAGAGATGACGGGCCGGTCAGGCTACGGTGGGTCAATCGGCGGTCAACCTGACTGCCGGCGAGAGGAGTCGATGGACAACACTGCAAAGCTTTCTGTGGGCGGACAGGACTACGAACTGCCATTGGTCAAGGGTACCGAAGGCGAGGTCGGCATCGACATCGGGAAGCTGCGCCGTGATGCGGGCGTGGTGACGCTCGACGATGGCTACGGCAACACCGGGGCTTGCCGTTCCGCGATCACGTTCATCGATGGCGAGAAAGGGATCCTGCGCTACCGCGGGTACCCGATCGAGCAAGTGGCGCAGAACGCCACCTTCGTCGAGGTCTGCTACCTGCTGATCTACGGGCACCGACCCACGACCGAAGAGCTCGACCGCTTCCGCGACGAACTGACCCATCACACGCTGCTCCACGAAGACATGAAGAAGTTCTTCGAGGGTTATCCGCCGTCGGCCCACCCGATGGCCATCATGGCGTCGATGGTCGCGTCGATGTCGACGTTCTACGCCGACACGCCCGAAGAGACGGATCTCAACATCATCCGCATCATCGCGAAGTCGAAGACGCTGGCCGCGTTTGCCCACAAAAAGTCGATCGGGCAGCCGTTCATTTACCCGCGCAACGATCTGTCGTTCTCGGCCAACTTCCTGCGCATGATGTTCGCAGTGCCGTCCGAGGAGTACGAGATCTCGCCGGTGCTCGTCGACGCACTGAACCTCCTGCTCATCCTTCACGCCGATCACGAGCAGAATTGCTCGACGTCGACAATGCGGATGGTCGGTAGCTCCGAGGCCAACCTGTACGCGTCGATCTCGGCTGCGATCTGCGCATTGTGGGGCCCTCGTCATGGTGGTGCCAACCAGGCCGTCATCGAAATGCTCGAGCAGATCCAGACCTCAGGATCGAACCTGCCGGGCTTCCTCGAGCGCGTCAAGGCCCGCGAAGTGCGCCTCATGGGCTTCGGTCACCGGGTCTACAAGAACTTCGACCCACGTGCCCGCCTGCTCAAGACGGCCGCTGACCGGATCTTCAACGAACTCGGCGTCCATGACCCGCTGCTCGATCTTGCGAAGCAGCTCGAAACGGCAGCCCTCGAAGATTCCTACTTCGTCGAGCGGAAACTCTACCCGAACGTGGACTTCTACTCGGGCATCATCTACCGGGCGATGGGCATCCCGACCTCGATGTTCACCGTGATGTTCGCGCTTGGTCGCCTTCCCGGCTGGATCGCCCACTGGAAGGAGATGCGTGAGGCCCCCTCGGGCTACCGCATTCATCGCCCCCGCCAGATCTACACCGGCGAAAACGCGCGCGACTTCCTGCCGCGATAACCGCCTCCGGAGCACGGTGGCCACGCATTGGCCACCGCTCCAGCTGACTGCCTGAGTCGTACCGAGACCGTTCGCGACACGCCGATCGGCGCCGACAAGCGTACGTCTTGTACAGGGTCAGTGTGGCCGGGTGGGGAATCGTCGTGGGCTCGCATGGGCATCCCCCACCCGGCCCCTTTTTTGCGCTCTTGTAGTTCGCAGCCCCATAGCCGACCGGTTAACTCGCGCGCCATGAAGCACGTGAATTTTGGTGTGTTGGCGTTGGGTTGGGCCCTAATGGGCTGTAGTTCCACGAACGAAGTCGCTTCGGGAGCCACAGGCGACACCGGAAAGACGACGGTACCGTACAAGCGTGGCTCCACATTCGGCGACGATTGCGGCAAGACCACGTTTCACGACATCATGCTGACGGGTGGGATCAACGCCCTCGGCGGGCAACCCGCCACGGGGGCGACCGTCGCGTTGCAGGACTTTACCTTTCAGCCTCCGCAGGTCCTGGGCAGCACGAGCAGCTCCGCGGGCAGCTTCACCTTCGACGTGCAGCGCCTGAAGTCGATCGAGGATTGCTGGGGCAACGGGCGGCTCGACTATCGCATCGTGGGTACCCTCGACGATACGCGGGCGGAAGAACGGATCAACAACGCCATCTTCAACGCGATCTTCGGTGATGACGCCAATAAGGTCGTCGATCTGTCCGCGCTGCCCCTACAGCTGGAGTAGCGACGGAGGGAGCCGCCATGCCCGTGCTCGCCATCGTGTCCGTCTTCGCCTACGCGGGGCTGCCGCCCGTCGACCTCGATCAAGCCTTGGCGGCGTGTTCGGTGGACCCGGTGCACCCGTTGCCCATCCTCTCCGCCGACCAAAAGCAGGCCCTGCGAGATGGTGAGGTCGTGCGCATCCTCAACCAGCACAAGGACCAGCCGAGTACCGCAGTCGGCTTGGCCTTGTTGAAGGCGCCTCGAGAAGCCCTCTGGGTTGCGTGCCAAGACCCTCATGCCCAGGTCGATCCAAGCCTCACCGAGTTCATCGTGGAGTCTCGAGGACCCGACCGAAAGCTTTGGTACGGCTACTTCGATCTCCCCCGCCCCCTCCAAGATCGGCAGTGGGTGGTGGAGTCGAACAACAACCACCGCATGGCACAGAAGACCGGGCAACGCTGTTGGGAGCACACCTGGGTGCTCGAAGAAGACGGCCTCGAGCGCGTTCGCAGCACCGTCGAGCGGGACCAGCCCCGTGGCATCACGCTCGATCATCTCGATCGGGCCATCTTTACGCCCACGAATCGGGGCTCCTGGACGATGGCAGACCTGGGCGACGGCACAGTCCTCACGGCGTACTCCGCCTCGTCCACGGTGGGCGGTTTGATTCCCGACTGGCTCGTCGCTCGGCTCGCAAAGTCCCGTCTTGAATCCGTGCTCCGCAGTCTCGAAGCGCGCGCCAACACCTGGTCGCTCAAGCACTATCGCGCGGGCCACGAGCCCCTCGCAGCCGGTGACGGAACCCCCATAGCGCCCTTCACGAACTGATCCGCTCAACGAGCGCTCGTCATGTGTCGAAGATCTCGCCGTTGACTCATGGAGATGGCGATGTCGTTGCGTTGGCCTATTTTTTTGATCTGCCTCATGATGCTCGGTTGCGGCCACGAAACCGTGGAACAGACCGTGGCGGCTCCCAAGGTGCCAGGAGGTGCATTTGCCGCAGCCCTTGCGCCGTCCGCCGTCACCGCCACCGCGGTCGCCCCTGCTGCATCCACGTCGTCGCCCAAACACCTTTCAGGGCACGCACCTCCCGTCGCACGCCCTCAGCCGGTCGCGGCTCCGGTTCGACGGACGATCCTTCGACCCGGATTGTCAGGCGACCAGATTTGGGACACCGTAGGGGCGGCCATGGGCCAAGTCCGTGCGTGCTACGAGCGGTCGTTGAAGGCCGACCCTGGATTGGCCGGCCGCATGACGGTGACCTGGCGGGTGCTGCCCGATGGGTCGGTGAGCGGTGCGGCGGTAAAAGGCAAGGGATTGGGAGATCCCGAACTTTCGCGTTGCATTGAACGCCGTGTGACGCGTTGGCGTTTCCCCACGTCGGCTCGCGCGACCCCCGTGGAGCTCCCCTTCACCCTGCGTCCGTCGAGCTGACCTGGGGTTAATCAAGTCCGCATGCCCCGAGTCGACGTTGTCATCGTGGGCGCAGGGCTTGGCGGCCTTGCGCTCGCCCACCATCTCGCTCCTCACCGCCATGTGTTGGTCGTCGATCAAGGGACCGCGCTCGGTGCGGAAGCGAGTTCCCAAAACGCGTCCATGATCCGCACTCTTGCAGAAGATCCGGTCGAACGCGTGCTCGCCGTTCGCTCGGCGCGTTGGCTCCAGGACCCCGGTGAAGATTGGGCGGAAGCCCCTCCGGCTCGAACCACCGGCGCCATCGTAGGTTTAGCCTTGGATCCCCATCATCTCGACGATGCCGTGGCGCACCTTCGCGCGCGAGGCATCCCCGTTGACCATCCCCCGGCGGTTCCGCGGTGGGCTTCCGCGGATGCCTGGGAGACCGCATGGTGGCTGCCCTCAGCCCAGATCGCGGATCCGGCCATCATGATGCGAGGCTTCGCCGCGACACTGGCTCGCCATGAAGGTGAATTGCGATTGCGAACGACCGTCGTGGGTTTTCTCGGCACAGACGCCATCACAGGAGTTCAAACCGAACAAGGCCCCATCGAGGCGGACGCCGTCGTGCTGGCTGCAGGGGCCTTTGGTCAGCGACTGGGAGCGTTGGCGGGCGTCCATCGCCCGCTCTTGCCCTTGCGTCGATCGATTTGGCGAACCGCACCCCATCCTCTTGCCGAGGCCCATGCCCCTTGGGTTTGGCTTGATGATGTGGGGCTCTACGTTCGACCGGACGGGGATCGCTTCTTGGTGTGTGGTTGTGACGAGCAACCCGAAGACGTGCCCCACGCCCCGGGCACCACCGCAGACGCCGACCCTCAAATGGAGCAGCAGACTCGAAAGCGCCTCGCCCATGCCTTCCCCGCACTGGCCGAGGTCCCTTTCGAGACCGGGTGGAGCGGACTGCGCACGTTTGCCCCGGATCGTCGACCGCTGCTGGGCCCCGATCCCGAGCGCCCCGGACTGTGGTGGCTTGCCGGCCTGGGGGGGGCTGGCGTCACGTGTGCTGCCGCGGCCGGAGAAGCCGTCGCAGGCTGGCTGTTGGATCGGCCCGTGGATTGGCTGCCTCGACGTCCGGTGGACCCCGGGCGCCGTCCGCTACGTCGCTTCCCCATTCGGCTGCAGGGCGAATGGGCGCGCCCCACGCTCCTGGATGCCCGCGAGCCATTGGGGCGGATCGACTAGCGCTCCCCGATCGATGGTGTGGTTCGCGGCAAACGCCTGCTGCTGGTGAATCAGGTGCACCACTGCGAGCACGTCTTCGGTGGGGCTGCCTGTGACCAGCCAACAGACAAGCCGGTCGTTGTGCTTCACGACCAGATGTTCCCGTCGCACGGGTCCAAAATAGCGAACATCGCGAATCACGCGGGACAGATCGTCGATCGCCATGCGTTCGTTGCCAAACACCACGTCGCGAGCTTCGACCCGAACCGGCCCCCGCAGTCCTTGATGGGCCCACGCGTAGGCGATGGCCAGAAGCCCCCATGGCATCACGGCCAGGAGGGGCTGTTGAACGGCCACGAGGGCGAACGTCAGCAAGGTCGACATGCCCATCACGATGACCCAGGTGGGCCGATGACTTGGGCGAGGATCCCAGCGCATCCGAGAAGCGTCCACCTTGGGCGAGGCGGGCAACTCCCGGGCCCAAGTAACGGCCGCCCCCCAAACGCCTAGCAGAATTCCCGTGAAGCCCAGCGTCAGCCCAAGCTCTGGAAGCTCGAGCTGCGGACGCGGCAGTCGCTGCACGATGAGAAAGACGAGGGGAGCAAGACCGGCCACCAATGCCAGTCGAGCCCACCATACGGAACGGAGCCTTCCTGCAACGAAGAAGGCCCACACCGTCAGCATCGCACAGGACAACCAGGCCCCAAACAGCATCAGCATACGGGGAGGCATAACCCTCCGGCCTGCGGGTTTGGCGCTCGGCGCAGGGTGCCTAGGTTTCTGACAAGCAACCCCCGTCATGAATGGGAGGCGTCATGAACCAAGATCCCTATCGGGTGTTGGGCGTGGCCCGCGATGCGTCCGACGACGACATCAAGAAGGCCTACCGCACCCTTGCCAAGCAATGGCATCCCGATCGCAACCCCGACAACCCTGAAGCCGAAACCAAGTTCAAGGAGATTGGTGCCGCATTCGACGTGCTTTCGGATGCCGAGAAACGAAACCTGTTTGACGAGTTTGGCCCTGTCAGTCTCGAGCCTGGATTCGACCCCACGTACGCTCGACGCACCGCGCACGGCGCTCCCCCCGGCTTCGGTGCGGACGGCATCGATCTGGACGACCTCTTCGGTGGCTTCTTCTCGCAGATGGGCCGCGGCCCTCAAGCCACCCGGGCCCGCCTCGGCCTCGACTTCATGGACGCTGCACGCGGTGGCCAGCACAGCCTGAGCTTTGGCGACGGGCGCACCATCGATGTCCGCATCCCTCCGGGGGTGCGCGACGGGGAGACCTTACGGCTCAAAGGGCAGGGCCAACCCGATCCACGAACGGGAAGCCAAAGCGATTTACTGCTGACCCTCGAGGTGGGTCCTCATCCCTTGTTTCGCCGCGAAGGAGAAGATCTGCACGTCCAGGTGCCGGTCACCGTCGGGGAGGCCCTCCGGGGAGGCTCGGTACCCGTGCCCACCCTCGATGGGGTGATTCGCCTGAAGGTGCCAGCCGGAACGCAGTCCGGACGCACGCTACGCGCGCGTGGCAAAGGCATCCTCCGGCGGGGCATCCAAGGCGATCTGTACGCCCACATCGACGTGCGGCTCCCCGATGCGCTGGACCCCGAGGCTCTCGATGAGGTGATCGAGACCATCGAAAAGGGCTACCGCGAACATCCTCGCGACCAGCTCTACCGTCACGTCGCCTGACCGGGCGTGCCGCTACTTGGCCGCGATCGACTCCCGCTCGGCCTCGGCCTGGGCACACGCGTGCCGCCGGGCCTCCGCGACGATCCGCTTGAGATCACAGGCACACTGGCCACAGTGGGTGCCTGCGCCCGTGCGCTTTGCCAACGCGCGAACGGTATCGCAACCGTCGCGAACCGCCTCCCGAAGTTGGCGATCCGAAGTTCCTTCGCAAAGGCACAGGATCATCGCTACGGCTCCCGTTCTTGGTGAAAATGATATCCGCTTTCAATAAGACGGGCAAGGCCGCGCAGGACCTGGTTGTGACCCCCGCGCTCAACTCCAGTCAGGAAGCGAGAAGTTCCTGAACCTGGCGGTCGTAGTCAGCTCGCGACAAGCGTCCCGACGACAGGTCGGCTGCGAGCTGGACGAGCTTGGGTTCGTGGGCCTGCGTGGCGCTGTCCACGTCGGCCTTGCGGGTGGCGAACGTCTCACGACCCTCGGCCTTGGCCTGCTCAAAGAGGCCCTTCAGTTCCGCGCTGGACACCTGCTGGCCACCATCAAAGAACCGCTGGGCGACCCGCCCAATCGCGTAGGTCGAGGCGAAACTCGTCGTCGCGCCCCACACCGACCCCGCGACCGGAATCAATCGAGCGAGTTGGTTGAGGCCAATGCGCACGGCAGAGGACCCCACAACGCCCGACAGCAAGTCACGGATGGCATCGGTGGTCGTGTGCTCGCCGTGGTAGCGCGCAATGTCGTGCACCAGCTTGGTTTGCAACGCAATGACCGCGAGGTCGGCCACAATCGCCACCCCGGGAACCGGCATCGCGCCCGCCACTGCGGCAATCGTCGAATACTTGAGAATGTCTTCGGTCACTTCGCTGTCGCGCTGGGCGGGATCTGCGATGGGCAGGATGTTGCCGGGCACGAGCGTGTCTTTCGTCTCGCCCCAGATCTGCCCGGCGAGCGAAACTTCGCCATCATCATCGAGGATCTGCCGCAGCATCGCGACCTCTTCGACCGAGGCATGACCATCGGCGTGGGTCACGGCGTAAGCACAGCGGTACACATGACGCCGCTGTGCATCATCGAGCTTGGCAATTTCGGTCTCCAAGTCGATGTCGGTCTCCGCCAAGACCGTGAGCAACTGCGACGCGCCTTCGGGACCCACCCGTTCCACAAGCACTTGCTCTTCTGCCGCATCAAGCCGACCGTCGGCTTTCGCGACGGCGACGAGGATGCGGAGCTGAGCGAGGGTGGCGTCATCGAGGTTCATGTCGTCTTCTCCAGCGGGCCACGAGCGGCCCAGGCGGGGGTTCGTATCTCTCTACGCAGAGGGCCCCTCGACAATTGCCATCTTCGCTACCGAATCATGCATCACGGGGCGAGATCGCCCGTTGCATACCCTTCGAACGTCGACAAAAACTCGGTGTCGCGCTGGGGGCTCTCGAGGAACTCGGGCAATACCGACAGCGTGTAGGTGCTCTCGAATTGCAACCAGATGCTCCGATCGGAGCCTCGCACCGGGTCATCCGAGGCTTTAGAAGCCCCGCGATGCGACGCCGGACTCACCCCATGGGGCGTGAGGTTGGGCGTGTAGCTGAAGGCTCCTGCAGGGTAAGGGCCCTTCGTATGGGGCGATGCAATGACCGCGTTGAATTCGGCCGCGGCATTCCGGTGAAAATAGGGTGGGCGGAAGGTGTCTTCCGTGGGGTCCCAACGCCCCAGGAATACCCCCACGTCGATAGCGTTGTTGCCGTGGTCGTCCTGGGGTGCGGTAAGCACGGTGAGCACCGACGGGTCCGGGTGATCGAAACTCACCGAGCCGTACGACATGAACATCCGCAAATCGTAGACAAACGGGGCATATCGCCCATGCCACGCCACCACGTCGAACGGTGAGTGGGGAGCGATGTTCTCAAAGAATCGTCCCCCCTGCTTTACGACGATGGTGACCGGATCGGTTCGGTCTTCATAGGCCGCCACCGGGGCCCGGAAGTGTCGTTCGTCGGCCAGACCATTTGCTCCAATCACGCCTCGCTCGGGCAGCTGAAAGTGGCCCTCGAACAACTCGGCGATGAAGCCACGCGTCGGGCCGTCGGGAAGGCTCACCGAAAAGCGGATGCCTCGGGGAATGGTGATGATTTCGCCAGGGCGAGCCTCGAGAAAGCCCAGCTCACTCTGGATTCGGACCGCGCCCTGTTCCGGAGCGATCAACAAGTCACCGTCGATGTTCGAAAACACCCGCGTCATGTCTTGATTGGCCGAGAACACGTGAATCGCCATGCCCTGCCGCAATGCCGGGTCCCCCGCCCCTGCAAAGGTCTGGATTCCGTCCAGAAAATCAACGTCCCCGGTGGGCAACGGCGTCGGTTTGAAGCGCATCGGCTCGGGGGTTGGCACCGCATCGTGGAACCGACCGGTGAAGCGCCCGGGCGCCGCCACCGCCTTGAACGGCCCGGTGTGAATGGCGGGACGAAGCCGGTAGAGCCACGTCCGTTGGTTCGCCCGTCGTTCGGCGGTGAATCCCGTACCGTTGATTTGCTCGGCGATGAGGCCGTGCGGAACCTCCTTGGGGGTGTTGCCGCGAGGCGGGATGGTGCCGGGCACCGCCTCCGAGGCAAGGTGGTTCCCGAATCCGGTCTGGTAGCGCAGGGGCTCGGACATGGCTGACTCCTTGGCTTATTCGAGGTCGAAAACGAGTGCGTGAGCTGCTTCGTTGGCCTGAAGCGTGAGGCGTTCGGCGTCGACGACAGCCAGACCGTCGCCTGGCTTCAACACCGCGTCATTCACCACCAGCTCACCGGCGATCACCTGGACCCAGCTTCGCGCGTGGCGCAACGGCAAGTCGTGACGCTGGCCTTCGTCCAACAGGACTCGGTGCAGGTCAACGTCCTGGTCGATCTGCAACGACCCGTCGCGGCCGTCGGCACTCACCACCAACGTCGCAGGCGAGCCGCCGGTCTCAAAGGTCTTCTGGTCGTAGCGGGGCGTATTGCCTGCGTTGCGGGGAAGCACCCAGATCTGCAGGAAGTGAACGTCTTGGTCGGTGTGATGATTGAACTCGCTGTGGGCCACCCCCGTCCCCGCGCTCATCACCTGCACCTCCCCGGGGCGGATGACCGAGCCCGTTCCGATGGTGTCGCGGTGCTCCAGGGCCCCGTCCACCACGTACGAGATGATCTCCATGTCGCGGTGGGGGTGGGTACCAAAGCCGCGGCCTCCCGAGACGCGGTCCTCATTGATCACGCGCAAGGCACCAAAGCCCATGAAGCGCGGATCGTAGTACCCGGCGAAGCTGAACGTGTGGTTGGTGTCCAACCAGCCGTGGTCGGCATGTCCGCGATCCTTCGCTCGGCGAATTTCCATCTGCATGGTCGCTCCGTGGTTCGTCGTTGTCCAAAGGGTAAGCACTGCATCAGGGCATGCGTACCGCCACGGATGCGAAACCGTCTTGCGTCTGCGCAAGATCTTGACCCACGCTGTCGCGACGACCAGGAGGGCAGCTGGGCTCTCGACGATTAGTGGACGTTCCCTGCCCCGGAGCCAAAGGCCATGGCCCAACCTGCCCCCGACGCCGTTCGCCCCAAGATGACCCGCGAGGAGATCGAAGACCGCTACGCGACCGGCGACCGCGACTTCACGTTCCTCGATTTGTCGCACATTGATCTGTCTCGGCTCGACCTTCGCGAAGGCGATTTCAAGGGCAGTGATCTGACCCGGGCCAAGCTCTATGAGACCCACTTCGAAGGAGCCGACCTTTCGGATTGCAACCTCGAGGGCACGTTCCTGACCAAGACGTGGATGTCGGGGGCCCAAGCCCGCCGGACTCGATTCGCCAAGGCGAACATGAAGGGCTTTGCGGTCGAGCAGCTCGATGCTCAAGATGCCGACTTTCGTGGTGCCAACCTCGAGGATGCGGCGTTTACCGAATGCAAGCTGCGCCGCACCCATTTCAACGAGGTCAACCTGACCGGCGCCCACTTCCTGCGCTGCCGCGTTTACGGCGCGTCCTTCAATGGAAACCTCGAAAACGTCAAGCTGGAACGGTCCAAGCTCAAGCAGGTGCGCTGGCGCCAAGTCGAGGCCAAGGGGGCGTATGTATGGGGCACGTCGTTCGAGGGGGCGCTGCTGCAAGACGTCGACTTTTCAGAAGCCCAAATGCAGCACACCGACTTCGACGATGCGCAGTTCGAGCACAGCAACTTCGACCAGGCCCAGCTCGTGAAGTGCCGACTGCGCCAGGCCCAACTGGCCAACACGCGATTCTTGGAGGCGACGTTCTCCGAAACGGATTTCTCTCGTGCGCTGCTTGAAAACGCCAACTTCACTGGGGCAAAGTTCGCCGGGTCCGTCCTGGCCGGGGCCGATCTGACCCGCGCGAGCTTCCGATCGGCGGACCTTCGGGGGGCGGACTTCCGTGGTGCCGATCTCACCGGCGGCGATGTCACCGGCGCCGAGGTCGATCGCACGACCAACCTCGAAGGCACCCGCACGACCGGCATCGACTTTGCGACGAACTGGCCTTTCCGGGTTCAGGTGAACCGCTGCGCCCATGACATGACCATCCAGCACTTCCGTCGCACTCGGCCGGTCTTAGGCTTCCTCTGGACGATCCTCCTTGGGAACGGCAAGGCCAACTGGCTCCCGGTCATTTGGTGCATCGCGTTGATCTTGCTGTTTGCGCTTCTCATGGCGTGGCAGCCCGGCTCGTTCGACTTTGGTCACGAAAACCCGACGTTCATCGACCATCTTGCCGACAGCTTCGGCGTGTTCGTCACCTTGGACTTCCTGCTCGATCGCGGCAACGACACGTTTGGCCGGGGGGTCCTGCTGGCGGAAATGTTGTCGAGCTACCTGGTGCTCGGGTTCATCGCCGGTCTATTCTCGAAGCTCTTCCCGAGTCCGCCTGAATGACCGATCCTATCGCCCAACTGCTCTCCTCAGACCCCGGAAATCCGGCCACGTTGGCCGACGATGCATTTCTCGACTGGCTGACGGGACTGGTCTGTCGTGCCCTTTACGACGAGTCCTTTCGACTGCGACTCGAGATTCGATCGATCTGGCGGGACCATCCCGAGTTGGTGGCCGCCCGAGCCCGGCTGACCGAAGCAGAGAAGGCCGACCGAGCGAGTCCACTGCACGAAGAACTCGAACAAACGGCCCGCCTTCTTCGCGGCGCGGAACGTGCCGTCGAGGGGCTCACGATGGCCGTCATCGAAGGCCGGTCGGACGACGAAGCCAAACTCGTGCGGTACGAGCAAGATGTCGAAGCCCTCAAGGCCAAGCTCGCACGTCAAGAGGCAGCCAGTCCCACCCGCGCGATGGTGCAAGAAGTCCGGCAGCAGGTCGATAAGGGCGCGTCCGCCACGGGCCTCCACGAAAAGCGGGCCGAACTGCGCGCCCTCGAACAGGCTCGAGGACGAGGAACCGGCCGAGCGGGCCGAAGGTTCGAGGACCACGGCGCCACCACCCTCGAGGCGACCCTGCTCCCCCGCCTGCGGTCCGACGGACACACCCCCCAACTGCTTCGCGGCGTGACCTTGGGTTGTGCGCGTGGCGAATGGGACGGACTGGTGGTCGAGGCCACGATGAAGAACCCGACACGGGTGTTGGCCATGGTGGAATTCAAGCGCAATCCAGACGATCTCGCGCATGGATTTGCTCTGCGTCAGGAGAACCTTGCCTGGCTGCACGGCCTCGAAGCACGCTACAGCCCCGAAGCGTACCGAACCCAGCGCTATGCCGACGGCCACTTTCGAGGTCCGGTGACCGAGGCGGGCTTCACCTTCACCCGCGAGAGCTTCGAGGGTCTGGAGCGCGATGCTGCGACGGGCGATGTGCTCGAAGGGTTGGTCTTTGTGACCCACGATCGTCCGCTGAGCGGCCTATCCTCTCGAGATCGGCATCGACTGCTCGGACGCATCGCGAGCGAGCTGGACCTCGATTGGTCCGACCCCGACGCGCTGGTCACCGCGGTCCGCAGCTGGCTCGACCCCGCAACCTTACGCACCGCTGACGTGCTTCAGCGCTACGTCTCCGCCGGACTGCGCTCAAACGTCGCGTTTGCAATCGACTCGGGTGGGTGACACTTCGCCGGAGCCTTGGTGTCCCAGCGTTGAACCCGGACACCGAGCGCAACCGGAGACCGAATGGGTGTCGACATCCAAAGCTTGTACCAGCGCTATGCACCCATGGTGCATCGGCGGTGCAAGGCGTTGTTGCGTCAGGACGAGGAGGCCGTCGAAGCAATGCAAGACGTCTTTGTCGAAGTGTGCCGCCGCGCTGACTCGCTCGAGGTGAAGTCACCTTCGTCGTTCCTCTACCGCACGGCCACCAACGTCTGTCTGAATCGGATCCGCAGCAAGAAACGCCGCCCCCAAGACGCCAATACCGAGCTCGTCGAGCGCATTGCGAATGCGCCGGTGGCGGAGGACCGGAGTCTGTCGGCGGTGGTGCTCGAACGGGTTTTCGCGAGAGAGCTGCCCAACACCAAGGAGATGGCCGTGATGCACTTGATCGACGGCATGACCCTACAGGAGGTCGCGGACGAGGTCGGCCTCTCTGTGTCGGGGGTCCGCAAGCGGTTGCGCTTGCTCAAGGCCCACGTGGCCGAATTGAAGGAGGTCGCATGAGCATCCCAGACGTCTGGATCGAGCGCGTGCACCTAGGCGAAGGCACGGCAGCCATGGCGCAAGCCATCGATGCCGACCCCAAAGCCAAGGCCAAGCTCGAGGCGCTACGAGAGGCCGATGCCTCCTTCCACGCGGCCTTCGACGCAGGCGAACAGGTGCAGTCCATTGAGCGCAAGCTACACGTTGCCAACACGGCCGATGCGGTTGCCAAGCGCTCCCGGCGGCGTGGTTGGTTGGTCGCGGTGCCCGTTTTGGCCGCGCTGACGGCCCTCATCATTGCGATTCCGCGTGGCTCCGAGATGATCGACACCCCTGCGGATCCGGGCATCCGGCTGAAGGGCAACGACAAACTGCTCGTGTACCAGCGCACGAAGCGCGGCTTTGAAAACGTGTCCGACGGCGAAGTCTTCTTCAAGGGCACGGAACTCCAGCTCGGCTACAACAGCGACGCCACGCACGGGGTGCTGCTGTCGGTCGATGGTCGCGGGGCCGTCACGGTGCACTTCCCCGACGACCGTGACACGGCCATGCAGCCGGGACACCACACCCTCGACCACGCCTACGAACTTGACGATGCGCCGGAATTCGAGCGGTTCTTCCTCGTGACCTCTGATCGGCCCCTGTCCCTCGAAAAGGTGGTCACCGCGGCCAAGGAACTCGCCGCCAGCAAGAATCCAGTGCGAGGCCGGCTCGAGGTCTCGAAGCAAGCCTCGGTGACCGACTTCACCGTCAAGAAGGTGTCCCCATGATTGGCCTTGCGTTGTTGTTGTCGGTCGACCCTGCCCAAGCCAGCGATGCCGTGCGTCGGTACGCGCTGCTCGTCGGTGCCAACGATGGGGGCGGGGAACGGGTCTCGCTCCGGTACGCTCACACGGATGCCGACTCGATGGGCAGCGTGCTCACGGAACTCGGAGGGGTGGATGTCACCGACCGCACGGTGCTCTACGACCCGTCCGCCAAGGACCTTCGCACGGCGCTCGACACGTTGCATGACGCGGTGTCCACCAGCACCGAGCGAGCCGAGGTCTTTTTCTACTACTCCGGGCATTCGGATGAAGAAGGCTTGCTTCTCGGCGAAGACCGGTACCCCTACGCCGATCTGCGCTCATCGCTCGAGGCGGTACCCGCCGATGTGCGCGTTGCGATTCTCGATTCATGTTCCTCGGGTGCGATGATCCGCACCAAGGGCGGACGTCGCGTCGCTCCCTTCCTGTTCGACCAGTCCAATGACATGGAGGGCTTCGCCTACCTCACGTCGAGCGCGGCGGACGAGGTGAGCCAAGAAGCCGAACAGGTAGGTGGATCCTACTTTACCCACTCCCTGGCCACCGGACTTCGGGGCGCCGCGGACCAATCCGGCGATGGCCGTGTGACCCTCGACGAGGCCTACTCCTTTGCCTACCAGACGACGCTGGCGTTCACAGAACGCACGCAGTTTGGACCCCAACACGCCAATCGTGCGAACTACCTTTCGGGCAAAGGCAACCTGGTCATCACCGACCTGCACCTCACCTCGGCGAGCCTCGCCTTGGATGAGGACCTGGCCGGACGAGCCTTGGTCCGCGATTCGGATGGTGACCTCGTCGCCGAGCTGATCAAGCCCGAAGGTCGGGTGGTGGAACTCGGCCTGGGGGCCGGAACCTACGAGATCACGTTCGGCCGTCGCTCCGACGGTCGCTACGCCCTGGCTCAAGTCCAGCTTGAGGTCGGAACCACCGCCATCGTGGGGCCAGACGATCTGGTCTGGTACGACGGAGAAGAAGCGGTCGCCCGTGGCGATGCGCCAGTGGCCACCGTGGCCGCCGCGGAGCCCGAGAAGAAACGACGCACCCTGCGCTTCGAGTTGGCCCCTGGCGTGCCCCCGGCTCCTCGAGACGTGACTGACTCCCTGCTCTTCGGGGTGGTGACACGCTCGAAGGCCATCGATGGACTGGCCTTCGCGCTCGCTGCGACCCTCGTAGACGATGACCTAAATGGCACCAACTTCGCACTTGGAACCTCGATCGTTGGTGGAAACGTAGATGGGGCCCAAACCTCGTTGGGCTTCAACTTGGCCCGTGGCCAGGCGCGGGGCGCCCAGATCACGCTCGGTGGCAACATCGCAGGGGGCGACCTAAACGGCGCGCAACTGTCGCTCGGGGGCAATTGGGTCCGTGGTCAGGCCAACGGCGGTCAACTGTCGCTCGGCATCAACGTGGCCGATCGCAGCCTGCGAGGCCTGCAGGGCACGCTCGGTGGCAACGTCGTCGTAGGACAAGTCGAGGGCATTCAATGGAGCCTCGGCGCCAATGTCGCGACCCAAGATGCCACGGGCATCCAGAGCACCGTTGGTGTCAACGTTGTTGGCGGCCAGCTGAACGGCTTCCAGGGGTCGGTGGGGGCCAACGTGGCGGGCGACGTCAACGGCATGCAGGCGACGGTCGGCGCTAACGTGGCCCAACGCATGGGCGGCTTTCAGCTCGGTGGAATCAACGTGGCCCGCGACGTTCGAGGCACCCAGGTGGGCCTCGTCAACGTGGGTCGCCATGTTCGCGGGTTCCAGCTCGGCCTTGTCAACGTGGCGCGGAAGATCGATGGGGTGGCCATCGGGCTGCTGACCTTCGAGCGAGAAGGGCGGCATGATTTGCTGGTCTACTCCTCGGAGACCGATCTCCTCAACGCTGACTTCAAGCTGGGCAGTCGCTACTTTCACACCATCTTTGGCCTTGGCGGCCAGCCCGGCAACCACGCGTGGCTTGGTCTGGGCTGGGGCGCCCACATCCCGATCTCGCGCCTCTGGCTCGACATTGACGGAATCGCCCAAAGCTACATCCAGCCCAGCAGCTTCGTTGGCGACAATGGGCTGTTCCGCTGGCCCGGCAACCGCCCGGTGAGTTTCGTGACCCGAGGGCGCCTGACCGTCGGGGCCCAGATCGCGAAGCAGCTGGCGGTGTTTGCCGGCACTTCGATCGCAGTCCAGCCATTCCCCGAAGACGCCGACATCAGTGTTGCGCCGAGTTTCGCCGTCGACACGCCCAACGTGCGCCTGTGGCCCGGCGTCTTCGCGGGCGTGCAGTTCTGACGCTACGGCCTCCCCACCGAGGAGGCCTCTCATGACCCTCACCTTGCGCAGCGGCGCCACCCTTTCGGGGCGTACGGCGCTCGCGCCACTCACCAACTTGCAGAGCCATACCGACGGCACGCTTGGCGAAGACGAACTTCGCTTCATGGCGCGCCGCGCCGCTGGCGGATTTGCTTGGTTGTCGACTTGCGCCACCTTCGTCAGCGAGGAAGGCCACGCCTGGGACGGACAGCTCGGCATCGCCCACGACGGCCATCTCGAAGGACTCACGCGACTCGCGAGTGCCATGAAGGCACACGGTGGCTTGGCCATCACCCAGCTTCACCATGGAGGCGCCAAGGCGAGCCTCGCCCCGGTGCGCCTGTCGACCGTCGACGGGGAGAACCAACGGGGGGCGACCCCCGCCGACCTCGAGCGGGTCAAGCACGACTTTGTGGCGGCCGCGACGCGCGCTCAACGGGCCGGGTTCGATGGCGTCGAGATCCACGGGGCCAATGGCTACCTCTTCACCCAGTTTCTCGCTCCCAAAGACAATCCCCGCCAGGACGAGTGGGGCGGATCGCTCGAAGCCCGCGCCCGGCTTCTCCGTGAGACCGTAAGGGCCGTTCGAGCTGCGGTGCCCCACCCGTTCACGGTGGGCGTCCGTATTTCACCGGTGGACGTGTGGGCCGAACGAGGCTTGGTGCTCGCCGATGGATTGACGCTTGGCGATTGGCTGGTCCAGGACGGCATTGATTTCCTTCACCTGTCCCTGGCTCAGGCCGACGGGCCACCGCCCCACGAACCGGACGCGCCCCGCGTGGCCACCGCATTCCGCGAAGCCCTCTCGGCCGAGGTGCCCATCTTGGCCGCAGGGGGGTTGTGGACGGCCGAGGACGTCGACCGCGCCCATGCGGCCGGAGTCGACATCGCGGTGCTCGGCCGCTCGGCCATCGGCAACCCAGATTGGCCTAAACTCGCCCGCGAACCTGGCTACGAACCGGCCCGACCGCCCTGGTCAGCCGCCCAGCTCGAAGAGGCCAGCGTCGGACGAGACTTCGTACAGTACCTACGTAAGTTTCGAACGCTGGTGGTCGAAGACACGTAGGCCTACGGGAACGGGGCGTACGTCCCGTTGTCAATCGAGAAGCCTTCGGTATCGACATCGAAGTCTTCAACCTCATCAGGATTTCCGTTCGCACCCTGGTTCAGGACATAGGCGACGTCGTAATCGGGGTTGTCGTTCGCAGTGCCCTCGGCACCGAAATCCGCTTCGGATTGGACCGAGCCCGAGTCGATGTAGAAGCCCGGTCCAAGATTGTCGGTCGACGTGTTGGCATACACCTGTGTGGAGTCGGTGAGCGTCATCAATCCCGAGGCGATGGCAACGTGGTACAGCCCACCGCCAAGCCGCGCTTCGTTGTTTTCAATCCGCGAGTCTTCGACCAGTGTGGCGTAGTTGGCCGTCGTGCCCGCAGCATAGATGCCGCCGCCGAGGCTCGTCGCCGTGTTGTCGGTGACCGTGGCACGCCTGACAATGCCGCTGCCTTGGATGTAGATGCCGCCACCCACCGCGCTTGCCCGATTGTTGTTCATCGTGATGTCTTCGACGGTGGAATCAATCGCGAACACCGCGGCGCCCTGACTCGCTTCACAGTCGTCGATGGTCACCCCCGACACCGTGCTGTTGGAAAGGTACAGGCCACCCCCTCGGGTGGCGTCTCGGGTGCCCCGAATCTCAACGCCGTTGGTTCCTGTGATCTGGGTCTCTGTCGCAAAAATGACGCCCGATTGAGGACTCATGTTGTCGATGAACTGGGTGTTGTCAAAGCTCGCGGTAAGGACAGGTCCATCACCGCCCGAAAGTCGAACCACCGAGCCTACGTGCATGTTGTTGGTGAAGACCACGTTCATCGTCGTGAGCGACGGGGCCTGAAGCTGCGAGGCCGCAAGGTTGATGAGGCTTCGGCCTGCATCGGTCGAGGTGTTGTTGTCGAACGTCGAATTCGTGACCGTGACATCGACCTCGCCGCTCACGTCGAGGAACGTCGCCGTGCTTTCAACCTGGATGTTGTCGAATTCGAGCGTCGTTGTCATGTTGCTTGGTTCGGTGGTCGCGAAGGCTGCCGCGAAGGTCTGAAACGCGACGTCGCTGACACGAACCGTCGAATCCGACGCCACATCGACCATCAGGTTGTTGTTGCCCGACGTGAGCTCGAGACCGCGTAGCTCGAGCGTGGACCCCGAAACCATCGTCAGCCAAGGCTCTGGCGCCTGCACAATAATGGAGTGCGGAACCCCCACAGGCCCCTCGATGATCAGCGTTTGACCTGATTCGAGTTCGTGTGCCCGCCCGACCGTCTCGTATCCCGCGCATACCCGAATCACTCCGGGGTTCGCGATGCCTGCTGTGGCGTCAATCGCGTCGTCCAGCTGATCGTAGATCGTTTGTCCAATCGAGGCCCGGCCTTCGCCGTCGACGGTCAGGTCACAGTCGTTATCGATGCCGTCACAAATGTCGATCGCGCCGGGGAAGATGGCGGGCTCCGCATCGTCACAGTCATCGTTGTTCGTGACAAGGCCCCCTTCCGGGGCACAACGGCGCTCGGCAACGCCATTGGCGTCTCCAAACCCGTCATCATCTGCGTCCTCCCAATAGTCTTGGAACGGCAACCCCTCGTCGACCTGACCATTGCAGTTCTGGTCGGTGTTGTCGCACACCTCGGGGGCCCCCGGGTACGCCTTTTCGTCGTTGTCGTCGCAGTCGCCCCCCTGGTCAACCCAGGTCTTATCGACGGCGGCAGCACAGGCGAATTGCGTCATCTTCGGGTCGCCGAACCCGTCGCGGTCGGCATCGGCGTACCAGGTGGTGGCGCCAATCCCTTGGTCGTCGATCACACCGTCGCAATCATTGTCGACGCCATCATCGCAGATTTCGGTCGCGCCCGGGTAAACGGCCGGGTTGCTATCGTCGCAGTCGACGCCGGCATTGATCCCGTCATTGTCGAAGTCGACACTCTGGGGAGTCCCGATGCCATCGCTACAGGCTGTGAGTGCCCAGGCCAATGCAAGCCGCCACATCATCTTCCCCTCCGGTCAGGGCCCAAGTCCCTTTATTCCAACGTCGTGCCTTTGGGTTCAGCAAGGCTTAGGCCAACACAAAACCCAGGTTTAACGGTAGCTGACACAGACGACTGTCGGACATTCGTCGACGTTCGTCAGCGCTGGGCCACCTCGGAGGGAATCCGCAGAGGACCCGCATAGTCGAGGTCGGGCACGCTCTGGTGTGAACCCGCGGGCCGCGACAGATCGCTGGGGTCGTGAATGTCGAGTTCCACCGCCGGGTCGTAATCGCGCGCATCCAGCCACTGTGAAAGGGTCGACAGTCCGTGGCCCACGTAGTCGGTGCGCACCTTGTTGAGGCTCATGGTGTACTTGACGCCACCTCGGACCTTGTCGGGACGAGACAGGTAGTAGCTGTCTAAGTCGTCGAACTGCATGACTTCCAAGAAGCGAATCGCCTCGGCCGTCGACCGTTCGTACTTGCCCTTCCGCTCCGGAGCATAGCGGCTCGCGAGGGTGTAGGCCGCGGCGGTGCCCTCCGAGTAGCAGAACGTCTGCATCGCCGGAAGTTCGTTCGGCAGCTTGTAGTAGCCGCCAACGTAGTCCGGCCACGGTGAGCGCTCTCCCGACCATTGGTAGTTGTCGATCATCCAGTCTGCGACTTCCAACCCAAACTCTGCCGCATCCTGGCGCTCGGTGAGCCGGTAGACCTGCTTGGCCGCCATGACCGACCAAGGCCCAAACTGCACGAGGTCCAGGCGATCCTGGTTGCGGTAGGTCGCGTGAGGCCACCGACCCGTGGGCACCTTCCGTTCCGCCCGCTTGCGGAACCAGGGGGTGTAATAGGCGATGAACTTGTCGTACGCGTCGATCCAACCGGGTTCATCAAAATACTCGGCCACCATGCCGAGCGCGAGCATCGCTTCTCCGGGCACGATGTCGTTCTTCTGGCGACGGTAGGAATGGCCACTTTGGACGTTGTAGGCTTTGAAACCTCCGTCTGGCTCTTGCTGGGACTTGACGTAGTTCGCCATGCGACGAATCCGTTGGTCCTCGGCATGTGACCCCGACGCATCGGCCCACGCAATCCAGCCAAGCAGTCCCACGGCGACGGTCCCAAGCTTCTGGTTGGCTCGCTTCTGGAGCTTTTGCTCCAGGGCGTAGGAGGGGTACCGGAAGAGCATGGTGTCGGGAGGGGGATGCGGCAGGGGGCCCTCGGCCGAATCGTCAGCATCGATGGCGAAGCCCATCAGCCAGTCCATCGAGGCCTTGGACCCTTCAAGGTAGCGGGGATCGTTGCGGTACCGGTAGGTGTCGGCGAGGTCGCGGGCACCCAGAATGTGGCGAACCTCGTTGTATTCTGTGGAACGGCGATTCTGGACTGGCCAATACTTGTATTCGAACGACCCATCGTCCTGCAGCTCGTGTAGCCACCATTCACCGCCTGAGACCAGCATGTCTTGGACGTTTTGATCGGTGACCCAGTCCATGGGGACTTCGGGCAGACCTCTCACCAGCCGGACCGCCGGGCCTCCGCCCGCCTCAGACTCCATGAAATGGGATGTACGAATCAGATCGAGGCGCGTCTTCGGGTCCTTTTCCCAAGGCCGCACATCATGCCAACCGAACATCTTGACGGCGTGGCGAAGGAACCGGTCAGCCGACCCAAACGAGTTGGTGACCAGCTCGCTCCCTGGCAAGTAGGTGAACTTCTCGTCCTCGTTTTGCTTGCTCCTTCGCTGTCGGAACATCACGCCATCCACGCCTTGTTCCCATAGATCGAAAAGCTCGTCTCGGCTGCGAGGCTCGACCGGCGCCCGCTCCATGACCACGTGAACCTCGAGGCGAACGTCGTCGAGCCGTTCGCGGAGCACTCCGTGACCATGGGGCTCGACCTTGCGTTCCCACTCGCGAACCAGCTTGTCAGCGAGTTGGTCGAGCAGCCGCTCCATCCGAGACCCCGAACCGTTCCCCGAAATGTGACGAATCGCAAGCAGCTTCCCCTGCAGGCGAAGCGTCCCCATCAGCGAGACATCGGCCGGCGACCAGGTTTGGCGAAGGATCGACGCTCGCGGGCGGCCCTCAATGCGCTGACGAAGCCCTTTGAGCAGACGATCCCCGGTCTTCAGCGGGACTTGCGCCGGTGATGTACGCACGCTGTAGATGAACACGTCGGCTGCGACATGCCGGAGTTCAAACCACTCGAGATGCGAGTGATGCGCCAATCGGGCAAGAACGATGCGATCACGGTCCACCGCTCCCGTGAGATCCCGATGCACGATCAGCCCCCGGACTCCGAGATCCCGAAGCGCCTTGCTTACCGCTTCTTCGTCCGTGCCGAGCATCGCTTCTTCGATCGCGGCATGGTCACGGATGTCGAGCGTTTCGATGCCGGGGAGGGTCGCCCCGACCGTGAACAACGCCCCACTCCGCTTCAGCCGTTCCACCAGTTCCTGGGCCGCTCGAGACATCCCCACCGGTTCCGCATCCGCATAGCAGGCGTGCACGCGGTCGGTAAGGGCCCCCTCCAGATTCTGACATTGGGGCACCCGGGTGTTTTCCGGTCCCCGATCCAGCTCTGGTATGGGTCGAATCCATGTCCACGCGATCGAAAGCGAGGTCACCGCGATTACGATCCCGAGCGGAACCTGCGTTCGCCAATTCATCGAATCTCCTGGTGGGGCCGCGCAAGCCCCCGCCATGACGTACGGCCTTCGATGTTAGCCTGCCAAACGACCGATGCCACCACGCAGGACATGACATGGCCACGCCAGATCAAGTGATCATCTTCGGAGCGTCGGGCGACCTGACCTCCCGTAAGCTCATCCCCGCGCTTTTGAACAACCACATTGCGGGAGCGCTGAAGCGACCGATCCAGGTCATTGGAGTTGCTCGTTCGACAAAGACGCATGAGCAATGGCGCCAAGAGATGGGAGAAGCGCTCGCGCCGGAACTCCGCGAGGCCTACGCCTCGTTCTCCTCGCAGCTCTACTGGGTGCGCGCCAATGCGGCCGACTCGAACGACCTGCACGAACTCGGCGAGTTCCTCGATCGTCTGACCGAAGAGGCTGGTGGAACCCCCGATCAAGCGGGACGCCTCTTCTACTTGGCTCTCGGTCCCAACCTCTTTGGCCGGGTGGTCTCGGCCCTGTCGAGCCAGAACCTCATCGACAGTGAGCCAGGGGCCACTGACGGATGGCGTCGCGTCGTCGTCGAAAAGCCCTTCGGCACGGACCTCCCTTCGGCGCAGGCCCTCAACCGCACCCTGCTCCAGCATCTTCGCGAAGACCAGCTCTTCCGCATCGACCATTACTTGGGCAAAGAGACCGTCCAGAACATCCTATCTTTCCGGTTCCAGAACGCGATTTTCGAGCCACTATGGAACCGCCAGCACATCGAGTCGGTCGAGATTTCGGTGTGCGAGAAGGTCGCCATGGAGGGAGAGCGCGGCGCCTACTACGACAAAGCAGGGGCCCTGCGCGACATGGTGCAGAATCACCTCCTGCAGGTCTTGGCCCTGGTGGCGATGGAGGCACCGGGCACGCTTTCCGCGGACGACGTTCGCAACGAGAAGACCAAGGTATTCCGGGCGTTGCGTCGTTTCACGGCCAATGAAGTCAAGAACCGCGTCATCCGCGCCCAGTACATTCAGGGCCCCGGTCGAGAGCGGGACTACCGCGAAGAGCCGGGCGTCGACCCTGAGTCGCAGACCGAAACGTACGTGGCCATTCGAGCGGCCATTGACAATTGGCGTTGGAGCGAAGTTCCCTTCCTGCTACGGACGGGGAAGGCCCTCGAGAAGCGGTTCACCCAGATCGTGCTGAACTTTCGGACCCCTCCGGTCGACTTGCTCAACGGACCTCTCCCCGAAGGCGTTTGCGCATTGCGCCCGAATGCGCTGACGCTCCGCATCCAGCCCGATGAAGGGGTGAGTTGGTCGTTCCTCGTCAAGGAGCCTGGCGCGGGCATGGTGATGCGCCAAGCGGACCTCGGCTTCCGCTACGCGGACCTTGGCGTCCCCAAAATCCCCGATGCCTATCAGCGACTGTTGCTCGATGCGCTCGAGGGCAACGCGACCTTGTTCCTTCGTGGCGATGAAGTCGAAGCGGCCTGGTCGTTCGTCGATGCCATCCACGCCGGATGGGCCGAAGGCAACGCCCCCATCTGGACCTATCCGGCCGGTGGGCGAGGCCCCGATGAGGCCGATGCGCTCTTTGTCGGATGCGAGGGCATCTGGAGCCGTGGACCATGACCCCGTCGGTCACGGTGACGAGCGCCATCGGGCCCACGGCCGGCGAAGAGATCGCCGATGCGATTCGAGATGTCCTGGCTCGGCAGCGTGTGGCGCGGCTCGGGGTCCCGGGTGGGCGTACGCCGGTCGCCGTTTTTCGGTGGCTCGCCGACCACCTGCCCGAGGCGCTCGCTGAACGACTCGTGGTCACGTTCGTGGATGAACGCCACGATCCGGCCCCCCGCACGGGGGACTGGACCACGTGGAATCCCGACAGCAACGAGCGGCTCGTATTCGAACACTGGATTTCGCGGACGAGGACGCCCCCTCGTGTCGTGTCCTTTCATGCCGAAGGCCCGCTCGATGTCGCGCGCGCTGCGGTGGGCGAGCGGTTCGCGAGCGAGGTCGGCCAGATCGACATCGCGTTGATCGGGGCGGGTTCCGATGGCCACATCGCGTCGCTGTTCCCCGGCCATATCGGGCTTGAAGACCCTGGCCCCATCGTCGGGGTGTCCGACAGTCCGAAGCCTCCTCCCGAACGATTGTCCCTGGCGTTGCCCATCATTGCGGCCGCCGCCTCCGTGCTGCTCGTGGTGACCGGGGCCGACAAGGCCGACATGATCGCTCGGGCCTACCAGGGTGATGCATCGCTTCCACTCGGACGCTTGCAGCCCACCGGTGTCTATCGCTGGGTCATCGATGCCCCAGCGGCTCAACAGTTGTCGCTGGAGCGCGCATGAACGCAGATCTCGGAGTCATCGGCTTGGGCGTGATGGGCTCGAGCCTCGCCCGCAATTTCCATTCACGGGGCCGCAAGGTCGCCGTCTACAACCGCGAAGCGGACATGCTCGCGGACTTCATGACGAACCACGGAGACGAACGCTTTTCGGGTCACGATGAGTTCGGCTCATTTGTGCAGGCCATTGGCGGTCCACGGGTCATCGTCATGATGATCACGGCCGGCAAGCCGGTCGACATGGTCATCGAGGGCCTGCTGCCTCATCTGTCGCCGGGCGACATCGTGGTCGACGGCGGCAACAGTCATTTCGACGACACCGAGCGTCGCGTCGCCATGCTCAAGGAAAAGCAGATCCGCTTCGTGGGCATGGGGGTCAGCGGTGGTGAAGAGGGAGCGCTGCTGGGTCCCTCGATGATGCCGGGCGGCGACGACGAGGCGTGGTCCATCATCGAGCCCATCATGACGGAGGCCGCTGCCGTCGCCGACACCGGCCCCTGCGTGACGTGGTGTGGCTCGCGAGGGGCCGGCCATTTCGTGAAGATGGTGCACAACGGCATCGAATACGGTGACATGCAGCTCATCGCCGAAACGTGGACGCTGTTGCGTGCGATGGGACTGTCGCCGGGCGCGATCCGCGACGTGTTTGCCCGCTTCAATGAAGGTCGCCTTGAGTCCTTCCTCATCGAGATCACGGCCGGCATCGTCGCCGCCAAAGATCCGCAAGGGGACGGCCCCTTGGTCCACCAGGTGCTGGATGTCGCGGGACAAAAGGGCACGGGCCGCTGGACCGCCATCGATGCGGTAGAGGGCGGCATCGCACTGTCCACCATCGTGGCCGCCGTCGAGGCCCGCGCCTTGTCGGCCAAGCGAGAGGATCGTCAGGCGGTCGCCAACAAGCTCGGCACGTCTCCCCTGCAGATCGACGGCATCACCGTCGAAGACCTCGAACAGGCGCTCTACGCCGCCAAGATCATGAGCTACACCCAAGGGTTTGCCATGCTTTCCGCGCGTTCTGCGGAGCGGGAGTACGGGACCAACCTCGCGGAGGTCGCCCGCATTTGGAAGGCGGGCTGCATCATCCGGGCGAAGTTCCTCGATCGGGTCTACGCCGCATTCAGCGAGCAGCCCGCGCTGCCCTTGCTTGCGCTCGACGACTCGTTTGCCGCGGAGCTGCGGGACGCGCTGCCGGCATGGCGCCGGGTCGTCGGACGAGCGATCGCCCAGGGCATTCCCGTTCCTGCGTTGGCGGCTTCGCTGTCGTACCTCGACACGTTGCGCACTCCGCGGGGGTCGGCCGCCCTCATCCAGGCCCAGCGGGACTGGTTCGGGGCGCACACCTACCGTCGGGTGGAGGCGCCCGACGTGGCCGTCCACACCAACTGGTCCGAGCTGCCCTCCGTCGAGTAGCCCGCCCATCCGGTTTGGAGTTTCGGGCCTTGCACTTGCTTCGGTGACGCTTGCCCGATACTCCGCGAAGGTTGGCCTGTCGGACTCCACCGGCGGGCCGTCGTCTTTCTATACGCCGCTCGGCCTCATCGTCGATCGACCGAAGCCTGGCGTGCCCATCTTCGAACATCGAGGTTCCCCCATGGCGAAGAAGAGCGCCATCAACAAGCAGAAGAAGCGCGAGAAGCTCGTCCGTCGGTACGCCGCGAAGCGCGAGACCCTCAAGCGCAAGGCTCGCGACATGAAGCTGTCGGCCGAAGAGCGGCAGGCCGCACGCGAGGCGCTCGCCAAGCTGCCCCGGAACTCGTCGCCAGTCCGTCTTCGTACCCGCTGCATCG
>JBCCQY010000076.1:0-39392 GCA_039208735.1 Myxococcota bacterium | reverse complement strand
GTGGCGCTGCTGGTGCCGTTCCTGGCGTGGCTACTGGCTCATGACGGCGTGACCCTTGCCTTTCAGCTGACGGAGAACCTCCAGTCCCCCCATCCACCAGGGCTCTTGGGGCTGGCGCGTCAGCTGGGCGAGCAAGCCGCTTTCGCCACCCCCTTCGCCTGGATGGCGGCAGTCGCGTTTGCCTTGCGCTGGCCTTCGACGCGGGCCGCGCGACTGGCGTGGGCGACCTCGGTGCCGGTCGGAGTCGCCTTTGCCGTCGCGGCCGTCGCAGGCCCTCCCGAGGCTCACTGGCCTGCGCCAGCCTACCTGGGCGCGGGGGTCGGACTGGCCGCAATGACGGGCTGGCGGCATCGCCTCGCGTGGCTGGGGGCCCTCACCGGTGCTGCCGGATCGATCTTGATCGCGACGCACGCTTTGACGCCTTTGGTGCCGTCCTCGACGTTCGCCATCGATCCGGCCACCCGCTTCACCGAAGGCGAGCTTCTGGCAACCCGAGTGGCCCGCTGGGCGTTGCCGGAGGGGGCTGCCGACGGCACGCAGGGAGCCCACGCTCCGATCTACACCGAGCGCTACCAAGAAGCGGCACTTGTTCACTACCACACGGGCATTCGGGCCACGGTTCTCCCTGGATGCGGACGTCGCACCCAGTACGACTTGTGGCGACCGCAACCGCTTCGACCGGGCTTCTTCGTCCGGCCTGCGCGGTCCGGGGCTCCCCGGTGCACCGCTTGCTGCTTTGCGTCGGTGGTGGAAGTCCAGTCGATCGTGGAGGTGGACGACCAGGGACGCTCCGTGGGGCCTTGGGACCTCTGGCGGGTCACCCCATGACGCTGCGTCGGTACCTGGTTGAACTTCGACCGTATGCAGGCTCGCTTTGGCTTGCGGCCAGCTTGTTGACGCTCACGGCGGCGATTCCGGCCACGGTGGTCGCGCTCGTCCACCAAATCGTCTCGGCCATGATGGCGAACCAGCCCTCGGGACGCGGGGCCTTGGCCCTGGTGGGTCTCGGTGCGGTCCATGGCGGCGCGCTTGTGGCTCGGACGTGGCTGACAAAGCGCGTGGCGTGGAGTCTGGCCGCAGACCTCCGCATTCGCGTCCACCGTGCCTACCTTCACGGCGCGCCGGGCGGGGTGCTCGGCGACCGGTTGGCGAGGTTGGGCGATGAGATCGACCAAGTGCAGTACGGGGTGAGCGCCCTGGTCACGGCGTTGCGCAACCCCCTGACGCTGTTGGGCCTCGCAGGCGTCACCGTGTGGTTGGCGCCCCAAGCCGCAGGACTAGGTCTCCTCATCTTGGCCCCCGTGGTGGTGGGAGCGGCCTGGGGAGGGCGGGCGGTACGGCGTTGGTCAGAGGCCCAGCGGAGCGCCCGAGCGGACTGGATGGGGTTGGTCACCGCACAACTGGCCGGGCTCGAGACCGTGCAGGCCCTGGGCGCAGAGGGGGCGGAACACGAGCGATTTGTGCAGGCAACCGAGCGCGATCGAGCGGCCCGCCTGGTCCTTGATGTAGGCCGCACGCTTCCTCGGATGGGGGTCCAGGCGCTCGTGCTGTTCGCCATTGGGCTTGTCGTGATCGCGCCCTGGGCCCCACTCAACGATGTCGTCGCGGTACTCGCCGCCGCGGCCCTCGCCCAACGGCCGCTGGGGGGCTTGGCGGAAGTGTGGGCGCTCCTTCAACGTTCGCTGGGCGCGCTCGCTCGGGTCGACGAAGCGCTCGCCACGGTCCCGCGGATCGTCGAACCCACGGATCCGCACCCGCCTCCCCCCGCGCCCTGGTCGCTCCGCTGGGTCGGCGTGGGTTGGACGGTCGACGGCCGCGACATCCTCCACGACGTGAGCCTCGAAGCCCGACCCGGTCGCATCTTGGCCATTGTCGGCCCCACCGGTGCAGGCAAGACGTCGCTGCTGCGGCTCGCCTGGCGCGCCATGGACCCCTCACGAGGCACCGTCGAGGTCGGTGGGGTCGATCTGCGGCGTTGGCATGCGGCGGACCGCCAGGCAGCCCTCGCTGTCGTGCCACAAGATCTCGTGCTGTGGGGACGCTCCGTGAGGGAGAACCTTCTGTTTGGTCAAGCGAACGTCGCCGACGCCAACCTGCTGGACGCGCTGCGCCAGGCTCAACTCGAGTTGGACCTCGACACGGTGTTGGCGGAGTCCGCCCGGGGATGGTCGGGGGGAGAACGGCAGCGGCTCTGCCTGGCGCGTGCCTTTGCTCGAGGCGCGGGCATTTGGCTGTTGGATGAACCGACGAGCCAGCTCGATGCCCTTACGACGTCAGCCCTGGGGGAGATCCTGCAGCGCGCCAAGGTGAACCGGACGATCGTGGTGGTTGCTCACGATCCCGTGCTCGTCCAGTTTGCCGATGACGTGGTCGCGATTGAGGGAGGCCGCCGGTGTGGGACCTCTTGACGCTGCCTGCATTGCCCGCCGCAATGGCCCTCGCGGCCATCCATCCAAGGTTGCGGGCCGATCTTGCAGAACGACTGGGGGTCGCGGTCGCGCCGGTCCAGCCGGGCAGCATTTGGATCCATGGCGCCAGCGTCGGTGAAATGAGGGTGGTCGAAGGCCTGCTGTCCAGTCTGCCGCGGCCGGTGTTGATCACGACCGACACCGACACCGGGCGGCGCACCGCGGCCCGATTGGCCCTTCGCTTCTCTGGGGTCTACGCCTCGGCCTGTCCCCTCGATCACCTCTTGGCCTTGGCGCCATTGTGGGCCGAAGCCCGTCCGCGGCTCCTTTGCTTTGTCGAAGGAACATTTTGGCCAGGGTTGGCGCGAAGGGCGGCGAAGGCGGGCATTCCCGTGTGGCGAGTCAGCGCGAAGGCCTCGGCGCGGACGCGAGCCGTGCCGCACGGGCTTCTCCAGAGGTTGTGGGCTCCGACCACCACCGTGTGGGCCCGCGACGCCGATGCGGCCGCGTTCTTTCGCACGTTGCACGACGATGTGCGCCTTCTTGGCAATCCGAAGGCGTGGGTGCCTCCTCCGCCCGGAGGTCTGCGGTTGCCTCGGCCTACGGTTGTGGGTGCGAGCACTCGAGATGGCGATGAAGGGCGGATTGTCGATGCGGTCGCGGCACTGGAATCCCGACCGCTCGTCTATCTGGCGGTTCGCCATCTTCATCGCGTCGACCAGGTGGAAACCGATCTTCGAAGCAGAGGTCTGCGAGTGGTCCGGCGAAGTGCATGCACGCCAGAGGCCTTGAAGGCGGCAGAGGTGATCTTGGGGGATCGTCACGGCATGCTCGCCGCTGACTTGGCCTTTGCCACCGTCGCCATCATTGGAGGCACCTTCGATCCTCGCATCGGGGGCCACTCGCCGTTCGAAGCGGCTGCCGCCGGTATTCCGGTCATCGCCGGGCCCCACACCCACGCTCAAGGAGAAGCGTTCGACTCGGTGGGGGCACATCGCGTGACCGAGCAGAGCTTGCCGGCCACCCTCCAGACGTTGCTCCGGGCGAACTCCTCCCCGGTTCGCGAATCGGCGGGTCCTCCGGCCGCGTGGCGTCAGGCATTGTCGACCCTGGGGCCTCCAGCCCCCGAAGCGAGTCCGCGACCCTGGGCCTGGCCCCTCGTGCCCCTCGTGGCGTTGGGGGGGCGCCTGCGACGCCGGGGGGCTCACCGAAACTCCGACGTGCCCACGATTGTAGTCGGGAGCGCAAACGCACGAAGCCCTGGTCGAACCTCGTTGGTTCGGGCGCTTGTGCAGGAACTCCGGAACCGGGGGCACCGGGTGGGCGTGGTGCTGCGGGGCTACCGTCGACCGTCGCGTGGGTTGGTGGTGAGCGACGATCCCTCGAACCATGCTGGCCTGGGCGACGAAGGGGTCATCCACGCCCGGGCTGGCGCGTTGGTGGCCGCGGGCGCCGACCGGGCCCGCGGCGTGGCCGCGCTGATCGCCCGTGGGGCTTCGGTCATTTTGTCGGATGATGGCTTGTTTCGCGCTGATCTCGTTCCCAGTCTACGCGTCGAAGTGGTCGATGCGCGGTTCCCCGGGGCGCGTGGCCCCCTGCCCGTCGGCGAGCGAAGGTCGGGCCGCCATCCGACGGATGCGCCCACCATCCGCATCGCGACGCATGTTTCTTCGCATTTCCCTGCACCGGGGGGAACGGTGCCCCTCAAGCGAATCCCTGGCCCGTGGGTTCCCGCTCCGCCGAAGGGTCCCCTCGTGGCATTTGCGGGGATTGGGCGACCCGTCGACTTCTTCGACTCGCTGAGCGACATGAAGGTGGTCGATGCGGTGGCTTTGCCCGATCATGCGCCCATCCATGAGGCGCGATGGCGCATGCTCCTCGAGCGGGCCAAGGGGTGCACGCTGGTCACCACGGGCAAAGACGCCGCCCGGCTTTCGAAGGAACGCCTGCGACAAGTGGTGTGGCGGGATCTAGACGTCGTGGTTCCGGACGAATTGAGGCGCAGGCTCCCCGAGGCCCCGCGTTAGGTCCCCCCGATGCAGGCTCCTGTAGACCCCCGAGGTCTGGGTCCTCGGCTCGAGGCCCTGTTGGTCGAAACGCCCCGTGAAGCACGTTTGGCACGTGATCCGGTTCGGTTTGTCCATCGCTACGATGTGCCGATCGACCAAGAGGTCGCCGCAATCCTTTCGGGGACCCTTGCTTACGGGCGAGTAGCCGCATTCGGCCCGGTGCTCGAGCGCCTGTTCACTATGGCAGATGCGTCGGGGGGACCAAGGGCTTGGGTGGACGCATTCGAACCGGACGACCTCGCACCGCTCGTGTATCGGTGGAACCGCGGAATCGACTGGATTCTGCTGCTGTCCGCGCTCCGGCGACTGTACCAGCGCGTCGATAGTCTGGAAGCATTGCTCACGGCAGGACGCCCCCTGCCCGAAGCCCTTGATGATTTGGTTGGAGCGCTCCGCGACGCGGTGGTGGCGGAGGCTCCCGCGGTCGGAGTGTCGGCGGAGGCTTTCGGAGACTTGCCCCGAGGCGTCCGGATGTTCCTGCCACGGCCCGCCGACGGCTCGGCCACCAAACGGTGGTGGATGATCCTCCGTTGGCTCATTCGTCCATCGACCGAGGGCATCGATCGGGGCCTTTGGACGACGCGAAGCCCATCCGAGCTGGTCGTACCCCTCGATACGCACGTGCTACGTATCGCCCGCTACGTGGGACTTACGACGCGAAAAGACGGAAGTTTGCGTACGGCGTTGGAGGTCACGGCGGGGCTGCGGGCGATCGATCCAGACGATCCCGTCCGATTCGATTTCGCGTTGGCACATCTTGGCATCTCGGGTGGTTGTAAGGGCCAGCCGGACGAGGTTTGCGTAGATTGCCCGCTGATCGGCGTGTGCACCGTGGGGGGGCCGCCGACCGTCAATGTGAACAAATCGAGACGTGCTGCCACCATCCGCAAGCTGAGGGGTAGAGCCCGTTCGTGACGTCCGGTCGGATTGGGCGTGCGGCACAATACATGTCGTGAAAGGAGGCCGTTTTGGTTGGACCCATCCTGCTCGGATCGCTGTTCGCCGGAGTGAGTGTTGCGCACCCGCACCACGATGAAGGCGCCATGGCCGAAACGGCACTGATGACCTGGGATTATGCGCAGCCGTTGCGGTTTGGAATGCAGACCGATGTCGTGTTGCCGGAAATGCTCTGGTTCGCATCCGGCTACAACAAGCAGGCTCGGGTTCGCGAGTTCTCGCTGGGACTCGTGACGGAATGCAAACTCCAGACGATGACGCGCAAGCGGTCTGAAATCGCCTGTGTACTCACGGATGTCGGCATTAAGGCGATGTCGCTGCCCCAAGAGAAAGGACTTTTGGAGCCCATCCTCGGTGAACTCGATGCGCGACTGACCGGAATCACGGTGCAGTTGCAGATTCGGTCGGACGGTTCCTTGAAGAACATCGATATCGATGGTCTAGATCGCCGGAATCGTCGCTTCGGCCGAATCAACGAGAATATGCGACTCGTCCTGACCCGCGTATTTGCCGGTCTCGATCTGCCGTTGCCCAAGCAATCCGCTGAGAGCGGTTGGTTGCAACACCACAGCTGGCTCGTCTCGGCTCCGTCGGTCACCGGCACCGCAGGCGTTGCCGAGATCGTTCACAAAGTGATCGGACGCGACGGCGACCGGGCCTTCGTTGCTTCTGCGGGTCGGGGCACGGTGTCGCCCAACGACGGCGTCAACATCTACCGGATGCGGGTCGAAAGCGAGACCACGCTCGACACGGCTACGGGGCAACTCGTGGAGCGCAACTGGACGATGGCAGGCCATCCGACACCGTCGTCGTTGATTTCGCAGGGATTCGAGGGTTACCCCTACCTTCAACGTGGGCGCATCGTCGCCCTCGACGCGGAGGATGAGTGGGACGTCGGGATGACGGCCGAAATCCCGGCAACAAACAACGGGATGTCGGCACTCCAGCAGCAGTTCATGGGGCCTGGACTCTAGCGCCCGAATTGCGGCGTGTGCTTGTGTGTCCGCGGTGTCGGGGTGAGCTTACCGACGCCGACCTTGGACTCTTCTGTGCAGCCTGCAACCTGACGTACCCCGTGGTCGACGGGGTGCCGTGGCTCATCGACGAGCGGGCGATCGCCGGGCGGTGAGGGTCCTGCACGTCGACACGGAAGTCGGCGCTCGGGGCGGACAACGGCAGCTCGAACTCCTCGTTCATCACGGGTCGCACGAGGCCATCGTCGCCGCGCCAGGGCGGGCATCATGGCCTCATGAGTGGGCCATTCCAGTGCACCGAGTGGCGTTCCGAGGGCGTTTGTGGGGGCGGAGGGCCCTGCGACGGCTCCTCCTCAAGACGCGTCCCGACCTCATTGCCGCACATACCCACCACGCCTTGGCGTTGTGCCACGGCCTTGGCGTTCCGTTGGTCGTCCACCGGCGGGTCGACTTTGTTCCCAGCCGAGTCACGGTGCGCCGCTACAACCAAGCGCGTCATGTGGTCGCCGTGAGTGCTGCGGTGGCCAACGTCCTGCGCCGCGCCGGCGTTCGAACCCCCCTCCGGGTGGTCTACGATGCTGTGTTGCCCTTGCCGATCGGGCCCTGGCCACGACCGCCTCCACGGCGGCTGGTCGCGGTAGGGGCGCTGGTCCCCCACAAAGGGCACATCGACCTGCTGCGCGCCATGACCGAGGTCGATGCGGAGTTGGTCATTGCCGGGCAAGGCCCGGAGCGTGGCTCTCTCGAGCGGTTCGTCCAACGCCATGGGCTGACGTCGCGGGTGACCCTGCTTGGACAGGTGGCCGAGGTCGCGCCGCTCTTGCACCGCGCCCATGCCTTCGTTCACCCGTCTCGCGAAGAGGGCTTGGGGCAAGCCGTCATTGAGGCACTCAGTGCAGGGTGTCCGACCGTCACGACCTGGGCCGGGGGGCTTGCTGAGGTGGTGGAGGATCGGGGTACTCTCGTGCCGTCCCGGTCTCCTCGGCGGCTGGCCCAAGCCCTGCGTCGGGTCTTGGAAAGGCTCGACGAAGCCCGGAAGCGCGCCTTGGCTGGACGCGCCGCGTTGGTTGAGCGCCACGCAGTCGCTCGCATGGTGGAACAAACTGAGGCCGTCTACACCCGAGCCATGCGTTAAGTTCGCGGCATGTGGGCGTTTCTCCTCGCGTGTTCCTCTACGGTCCCCCTCGACCGCGATCGGGACGGGTTTCTGGACGACGTCGACTGTGACGACGCTGATGCCTTCGTCCACCCCGGGGCACTCGAGGTTTGCGACGCACGGGACAACGACTGTGACGGTGCCATCGACGATGCCGACGCCGATGTCGTGCCGTTGCGATGGTGGCCAGATCCGGACGGCGATGGCTATGCCGCTTCCGATGCCACGGGAGCGATCGACGTCTGCGTCCCTCCCGACGACCGCGCATGGGCGCGGCTGCTGGGAGATTGCGCGCCAGACGACCCCTCCGTTCGCCCCCAACAACCCGATGGCTGTGACGGTGCCGACAGTGATTGCGACGGGCTCATCGACGAAGATCCGGACCGCCTTCGTTACGTCGACGCCGATGGCGATGGGTGGGGAGGAGAGGAACGGCTCACGTGCGACAACGAAGGAACCGTTGCGCAGAGCGGCGATTGCAACGACGACGATGCGCAGATCGCACCGGATGCCACCGAGGTCTGCAACGACCGAGATGACGACTGTGATGGTCTGGTCGACGATGCCGACCCCGACGCCGCACTCCCCACCTGGTGGCCCGACGAAGACGAGGATGGCGTGGGAGTCGAGGGACCGGTCACGCTCACGACCTGCGTGCCTCCCAACCCCTACTGGGCGGTCACCCCAGGCGATTGCAACGACTTCGATGCGACCGTGTTCCCCGGGGCGCTTGAACGTTGCGATGCCCGAGACTCCGATTGCGATGGGTTTGGTCCCGCCAACACGGCGTGGGCCGATCCGGACCAGCCCTTTCGAGTCACCTTGACGGTGGTGTCGTCGGTGTTGACGGGCCCGAACCCCGTCGCGTTCGTCGATGTGGACTTTCGGTCTGTGCTGGACGACTTGGGCGAGTCCGGTCCGTTCGACCCGGGGACCCTGACCGCGTGGACCCAAGACTGCGCCCAGGGGGCACGGTCGGTCGACGTATCGTTCACCGATGGTTTTGCGCGGATCCTCGAAGCGGCCGATCCACGCGATCCGGTGGGTGATGCCTTCGGAGCGGTCCACCTCCGCTTCGGTGAGCCCCTGCTCGCCAGCGTTCCCGTTGAGGTTGGCCTCTACTTTGGAGGCCCTTCGGCAACTTCATTGACGCCCTCCGTCTCGCCGACCTCGCTTGGGACGTCGCACCTCGAACTGAGCCTGGACCCCGACCGCGGTGGGTTGCTCGACGACTTTCGGGTGGGCGGCACGAACGTGCTGTCATGGGCCGATGCGTTTGAGGGGAACGGGGCGCGAAGTGGCGGGGAGTGGCTGCGTCTCGCTGCGCCAGGGGCGGTCTCGCGGATCATTGCAGATGCGGGAGGCGTGGGGGTCATCGAGAGCGTGGGTGCCGCGGGAAACCCGTTCGCCGTCGAGACGTGGTGGTGGACGTACGGGGAGGTGCCCGTGGCCTTCGCGAAGCTGCGGTACAGCCCCAATGCCAGCGTGATGGCGGATGAAGCCGGCGACGTTCGGCCAGTCCAGTCGGTCGCACCCGGACTCTCGAATCCAACGGCGACGGTTGAAGATGGCTGGGTATCGGTGGCCGACGGGGCACAATGGGGCTTCATGGTGGAGCCGTCCGCCGGCATCACCTTCACTTGTGACGGAGTGAGTTGTTGGGCGGTGGGTTCGGAGGCGGGTGGAACCACGTTGTCATCCGGCGACCCATGGCTCGATCATCGGGTGGTTTTCGTCGTGGCGGATGATGGCAGCGGGGCCGACCGGGTCTCCAACTTGCTGGTCCCGCCTGCGGTCAGCATCGGTCCGGCGGGTCTCCGACCTGGTCGTTAGGCATCGCTATGGACGTCCGCGAACGGGCCCGAGCCCTGCTTGCTGCCGCACGCACCCGGGGAGACATTCGCAAACTGGCCCCTGAACTCGATGCCGATCCTACGCTGCGACAGGCGGTCATCGAGGAAGGACGGCGGCGCGGAGTGGCGTTCGATGCCGACGTGGCGAGCTGGCCGAGCAAGCGGGTGTTGCGACGGGCCAGAGGCCGAGAGGCCGAGTCTCGGGAAAGGCTCAATCCGATCGCCCGAGATGAGCCGTTCACCTGTGAGAATTGCGGCCGCGAGGTGCCCGCTCACGGACGTACGGCGCGCAACCATTGTCCTTGGTGCCTGTGTTCAAAGCATGTCGACCTGGTTCCCGGGGACCGCGCATCGGATTGTGGCGGGATCATGGATCCCCAGCGACTGGAACTCATCGGTGGGCATCCCGTGATTCACCACCTGTGTCGTCGTTGTGGGGCGAAAGGGCGGGTTCGTGCGGTCCTCGACGGCACTTCGCCGGACCAGGCCCAAGCGTTGGCGCGGTTGTCGGCTAGGGAACCACGATGAGCCCGTCGCATCCAGGGCGCCTTCGCCACAAGGTGGGGCAACGGATTGCCACGCATGCCCTTTGGGAGGCGGGGCATCGCGTGGCCGTGGCCGTCAGCGGCGGCCAAGACAGCGTGGCGCTGCTCGACCTGCTGTGTGCCACCGCGGCCTGGCACCGGGGTGCGCTTTCGGTGGTGCACGTCGACCACCAGACTCGCTCTGACACGGCCCACGACGCAGCCTTTGTCGAGGAATTGAGTTCAAAATACGGGCTGCCCGTTGTGGTTGAGACCGTTTCGGGAGGCCCCGACGCGAGCGAGGCCCAGCTCCGAGAGGCCCGTTACGCGGTATTCGACCGGTTGGAAGTCGATCGAGTTGCGCTTGCCCATCATCGGCGAGACCAAGCTGAAACCGTTCTGTTGCGGTTGATCCAGGGAGCCGGACAGCGGGGCCTTGGGGGGATGCGGTGGCGACGAGACCGATACGTGCGGCCGCTGCTCGACGTGACGCGCTTGGAGCTCGAACGCTGGGCGACATTGCGCGGGCTGTCCCACCGCGAAGACCCCTCGAATGCATCGCCTCGATACCTCCGAAACCGAGTCCGAGCCCAGGTACTCCCGCTGCTTGAGGCCTTGCGTCCGGGTGCGGAGCGCACCATCGCGAGGGCTGCCGACCACCTCGCTGCGGACGAAGCGTTTCTCGAAGGCCTACTCGAGGCTCGGGCCCTGGCTGCGGAGGGCCCGTGGCCGCTGAAGGAGCTTCAGGCACTTCCCGAACCGCTTTTCCGACGGTTTTGCTTGCGCGTCGCCCGAGGGCTTCGCACAGGTCAGATCGACGAGTTGACGCAATTGGTCAAGCGAGGCTACGGAAGCTGCTTCGCTCCGACGGGGTGGACGTGGCGGGTCGTTGATGGATGGCTCGAAGTGGCGCTCCCCGCCGATGCAGGGGGGTAGTCGGTGAACGGCGCGGTGTTAATTCTCAAAGGCGGTCTAGCCGCCCTTCAACCCTACTCCGGGGGTCCTTCTGCGTTGCACGGAGCGCGACGCAACCCGAACCCCCACATGGAGCTCCGTCGATGAGGAGTTTCTCCCGGGCCAACGTCATCTGGCTCGTCATCATTGGTGCGATGGTCCTTCTCTTCGTCCAACTCCTCCAGGCGCGGAGCACAGGCGAGACCATCGGCTACCGGCCATGGATCGAGAAGGTCCAGCGCGACGAAGTCAAAGACGTCACGATCCAGGGTCAGGAAATCCGCGGTACCTACAAGAACAACACGCGGTTCAACACCGTGGGTCCGCCCGCAGAATCGCGCCAGATGCTGGTGAATCTGCTGCAAGAGCACGGCATCACGCCGAACTACGAACGCGAGCAGACCGACAACTGGACGATGACGCTGGCCGTCGTGGCCATTCCACTGCTTGGCTTTGGTATTTTGCTTTGGTTCTTCGCCCGCAATCTGCAAGGCGCCAACGGACGCGCGCTGTCGTTCGGTAAGTCCCGCGCACGGCTTCAGAACGAGACGGGACGCCGTGTGACGTTTGCCGACGTCGCCGGCATCGATGAGTCCAAGGAAGAGCTGCAAGAGATCGTCGAGTTCCTCCGCGATCCGCGCAAATTCACCCGCCTGGGTGGGCGCATTCCGAAGGGAGTGCTGCTCATGGGTCCTCCCGGCACCGGCAAGACGCTCCTCGCTCGTGCCGTGGCGGGCGAAGCCGGCGTGCCGTTCTTCTCGATCTCGGGCTCAGACTTTGTCGAGATGTTCGTGGGCGTGGGGGCTTCGCGCGTTCGCGACCTCTTCGAACAGGGCAAGAAACACCAGCCCTGCATCATCTTCATCGATGAGATCGACGCCGTGGGCCGTCATCGCGGCGCCGGCCTCGGCGGGGGCCATGACGAGCGCGAGCAGACCCTCAACCAGCTCCTCGTCGAAATGGATGGCTTTGAGGACAACGAGTCCGTCATCATCGTGGCCGCCACGAACCGGCCTGACGTGCTCGATCCTGCGTTGCTGCGCCCGGGTCGTTTCGACCGCCGCGTGACGGTGCCGGCCCCCGACGTGAAGGGTCGGGCCAAGATCCTCGCCATTCACTCCCGCAAAATGCCACTCGCCGATGATGTCGACATGCAGCGGCTCGCGAAGGTGACGCCGGGCTTCTCGGGGGCTGACCTCGAGAACCTTTGCAATGAAGCGGCGCTCTTAGCGGCACGTCGCGACAAGAATGCCGTCGACATGTCGGACTTCGAAGAGGCGCGATCCAAGATCTACATGGGCCCCGAGCGACGCTCGATGCACATGCCCGAGCCTGAAAAGAAGAAGACGGCCTACCACGAAGCCGGTCACGCGCTTGTGGCGCACCTGCTACCCGGGCACGACCCGGTCCACAAGATCACCATCGTTCCCCGTGGGCGAGCCCTTGGGGTGACCTGGACGCTGCCCTCGGAAGATCGCCTGTCACAGACCCGTGAGCAGCTGATCAACAGCATCGCCATGGCGATGGGGGGGCGGGCTGCCGAAGAGATCGTGTTCGAAGCGGTCACGGGCGGGGCGATGAACGACATCCAGCAGGCCACGAACATCGCCCGACGCATGGTGTGTGACCTCGGCATGAGTTCCGACCTGGGGCCGGTGGCCTGGAACGACGGAGGCGGCGGAGAGCAGGTCTTCATCGGGCGACAGATGGGCCGCGTGAAGAACTACTCGGAGCACACCGCCCGTCGCATCGATGAGGAAGTTCGTTCCATTCTGACCGGCGCCTATGAGGCGGCGAAGAACATCCTCCAGACGAATGTGCACGTCCTGCATAAGGTCGCCCAGACCCTGATTGAGCGGGAATCCCTCGATGCCGACGAGTTTGCGAAGCTCGTCGAAGAGTCGGGCCCCGTTTCGCCGGAGCGCGGCTGGTTCGAGCCCGCGCCGGTGTGATCAGACCATGATGCCCGAACTGATGGGCGTCTTGAACGTGACCCCCGATTCGTTTTCGGACGGGGGCCGCTTCGTCATTCCCCGAGTGGCCGTCGACCACGGGCTCCGCATGCTCGATGAAGGGGCGACGGTCCTCGACGTAGGGGGGGAGTCGACCCGACCCGGGTCCGAAGCGGTCACGGAAGCGGCGGAGATCGCTCGGGTACGGCCCGTCATTGAAGGCGTGTTGAAGGCTCGGCCCAATGCCCAAGTGAGCATTGACACGCAAAAGGCGGAGGTGGCTCGCGTGGCTATTGAGTCAGGAGCCTGCATCGTCAACGACGTGTCCGCAGGCCGTGACCCCCACATGTTGTCGCTCGTGGCCAAGACCGGGGTACGGTACGTACTGATGCACATGCGCGGCGTCCCGAAGACGATGCAACGCGACACGAACTACGACGACCTCATTGGTGACATTGCGGCCTCCCTTGGCGAGGCGGCCGATCGGGCCCGTGCGTCCGGCATTGGGGCTGAACGCATCGTGGTGGATCCCGGGGTTGGGTTTGGAAAAGCAGCGGCCGACAATCCGAAAATCATCGCCTCCGTCCCTCGGTTTAAAGCGCTCGGCTACCCCGTTCTGATCGGGGCATCGCGCAAGTCGTTCATCGGACGTCTTACCGAACAGCCCAACGCGGCGGCGCGGATGGCCGGATCGGTGGGAGCCGCGCTGGCTGCGGTCGATTCAGGGGCGGACTGGCTTCGGGTACACGATGTTCGCGAGACCCATGACGCGCTGACGGTCTACCTTGCTTGCAAGAGCCCGGCGTCGTGATCGGGAATTGGCTGGTTGAACCCTTCGTGACCGCGAGCCTCGTCGATTGGCTCGACATCGCCTTATTGACGGCCGTATTCTACGGGGTGTTGCGGGCGATGCAGGCGACCCGCGCGTTTCAGAGTCTCGTCGGACTCAGCCTGTTGTTTGTGCTCCATGTGGTTAGCGACTGGGTGCACTTCACGACCTTGCATTGGGTGCTCGACCACCTGTTCGAGTTCGTGATCATCGCGCTCCTCATCCTGTTTCAGGACGACATTCGACGGGCGTTGGCCAAGGCGGGAGGTACGTTCTTTGCCTCTTCGGCCCCCAGTCCGCGCCGGGCTGAGGCGGGCGTCATGGAAGAGGTCATCAAGGCCTGTTTCGCCTTGGCTCACCGCAAGATCGGAGCCCTCATCGTCATCGAGCGTTCGGTCTCGTTGGAGCGCTTCACCGAAGGCACCCACCCCCTCGATGCCGTTGTGAGCACAGAGCTGCTGCAGTCGATCTTTCACCCGTCTTCGCCGCTTCATGATGGCGCAGTGGTCATTATGGGTGAGCGCATCGTCGCCGCAGGCGTGTTCTTGCCGATCTCCTTGTCGAAGGAGCTTTCCCGGGCGTGGGGCACTCGGCACCGGGCCGCCATCGGACTGACCGAGGCGAGTGATGGCTTGGCCCTTGTGGTGTCCGAGGAGCGCGGTACGGTCGCGCTGGTCAAGCGGGGCAACGTCACTCCGGTGGCCGATGCGAACGACCTTCGGCAACAGCTGGTCGAGAAGCTCGATGACACGGATGTAAGCAGCGAAGTCGTGCCATCGGCAGAGCGCGCTAGTGGCTGACCTTTGGCAACGCTTCGTCGCGTGGATCACCTACGATCCCTTCACCAAGGGGCTTGCGCTCCTCCTCGCGGTGACCGCTTGGTTGTTCGTACAGCAAGATGTCGCGCGCGAGACCCCGGTGCCGATGCGGGTGCGGTGGGTCCTGCCGGACGGTCTGGTGACCACCGAGCCACTCCGCAACCAGGTCACGGTGGTGGTGGAAGGGGCGCGCGCAGCCACGAGTCGGGCGCGTACGGCCGGTGTAGAGCAACGGATCGATCTGACGGGCCTGCCGATGGGCGAGCACGTGGTCGATCTGTCGTCGATCGACTGGTCGGTGCCTGAATCGTTGACGGTGTTGGGCGTAGAGCCATCGACGGTGGCCCTCGAACTCGATGAACGCATTCAGCAGAAGGTCCAAGTCAAGCCTCGCCCGGTCGGAGACCCGCCGCCTGCCTACGAGATTCGTGGGCTGACCATCGAACCCGAGGTCATCGATGTCGAAGGACCTCGCAAGGTGTTGTCCCGTCTCGACCATGTGTTCACGAAGCCCATCGACCTGTCCTCGCTCACCGATGCCGTGACGGTGGATGCCCCGCTGGACCTTCCGTGGGGCGTGCAAACGCTGAACGACGAGGTCCCACAGGCCATGGTGGATGTGGTGGTCGTGACACGAACCGTCGAGGATCTTTCGGTGCCCGTGATCATCTACGACGACTACGGCTACGTGCCTGAACCCACCACCGTCACGGTGAGTCTGCGAGGACCCGCCGCCATCCTGGATGGACTCGGAGAGTCTGCCGTGGTGGCGTTCGTCCGCTTGCCCAAGGGCGCCCCCGCGACGGCCGAGGCACGCTATGGGGCGCAGCGCGGGCCTCGGATCGAGATTTGGCGCCCCGGCGGATCGGAAGTCGCGGTCACCCGGGTCCAGCCCCAGAGCGTCCGTGTGGAGCGACGATGACGACGATTGGGTTTGGCACGGACGGAATCCGCGGTCGGGCGGGCACGCATCCCATCACCGAGTCCGTGGCGGTTCGCGTGGGCCGGGCCGCTATTCGGTTGGCCCAGGCCACAGGAGGGCGCCGTGTGGTGGTGGGTCACGACACCAGGCCCTCAAGCCCAGATTTGGCGCGAGCGGCGGGAGCCGGCATCACCTCGGCCGGAGGAGTGTGGTTAGCCGCCGGCGTGGTTCCCACCTCCGCCGTGGGTCTTGCCATCGACTCGGGCATCGCGGATGTGGGCATCATGGTCACGGCCTCTCACAATCCGGCTCACGACAACGGATTCAAGATCGTGGGGTCGCGGGGGCGCAAACTCGATGAAGCGGCCAGTCGGGCCGTCGAGGCATGGATCGCCGAGACCCCGCCCGAAGTCGACGGTGGAGCCCCCAATGAAAACGTTGGTCGGGCGGTCCTCGATGAGTGGCGACGCACCGTGCGTCGTACGATGCCATCGGCACAGGCCTTCGCAGGCAAGCGCATTGCCTTTGATTTCGCCAACGGTGCAGCGGCGGGTGCCGGCAACTGGCTCGGCGACGATTGGCCAGCGGAAATCCACATCGTCAAGGCACCCGGGGCCATCAACGAGGGCTGTGGCTCCGAGCACCTGCACACGTTGCAAGCGGCGGTGGTCGAGCATCAATGCGACGGGGGCATCGCGCTCGACGGTGATGGCGATCGCTGCCGCATCGTCGATGAACGAGGGGCCTTGGTGCCCGGCGATGCGGTGTTGTGGTCGCTCGCCACCGAAATGCAGGTGTCAGGGCTGGTGGTCACGGTGATGAGCAACGGGGGGCTTGAGCCCGCGTTACCCGGCGTGCGCGTGGTCCGCACGGCGGTTGGCGATCGGTTTGTGCGCGAGCAGATGGATGCCTTGTCGATTCCGCTTGGAGGCGAAGAGTCAGGCCACGTGTTGTTCGGCGACGTGGCCGCGGGCGATGGGTTGGTGACGGGGCTCCGGACGTTGGGGCTGGCCTGGGCCACCCACGACACGCTGTCGGAGGCGTTTGCGGGCTTTAAGCCGTTGCCTCGATCGGTGGCCAAGGTCCCGGTCGCGCAGCGTCCCCCTCTCGCGGAAATTGCCCCGCTGCAAGAGGCTCGGGCGGCGGCCGCAGATCGTCTTGGTCCACATGGTAGGGTGTTTCTTCGCTATTCGGGGACGGAGCCCGTGCTACGCATCTTGGTGGAAGGGCAAGACCAAGCCGGTGTCGATGCCGTTTTGGTCGAGGTCGAGCGCATCGCGCGCGATGTGCTGTCGTGAAGCCCGTGTGCCGCGCGGCGGCGGTCCGCGAACTCGATCGACGGATCATTGAGGATCAAGGCCTTCCTTCGCTCGCCCTTATGGAAGCGGCCGTCTCGGGGTTGGCCCACGGTCTCCTCGAGCACGTGCCGGCCATTCGGGATGCCTCGGTCTGTGTGGCCTGTGGTCCTGGAAACAATGGCGGTGACGGATGGGCGCTTGCTCGTTGGCTGCATGGTTGGGGAATCGACGTCTCGGTTTGGCCCGTTTTGCCACCTGCAACCGACGATGCCCGGGTCATGGCCGAAATCGCACGCCGCATCGGCGTCCGTGAGGTGGCCGCACCTTCGCCCGAGACTTGGATCATTGACGCACTCTTCGGCACCGGTCTGTCCCGGCCCCTCGACGGCGTGGCCGCGGAGGCGACGGCTCGGTTTGCGGTACACCGGGTGATCGCGGTGGACTTGCCGAGTGGGCTCGATGCCGACACGGGGCAATGGCGTGGACCGGCCTTTGACGCCGTAGCGACCCTGACGTTGGGTCGATGGAAACCCGCCCTGTTCGTCGGAGAGGGACCACTTTCGTGCGGTGAAACCAGACTTATCGACATCGGCTTGGATGCGGTGGGGCAGCCTGATGACGCTGCAGCGTGGCTCCTTGAGCCCTCGGATGTACGTTGGCCGGCGCGTCGTTCGACCGACCACAAAGGCCGTTCAGGTCATGTGCTGGTGGTCGCAGGTTCCGTGGCGATGGCCGGCGCGGCCATTCTCGCTTGTGAAGGGGCCCTTGCCGCAGGGGCAGGCCTGGTCACGCTGAGGGTCCCGCCTGCAGCGGTGCCCCGCTTGAGCGCTCTTCCGCCTGAAGTCATGGTCGTCACCGACGACCTTCCGTTCGTTCAGCCCGCGTCGTACGACGCGGTCGTCGTGGGGCCAGGCCTTGGCGGCGGGCAGCCGCTGCTCCCTGAGGTGCGCGACATACTCATGCGATGGTGGGCCGAGGCCGCGGTTCCGCTGGTCTTCGACGCCGACGCCTTACGCTGCACCACGGTAACGACGACGCCGCACCCGCGGGTGCTTACCCCCCATCCCGGCGAGGCGGGTCGCCTGCTTGGCATCAGCGCTCGTGACGTCGAAGCGGATCGACTCTCGGCCTTGGAGCGCCTTCGCGACCGCGGCACGGTCCTCTTGAAGGGCCGCCACACTTTGGTTGCGGACCCTGACCGCATCACCATCAATCCCACGGGGAGTCCTGCGCTCGCCACGGGGGGCTCGGGTGACGTCTTGGCCGGTGTCGTGGGGGCGTTGCTCGGCCGAGGGGTGCCGGCGGGCCCAGCGGCGCGATTCGGGGCGTATGTGCACGGCGCCACTGGCGATGCCCTTTGGGCGGACCGTCGAGTAGGGTGGCGGGCACGGGACATCGCAAGCCGGCTTCCTGACGTCGCCAATGCCTTCGTTGCCTGACCTCGTCGGCGAGACTTCCTTGACGTGGGCCCGCGCCGACGCGAAGACGTGCACATGACGCGGATCATCAGCCAAAGCCGAGACGAGACGTGGCAGCTCGGCGAGCGACTGGGCACCCTTGCGGTTCCGGGCACCTTCATCGCACTTGGGGGGGACCTCGGCGCGGGAAAGACGGTGTTCGCGAAGGGAGTGGGCGCTGGTTTGTCGGTTTCCTCGGTGGTCTCTAGTCCCACCTTCATTCTCGTGGCCTTGCACGAGTCAGGCCGTCTTCCGTTGTGGCACGTCGATGCGTATCGGTTGACGGCCGGTGACGAAATCGATGGATTGGGCCTCGAAGAGGCGGATGACGGTGTGGTGGTGATGGAGTGGGCCACGCGGTTCCCCAACGCCTTGCCGAACGACCGTCTGGAGGTCGTCTTGCACGAACGTGCAGGCGCTCCAGACGTCCGTGAAATCGAACTGATCGCCACGGGCCCCCGGCATCGTGCCCTGGTCGAGGGGGTCGTATGAAGCGGGAACAGAAGGGGTTGCTCGTCGCCCTTTGGGCCTTGTTGTTGACCATTGCCGGCACTCGGTCCTGGTGGCAAGGGCAGTTTCCGGTGGGTGCGGTCGTCGAGGTCCGTGGCGCGGTGCCACAGCCGGGCTACCACGTCGTGGAAGTCCCAACCGTGCAAAATGCTCTCTTCGCCGCTGGGGTCGATGTCCCGCCCGAAGACCTTCGTAGGGTGCCCGAGGGCCACCGCGTTGTATGGAACGGGTTGGTCGCGCAGGTGGCGTCGCCATCTGATCCCATGCTCGTAGGACAGCGGGTCAACTTGGCGATGGCCGATGAAGCCACGTTGGCCACCGTCCCCGGCATTGGGGAACGCACCGCGGCGCGGATCGTGACCGATCGCGCATCGAACGGAGGGTTTTCGTCGATCGATGATCTCGATCGGGTTCGGGGCATCGGGCCAGCGACCGTAGAGCGCCTCCGCCCTTTTGTTCAGGTAGAGCCATGATGTACCTGGACCATGCTTCCACTTCTCCCCTGTTGCCCGAGGTGCGGGAGGCCATGGCGCCATGGTGGGGTGCGCCGGCCAACCCGGGCTCGGCGCATCGGGCGGGGCAGCGCGCTGCGTCCGCGGTCGAGGCTGCCCGCGCCGAGGTGGCCGCACTCTTGGAGCGGCCCGTGGCGGGCGTGGTCTTTGGATCGGGGGCGACCGAGGCGAATCACCATGCACTTCGAATCGCCGCGGCCCAGGGAGCCACCACCGTCGCCGTGTCGGGGGTGGAACACCCGTGCGTGTCGGCCGCCGCCGTCCTCGCCGGCCTCGACATTCGGCCCCTTGCTGTCGATGGGGCAGGTCGCATCGAGGTTAGCACCGCCGATGCAGATGTGCTGTGCTGCATGGCGGTGAATCATGAAACCGGCGTCCGGCAAGACGTCGCGGGGGCAGTGGCGCAGCGAGCCGCGGGTCGGGTTCGCCACGTGCACTGCGATGCAGCCCAGGCCCTAGGCAAAGGCCCCGTCGAAGGTTTGGCCTTGGCCGATACGGTGGTGGCTTCGGCTCACAAACTGGGAGGTCCGGCGGGGGTTGGCGCATTGTCATTGCTCAACGCCGAGCACGGGGTGCCCTTGTTTGGTGGGGGAGGACAGGAGCGCGGACTGAGGTCGGGCACGGTGAACGTGGCGGGCGTGGTGGGCTTTGGGGTCGCGTGCCGGCTGGCTCAGCTCGAGACCAAGGCACGTTTGGCCCGGTGGACGACGCTTGCGCGCAAGCTTCGGGCGGGGTTGCGAGCGTTGGGGGCGCGAGAGATGGGGGAGGACGCCCCTCGGGTCCCCACCCATACCTGCGTCGTATTCGACGGCATCGAAGGAGAGACCTTGGTGCAGGCGTTGGATCTTCGAGGTTTCGCGCTTTCGTCAGGGTCTGCGTGTGCCAGTGGCTCTTCCGAGCCGTCGCCGGTGCTGATCGCAATGGGGGAGCCTGACGCACGAGGAGCGCTCCGGATTTCCCTGGGTCCGCACACCTCGGTTGAGCACGTTGATGCGCTACTCGCCGTGTTGCCCGAGGTCTTGGGAGCATTGCGCGAGTTTGGGTGACCGTCGAACATCGAACGTCGCGCCGACGGACCGATGAGAGACCCGTGCTCACCCACGGGCAAACGATACAGCGCTTCTGCGTTGAAGAACTCGTCGGACAAGGCGGGATGGCTGCGGTGTACCGCGTGCGCCATCTTCAGCTGGACTCCGACCATGCGCTGAAGGTGTTGTTCGTCACCTCTCCGGTGGTCCGCGACCGTTTGCTCCTCGAGGGGAAGGTCCAGGCCAACCTACGGCATCCGAACATCGTCAGTGTCACCGACGTGCTGGACCTCAACAACGTCCCTGCGTTGGTCATGGAGTACGTCGACGGGCCATCGCTCGACAACTGGCTCGAGCAGCATCGCCCGACCCTCGAAGAGGCCTTGTGGTTGTTTCGAGGCATCCTCCGTGGCGTAGGCGCCGCACATGCCCGAGGGTTGGTGCACCGCGACCTCAAGCCCGCCAACGTCCTACTGGCGCCCAGTTCGGTCGGGTTCGTGCCCAAGGTGACGGATTTCGGACTTGTAAAGTCCCTCATCGTGCAGGAGTCGGTGAGCCACAGTGGGGTGGCTCTGGGGACCCCCGAATACATGTCGCCAGAGCAGATCCGGGACCCGAGCCAAGTCGACCAGCGCGCAGACATGTGGGCGCTGGGTTGCATCTTGTTCGAACTGGTCTGCGGGGTTCGGGCCTACTCCGCTGACGATCGAATTTCGACGTTCGAGGCAATCATTTCGGGTGATCGACAGGATGCCCGAGCCCTGGTGCCGCAGGTGCCCGCCGCAATCGCGTCCACGATCGACGGCCTGCTTCAGGTCGATCCGGCTCGGCGCTTGCCCGACGCCGAAGCCGTGGTCCGCGAACTCTACGGCGCCGAAACTCCCACCCCCAAGGGGCCTCGGCCCATCGCTGACCTCACCCCCGCCCCCTTGTTGGTGTCAGTGACGCGCAGCAAGACACCAGGTCCTTCGCGAGCCACCCCGGAGCCTCAGTTGCAGGCCGCGCCAACGGGGGAGTCCGCCATGCGTCGGACGTTTGGCCCAACACCGCCCTCAGCCAGGGCCACCGCAGAGTTCCGCGTCCCCAGCTTGCCTCCCGAGCGGACTCAATGGGTCGATGCGGCGTGGTTGCCCATGCTGAGCGTAGCCTTGCTCGCGCTTGGTCTGTTGGTGGGCGGCACGTTGGTCGGCATGTCGCCGCAAATACCGGGCTCGAGCTTGCTTCGCGGCGATGGAGGGCTGGACGCCATCGTTGCGGAACCCGAGGACCTCAGCACGACTCCGTGAGCCAGAGGTCGCGTCGCGATGCGAACGGCCGGAGTCCGAGTCGCAAACCTCTATCCGTCGATGAACGCCTGCAGACGCTTACGGCGCGAGGGATGGCGGAGCTTGCGAAGCGCTTTGGCCTCGATCTGGCGGATCCGTTCGCGCGTGACTTCGAAGTCCTGCCCCACCTCTTCGAGGGTGTGGTCGTGGGGCTGTCCGATGCCGAACCGTAGTCGGAGGACCCGTTCCTCACGAGGCGTAAGCGTGGCCAGAACCTTGCGTGTGGCCTCGGTCAAGGAGGCGTTGACCATGTTTTCGGACGGTGAAAGCGTGGCCTTGTCTTCGATGAAGTCGCCCAAATGGCTGTCTTCTTCTTCGCCAATGGGCGTTTCAAGCGAAATCGGCTCCTTCGCGATCTTCAAGATCTTGTGGACCTTGTCGACGGGCATCTCCATCTTCTCGGCGATCTCTTCAGGGCGGGGCTCCCGAGCGAGTTCCTGTTGAAGGTGGCGCTGCGTGCGAATGAGCTTGTTGATCGTCTCGATCATGTGGACCGGGATGCGGATCGTTCGCGCCTGGTCCGCGATGGCGCGGGTGATGGCCTGCCGAATCCACCACGTGGCATAGGTCGAGAACTTGTAGCCACGGCGGTACTCGAACTTCTCGACCGCCTTCATGAGGCCGATGTTCCCCTCTTGGATGAGGTCGAGGAACTGCAGACCACGGTTCGTGTACTTCTTGGCGATCGACACCACGAGGCGCAGGTTTGCTTCAACGAGTTCGCTCTTGGCTTGCTCAGCGAGGGCCTCTCCTTTGCGAAGCTCCTGGGCGCCGATGCACAACTCGTCGCGCGTCATGCCCGTGATCTGTTCGACCTTGCGGATCTTGCGCAGCTCACGGCGGACGCGGCTGTCGAACTCCTTCCATTGTTCTTCGTCGATGCCGGTCCGTTCGATGACCTCGCGACCCGCGGTCTCGAAGTTGCGCCGCACTTTGCGAATGGATGGCCGCAACTCGCGAACCGGCAAGCGAGCATCCTTTGCGACCAGCTCGATTTCCTTTTCTGCACGGCCGATTTGGACCCAGCTGTCCTGGATGCGCTGGGAAATCACCGCGATCTGCTTCTTCGAGAGATCGAGGCTTTCCATGACCTCGAGAATGCCCTCTTCGAGGTCCTCGATGGCCGCCGTGATTTCGGTGCGCTTGCGCTTCGACTTGGCCTTGCCCAACGCCTCACGTTGTTCCTTGAGGGCGTCGAGAGCCTCGCAAGCGACCGTTCGCGCGTCGGAGAACGACTTGCCATCCTTCGTTTTGGCGGCCTTTGGCTTCTTGCCGCTCTTGATGGCTTTCTGGATTCGTTCTTCGTCTTCGGTGATGAGGTCATCGATGAACTGAACGCCCAACGCTGACGTCAATGCGAATCGCTTGACGGTTAGTTCGCCATCTTCGATGCGCTTGGCGATTTCGATTTCGCCTTCGCGCGACAGCAATGAGACCGAGCCCATCTTGCGGAGGTAGACCCGAACGGGGTCGTTGCTACGATTGGCGTCGGGTTTGGTATCGTCCTTTCCGTCGCCACGGCGCTCCGCCTCGGCGCGCTTGCGTTGCTCATTGACGATCTCGATCTCCATGTCGGAGAACATGATCATCACTTCGTCAAGGCGCTGTTCGCTGGAGATGAGGTGGGTCGGCAGGGCGTTGCTCATTTCCTCGTAGGTGACGTACCCACGCTGCTTTCCAATCGTGATCAGCTGCTGGACTTCGGGGTCCTCCTGCATCTTCATGGGCAGCATCTCTCCTGGGTACGTGGTGAGGGATGTCGGACGGAGTCCGGAGCGAACACCACCCGGTCGTTAACGAGGAACGTTCGACACCGCCAGACCAGCGGCTGTTCGAAGGTGACAACTCTCCTCAAGGTGTGCCGAGTAACGACATCGCACCATCCAGATCGGATTCGCGAAGCGCACGTTCCAAAGCTTTCTCACGCTTCTGCAGTTCCATCTTCTCGCGCACCGTGGTCTGCAGTTCGTCGAACTGCCCCGCTGCTTCGAATCGCGTGACGTCCTCTTGGAGTTTCGCGAGTCTTGCCGCACGCAAGGGTTGGGTGAGTCGCATGAGGATTTCGATGACCGCGCGTGGCGCTTGCTCGGCGGTGTACAGTGAATCGCGCGCGACCACTGCGAGAAGGGTGCGTTTGACGCCCCGATCGCCTGTCTCATCGATGATGGTGGCGACGGGTTCGCCCGAAACGAGACGGGCAAGCGCGGGCCGAACCTCGGCGTGACCGTCGAAGAGCGACGGATCTGCACGGACCAAGAGGTCGGCCACGTGGTCGCGGTGGTGAACGAGCAGCCACAACAGGTGGACCATGTCGACATGCGGCTTCCAGCCACGGTTCTCGGCCGTCTCGCCAGCGGATGCCTCGGAGGCTCGCGGCTCACGAGGGCGCCGCTCAAACTCGGTGAGCTGCTTTCGGACCGCGGCCTCGGACATGCCAAGCCGCGCAGAGACCCGGAACGTAAGCACGTCATCCTTTGCTCGGGCGAGGAGCGGGAGGACCTCTTCGAGCACCCGCTCTCGCGACATGGACGATGTGCCGTAGCGATCGAGTCGTCGGCTGACGACCCATTCGAACAGCGGCTGCTTACGGTTCAGCGCCTCTTCGAGCGCTTCGGCGCCGGACTCTCGAACCAGCTCATCGGGGTCTTTGGCGCCCGGAACGGTGACTCGCCAAGGCTGGATACTGGCCGAAACAAAGGCCTCAAGCGTCCGTTCGGCGGCGTTTTGCCCCGCCTCGTCGGCATCGAGAAGCAACAGCACGTCGCGCGAAAGACGACGAATCTTCTCGAGGTGGTCGGGGGTGAGGGCGGTTCCGCATGTGGCCACGGTCTCTTCAAATCCCGCCTGCCGAAGCGAGATGACGTCGAAGTAGCCCTCGACAACCAGTGCACGCCCCTTCTTGGCGATGGCCGCACGGGCCACGTCGAGTCCAAACAACACCCGCGACTTTTGGTAAAGGCGGGTCTCAGGCGTGTTGAGGTACTTGGGCCCGTCGCCCTCGAGCAAGCGCCCGCCGAAGGCGATGGTGCGCCCTCGCTCGTCCCGAATGGGAATGACGAGACGTTCGCGTAGAGTGTCGTAGAACCCGCTGCCGCTTTGACGGGGCCGTGCGAGTCCGGAATCGGCGATCTGCTCGGGCGAAAAGCCTTCTTTATGCAGATGGTCGATGAGGCGCGTCCAGCCGCCTGGGGCCCACCCCAACCCCGCGGCACGACTCGTTCCCTCTTCGATTTGGCGTCGCTCGAGGTAGGCACGGGCGGTGGCCCCAGAAGCGCGAGTCCAGAGTTCCGCTTCATAGAATCGGCTGGCCGCAGTAAGCACGTCGAACAAGGTGGCGCGCTGCTTCATGGCCCGACGTTCGGCCGCCGTCATCTCGCGTTCTTCGATGGTGACGCCCGCCGGTCCGGCGAGTTCCTTCACCACTTCGACGAAGGAAAGGCCCTCGAGCAACATGAGAAACTTGAAGACGTCGCCGCCCGTCTCACACCCAAAACAGTGAAAGATCCCTTTGTCGGGGATGACGTTGAACGAGGGAGTCTTCTCTTGGTGGAAGGGACAAAGCCCCACGAAGTTCTTGCCGCGACGGGACAACGCCACGTGTCGACCGATCACCTCGGCCAGGTCGGTGCGGTCGCGAACGGCGTCAACAATGTCTCGGGGAATACGCGGCACAGCCCGAATGCCGTAACACCCGCCACGGACAGCGATTGACCTTCTTAAGTGGCTGCGACGTTGTCGGCTTCGTCAGCCTGTGCCAGCGCATCGGTCATTGCGGCGCGGTCGGTCATCGCGTCCGATACCCGCACGATGCGGGCGCCCACCCGCCGGAGCTTGCCGACTAGGTCCTCGTAGCCTCGATCGAGGTGGTAGATGCGCAGCACTTCGGTAAGGCTCCCTGCCGCGAGTCCCGCCAGGACCAACGCCGCCGAGGCACGAAGGTCGGAGGCCATGACCGATGCGCCGGTGAGCTTGTCGACGCCTTGGATCGTGGCGTGCCGGCCCGTATGGGTGATGTCGGCGCCCAAACGGACGAGTTCAGCGGCATGCATGAATCGGTTTTCGAAGATGGTCTCTTCGATCGAGGATTCGCCACGGGCGAGCGTGGCCACCGACATCAGCTGGGCCTGCATGTCGGTCGGAAGGCCGGGGTAGGGTTGCGTTTGCGCCTTGAAGGCGGTCAACGGCCCCTCTCGGCGAAGGCGAACCCGATCCTCCGAGACGTCGATGGTGCAGCCTGCCGCGCGGAGCATGTCGAGCGTCGCGGTGAGCAGCGAGGGTTCGCAGACGACCTCGATGTCGCCTCCGGCGATGGCCCCTGCACACAGGTACGTCCCAGCCTCAATCCGGTCGCTCACGATGGCGTAGGGACGGGAGGCTGGCCAGAGCCGAGGCACGCCCTCGATGGTGAGGGTGCTCGTTCCCTCACCTTCGATCTTCGCTCCAAGGGCACGGAGAAACCGCACCAGATCGACAACTTCGGGCTCGCGCGCCGCGTTGTGGAGGGTCGACGTCCCGGTGGCGAGCACGGCAGCCATCAGGATATTCTCTGTGCCTGTGACCGTCGGCATGTCGAGGTGGATCTCGGCTCCGCGAAGATCGTCGGCCACGCCATGGATGTAGCCGCCAGACAGCTCGAAGCGACAGCCCAGGGCTTCGAGGCCCTTGAGGTGCTGATCAATAGGGCGCGTGCCAATCGCACATCCGCCAGGCATCGACACCTTGGCTTCACCACACCGGGCGAGGAGGGGACCCAAGACCAACACCGACGCTCGCATCTTTCGCACCACGTCGTAGGGCGCCTCCTTAAAGGCGATGCGGCTCGTGTCGAGTCGGACACCGCCCTGCACCAGGCTGGGGCAGCCGATGCGGCCGAGCAACGACAGGGTCGACGACGTATCGGCGAGGTCGGGTACGTTGGCGAGGCGGTGCTCGCCTGGGGCCAGCAGTGTGGCGATCAGGATGGGCAGCGCGGCATTCTTCGCCCCGGAGCACCGGATGGTTCCGTGCAGGGGCTGACCGCCAGCGATCACGAGCTTTTCCACAGCGTCTCCTGTTCCGGAAGTCCGGACTGCACAGATTGGGCCAAGGTCAGTCCTTGGCGTCGTCCGGATTGTCGAGGGCCCAGTCGACGCGGTGGACCATGCCACGTAGGGCCTCGACGTGACGAACCGACAACCGGCCACGGACGAGGGCTTGCTCGACGGTGAGCTGGACCTTGTGCGCAGGCGTGCCGCGCAAGTAGCCAACTCTCCCCAGCAGGTCGACCACTTCGGTGGCGGCAGGCCGTACGACGTCGAGTTCGGCAAGCCGATCCCGGGGAGAGGGGCGCTGGACGGTCGCGGTGGTCGTGGGGCGAGACCCTCCCAGCGTCCGACCGGTCGCATGTTGCCCCCGTCGTCGGCCCGCTTCAAAGAGGGAGTGGCTGATGATCACGGCCGCTTGGGCAAGGTTGAGGCTCGCGTGCTCGCTCGTGGGGATGCGAATCAGCGCTTCGCACCGGCGGGTTGACTCGCTGTCGAGGCCGAAATCTTCGCGGCCAAACAAGATGGCGTGCACCCGGCCGTCGTCCCAAATGTCGTTTGCGGCCTCGTGCGGCTCGAGAACCGGCTGGCCGTCTCGACGGTGCCTCGCGGTGGTTCCAAGTGCCCGATGGACGCCCTGCAACGCATCGTCGAGGGTTGCTACGATTCGCATCTTGGCGAGGATCTCGTCACAGCCGGGCGCCATCCATCGCGCCCGCTCGCTGTCGTAGGCCGGTGGATCGACGATCACGAGGCGAGACAGCCCGAAGTTCTTCATGGCCCGCGCAGTGGCGCCAACGTTGCCCGGATGCTGGGGCTGAACCAGCACAACGACGATCTGTTCCATGCGGTCGCTAGATCTTGATGCCGAACAGCGACAGCAACCAGGCGAAGAATCCTTGCTGTTGCACAGGCTCAAGCACGTCATCTGGCGTTTGCGCACCCTGGGGCGTGGGGGCCGGAGGAGGGGGCCGCTCGGGGTTGACAGGCGTGGGCCTGGTCGACGGGCGCGGCATGTTCAGCTCGGGTGGGACGGTCGCCGCGGGTTTGGGTTCTGGTTTGGGGCGCGCCGGGCGCCGCTGGGAGGTCGGTCGAGGAGGAGCCGTCTGACGTCCCTCTTCCTTGCCGAGCTTGAGCCGGGACTCCACGAGCTGGCCCGTCTCGATGTCACGGGCCGTGAGGTTGAGGATGCCTTCGCTGTCGATGTGGAAGGTGACCTCGATCTTGACTTCGCCCTTGGGCGCCTCTCGTAATCCGCTGAATACGAAGGTTCCGAGAAGCTCATTTTCGTCTACGAGCTTGGATTCGCCTTGGTAGATCCGCAGCATGATTGAGCGTTGGTTGTCTTTGCTCGTGGTCAGCTTTCGGGTCTTGTAGTCCGGCAGCGGCTGATTTTTGGCGAACAGCACATGCATCGTGCCGTCGACCTTGTTGATCCCGATCGCCATGGGCAGGACGTCGAGCAGCGTCATGTCCTGCGGACCGGCCTTGGACGACAGGCTGTGGGCCATGATGGCCGCACCAATGGCGACAGCTTCGTCAGGGTCGACCTTGTTGGATGGCTCGCGGCCGATGAACGTGCCCAGCTTTTGGCGCACGAGCGGCATGCGCGACTGCCCGCCCACAAGCAACATCTCATCGATGTCTTGGTGGGTGGTGCGGGCCTCCTGGAGGATGCGTTCGCAGGTGGCAATGGATCGATCGATCAGGTCTTCGGTCAGCTCTTCGAGCTTTGCCCGGCTGACGGGGATCTTGAGGTCCACCGGATTGCCGTCGTCGTCGTCGCAGATGTGGTCGAGAGCGATCTCGGTCTCTTCGTCGTCCGACAGGCGAATCTTGGCCATCTCGGAGGCGTCGCGGATCCGGGTGACCGCCGACCGGTCGTAAGACACGTCGATGTCGGTTTCGTTCACGAACGTCTGCAGCACGTACTGCATGAGTCGATCGTCGAAGTCCACACCGCCGAGGAACGTGTCCCCGCCCGTCGCGATGACTTCGAAGATCTTGTCCTTGATGTCGATGATCGAGATGTCGAAGGTGCCGCCGCCTAAGTCGTAGATGGCAACCCGCTGGTTGAGCGTCTTACCGAGGCCGTAGGCGAGCGCCGCGGCGGTCGGCTCGTTGAGGACCCGCAGCACCTTGAGGCCCGCGAGTTTGCCGGCCGAGCGTACCGCCTGCCGTTGCCGATCGTTGAAGTAGGCCGGAACCGTGATGACCGCCTGATCGACCTCTTCGTTCAGCGCGTCTTCAGCGGACTCCTTGATGCGCCGAAGAATCGCGGCCGAGATCTGCTCGAGCGTGAAGACCTGGTCGGCCACCTTGATCAACACCTCGCTCTGCTCGCCTTCGACGAGTTCGTAGGTGAAGACCTGCTGCATCTTCTCCATGGCGTTCGAGCCGAAGGACCGGCCGATCAGGCGCTTGCTTGCCGCGATGGTGTGGTCGGGATTGGCGGCGGCCTGGGTCTTGGCGTCCTTACCGACCAAGCGATTGCCGTTCTTGTCGATCGCGAAGACGGAAGGGATGGTCCGGGAGCCATCACGGTAGATGACCACTTGAGGCTTGCCGTTGCGAACGTAGGCACAGCACGAGTTCGTCGTGCCGAGATCGATGCCGATCGCCTTGCTCATGGGCCTTCCGGGTTTGCCACATTGGATCGGACCGCACGGGGCCCAACTGTAGTGTCAGGGGGCATAGCACAGTCCGAATTCGTCGGTCAACGCGATGGCAGCGCCAGCTCCCGCTCGTTGTGGGCTCGCCCGGTTACGGAAGCTGGTGGAGGCAAACCGATGGGAGAGCGTCGATCCCGCCTGGCTTCGCGATTCAAGAAAGCGGTGGAAAAAGCCGAGGATGCGCGTCAGGACCGGGAGCGGTCGGCGGCCGAAGCGGAGCAGCTCGCACAAGCGGCTCGCGACGAGCTGTTTGGCGAACTCCAGGCGTTGGCAAAGGACATCGGCTTCCTGACCGTGCAGCGCACGAAGCAGGGCCTCACGCTCCGTTACGGCGAACGCTATCTGCACTTCGCCCCCGACGGCATCGGCGACCTCACCGCCGAGATGGAGGGCACGGGAGATGACGTCCACCGGCTCTACCGTGAAGCAGAGCTAGGAAATCGATGGGTTTATCTTCGCAAACGACGGTTTCGTGAGCTGAGGGTGCCCTTGTTTGACCAAGGGATCGAGGAGCTGTTGGTCTTGGCCCTCGGCCTGCCCCGGCCTGAGGAGGGCGACCGCGAGCCGGACGACAGCGAAGGCAGTTCCGGCGGCCCTGGTCGGCGCCTCTAGCGGCGTGGCGCTTCGGGCAAAAGAACGACCCGCACGATCTGGATCGCCCGTTCCGACGACGCCTCGATGTGAAAGGCCATGCGGCCGATGCGAAACACTTCTCCGGCCTCGGGAATGCGACCGGCGACCTTCAAGATGAGGCCCGCCACCGTCTCGTAGTCGCCCTCGGGCAACGGACGGTCGAGTTCCTCGGCCAGCTCGTCGATCTCCGTCCGGCCAGGGACGCGCCATTCGTGTTCACCGATGCGACGGATTCCGGGAACGCGCTTGTCCCGTTCATCTTCGATGTCGCCGAGCATCTCTTCAAAGAGATCTTCGAGGGTGACGATGCCGACCGAGCCCCCATACTCATCGACCACCACAGCGAGCGGGTCGCTCTCGCCTCGCATCTCTCGCAGCAGCTCATCGACCCGCTTGGTCTCGGGCACGAACTGCACCGGCCGAACCAGTTCGGTGATCGGATCGTCGCTCGAGGTGCGGAAGAGCAGATCGCGATGCTCGATGCGGCCGACGATGTTGTCCACGCGCTCTTGGTAGACGGGAATGCGCGAGTACCCTGCTTCAAGAACCATCTTGACGCCGTCTGCCACGGTCGCGGTCTCGGGAAGCGCAAGCACGTCAACGAGCGGTGTCATGCACGATTCCACCGCGGTCTCGTTCATCTCGAGCAGCCGTTGGATGAGGGCGAGTTCGTGGGGTTCGATGTTCCCGGACTCCCCATCGAGGAGCTGGACGATGTCCTCGCGGCGAACTTCTTCATCGGGAGCAGACAGGAACGTGCTTAGGGTGCGGCTCCATCCCCGGACGAGCCACAGGGCAGGGGTAAGCACGCGTTGGGCGGTTCGGATGGGGGAGGCAAGCAAAGGGGCCAGCGTGTCGGCGTAGTGGCGGAACACTTGCTTGGGAATGGCCTCGCCTAGCAACAACCCCAACGGCATGTACAGCAGCGACAGGTACCAATCGTGGCCGACTTCATCGCCGCCGATGGTGAGCCCGAAAGCCGTGACCCCAGCCACCAGGCACACATTGGTGCCGATGAGACAGGTGCCCAGCAGCGCATCATCATGCTCCAACATCTCGAGGGCCAGGGCGGAGCCCGGATGACCGCCTTCGGCCCGGCTCTGCAACAGCGCCCGGTTGGCACTCACCAAAGCCATTTCAGAGCCCGAGAAGAAGCCCTGGAGCAGCAAACAGGTGGCCACAATGGCGGAACCCAGCAGTGGACTCACACCGCTTCCTGATCGGAGGTGGGCGATTTAACGATGATCTCCGCGATGCGTCGGCCTTCCATCTTCGCCACGACGAAACGGTGGTCCCCGAATTCCACGACATCCCCTTTTCGTGGCAGACGGCCCAGTTCGTGAAACACGAAACCGCCCAGCGTGTGGTAATCGCCATCTGGGAGTTCGATCGCCGTCTCCTCTTCGAAGTCCTCGACATCGATGCCGGCCTTTACGGTCAACGCGTCGGGCTGGAGCCGCAGAATGTCGCTTTCGTCGGTGTGTTCATCTTCACCGAGGAGGACCTGCAGCAGGTCGTCGAGGGTCACGATGCCTACGAAAGTTCCGTGTTCGTCGACCACGATGGCCATGTGGGACCGGCGGCGGAGAAACTCCTGCAACATGGAGTCAGCCGATTTCGAAGCGGGCACGATGTGGGGCTGCAACAGCAGAGAACGGAGTTGCCGCGGCCCTGAAGGAGGGGCGGTCTTGAAGCGCAACAGGTCCTTGAGGAGCAGAATGCCAACGATGTCATCGTCGTTGGTTCCGTGCACCGGAATCCGGCTGTGGGGGTTTTCGGCGATGTGGCGGAGCATCTTGTCGAAGGGCAGCGCAAGCGGCACCGAGAAGACGTCGGGACGCGGGGTCATGAGGCGTTCGACGGTCAGCTCATCGAACTCGAAAACCGCCTCGATGATGTCGCGTTCGAGTGGATCGAGCGCTCCAGACTCCGTGCCGTGGTTCACGTAGACGAGCAGTTCTTCGGGCTGAACACCCTTGGGCAACTCGCGGCTGGCTCCCAGAAGCCCTGCAACCAGGCTTACGAAGGCGGAGACCACGATGCGAATCGGCGTCACCAACACAAAAAAGGCCGTGAGGGGCCAGACCACGGCGGGCGCCCAGTGGCGGCGGTAGCGACGCGCCAAAATTTTGGGGGTGATCTCCGAGACCAGCACGAGAATCGGCGGCAAAACCAGCACGTTCAACAGCCCAGCTGCGGATTGCGCCGCATTGCCTTCGGTGAGCTGGTGGATGAGGGCGGCGGACGTCGCGGTCAACGCGACGTTCATGGTCTCGTTGCCCAGCAGGACGGTTGGGATCAGGGCTTGACGCCTGGCGAGCAGGGCCACGACCTGTTGGCCGCTCGCATCGACCCGGGCCAGGATGTCGCGATCGACCTTTTGAAGGGAGAAAAAGGCGGTCTCGGTGCCCGAGAAGAAGAACGATCCCGCCAGCAGCATCAGCGCTACGAGAACCAGCGTAAGGACCGATGCCCCTTGAATGGCCGCGAGGACGGTCACGAGGAACCCTCCGCGCCGAAGTCGAAATGAGCGAACCCTGCACGCGGCAGCGGGCCTTCGGTCGTCGTCACACCCTCCCCTGTTTGCACGGTTCCCACTCGACTTAAGCGCACTCCGACTGCTTCAGCTTGGGCGAGTAGCGCGTCCCGCCGATCGGCAGAGGCGGTGAAGAGCAGTTCGTAGTCCTCCCCTCCGCAGAGCTGCGCCTCCCGAATCTGGTCTGGATCGAAGCCGAGGAGTGCATCCGGCACCGGTAACGCAGCGAGATCGATCGAAATCGCCACCCCAGATGCCAAGGCGAGCCGGGGTAAATCGGTCGCGATCCCATCGGAGAGGTCCATCGCGGCGGTCGCGAGGTCCGACAAGGGTTGGGCAAAGGCGAGGCGCGGTCGAGGTCGACGAAGCCGGTCGAGCGCCAAGGGCGGCGGGTCGGGCCACATCCAACCCGCGCCCGCGAGGCCGACAAGGCCTGTGATCCAGACGTCATCGCCGGGCTGAGCTCCCGATCGCGTGACCGGCTTGGGGCAAGGCCCCGCGACGACCGACGTCACCACCCGTGGTCCTCGGCCCCCGGTGACATCACCGCCCACCAGCCGTACGCCAAATGTGGCGCAGGCTTCGCGGACGCCTTCTGCAAAGCCATTCACGAAATCGAGGGGATTGGTGTCGCGGGGCAGAGTCAGGGTCAACAACGCCCATTGGGGCACGCCGCCCATCGCGACGACATCCGATACCGACACCGCAATCGCCTTGTAGCCGACGTCGGACGGGCTGAGGCGGGCGTCGAAATGCGACCCTTCCACCATCGTATCCGTACTCACGGCCTGGCCGTGCAGCACGGCTCCATCGTCGCCCGCGTCGACGTCGAGCCAGGGACCGGCGGCTGCACGAGACTCCAACAGGCGCGCGATGACGCGCTGTTCAGGGTCGTCGGATGTTCGAGGTGGAGGTTCCAGCGGGTTTCATGCTCATCGACCGCAGGCGGCGCGGCCAGGGATTCCATCTTACCCGAGCAACCCAGGGGAAGGACAACCCTGTGTCACTCGGGAGCCCAAGCTACTCGAGCGGCACGGTGCCGGGTACGAGGCCCGTATCGTCCTCCATCAGGGGCGGAGGAACAGGACTCACTTCGGGCAGCAATTCCGGAGCAACTTCGATGGGGCGCGGCTCGGCGCCGTGCAGCGGCACATCTCCAACCTGCGCCACCTCGCTCCGCGTGAAGGTCAACATCTGCAAGTTGCGCTTCGCGCGAAGGGTCTCGGGGTCGAATCCCGTGGCTCCCGTCAGGGCGTTGGGCGATGAAGCTTCGAGGAGGGCCGTGCGGAAGGCGCCCCGGTCCGCGGGCCGGCTTTGCGCAGCGGCGGCGAGCAGCCGGCCAGCATCCGAAATCGCGATTTCAAGGGCGGTCGGCGTACGGCCATAGGCTCCCTTGAATTCGGTGATCACAGGGTCGTCACTCGGACGAATCGCCGCCGAGAAGACGTCGGGGAACAGGCAACCGAAGTTGTAGCGGCCGCCTCGCGAGATCAACGCCTCGGTGTTCCAGAACGAAAGGCCAAGCAAGGGAATCTTGGGGCCATCTTTCACGGGCTGGAAGCTTCCCATCGGAAACTCCTGGTAGGCCAGGGCCGCCGTGGCGAGCGGCGTGTGACGTGCCGACTCGGGGATAAAGATGGCGTGGAAGTCGACCAACGGCGGAAGCAGAACGGTGTTGGGGTTGCCACCGGTTGCTGCAGCGATGCTTTTCAGGCGCTGAAGTTCCTCGGGGCCCCCGACCCGGGTGCCGAAGTCGGGTGCGACGGCCATCGGCTTGCGCGACGGAGGCGGTTCTTCGCCTTCTTCGAGCTCGTCCTCGGAAGGCGGTTCCTCGAGCGAGTACTGCCCTTTCGCCCGAATCGTGCCGCCCCGTTCGAGCACACCTTGTTCGAAGGCCATGACGGCGTCGTTGCCGTAGTCGGTGTCAGGCGAAAACATGCCAAACGCCGTCATGCCGAGCTGGCCCATCGTGAAGTCGAGGAGGGCTTGGACTTGGTCTGTGCGCGTGTACATGCCCTGAAACGCGAAGCGCGCTCCTTCCGGCTCGTAGGACTGGGAGAGGGACAACAGCGGCACATGCAACCGCTCGGCCGCCGCCACCACCGCTTCGGTTTCGTCGGAGAGCAGAGGTCCGACCACCGCGATGGTGCCCTGTTCAAGGACTGCACGTTCGAGGGCTTCCACCGCGGTCTCGGCGGTGCCTCCGCTGTCGACCACCTGTAGTCGCAGTGGCCCAGCTCCCCATTCGAGGGCTTCCTGCACATTGCGACCGACCGCCTTGTAGCGCCCCGACAACGGGAGCAACACGGTGATGAGGTCAGGACGAACCGGAGCGCCGTCCATCGCGGCTAGCATGCCGTTGGCCCGCTCCACGATGAGCGGATCATCGTCGTTCGTGGCCTTTTGCGCGAACCGCCGGGCCGACTGCACGTCACCGGAGATGAAGGCTTGGACGGCCTTCTCGTAGGGTCCGCCCGGGCCTTCCACGACCGTTTCGGGCTTGATGTCTTCCTTGGGAACCTCTTCAAGGTTCTGCAGCGTGCTTTGAATCCGCGCGAGCACCTGCGGATCGGCTTGTGCGTAGAGTCCCGACTTTCGGGAGTAGGTGCCGACCAGACCCTTTTTGCCGCGCTGGGCCGCGTCGACCGCGAGGTAGAGGTAGCGGTCGGCGTTCTGCGTATCGAGAGCTGCCTTTTCATCGACGTTCGAGAGGACACTCATGGCGGCCTGCGACGTGGCACCTGCGTTGAGTTCGGCCAACGCGATTCCGAGTCGGGCGGCCGGCGCACTCACGCCGTTGGGTTCGAGGCCCAACGACCGATTGAACCAGGCCTTGGCCTCGGACCAGTTGCCGATCAGGCGCCGTTGTTCGCCCGCATGCAGCATGATCGTGGGCGTGTCCTTGTCGGGACGCCGTCCCGCGAGTGCGTTCTCGAGAAGCTGGATGGACCGTTGGCGATCCGTCGCTGCGTAGGACAGCGCGCTCTCCACCACCTCGGGCGGGCCCTTGCGTCGCTTGGCGTGGCTCGGGGTCTCGACCGTGCCGAGGAGCAGCGCCAGCGCTGTACAGAGGCCCAAGATGCGAAGGGACGGGCGGCGGGACGAGGCAGGCATGGAGAACGTCATGTGCGGTCCTGGACGAGTTTGTCGAACTGGGCCCGACGGGGGTGAGCGGCGGCCGGAAGGCGGTTGGCCCACTCCCTTAGGGCGGCTTCGTGTTGGTCGAGCAGGCCGGAAGGTACTTCGAGAGTGAGCTGGATGTGAAGATCTCCAGGATCTCCACCGGCCAGTTTCGGTAGTCCTCGGCCGCCCAGACGTAGTACTTTGCCGGGTTCGCTGCCGACCGGGATCCGGACCACGGTCGTGCCTTCGAGGGTTGGCACCGTCACATCGGCGCCAAGCACAAGTTCCGAATAGGAAAGCGGAAGTTCGACCAGGAGATCATCTCCGCGCCGACGGAACAATGGATGGTCGGCAACGCTGACGATGACGTAGAGATCACCAGGCTCTCCGTCCGGGGATCGGGGGGCGTTACCCTTTCCGGCGACTTTGAGCTTCTGGCCCGTACTCACCCCGGGCTTCACCTTCACGCGGATCGTCTCGCGGACGCCCTCGCGACCGTCGCCTCCGCACTGGGTGCAGACCTTTGTGACGATGAATCCTTTGCCCTCGCAGTGGTAGCACCGGGATTTGAACAAGCGGGTTCCCGTGGCTTGGCCCGTGCCGTTGCACACTTCACAGATCTGTTTGCCCCCGTCGGGGTCTGCCCCGTCGCCCCCACAGCGAGAGCAGCGCACGAACCTGGGGACGACGATCTCTTTGTCCGTGCCGTGCGCAACTTCCTCGAGCGTGAGCGAAGCGGTGTAGCGAAGGTCCTCGCCGCGAGGGTCCTTCTTCCGGCGAAACAGGTTGTTCCACACGTTGCCCACGACCTCTTGGATGTCCTCGGGGCGCGGGGGCCGTCCATCCTCGGTGTAGAGCGGCCCCAACCGGTCGTAACGGAGCCTGCGTTGGGGGTCCGACAGCGTTCGGTAGGCTTCGGTGATGTCTTTGAAGCGTGCGGCGGCCTCGGCGTCATTGGGGTTGACATCGGGGTGCCACCGGCGCGCCAACGAACGGTAGGCGCGCTTCACATCATCTGCAGATGCGCTCCGCTCGATGCCGAGGATGTTGTAGTAGTCGCGGGTCGTCGCCAAGACTGCTCCAGGGTCCCGAGTGGGCGGGACCATGACACGTCCTTAGCGGCCGCGACGCTCCTATGCTGCTGCGACAATCGCGAGGAAGGACTCCGCGGTGAGGCTCGCGCCGCCCACAAGCGCCCCATCAATATCCGGCTGGGCGAGCAGCTCGGCGGCATTGCCGGGCTTGACGCTCCCTCCGTACTGGATGCGAATGTCGTCGGCGACCGCGCCAGCGCGCGTGCGAAGCCACGCTCGAATCGTGGCGTGAGTGGCCTGAGCGATGTCCGGCGTGGCGACTTTGCCGGTTCCGATGGCCCACACAGGCTCATACGCAATGGTGAGGGCACCCAATTGGTCGTCCTGGAGTTTCGACAGCCCCACTTCGAGTTGGTGGTGCAGTACTTCCGTGACCTTGTCAGCCTCGCGTTCTTCGAGCGTCTCACCGATGGCGTAGATCGGCAGGAGTCCCGATTCAAAGACGAGCGAGAGCTTGGTCGCACAGGCTTCGTCCGTTTCGCCAAAATATTGGCGACGCTCGGAGTGACCCACAAGCGCGTACGCGCACCCTGCTTCCTTAGCCATGGGCGCCGAGTTGGCCCCCGTGTAGGCGCCCGAGGCCACGGCCGCTACATCCTGGACGCCCACATCGATGCGGGAACCCCGCAGAATGTCGACGGCCCCAGCGATCGACAACGCCGTTGGGAAAACCGCGACCGTCACACCATCAGGCACGGTGCCCTGCGCAAGCTCGCGCGCGACCTCAGCGGCGGCCTGTGGGCCAAGGTTGAGCTTCCAATTGCCGGCGATGAACGGACGACGAGCCATCAGGCCTCCCGGAGGGCTTGCAGGCCGACCAGGTCGCCCTGCTCGAGGAACTCAAGGGAGGCACCGCCCCCCGTCGAGACATGGTCCATGCGGTCGGCGAGGCCAAACTTGGCCACCGCGGCCGCGCTGTCCCCGCCCCCCACTACCGTGCGAGCCGGTGCGCCCGCCAAGAATTCGGCGATGCCTCGGGTTCCGTTGGCGAAGGAGGGCCATTCGAAGACCCCCATGGGGCCATTCCAGAACACGGTCTGACAAGTCGACAGCGCTTCGGACCACTGTTTCAGGGTCGCGGGCCCAATGTCGAGCCCCATCGCGTCGTCGCCAATGGTCTCGACCGTACGGGCTTCTGCGTCGGCAGAGAACTCGGTGGCCACCACGTGGTCGACGGGTAGGTGAACCGTCACATGCCGCGATCGGCACTTCTCGAGCAGTTCCCGAGCGAGATCGAGCTGGTCGGCCTCGACGCGAGACTTGCCCACCGGCACGTCGGTCGCGGCCAAAAAGGTGTAGGCCATGGCCCCGCCGACGAACAGATGGTCGATCTGCTTGGAAAGGGCATCGATGACGCCGATTTTGTCGGTGACCTTAGCCCCTCCGAGGATCGCTCCGAAGGGAGCACGGCTCATGCGCAGGGCGGGGTCGATGAGGGCCGAGAGGGCCTCGACTTCACGCTCCACGAGGAGGCCTGCGTAGGCGGGAAGCAAAGAAGCTACGCCGCTGATCGAGGCATGAGCCCGATGCATGGCACCAAACGCATCGTTGACGAACACTTCGCCCGTCGCCGCTAACGCCCTGGCGAAGTCACGGTCGTTCTTCTTTTCGCCTGGTTCGAACCGCAGGTTTTCGAGAACAAGGACCCCGCCCGCCGGCAGTTCCTTGGCGAGCTGAACGCTGTGATCGCCCACCGTCTCGTGGGCGAAGACGACCTCGATGCCCAGCCGCTCGGCGAGATGACCCGCAGCCGGCATCAGCGAGAGATTGGGATCGACCTTGCCCTTGGGACGGCCAAGGTGAGAGGCCAACACGAGCCGGGCGCCTTTCTCGCGAAGGGCCTGAATCGTAGGCAGGGCGGCGCGGATGCGGGTATCGTCGGCCACGTTCGTGCCGTCGAGTGGAACGTTGAAGTCCACCCGCACGAATACACGCTTGCCTTCAACCTCGGCGTCGGCGAGCCCCGGAACGCGCGTCTTGGCGCCGGCCACGATCAGCTCCCCATGTGCAGGGCCATATCGACCATGCGGTTCGAGAAGCCCCACTCGTTGTCATACCAGCTGAAGACCTTGACGAAGCGGCCGTCGATGACCTGTGTGAGCGCGAGGTCGACGATCGAGGAGTGCGGGTTGCCCACGAGATCCGACGACACCAGGGGCTCGTCGATTGCTGCGAGAACCCCCTTCAAGGGGCCATTGGCCGCAGCCACGATGGCCGCGTTGATCTCTTCGGCGCTGGTTTCACGGCCCGCATCAAACGTCAGATCAACCGCGGAGACGTCCGGCGTGGGCACGCGAACGGCCATGCCGTTGAGCTTGCCCTTCAGTTCGGGCAGCACGAGGCCAATCGCCTTGGCGGCTCCCGTCGACGTCGGCACCATGTTGACCGCAGCGGCGCGGGCTCGGCGGAACTTGCCTCCCCGGTGCGGGGCGTCGAGCAAGTTCTGATCCATCGTGTAGGAGTGGATCGTGGTCATGAGACCGCGTTCAATGCCCACCGTGTCTTGCAGCACCTTCGCAAGGGGAGCCAAGCAGTTCGTGGTGCAGCTCGCGCACGACACGATCTTGTGGTTTTCCTTGTCGAACGTAGAGTGGTTGACGCCATAAACGAACGTTCCGTCGATCGCCCCCTTCGCCGGGGCGCTGATGAGCACCTTCTTTGCGCCGGCTTCAAGGTGGGCTGCGGCCTTGGCACCATCGGTGAAGGCGCCGGTGCATTCGAGCACGACGTCGACATTCGAGGCGCGCCAAGGGAGGCTGGTCGGATC
>JBCCQY010000075.1:0-40896 GCA_039208735.1 Myxococcota bacterium | reverse complement strand
GCGGCACCGGCCCAGCGGGTGGTGGACTTCCTCACGGGCCAGTCTTCTACGGATTTACCACGTTCGAGCTACCCGCTTGGCGTCACACCTTCCGACCTTCACGAGGTGCTGCCGCCGAGCATCACCGGACCCATGAAGGATGCGCTCCGCGACTTCGACCGAAAGCTGGCCGGGTTTGCGGGGCCTCAAGCCATCCTCATTGCGCCGGAGACCCGAACAACGTCACCGATTCGCTTTGAGCGAACCGAAGATCTCCAGAGCACCACCCTGCCGGGGCTCTACCCCATCGGAGAAGGCGCGGGCTACGCGGGGGGCATCATTTCGTCGGCCCTTGATGGGCTACGCGCAGCTCGAGCGATTGCTGCAGGTCTCCCGCTCCAGAGCTGTGGATAACTCTGGGGAAGCTCGACAAGATTGTGCACAAATCCCATTACGAGTGTTGTTCCAAATTTGGAAGATGCTCGACGAACCTACCAATCACTGGCACAACCAAATCACCGAGGCTTGGGTAAGCCCGCATTCTTGATTCGGTGCGCTGTGGAAGAGTGCGCGGTTGTGGGGGATTTGCAGAAGAAGGAAGAGAGCGGGTGATCAGATTCGAACTGACGACAGCCACGTTGGCAACGTGGGGCTCTACCACTGAGCTACACCCGCAGCAGGCTTGAGAGTAACTGGCGGCCGCGGAGCGTCAAGCCCCCAACCGAGAGATCTCGGCTCGTCGCGCGGCGAGGGCCGTGGTGAGCCGACGCGGAAGGCCCGGTCCCTCATAGATGAAGGAGGTGTAGAGCTGGATCGCGGTGCACCCAAGGTCGATCAGCTCGCTAATCTGAGTGGCTGTTTCAATGCCTCCCACGCCGATCACCGGCAGACCATCGGCCGCCTCGATGACGGCGCCAATCCGATCCTTGGCCAGGGGCCACAATGGGCGACCTGAGAGGCCTCCGGTCTCGGTCGTGTCGACCCCGGGACGTTGGATGGTCGTGTTGGTGGCAACGATGGCCGTGATTCCTCCCTCTCGGGCGATGCCGACCGCATCCGCGATCGCTTCGTTGGTGAGGTCAGGAGCCAATTTCACAAAGACGGGGGCCCCAGACGCCTCGACCAGGACCGCTTCAACGATGCGGGCGAGGGCATCGGCCGCTTGCAACGACCGGAGGCCCACGGTGTTGGGCGAGCTGACGTTGATGGTGAACCAATCGACGAGCCCGGCGAGTCGACGAACCGAAAGCGCGTAGTCACGGGGGGCTTCTTCGTTCGGCGTGATCTTGCTTTTGCCCACGTTGGCCCCGATAGGCACCCTTGGCCAACGTCCGGTGTGGCGCAAGGCTCGTAGCCGTTCGGCCATCGCTTCCGAGCCCCGGTTGTTGAAGCCGAGGCGGTTCACAAGGGCCCGAGACTCGGGGAGCCTAAACAAGCGAGGACGGGGATTCCCAGGTTGCGCATGGGCGGTCACGGTCCCGACTTCGACGAAGCCGAATCCAAGCGTCGGCCAAAACTCGACCCCCACACCGTTCTTGTCCAGGCCCGCCGCGAGGCCCACCGGATTTGGCAGGGTCAGCGGACCCAGCCGGACTTCGAGCCCGGGAGGCGACGGCTCGTCCACCACGGGGCCCGCATAGCGACCCACCGCTTCGATCAATCGCATGGTCCATTCGTGAGCAGGTTCGGCGTCGAGTGCGAAGACCAGGGGACGTACCCAAGGCCACAGGCCATCAAGATTCATGGGTCACCGATTCGTCATTCCAGGCGGCGCGGAGGATGGGCAGGTTGCCGACGAAGTAGTCCACCAGCGACCCGAGGGTGACCAGCGTGATGATCCACATGATGGCATTGGGCGTCTGCGGCGGAAGGCCCCAATCAGGCGCAAGCTTCAAGATCAGCAACGAGATGAAGATGAGCTGGGTGCCAACTCCCTGCACGACCGCTTTGAGCTTGCCGGAGAACCTGGCTGCGACCACGACCTGACGGATGGCCGCGACCGACCTGAAGAACGAGACCGACGAGTCTCGGAAGAAGATGGCGATGAGCATCCACAGGTCCGCCACGCCAATCGCGTACATGCCCAAGAACAGCGTGTAGCGGGTCACGGCGTCGGAGAACGGGTCGAACAACTTGCCAAATGCCGAGACTACACCGTAGCGACGGGCGATCTGGCCATCGAGGATGTCGGTGAGTTCGAGGAGCAGCGCGAGTACCGTCGCGACGATGATGCCCGTGGGCGTATCGAGCACCATAAACGCCACCGCCACGGGGGCGAGAGGAATGCGTGCGGCAGTGATGACATTGGGGTGCACGGGGGGTGCGGAACTCACGAGGCGGCCTCCGGTCCTACCAGGGCGTATTCGAGCAGCGAGATCAGGGACAGCACGAGGCTGATCGTGCCAAGCACCGTGCCAACCGTGGGCCAGTGGGTATTGAGGTAGGGCCCATGAAAGAGCAGGACACAAAGCGCCACCGCCTCGAAGGACACCATCACCTGCCCGGCCGGTCGCGGCGTCCACTGTAGCTTGAGGCCGCGTGCCCAGACGAAGGCCCACCCCGACATCACGATGACGTCGCGCAGGACCATTGCGGCGCACAACCACACCGGCGCGTACCCCACCCAACCGAGCGCAATCCAGCAGCAATCGGTCAGGACCTTGTCGGCCAGGGGATCGAGCCACAGTCCAGCCGGGTGGAACGCGTTGAGTAGACGGGCTGCGAAACCGTCGAGCAGATCGGTGACCATGGCGAAGAGGAACGTCCAGAACGCGATCAGGTTCTCGTTCAAACCGACCAGGAGATAGACGACGAGAGGCCCGCAGAGGCCCCGAGAGATCGTGATGGCGTTGGGGACGTACCGCCGCACGGGCCGGGCCTCCGCGCCGACGATATCGGCCTCCTTGGAGGTGCGCCATGGCACGGAAGACGGACTTCCTCGTCATTGGAAGTGGGGTGGCGGGCATGTGGTTCGCCCTGCGAGCCGCCGACCACGGCCAAGTTCTCATGCTCACCAAGACGGTGCCGCAGGAGAGCAACAGCCGATACGCACAGGGCGGAATCGCGGCCGTCTGGTCCGACGACGATGCCTACGAAAACCACGTCCGAGACACCTTTGTGGCCGGAGCGGGCCTCTGTCGCGGCGAGGCGGTTCAGCAAACAGTCCGCGAAGGGCCAGACCGGGTTCGCGAGCTGATCGACATTGGGGCCCAGTTTACGAGGAGCGACACCGATCCGCAGGAGTACGATCTGCACCGCGAAGGAGGCCACAGCCACCGGCGCATCCTCCACGCGGCCGACTTTACGGGTCAGGAGATCGTTCGCGCACTCAATGCCGCTTGTGTGGCCCATCCGAACATCGAAATCATCGACCACTTCATGGCGGTGGACCTCATCACCGAACGCTGGATCGCCCGTCGTCGTCAGGCGATTCCTCCGGAAGAGGACCGAGTGCTCGGTGCCTATGTCCTCGATCTGCAGGGTGGGCCGGGAGCGGTCCATGTCATTTCCGCGAAAGCCACTGTGCTTGCCACGGGGGGCGCTGGCAAGGTCTACAAGTTCACGACCAACCCCGAGATTGCAACCGGGGACGGGTTGGCTATGGCCTGGCGAGCGGGAGCACGGATCGCCAACATGGAGTTCGTGCAGTTCCACCCAACGTGCCTCTACCACGACAAGGAGCATCACTTCCTCATCTCCGAGGCGCTCCGGGGTGAAGGAGGCAAGCTTGTGCTCCCGGACGGCACCCGCTTCATGCCCATCGTGGATCCTCGCGAAGAACTTGCTCCACGCGACATCGTGGCCCGGGCCATCGACGACCAGCTCAAGCGACGAGGGTTGGACTGTGTCTTCCTCGACATGACCCACCTGTCGAGAGACGACGCCGAGCACAAGTTTCCCAACATCGACGCGAAGCTACGGTCGTTGGGCATTGACATGTCGACGGACCCCATTCCCGTCGTGCCGGCGGCTCACTACTTGTGTGGCGGCGTACAGACGCGGCTCAACGGTGAAAGCTCGATCCGCAACTTGTTCGCGATCGGCGAGGTGTCGTGCACGGGTCTGCACGGGGCCAATCGTTTAGCATCAAACAGCCTACTCGAAAACTTGGTGTTTGCGCACCACGCGGCCCGCACGTGCGTCGAGCGGTTGGATGATCTCGAAGCAAGCGACGACTTGCCGCGGTGGGACCCCGGTTCAGCGACCGCGTCCGACGAACTCGTGGTGATTCAGCAGACCTGGAAGGAGATCCGGTCCTTCATGTGGAGCTACGTGGGCATCGTCCGGACCCATCGGCGACTGAAGCGCGCGCTGCGGAGAATCCGGCTCGTGAAGGACGAAGTCAACAGCTACTACTGGGACTTCAAGCTGACCGGGGAACTCGTCGAACTTCGCAACCTCGTGAACGTCGCAGACGTGATCATCAAGAGCGCGTTGCGACGTCGCGAGAGCCGAGGGCTGCACTACACGCTCGATTTTCCGGAGTCCGACGACCGGTTCCTTGAAGACACGGTGGTCGAACGCTGGTTCTGAAGCTAGGCACGGGCCATGGATGCCATCCGGCTGCCCGCGGAACGTCGCTGGGCTGATGAGCTGGCCGCCCTTGCGGCGACCGATGACCGCCCCAAACCCCAGGGCTGGGCTTTGTCTCCCAAGGCCGCATGGCGGTTTGTGGTGGGTGAGGACGAGCCCATCGTCTACACCGACGACGCGGGAACCGAGCAGACTATCTCGATCACCCGCAAGGTGGTGGGACACGATGTGCTCGTTCAACGGGCGATCACCACGTTGGCGAGCGATCGGGCGTTGCTGCTTGTGGGCGAGCCGGGAACCGCCAAGAGTTGGCTCTCGGAACACCTCGCGGCCGCGATCAGCGGTACGTCGCGACACACCATTCAGGGCACGGCGGGGTTGACTGAAGATCAGATCAAGTACGCCTGGAACTACGCGTTGTTGCTGGCGGAAGGCCCCTCTCCACGCGCGCTGGTGCCCGCGCCGCTCTACTTGGGGATGCAACAAGGCGCGTTGGTCCGATTTGAGGAAATCACACGGGCTCCCCACGAAGTGCAAGACACCCTGCTGCAAGCACTCTCCGAAAAATTGCTGATGGTGCCCGAACTTTCGGGCGATGAGGGGCTCGTTCTTGCCCGACCCGGGTTCAACGTGATCGCCACGGCCAACACGCGCGATCGTGGGGTGCACGAGATGAGTGCGGCACTCAAGCGCCGATTCCACTTTGAGACGGTGCCCCCCATTGCGGATTTGGCCCAGGAAATGGCCGTGGTTCGGTCACAGATCGAAGAACGAACCGCTCAGTCGCCCGCGGCCGCAGTCACTCTCGATGAAGGGGTTCTCGAGTTGCTCGTGACGACGTTCCACGAACTGCGCGACGGTCGAACCGCAGACGGCACACAGCTCTCCCGACCCTCCAATGCCATGTCGACGGCTGAAGCGGTGGCGGTGGGGCAAAATGCGGTGCTCCAAGCGGCCTTCTTTGGGGAACAAGTCGTCGAGCCTCAGCACGTGGTCATGCAGCTGGCCGGGACGGTGGCCAAGGAGGAGGCCGGCGAAGCCAAGGTCCTTCGAGACTACTTTGAGGTGGCGGTCAAGCCTCGGGCGGCGCGCGACGTGGGGCTATGGAAGGCCTACTACGCGGCCCGCGACCAGATCTAGGCCATGCCGCGCAAGAAACGACTCCGCCCGCCCTCACCCGAGAATGTGGACGCCGGTGTCCAGGCTATCCTCGAGGATTCAGGTCTTGTCTGGATGGGGATCAAGCACTACAGCCCCGCCTGCGCCATCCACGTGCGACGATTGATCGAGGAACGGCCTTTTGCGGCGGTGTTGATCGAAGGCCCCGACGACGCCAACGAGCTGATTCCATGGCTTGTCCACGAAGACACCGTACCCCCGGTCACCATCCTTTCGAGCTGGGTCGACAAATCCAACAAGCTTGGGAAGAACGGAGAGTGGTCGGTCTCGAAAGACGTTCCCGCTCGGTACCGGGGCTGGTGGCCGTTCGTGGTGCACGGGCCGGAATACGCAGCGGTGGTCACCGCGGCGGAGCGTGAGGTTCCGACCTACTTCATCGATGCGTCACTGAAGGCCCAGCTGCCAACCTTGCACAGTGTCGAGCAACGGCCGAGTGATCGCGGATTGGCAGAAAACCGCTTCTTTGCTGAATTGGCGACGCGTACCGGCCACCCCACCTTCGACGCGTTCTGGGACGCCACGTTTGAGGCGGGCGCGTTCCGGACTTCAACCGAGGCGTTTCGAAAGGCGGTGCTCACCTTTGCTTGGTGCGCGAGGCACGTTTCCGGAGCGGGCGACGACCCCAACAATGCCCTTCGCGAAGCCCACATGCGCTCATGGATCGACAAACTTCGGAAGACGCACCCTGACGGGGACTTGCTCATCCTCACCGGCGCCTACCACAGCGTTGCGCTGCCGTTCCTGAAGGGCAAGCGAGCGCCCGGCAAGCCGGATGCCCAGTCCAAGACCCTGCTGTGTGCGCACTCCTACCGGGCGCTGGCCCGTCTTGCGCCGGGGTCCCCGAATCCTGGATTTGGTGAGGCCGTGTTTCGAGCTGCCCGCAACCACGCGGCCTCGCCTCACCAGGAGGCGGTGCTCGAGGTGTTGGTTCGCGCGGTGGATGACCTACGGCAACGGGGGCTTCCTCTGGGCACGGCCGACGCGGTCGGCGCCTTGCAGGTGGCTCAAGGCCTCGCCCATCTTCGAGAGCAAGCCGCACCCACCGCCCGTGATGCGGCTGACGCGGCCACAAGTGCGTTCGTCAAAGGAGATGTGCGGACGGCGGGTCCCGAGGTCATGCATGCGTTGCGTCGTGCATTGCGAGGATCCGCCTTGGGGCAGGTCGCAGAGGGTGCGGGACAGCCACCGCTCCTTCAGGACTTCTACCTGCAGGCCAAAGCCCATCGCCTGGATGTCACGGGTACCGAGCGAATGGTGCGCTGCGACATCCACAAGCAGGTCAAACACCAAGAAAAGTCGGCCTTTCTCCACCGCTGCCGTGTGCTCGACATCCCGTGTTTTGGAGGGATTCCCGATACCGACGGCCCCTTCAAGGGGCCCGATTGGGTCTCGGGCGATGACCTGCATCTCACGACCGAGACTTGGGCGTTTGCATGGACGGAGGAGGTCGACGATCGGCTTGTCGAGCTGTCTGACCGTGGGCCATCGATTCGTGAGGCCGCAGCGGCGATGCTCTATGAGGAGCTTCGGTCCGCAGGAACCGATGTGGCGGCCGTCGCAGATGTGGTGGCCTCGATCGCCCAGGTTCAGACCACCGACTTGCTTCCCGTTGCCCTAGAGGCCTTGCTTGCGGCGGCGGCCTCCGACGATGCGTTCGAACACCTGGTGCGAGCGCTCGAGCAGACCGGAGCCTTGGCCGGGTACCTCAGCGCATTGCGGCGGAACATCGAGGAAACGCGAATCGCAGAGGCATCGGATGCGCTGTACACCCGCAGTTGTCTCACCCTGCCTTCGGTCCGCAATGTGCCCGACGAAGAAGCCACGACCTTCGTCACTCGCATCCAGTCGCTCGTGCGAATCGGGGTGACACCAGGCCCCGACGGCTCGCCGCGGGATCGGGCCTTGCTACTCGATCGCCTCGCCGAAGTGGCCACGACCGAGGGGGCTCAACCCATGGTCCGAGGCGCGGCCCAGGGCCTTCTGCACACCTTCGGAGCATTGTCCGAACGACAGGTCGTGGCTTCGCTTCAAGCCTACCTAAACGGGCCCACCGAGTCGGTGCTGAGCGGCGGAGCCTTCCTAGAGGGGCTGCTTCGTGTGGCTCGGAGCACCATCGTGACCTCCGAGCGGCTGCTTGCAGCGGTGAATGAAACGTTGCAGCGACTCGATGAAGACGCTTTCCGCAGGGTTTTGCCCGACTTTCGGCGTGCATTTTCCGTGTTTATCCCGGCGGAAATCGCGGATCTAGGGGTGAGAGTTGCCGGATTGGTCGATCCGGTTCCTCATGAAGTTCTTGTGTTTCCCGAGTCCGAACGCCAATGGGCAGCCGAGATGGATGCGACCATTCATGAGCGTTTCGAAACCTGGATTTCCAGTTGCGGCACACCAGGCGCCGGCTAAGCTCAGAGTGCAGGGTCGCGGCCGACTTCTTTGAGGATCGACTCGCGATCCAGGCCTTCCGGGTGGGGGATGGGCCACCCGGGGGGCCTCCTTCGCGATAGGTGCCTCGATGCAACAAACCCCTTTCCATCTTCGAGCTTTCAGGGTGTGGCGGATCGCGCTCCGGTGGGGCTGGGATCGCGTCGGCGCCGCGGTGGGCGTTGATCTGTTCGGCAAGATGGTGCTCTTGCTCATGGCCATCGTTCAGCTCGATGCCATTGTCGATTGGCCTACCACCTGGCATCTCGTGCAACAGGCGCCCGCGTGGTGGCATGGCGTGACCTTGGGATCGTTGGTTGCGGCCCAGGGGCTGTTCGAACGTCGACGACTCCGACGAGTTTGGCTTGCTTCGCACGAGCGATTGCTGCGTCAGCCCCTCGAGGCGGTAGACCTGGGCGTGGCCAGTCTCACCTTGCTGGGGCTGTTGGCCTTGCCTTTGGGTGTGATGGGCGGCATCGCAACCGGCTCGGGAGTCACCGCCCTGACCTGGACGCTGCTCGGGGCGTTGGGGATGGGAGCGTTGGGAGGACCTCGACCGTGGCGAGGCGGACTTCTCGTGGTGGGGGTCGTCGTTTTCGGCACGCTTACGCAGCGTTTTCCCTGGTTGGCGCCCCTCGTGTGGCTCTTGGCGATTCGATTCGGGGTGCCCTGGCTCGGTCGCGCGGCGCGCGAATGGGCCATCGAAGGTGGGGAAGGCCGCGCCGCGAATCCGTGGCCGCAACCCCAAAGTCCGTTGGCCGCGCTCTTGCACCGAGACGCCCAGCTGTTGACCCGCCGGGAGCGGCGACGGTTGTGGGAAAGCCTCGGACTGGCCGCTGCCCTCGCCGCCGTGATCGCGTTGATGCGGCGCAACAATGCCGACTCATCCGGCTTGGTTCGCGGCGCAGGACTGGTCGGGACGGGCATAGCCGCCCTGATCGCCCATGGCGGCCTCACCGCCCTCGTCCAGCGCCTGGGTACCCAGTTCGATCCCTCCCCTTGGCCCGTCCGGGTGCGCACGCGTGCGTTTGCGCTGGTCCTGTTGGCCGCGGGCCTGACTTCGCCCTCTTGGGCGGTGGCTGCGGTTGGCGGGCTGCCGGTCCTCGGGATCTTGGACCAGGCGACGCAGTTTGCGTTGTTCAGCGCGCTTGCGGTTGGGGTCGTGGGAACCGTGATTCATCGTCCAGATCGGCCATCACTCGGGCCGTTCCTTTGGTGGATGGGTGGTGTGGTCGGCACCAGCCTTGCGTTGCCGCGCCTGGGAGGTCTTGTTTCGGTGATTGCGGGGCTGGTCGGGTTCGCGCTGTGTTGTCGGGCGCTCACGGCCAACCGGAGGCAGCAATGAGTTCGTTGTTGGTGACCAAAGACCTTCGTTATCGCTATGCAACGGGGTTTGAAGCGGGTCCTCTAAACCTGGATGTGGGACCCGGTCTGATCCACCTTCACGGGCCTAACGGATCAGGAAAAACCACCATTCTACGATGTTTGTGTGGTGGCCTGCGCCGTTCGGTTGGGACGGTCGAGGTGGTGGGCGCGGATCCACGAACCTCGGTGGAGGCTCGGCGTGACGTGGCGTACCTTCCCGCGGAGCCCGAACTACCCGAGTTCCTCACCGTCGATGAAGCCTGGCAGCAATTGGCTGCCCTCAGGCGCCGACCTCAGTGGTTGGGGCATGCATTGCGCGGCCGATTCGGTCTGCCTGGCGCGCTTCGATTGGGCCAGTGCAGTGCAGGGCAGCGACGACTCGCCGAACTCATCGCGGCTGTCGCTGGGGATCCCAAGGTGCTGCTCCTCGACGAGCCATTTGCGAACTTGGACGATGCACGAACCGAAACGCTGTGCACCGTCCTCGAAGAGTGGGCGACGGACCGGGTTGTGGTGATGACGAGCCATCTGTCCCTGCCACTGCCCGTCACTCGGGTGAGTCTGGAGGCTGCATGACCGCTCTTGAATCGCCCTTGTCGCTCCCTTGTGGGGTGACGCTCCCCAATCGCATTGCCAAGGCGGCGATGACCGAGGGACTCGCCACGCCCGAAGGTCTGGCAACCGCCGAACTCGAGCGGTTGTATGGAGCGTGGAGCGATGGCGGCGCTGGCCTCCTCATCACTGGGAATGTGCAGATCGATCGCGACCATCTCGAACGGCCTGGCAACGTGGTCGTTCAGGGTCCCCCCAACGCCGCCCAGCGCGAGGCCCTCGCTCGGTGGGCGACGAGTGCGACGCGTGGCGGCAACGCGTGTTTCGTCCAGCTCTCGCATGCCGGGCGCCAGACGCAAACCCAGGTGAATCGGAAGCCGAAGGCCCCCTCCGCGAAGCGGGTGCGCATTCCCGGCGGCCAATTTGGGGTGCCCGTTCCGTTGTCGGGCGATGAAATCCGAGACTTGATCGACCGTTTTGCGATTGCAGCGAAGGCCATGCAGGAAGCGGGGTTCACGGGCGTTCAAATCCACGCGGCGCATGGATATTTGCTTTCCCAGTTCCTTTCGCCACTCGCGAACGTCCGAACCGACGAATGGGGCGGTTCCCTCGAAAATCGAGCGCGGGCGTTACTCGAGGTCGTCCGAGCGGTGCGCACCCAGGTGGGGCCAGCGTTTCCGATTGCGGTCAAGCTAAACAGTGCCGACTTCCAGCGGGGAGGCTTTTCGTTCGAGGACAGCCTGCAAGTCGCGCGATGGCTTCAGGCCGAGGGCATCGACCTACTGGAGATCTCCGGAGGCACCTACGAACAGCCACGTCTCTTGGACTTGCAAGGCATCGAGCCGGTGGTGGAACAATCGCTCGCTCGTTCGACGCGGGCGCGCGAAGCGTACTTCGTTGATTTTGCCCAGGCGATGCGGGCCGAGATCGACGTGCCCCTCATGGTGACGGGAGGCCTGCGCCGTCGTGACGCGATGGACGAGGTGTTGGCCTCAGGCAGCGCCGATCTGATCGGCATTGGTCGACCGATGTGCACGGACCCAGATGCCCCTCGTCAACTGTTCGAAGGACGCGATGAACTCCCGCGGTGGGAGCGGTCGCTGACGTTGTTTCCCGGCCCGCTACAGGCGCTGAAGTGGTTCCGCCTCGTCAAGGCGATTGATGGGTTTGCCACTCAATTCTGGTTCTATGAACAGCTGGCAAGCCTCGGACGGTCAGGCGCCCCCGAACCTTCGTTGGGCGTATTGACAGCGAGTCGGCGTCAGCTGTCGGCGGCTTCAAAGCTCATGGCGGCGCGAGCGTAGGTCATCAAGGTCGGAGGTCGACCACGACCGGAAAGTGGTCGGCTGCGGCCCGGGACACCTCTCGGGCCAGCGGTTCCCCCGAGAGTTCGATGCCGCCGTCGATCTGTTCATCCTGACTGTCGTAGATTTCGACGTCCACGACCTGCAAACTGCCGTCTTGCAACACGTAGTCGATGAGGCGCCCCGAATCTCGGGATGCCGAACGACCATCACGCTGGCGTGCCGTGATGACGGTAAATCCAGCCTGCTCGGCAAGGACGAACGGATGGTTTGGAAGGTCGTTGTTGTCCAGTCGGGCCTCAATGTCGTCTCCCAGCACGAAGTCTTGGGGCAGGCCATTGGGCGGGAATGTCCACTGCGCGGGGGTGGGTGCTTCTTCCTCCAACTCGGAACGATCCTCGTTGAGGTCGCCCATCACGATGCGATGGGTGGCCTCAAGCCGGGCTGCCGCCTGCCCAAGCCGGGTGGTGTCAACCGTCCGGCGAAACTGATCCGTCAGGTCGAAGCCCGATTTGCAATGCTGTACGGCCAGGCCAACCGTCGATCCCCAAGGCGCTTCAATCGTGAGGGCGACCGGCCATCGGGTCACGTCGTTGGCCACCGGATCGCCAGAGAGCACGGCACTCGAGGGAAATCCGCTCTGCACGATGGGGAGCCGGGACAACACGGCGTTGTGATCGCGGCCAAAGGGATTCGTACGCGGCTGGACCACGTCGTACCCGAGGTCGAGCGCAAGTGCGATGAGGTTGTCCTCCTCGCCAGACTGGATCTCGTTCAGTCCGACGACATCCGCGTCGATGCGTTGCAACACCGCGCGCGCCGCCACGTATTGGTCGCTGGATGGCGCTCCGAGACCTTCGATGTTCCAGGTCGCGACCCGCAGAGGTTCCGTCGAGGGAAGCTCCGTCGACGAATCCATTGGATTGACCTCATCGATCGTTGCTGACGTACATCCGAGCCACCACAACCACATCGCAAACTCCAGACAGGCCGGGCCTAACCGTTCGCGCCATGGACCGGTTCGCGTCACTCCAGCAGTCGAGCGCGCACAGAACGCCAGAGGTGGGCGTCTGCGCGGGACCAGGTCAAGACGTCTCCATGCGGGATGTCGATCCAGGTGAGGGCTGCGTGCTCGAGGGGGGTGGGGGTTGCGGAGCCCCAGACTTCGTAAAGCCAAAGGTCGATCGTGCGCGGGCCAGCCTGGAACGTATGTCGAGCGAGGGCGGGCTCTCGGACTTCAATCGAAGCCCCGAGTTCCTCGATGAGTTCTCGACGGAGGGCTTCGGCGTCCGTTTCTCCAGGCTCCACCTTTCCCCCAGGGAACTCCCATTCGTTCGCATGGGGGCGGTCGGGTCCGTGTTGTGCGGCAAGGACCGTGCGGCCTCGGATCCAAGCCCCGGCTACGACACGAACGCTAGAGGCTGACGGCGACATCGACTCCGGACGGGACTTTTTCAAAGGTCAGCTGGGCAAGGCTGCCCTCACGGCGGAACATCAAGTGCATGACCGGCGTGTTGGTCTCTCCTTCGAGACGACTCACTTCCTGCCAACCCCCTTTCGACATGGCACTCGACCACCTTTCCATGAGGGGCTCGATCGCGTTTTGGGTCCCGTAGCCGACGATGACCGTCTCTGGATTGACCTCCGATGGCCGAAGCTCGCTGCCTTCGAGCGGAAAATCATATTCAGGCCAAGGGTTTTCGATGGACATGACCTCTCCTGGTTCGACCAGGTGGAATCGCGCAGGGCAATGCGCCACGTGACCCCACCGACGGGTGACTGTATCTGAAAGGAAGTCGCCTGGGTGAACGGATGTGTCGTAGAACGGCGAGGAGCGCGTGATGACCGATGAAGAAGGCAAGATCACAGCTGCCGTACGGTGGCGCCTGATCTTGGGACATCACGCCGATGACTCACTCCCTATGCCTCAAGATGGCGAGCCGGGGGACGGCGACGGCGAGCCTCGAGCCATGGACCGGACCTTGCGCTTTCTCTATGACCGAGAACTCGCGGCTCGAGGCCATCAACGGGCCGGTCAGGGCACGGACGACCTGACGGTGCCCGCCTGGCTGAAGGGCGTTCGGGTGCTGTTTCCAAGGGATGCCGTCCAGGTGATCGAACGCGACGCGCTGTCACGGTACGGCCTGACCGAGTTGGTGACGGATCCCGACGTGTTGGCTTCGCTGGAACGGAGCCCCGATTTGATTAGGTGCATCCTTCAGTTCAAGCATCTTATGGCTCCAGCGGTGTTGGAGCAGGCCCGGACGATCGTGCGCGAGGTGGTCGAAGCGATGGCCGAGCGCCTACGGACCGAGACCCAGTCGGCGTTGTACGGGAGTGCTTCCTCCGCGAGAGCCGGTGCGCCAAAGAATTTCCGCAATACCGATTGGACCCGCACCATCCATCGGAATCTGAAGCACTACGATCGCGATCAGCAACGTCTCGTGGCGGATCGCATCGAGTTTCGTCACCGCCAGCGTCGGCGCCTTCCGTGGCGGGTCATCGTGGCGGTTGACCAGTCGGGTTCCATGATTGACAGCCTCGTCCACGCCGCGATCACGTCAGCAATCTTGGCCTCGCTACCTGCCGTGACGGTGGATCTATTGCTTTGGGACCATCGAGTGGTGGATGTCTCGGAGCACGTGCAAGACCCGCTGGCCGTGTTGATGGGAGCCCAGTTGGGAGGTGGAACGTCGCTCTTCGGCGCCTTGTCCGCCTGCGCGGAACGCATCGCCGATCCCGAGCGAACCATCGTGGCCGTCGTGAGCGATTGGTACGTCTACGACGATGTTGCCAAGAGCCTAAGTATTGCGCGGGATCTCGCCGCTGCGGGAGTCAAAGGGCTCGGCCTCTGTGCAATCGATGCCGAAGGGCGGGCCGACTACGACCAACAGATGGCGCGTCGCCTCTCGGCAACCGGATGGTGGGTGGGCGTGGTGACGCCCAAACACCTTGTCGAACAGATCGCGGGGTTCCTGCGGGCCTGACCCTGCGGGAACCCAAAAAGAAACGCGTCTTCGTCTTTGTGATCCGAAGAGGCTGGCGGAAGGATCGATGCCCAACGATACGTACCAGCCGCCTCGTCAGCCACCGACGCCGCCCTTGGCAGGACTTCTCGACGGTCCCGGAGCCCGCGAGACCTTCAACACGGCGGATCGCCGTGAACGTACCGACCCCTACGGTCTGAGTCGTCAGGAGCGGCCAGATTGGTTGGATCCGACCCCCGTTCCCGTCGTCCGACACCTTCGCGCGGGTACGGTAGGCTCGGAGCTACGCGAACACCGGCCGCGAGAGGCGCCGGCTCCTCCGGTGTGGCCGTGGGTCTTGGGAGGTCTCGTGCTGGGCACGATGGTGACCATGGTCACGATCGGCTGGCTCTCATTGGTGCTTCACGTCGATGACGAGGGGTTGCTCCCGCTTCCGCAGGCGTCGGCCCAAGGCCTCGTCACTCGGTGACCTCGCGAACGCGAACCCGGATGAATCGGCGGCGTCGCTCGATAAACCACGGGTCAAAGCCCGCCTTGCGGATCTCGGCCCGCAGCCGGTGGACCAGCACCTTCAGACGGTTGGCTCCGTCGGGGAGGCCGGCCCGGCCCCATACGCCAACGATCACGTCATCATCAGGAATCCAGCCCACTTCATCCTTGGGCACGTCGCTGCGATGATCTTCGGCCACCCGGCGGCCGAGCAGGTAGAGCAGGACAGCACGGGTCTCGGCCTCGACGCGGACCCGAGTCCCGTCGCGCAGATTCGACAGCTCGGCCACGGGACCTGTAGGGCCGTCGAGGGTCGCTCGAAGCGCGTAGGGGAACCGATCGCGAACGGGCTGGATCGTCGGCTGCCGCTGGTTGTCCTCGACGCGAACCAGCCGGAATTCCATGCCGGCGACTTCGAAGGTCTTTCCGATTTCAACCGGTAGGTCGTCGTTGTCGACCATCATCCAGATGTCGTCGGGTCCGTGGATCGCGAACTCCACCGCGTAAGGCAGCGCACCGCGGATGCGCAGATCCGCATCCTCTGCGCTTCCAATCGTGAAGCGATTGGACCGGAAAGGGTGCTGCAGCTTGGTGCTGAGTTCTTCGAGAGCGACCGAGCCTTTGTTGTCGACTTCCGTGTTGCCGGTATGCTCACCGTGCAATTGCAGGTGTAGTTCCAACGAGCCGACCGTGATCTTGTCGCCCTCGTTGAGTTGGACCGTGCCACGAATTCGGGAGCCGTTCACGAACGTCCCGTTGGTACTGCCCGCGTCCGACACCCAAACGGTGCTTCGCTCTGACCACACTTTTAGGTGTTCCCAGGACACCATCCCATCAGGGACGACGAGGTCGTTACCTGGACCCCGTCCGATGGAATACGGCTGTTGACCGATCGCCACGGAATGGGGCTGAACCCCCTCCCCTTCCACCACGAGCTCATAGACCGCTGCCATGCGACGAAGCATAACAGCGCACATCTGGAAAAATCCAGCGGAACCTGATGAACGGCGGGTCGAGAATCCCGATGACGGGCCACGAGCCTGGGTTTTTCCAGTCGGCACCCCGAAATATCGCAAACCGAACTCATGTTTCAACCTGCAATCCCGAGAATCTTCCCTATGAAGGAGCCGGCCACACGCGATCCAAAGCTCCAACGGGTAGGACCGGCGCTTGACCAGGTGGCTCGTTTTCTGCAGCGGCTCGCAGAGCAAGGCTGGCAGCGCACCACAGCTGTCACCCTCAAGGAGATCCGCACGGTGGCCCAAGTGGCCCACCATGCACGACTTGTGCGCCTCCAACGCGAGTTGGCGCGGCTCGAGACCCAGCTCAAGCGCTACCTCGATCGCGATCCTTCCTTTTCACCGGCGGGGTTGCTCGGCACCGTGAATCGGGTGTGGCTTCTCGAACGGGCGATTCGTGGTGCGACCGACCGGGCGACGTCGATCGCTGATCTGGAGCCCATCGCCGGAACACCAAGGCGAACCTACCGTCCGGTGGAGGGGATGATCGATGTGGTGGTGGGAGCGGCGCACGGTTGGGTGACCGATTCAGGCTACGTCGGTGTGACGGCTCATCTGTGGCATCGTGACGAAAAACGTTGGTTGCAGGCGACGATGGCTCGACCTGATCGCATGGTGGGTCCCGACCCCGCTCGGTTGTTGCGAATGCCCCTGTCCGATGCCACGCCGTTGACCATGCAGGAGTTCTGTCATGGGGCATGGACTCTCGATGATGTTCGCTTGTCGAGCGACGGTCGAGTTTCGCTGCACTCGGAACTCGTGGTCGTTCCTACCGCGATCGCAGCGCGGCAGGGGCTTGCGACGGTGGCTGCGGAAAACTTCTTGGCGATCGTTGACCGACTCGAAGGAGCGCCGTCTGGGCCGCTGGATGGAACGCCGCAATCCCTCGTCTACATCGAAGGAATCCAAATCGATCGCCCCCTCGTGGATGACACACGTGCGCGCGTGTTTGCGGGAGTTCGCGATCGCCAAGGCCGTCGACTGGAAGTGACGGTCCCATTGCGCCCCGAACACGATGTTCTCATCGACAATCTGGAGCTTTGTGCCACTCCAGCATGGTCTCCCGAGGGCTTGATCGCCGAAGCGTCGTTGGTGGGGGATCAGGTGGTGCTGTCCCCGTTATCCGCCGTGTTTGCACGCCCGGTTTCGATCGGAAGGCGCGTGAAGAGCGCCCACCTTGTTCACTTGACGGTAGAACCCCTCAAGCGAGCCAAACGATGAGCCTCGATCAGGTCCTGGGAGATGTTCGGGATGAACTCATCGCGCTGTGGGGCGCCGGCCTGGCCACGCCGGGACCGGGACGCGCTGACGCCTTGCGGAGCTTGGCTGAGACATTGAACGACGCGGGGTTGGAACGCGTTGCGGGGGAGGTGTCTCAGTTGGCCAAGGCGCTTGAAGGGTTGGTTGGGGAGACCCCATCCGCGGAGGCGCTTCACGCGGTTCACGAACGACTTCAGCAACTGACGACCTGGGAAGTACAGTTTCGCCGAGCCTGGGCGCTTCGAACGTGTCGCCAGACGTTTGAAGCATCCAAGGAATCGGTGGCCGATTCGAGTCGTCCTCCCGGCCTGGATGCGACTGTCGTTCCGCTAGGCGTGACGTCGCTCGATGGTCGAATCGTGTTCGTGGGCGAACTCGAGGGGCGAAGTCAGCCGATCGTGCTTCATGACCACTGGCCCGGATTTCGAGGCGGAAATCCGTTTCGTCAGGCTCAAGCGAGTCGTCTGTTCCAAGATGAGGTCGTGCCCGCGACGCTCCTGGCTCACAAGTGGCGGCTACGCGATCATCCCGCCGTGCAGCGGCGCGGTCGTTGGATTGTTGGGCCTTCGTTCTTCACGCGACCTGACGTGCTCGACGAAGAGGTTCCGCGAATCGTCATGCCTGACGACCTCACGCTGCGCTGGTCCTCAGATGGCTGGACCCTGTGGCGCGAAGAGGCGGAGCATGCCCTCGAAGTCGCCCCCAGCGCCGCGCTCGACTTCAACTTACGGAAACAGCGGGTCTATGGCCCCGATCTTGGCGCCCGTCTCGCGCCCAATGGAGACCGCCATGTCCTGATCGCAATGGCTGATTCAATCGGGCTTCCCTGCTTTCCCAGTGTCGATCCGGGGGCCATACGGTGGACTCAGCCCCAGGCGAAGGCGCTGGCCACGCGAATGGCCCATCGCGGCGTGGACGCGCTGCTGACCTACCTTGGCTGTCTCAAACCTTCCGGCCGCAAACGCAAGTCGGTTCCCTCCCAGACCTTTGGTGAGGTCGTGGCGGGGTGGTTGGCGGGTCGCCCACCCAAGGCGGGTAACGAAGCCGCAGCGGTGGCCTTGGCGGCGCTCGGGGGCGCGCCAGCCGCGCTCGTTTCCGAACTCAGCCTGGCCGAGATCGGGCCCACCCCAACCGGGATCGAGGTGGTCCGTCGCGCGCTTGAGATCGAAGACCTGGCTGAGCGAAAGGCGTTTGTTCAGGCTCACGTGGTGGCGTTCACCCGGTCGATTCGGCGGGGTGGGGTGGTGCCTGCAGGGCGCGATCTCTGGGCGTTGACCGCGTTGTGGAGCCGACTGGGAAGTCCCTCCGATCCAGAGACCTCGCAACCTACGTTGAATGGCGTGCCGTTCGACCTTGACCGCCTTCGGCTCGCCGCTGTCAACCCCCTCTCGCGCGCGCTGCGTGGCGAGGCGGTCTCGGCCGAGGAAGTCGAAGATGCGCTGCTCTTGGTGGTCGGTAGTGACGACGGCGCATCGTTTTTTGCGTAGACGATGCACGCTTGACGAATGTTCAGGTGAGGATAGGTTCACCTGAACGCCCTCTCGGCATGGCGGTGGAGGTCAACGTTGGAACTCGAGTTTGTACGAGACCTCCGCGGCCACCGTCATCGTGTCGAAGCTGCGCGAACTGCCATCAAAGAAGTTGAGGGCCGCCGAGCCAAAGAAACTGGGCACACTCACTTCCATCCGGCAGTTCAACGCGCGTTGCGGGGCCGCGCCTGCCATGGTGACTACCGCCATGTCGATGGGCGCCGTACCACCGTTTGCCGTGTAGTGGGTGCGCATCGCCGTTTCCGTATCGGCGATGAGATTGCTGAGGTTTGCGTTGTTTTGCCCCGGATCTTGAAGCGATCCATCTCGGCATGCTCGGGCCGTCGCCGAGTTCGCAGCCGAATGGTTGAAGAACAACCACCCAAAATCCATGATCGCGAACAACAGCAACAGGAACACCGGAAGCAGCATGGCGAATTCGATGGCGTTCCCTCCGCGACGACTGCGGGGCATGTAGGGCCTCCCTGCAAGGGCCGGATGATGCTCCGGCATCATGGCTCATCCGGCGGCCAAACTCACGGTGAACTCCTCACCGCCGCCTTACAAACGACGAAAGGCGAGCCCTCTTTCAGGCTCGCCTCACCATCGGTCAACGGTTCGATCTACGAGGGTCGAGCCTGGGCGGCTCAACCGAGTGTCATGGACACTCATCTCGGGGAGCGTTCAGACGCCAGCGAGTTCGTTTTCGTCAGCGTGCTCGTAACGACGGCTCCAGCGAAGTGCGGGGTGCTTGCCCGCCCGACGCCAACGGCGACCTTCGGACCGATCCACGCCAAGCTGTGCGAGAATCTCGCCAATCGGCGGCTCGTCCGAGGCGAGCGACTGGCCCATCTGCGGGGGCAGCTGGCTGATACGCTGGGGAAGAGGGCGCGGCATATCGCGCTCGTCATCCTTGCGTCCCGGGTTTTCCTGAAGTTCACGCTCCAGAAGATCCCGCTCGAACGGATCGAGGATCACCGATTTGCCATTGGCTTCCATCCAGGCCCGCGCTTCATCGGCTTGCCCGCTGCGGGGGCGCCAATGACCGCGAATGTGACGGCCACCTCGTTCGTACGGCGCCACCCAAATGTGGAAAGGGGTGGGTGCAGTAGCGCTTTCGGAGCTCATGGGATCCTCTGAGGGTCGTTCCAAACCAGGGTCAAGGTTGACTGCGTAAACTGTAAGGCGATTCGCATTGGTGTCAAAGCCAATGTTCGTCCGCCTGAGACGCCTGTCGGCTAGATGTCCTGGATATTGCCCGGGAAATGCGAGTCGATCTCATTGGTTTCGAGGTGGATCGCGCTTCGATCGCATCCGGCGCGCGATCCCCTAAGCGATGACCGCTGAGGTCCTGACGACCGACGAGATTTCCGTCACCGTTCCAGACGCTCCACCCGCAATCTCCGCGATTGTTTTGATTCGACCAAAGTCCAAGGTTGGCACGATCCTCGCTTTGGGAGTTGCCAACGGAGGCAGGATGGCGGTGAGAGTGCTGTCGGGGGCCCTTGAAGGGGTCGAGGCGTTGCCCATCGAGGTTGAGGTCGACCTGTTGGCCCGGTTGCCCAGCGTCTGCATCGTGGGACTGGCCGCATCTGCCGTCAAGGAGAGCAGTGAGCGGTTGCGGAGTGCCTTGCAGAGTTCGGGGGAGTCGCTTCCCCGCAAGCGGGTCGTCGTGAATCTCGCTCCGGCCGATGTGAAGAAAGAGAGCACGGCGCTAGACTTGCCGATGGCCTTGGGCATTCTGGCCGCTGCCGGACGGATTCCTGCGTCGGCCCTGGAGCGCATCCTTGCCGTAGGGGAGTTGTCGCTCGCGGGACAGCTCCGTCCGGTCCGAGGAGCTCTCTCGCTCGCCTTGTTGGCGCGCCGCCTGGGCCGCACGTTGGTATTGCCGCGGGGCAGTGCGTCGACCGCGACGTTGGTCCCTGACGTGCAGATCGTCGGCGCTGACACGCTAAGCGATGTGATTCGGTGGCTCGAGGGCGCCGCTCTTGAACCGATCCCTCGCCCGTCTCCATCTCGCCCGCCCCCTCTCCTAGACCTCGCTGAGGTGCGTGGTCAGCCGGTAGCCCGGCGGGCCCTCGAGATTGCGGCGGCTGGGGGTCATCACCTCTTGATGATCGGACCTCCAGGATGCGGCAAGTCCATGCTGGCGCAGCGCCTGCCCACCATCCTGCCCCCACTTTCGTTCGATGAAGCCCTCGAGACCACCCGCGTGCATAGTGCAGCGGGCCATCTCGCCGATGGCGAACTCCTTTTGGACCGACCCTTTCGAGCGCCTCATCACTCGGTCACCGTCGCGGCGATGGTCGGCGATCGATCCTTGCGACCTGGTGAAGTGAGTCTCGCCCACAATGGAGTGCTCTTCCTCGACGAAGCGCCAGAGTTCACGCGGTCGGTGATCGAAGTGCTCCGGCAACCCCTCGAAGATGGAGTGGTGAGGCTGTCACGGGCTCGTGGCGCGGTGACTCACCCTGCGTCGATCACCCTCGTAATGGCGGCAAACCCCTGTCCCTGTGGACTTCGAGGCGTTGCAGGGTGTGGATGTACCGACACAGCGGTGCATCGCTATCTGCAACGATTGTCGGGTCCCATCCTGGATCGGATAGATCTTCATGTGAGCCTTTCGGCCCTCACCGCAACGGAATTGTTCGAGGGGCCGTCCGGCGAGACCAGCGCAGTCGTCCGAGAACGCGTCGTGATGGCCCGGCAGCGTCAATGGGACCGAGGGCAACGCGTCGCGAATGGGCAACTTTCAGCCGAGGCCATTCATCGGTGTGCGGCACTGACGGTTCCAGCCCGTGCTTTGCTCGTTCAAGGAGCCGAGCGCCACGGACTCTCCGGGCGGTCGGCAACCCGAGTCCTCAAAGTGGCTCGCACGGTCGCAGATCTTGCGGGGGCCGACACGATTGCCCCCGAGCATGTGCGTGACGCCCTCGCTTTTCGTCCGGCAGAACTCTGATTTGCAAAGGAGGCCCTATGGCCCGTTCATCCTCGTCGAACGCTTCATCCCCCCCACCCGAGGCTCGGGCTCGAGCGTTGGCCGATACGCTCGGGGGCATCGAGAAACGTTGGGGCAAGGGAGCCATCATGCGGCTCGGAGCCCATCATGCGGCCGATGTGGACGCATTGTCTTCGGGCTCCCGAGCGCTCGACGACGCGTTGGGAGTGGGGGGCTACCCTCGAGGCCGCGTGATCGAAGTGTTTGGTCCCGAGTCTTCCGGCAAGACCACCCTGGCCCTTCATGCGATTGCCAACGTTCAGGCCATGGGAGGCACCGCCGCGTTCATCGACGCGGAACATGCCTTGGATGTCAGCTATGCCATGAAGTTGGGGGTCGACGCCGAAGCACTGCTTGTCGCCCAGCCAGATCACGGGGAACAAGCCCTTGAGATCGCAGAGGCCCTGGTTCGCAGCGGCGCCGTCGACCTCGTGGTGGTGGATTCGGTCGCCGCGTTGGTGCCCCAGGCCGAACTCACGGGTGAGATGGGGGACCACCATGTCGGCTTGCAAGCGCGGTTGATGTCGCAAGCCTTGCGAAAGATCACCGCGATTACAGCGCGCACCAACGCCGTCGTGCTGTTTATCAACCAGGTGCGTCAGAAGATTGGGGTGACCTTTGGCAATGGCGAAGTCACCACCGGCGGCAACGCGCTCAAGTTCTACGCGTCTGTTCGCATTGACATTCGGCGCATCGGAGCCGTGAAGAAAGGCGACGAACACGTGGGCAACCGAACCCGGATTCGGGTCGTGAAAAACAAGCTCGCGCCTCCATTTCGAACCGTCGAAGTCGAAATCATGTACGGTCGGGGGATCTGTCGGGCGGGCGAGGTGCTGGCCCAGGCCGAGGCCCACGGCCTCATCTCTCGTTCAGGCTCGTGGTACCGCTTGGGAGACGAACGGATCGGCCAGGGACGCGAAGCCGTTCGAGATGCCATGATCCAGGAACCAGCTCTGCTCCAACGCATTGAAGGACTCATTGCAACGCGAGATGCAGCACCCGCTTGATTGCTGTACACCTGTTCAGTGTCCACCGTGAGCCACTCTTTCATCGTGTCCGAACCGTTTGTCGAAGTCGACGGCACGTGGTGGTTTCAGGTGTGGGGGCGGCGGTGTGTCCGACATGGTCCCTTCGCGGCCCGAGATGCAGCGTGGTTAGCGAGTCATCACGTTTTCCAGCGCTGGGCCGACCGAGCCCGGCACTTGGGCGGGTGGGCCTGGCGACGGACCCATCGGGAATGGGTGGTGTCGTTGCCGTCAGGGGTGCCTTGCGGAGGGCTGGCCTTTTCGCCAAAACCGATTTCCGACCACCGAAAATAGGCGTTGAGCCCTGCTCGGCGCGTCACGGGGAGGTCAAAGGTCCTGGATGTCGGTTTGCCTGAGCCGTTGAGAAGACGTCCGACCTGCGGGGCGGACGCCTCTTCACGGCACGGCCGGGATGGGCCCGGCCGTGCTCCCTCCGTCTCTTCCAGAAGGTTACGGGCCGAGGGAACGAGGGGAGGGTGATGTGCGTCCCGCAGCATGGTGGGGACTCGGAGTCGCCGCAATCGTGGTGGGTCTGGGTGTCTTTTGGTGGAGCTTGACCAAGGACGAGGCGTCCACGAAGTCGAAACCGCCTCAGGAACCGCAAGCGGTACGGACCGGGCGTGTTCGGGTCGCTCCAGCCGATCCAAATGGGTACAGCCGGCTCAAAGAACGCCCCTTAGAGTTGAAAGCGCAGGGGCTTCGGCGTTTTCGGCCTAGGTTCTCGGCCCTCACGGCCGAAGCCGTGGACAAGGCCCTGAACTCCCAGCGCAGCTCCATCTCGGAATGCATCGAAGCGGTTCAGGTCCATGGAGCGCAGGTTCCTTCTCCGTTGTCCATGACCCTAAGTCTTGAACCCAAGGGGCCGAATTTGGGGCTGCGCGTGGCTTCGGTCACCACCAAGACGGACGGGCCCGCGCTCGACCCCTGTCTTACGAATGCGCTTGGTCCCGTGACCTTCACCGGCGAAGAAGCGGTCGAGATTCGTGCGTCTTGGCCCCCGGCCCCCTGATGGATGTGCACTGGCTTGGTCGCGCTTCGTACACCGATGTCCATCTGCTGCAGCGCGAACTCGTGGCCGCAAGAGCGACGGACGACATTGCCGACCGGGTCCTTGTCGTCGAGCATCCTGCGGTCATTACGGTGGGCCGGGGTCGTGGAGCCGCCGACGATGTTGGCCCTACCGACGTCGATGTTGTCGAAGTGGAGCGTGGCGGCCAATCCACGTTGCATGCTCCCGGACAGCTTGTAGCCTACCCGATCATCAAGCTTGAAGGCCCCGACCGCGACCTCCATCGCCACCTCCGCAACCTCGAAGACGCCGTCATAGACGTCCTTGCCGAGCATGCCCTAGAGGGCCGGCGCGACGAACGGAACACGGGCGTGTGGCTTCCCATGGCCCAAGGTCGCCCCCGCAAAGTGTGCTCGTTGGGCATCGCGTGTCGAAAGTGGGTTACATGGCATGGTCTAGCGCTGAATATCGACATTGATCTTCAGCATTTTCACACCCTTCGACCCTGCGGGTTTTCCGCCGATGTGATGACCCGAGTGGCGGATCATCTTGAGCCTTGCCCGCCTTTGGAGGAGTGGGTCACGCCGCTAGCCCGCACGCTAGCGCGACGTCTCGACCGCAGTTGGGATGGGACGGTTCATCCGGCCGCGGCCTAACGACGCCAGCGGTTGTTGAGCCAAGATGCCACTGAGGCCCATGGATTCGCTGTCGAAAGCGCCCAATGCTGGCGCGACCAACCTGCGATGTCGGTCTTTGGACCGGCCAGGGGCTACCGTTCAGCCTGCAGCGTGAGTTCGGCGATTCGCTCGGCCTGCCAAAGCATGTAGACGTCGTTGGGCGAAAGTCGAGCCGCGTGACGGGCGGCCCGGCGTGCTTCGACCATTTCACGACGGGCAAGGTGCACCATGGCCTTGGTGTCGAGGTAATCCGCTCGTTCCCCTGTTTCGTCCAACGCCCGTTCGATCCGCATCAGCGCGTCTTCGAGCCGACGGTTGCCCAGTGCCAGGTACCAAGCCACGCAATTGTCTTGATCAGGACCTTCTGGCATCGTCTCGCAGTGCTGAGCGAGCCCCTCGGCCAACCACCGGTCCACAAGGTCGGCGTCCCCCAAAATCGCATGAGCGGCCACGAGGAAGTCGAACGGCCGCGCGTGCGGGTGCAACCTCGACATGGCTCGCTCGAGGTCGGCCCGGAACGTCTCGGTGTCGAGTTCGGAGTCGAGCAGCATGGCGTAGAACCACAAGTAGGGTCCTCCGCCCGGATACAGCTCAAGCAGCTTGCGAATATGGGCCATTGACCCGTACCGATCGCCGGTGGCGAGTGCGACTCGAGCCCGGCGAAGCAGATGCGCGTCCCGATACTGTTCGAGACGGGCCGCTTCGAGTAGGGAATCTTGCGCCTTCTCGGTTTGTCCCAGGTAAAGCATGACATCGGCAAAGGCGACGTGAGACCAGCCGTCATCCGGGCGCGCTTTGACCCCCGCCTTGGCTAGTCTCAGCGCGTCGATGGCGCGACCCGTCAGCAGCAGACCATTGACGGTGCCCACGACCTGATTCTGGTCCACGAGGTCGCCCGCGTCCATGCTTTCGAGGAGCGACCACGCTTCATCGTGGCGTCCCAATTGCCGCAGCAGCTGGGCGAGGAGCACCCGGGCTTCGGCCCGTGGGGCGGCGTCGGCGGCCCGTTCGAGAAACCGGCGGAGTTCCTTGATTGCACTTTGATCTTCCCCATGCCCAAGGAGCAGCTTGGCTCGGACCAACCCCCGTTCGATAGGGCGGCCATGGCGCTTCAGCTCCTGCTCGTAGAGGACTTCGTGTCCGTTTAGCTGCCGGGGACTGCGCCGCGATTTGCGCAGCGCCATTTGCCCTCGCCGGTAGTCGAACCACACGCGGTGACCCGACAGGTATTCGTGCCCAATGAGCGCCTTCATGCCGCCACCGCAGGTGGTCGTGCGACGGTTTTGGTAGGCCATCCAACGCGCCGGAAGGTCCACTTCGACTTCGGTGCCCCCCATCGTCACCGACTGCAGCGGAATTCGTCGCGTCATCTCGAGGAAGCGGAACGGAGGCAAGGTCTCGGAGGCCCCGATCCCGCGTACGGTTTCGAGGCCCTGGGTGTAGGCGTCTTCGAAGGGCAGACCGGTCGCTGCACACAGGGTGAGTTCGCTCGCACCTGTGTCGACCTGGGCAACAAGCTTCCGCACTTTGGAACGTTCGCCCGCCGTCTTCAGTTCGATGGGCGTCTCGATGTGCGCCCGATCCCGAAAGAACATGGGAGCGCCCCCTCGGGGGGCTTTGGTCGTGATGGGGTCGTGAAGCACCATGAGGTCGGCGGGGTAGTCGATCTCGAGGGTGAACCGGCTCCACACGTTGTTGCCGAGCAAGCCGGCGAGCGGCATGAAACCGACCTCATCGTTGAGCCCCGGGACCCCCACCGCCACGTGGATGTCGGTGACCATCATCTCGCCAATCTGCAGTGAAGGCAGCGTTCCAAACCGCACCCGTGCCGTGCCTGACAGTCCCCAGACCTCTCCTTCTTGGAGGTTCTGCAGGCCGATTCGATCCGCGGTGCGTTGCGTGAGCACCGAGATGTCAGCCCCAGTGTCAACGAGGAACAACCCAGGTTCTCCATCCGGCAGGAGCGCCTGGACGAAGATGCGAGAGGCTCCCGGAGCCGGCCGCAGGAGATCAACCTCACTGTGATCGGGTCCGAGAAACTCCCGCGGCGTCGAGGCCTTGGGTTTGGCAAGGGCGAACGGGACCAAGGAACACAGGAGCCACGTCATATGACTCTACGGTAGCCTGGTGGAATCCAGGATGGGGAGGAACCGACGGGTGGTTGTCGTCATCGATGTGGGAAACACGAACACGATGCTCGGCTTGCTCGAGGGTGACGAGATCCGCCAAACCTGGCGCATCACCACATCGCCACGCACCACCGACGAACTGGGCGGACTGTGGTTGCAACTGTTGGCCCACGCGCAAGTTCCCCTCGATCGCATCGAAGGCGCCATCTGCGCGTCGGTGGTGCCAAGTCAGGTCTACACCGTCGAAAAAGCGTGCCTTCGGTTCCTTTCGGTCGAATGTCTGGTCGTCGGACGTGGCTTGAAGACCGGCATGCCGATTCGGACCGACAATCCAAGAGAAGTGGGGGCGGATCGCATCGTCAATGCGGTTGCCGCCATCGCCACGGGTGGCGGACCGGCTATCGTGGTCGATTTCGGCACGGCAACCACCTTCGACTGCATCGACCACACCAACGCTTACGTCGGCGGGGTGATCGCGCCGGGCCTCCGCATCAGCGAGGAGGCGCTGTTCGATCGGACCGCGCAATTGCCGAGAGTGGAGCTGAAACCACCCCCCACCGTCATTGGACGCAACACCGTGCACGCAGTCCAGTCCGGCCTGCTCTATGGTTACGCAGGCCTGGTGGACGCGATCGTGGGGCGTATTCTTGAAGAACTCCCCGATGCGCGGGTCATCGCGACCGGGGGCTACGCCAATCTGCTGTCGAAGGTGAGCGAACGCATCGGTGAGGTCGACATGTTCCTCACCTTGCGCGGGCTTTCGCTCATCTACTGGCGGAACCGACCGAGCGGCTCACGTCAGTAGCGGCACCACGTGGTGTCGAGTTGACGGGCAGCCGCGTCGTTGGCGGTGTTCAACAGGTCTTCGCCCGTGATCTCAACGACGAAGTCTTCCGAGTTGCGGAGGAGCGCCTGCTGCAACGCCGTGCATCGAGCGGGGTCGTTGATGGTCCGCGTGTCGCAGAGGAACTGCAGCTCGGCGAACATCAACTGCTTGTCGAGGGTGACCGTGAGGGGCTCCGCCTCGTAGGAGAGTTCGTACTCGCCGCAGCCGGTGTAGTTGAGGATGCCACGGCCATCGATGCGCAGTTCCGCGGGGACCGTGAGTTCAGGATCGTCGATGCTGTCAGGTGATTCTTCAAGCTCGTCGATGTCGATCACCACGTCGGTGACGATGAGCGGCATGTCCTGAGAGGCCAGGCCCTGCGTCGGGCAACGACACTCCAACCAGTCGAGCGAGGACCGCAACACGTTGGCACCGGTGGGGGCGTCTGGTGCGACCCCTTCGGGGCTCGCGGCACCGTGCACGACGGTGATGGGCTCTTTGCCCGAAAGCTGCGACGTTCCCCAAACCGACCAAGTCTGGTTCACGAAGTTGACCGCCGAACCCCCATCGAACGTCACACCCACGGGCTGGCTGAACGACGACAGCTTCACGCCCAACGGCACCCGCTGGTTCTCTTTGGGGTCGCGCCCTGGATTATCGGCGTCGGTGTCGTACATCACAAAGAAGAAGGGCTCGTCGAAGGCACCCACCGTGTTGATGCCGAGCGTGCCTCCAATCTCGCGGTCGTTGATCTTGAAGTTCTGGTACGTGTAGAGCAGCTGCTGTGTCGGGTGCCGCTCAATGCGAGCCGCGCCCTCAAGGTCGAACTGCGAACAGGCGGAACCAAACGACAATGTGAAGGAGAAGCGAGGGCGGAACGGGCCTTCCCAACACTGGAAAGCGCCTCTTTCCTCGATCTCTTCTTCGCCCTGGCCGAACGCCCGCAACTCGTTCTGCACATTCACGTCGCCGGCCAGCAGTCGCGTCGTGGCAAGCACCATGTTGGATGCCTGGTGCGCTTCCACCGCGGGCTCGCTGATGTCGGCCACAATGTCGGCGGCGCGCAGCTGCGACTTGAAGGTGAAGAAGAGCGCTGGCTCGCCCGTGTCCGTGCCCCGATCGTCGTCCGGGTTCGGGTCGCCCGAGCAAGCGGGCAAGAGCAGGAGCAGGCCAAAGAGACGCATGATTCCTCCGACGGGCGGACATAACTCCCGCGCGCGGGTCAGACCCCCAAACTTGGGGCCCCCAGTCTGGACCGCCACTGGTCCTTTTGATCACTGCATGCCCGATGGCCGTCCCCATCGTCACCCTGTTCCGCACCGGCCAGTTGCGCACCCGACCAGATGGCTTACGGCCCGAACGGGAGACAGGCATGAACTTTCAGGATGTGATCCTGCGACTCCAGAGGTACTGGGCGGCGCAGGGCTGTGTGGTCCTCCAGCCCCATGATTTGATGATGGGTGCGGGGACGTTCCATCCCGCTACGACGCTGCGCTCCCTTGGTCCCGGTCGATGGAACTGTGCGTACGTGCAGCCCTGCCGGCGACCTGGCGATGCGCGTTATGGCGAAAATCCCAATCGGCTCGGTCACTATTACCAGTTTCAGGTGATCCTCAAGCCGTCGCCCATCGACGTCCAGGACCTGTACTTGGGCTCCCTCGAAGCGATTGGCATCGATCTGCGTGACAACGACGTTCGCTTTGTCGAAGACAACTGGGAAAGTCCGACCCTCGGGGCTTGGGGGCTCGGATGGGAAGTCTGGCTCAACGGTCTTGAAGCGACGCAGTTCACCTACTTTCAGCAGGTAGGGGGCATCCCGTGTCAGCCGGTTCCGGCCGAGCTGACGTACGGCCTCGAGCGTCTCACCATGGCCTTGCAGCGGGTGGACAACGTCTACGACCTGCAATGGGTGGATGGCGTGACCTATGGCGAGGTCTTCCACGAAAACGAAGTTCAGCAGTCGAAGTACAACTTCGAGTACAGCACAGAGAAGGGCCTGTACGAAGAGTTCGAACTGCACGCGGCCGAGTGCGAGCAACTCGCCGAAAAGGGGCTGGCGTTACCTGCCTTCGACCGGGCGATCGCCACGAGCCATGTGTTCAACCTCCTCGACGCCCGAGGCGCGATCTCGGTGGCCGAACGGGCTCAGTTCATTCGCCGCGTTCGCGATCTCGCCGTGAGGTGCGTCAATGTGTGGCACGAACAGACCGCTCAGCACGACACTCCCGCCCCGGTCGCCGAACCCGAGCCATTCGTTGTCGATGACGCGGCACCCAACGGCTTGGGGCAGCTCATCGTCGAACTCTTTGTTGAGGAGTTGCCGGCCACCTACGTCGAGCCGGTGTTGGCGGGCCTTGAAAAGGGGGTCGTCGGCCTCCTCGAGGGGGTCGAACACGGCGAGGTGCGAGCCTTTGGGACGCCACGACGAGTCTCTGTGGTCATCGAGGGCGTCGCATCCAGTCGGGCCGAGAAGACCGAACGGGTGACCGGACCGCCCGCCGACCGTGCGCTCGACGCAGATGGACAGCCCACCAAGATGGCGCTGGGATTCGCCCGCGGGAAGGGGGTGGGCCCTGAAGCGTTGCAGGTTGTGGATGGGCCGAAGGGCAAGGTGGTGGCCGTCGAGGTGACCACGGGCGGTGAGGCGACCGCAGAACTGATTTCTGAAGGTCTTGACGGCATGTTGCGCGACCTCACGTTCCCGGGGCGCACGATGACGTGGTCAACGGGCGGCGTGAGCTTTGGCCGGCCCGTTCATCGGGTCAACGTGGTCTTCGATGGCGTGCGCGTGGAGGGCCGGGCGCTTGGCCTACCCTTTACCAACGCCACGGTCGGACATCGCCTCGCCGAGAACCGAGAATTCAGCTTCCGAACCATCGAGGAGTACCTCGATGGGCTGCGGGCGCGCAACGTGGAACCGGACATTGCCGTTCGCCGTGCCGCCATCGAGGCATTGCTCGCCGAAGCGACGGCCGAACTGGCCTGTGATCCCGTTCAGGACGAAGAGCTGCTCGATGAGGTGGTGCACCTGGTCGAGGCGCCGACCCTCGTCATCGGAAACTTCGATGCGGACCTGCTCGCCCTGCCGAGCCGACTGCTTGTGGAGACGATGAAGAGCCACCAGCGGTACTTCCCGGTCTTCAAGGCAGGAAAGCTCGACCATCACTTCGTGGTCATCTCAAACAACCCGTTTGGCGATGCCTCGACGATCGCAGCGGGGAATGCGGCAGTGGTGCGGGCGCGGTTTGAGGACGCACGGCACTTCCTAAAGCAGGACAAGGCCCATTCGCTCGCCCACTATGCGTCCACGTTGGGCTCGATGCGTTGGATCACGGGCCTCGGCGACATGGGACAGAAGCAAGCTCGGGTTGCGGGCTTGGCCGAGCGACTCGCCGAGCGGGTGGGCGCTCGCCCCGAACTGGCTCGTCAGGCCGGCGCATTGTCGAAGGCGGATCTTGTGACCCAGATGGTTGGGGAGTTCCCCGAACTCCAAGGTCACATGGGACGCCTGTACGCCAAAGACAGTGGTGAGCCGCCCGAAGTCGCGCTCGCCATCGAGGAGGCGTACCTGCCGCGCACGGCCGACGACGAGACGGCGAAGAGTCCCACAGGCATTGCCGTGGGCTTGGCGGACCGCCTCGACACCCTTGTGGGCTGCTTCGGCATTGGGCTCATTCCCAAAGGCGGGGACCCCCAAGGGTTACGGCGAGCCACCATGGGCATCCTTAGGACGGCGCTCGACCGGGGGCTTCGACTGGACCTCGACGACCTCCTCAGCACGGGCATCACCGCCTTCCACGAGTCCGTCACCCGGGACCCCGAGCGCTTTGGCAAGTGGACGAAGGCCCGCGGTACCGAGGCCGAGCCTGCCGAACGCCAAGCGTTGCACGACCAACTCCGTGAGTTCGTGGCGATGCGCTATCGGGCGTGGGCTACCGATGGCGTCGTGACCAGCGATCTCGTCGATGCGGTTCTGGCCGCCGACGCCCCGGCCGACGTGGTGGTGTGGCACGCCAAGGTCGATGCGCTGGCGAGCCTGTCGGGTCAGGCCGAGTTCGCGGAAGTGATGACCACGTTCAAGCGTGTGATCAACATCACTCGCGACGTCGAGTTCGATGCGCCGACGGTGGATCAGCTTGAGCACGATGCGGAGCGAGCCTTGCTCAAGGCCACCGAAGCGGTCGAAGATGATATCGCAGAGGCCGTGGCGGCCCTGGACTTTGCCCAAGCGCTCCACCACATCCTCACGTTGCAGCGACCGGTGGCCGATTTCTTTGATGCGGTGCTTGTCGATAGCAAGGACTCCGACGAGCGGGCGCGACGCATGGGACTCCTGTTGCGCGTAGCCCGGATTTTCCGCAGCGTGGCAGACTTTTCGCGCATCTCGACGCGCTGACTGTTCCAACCTTCGCTTGGATGGACCTCATGAAGTGGATCGTCGCCTTCGACGACGAAGCGACCCCCGACCGCGCTCGCCTTGGTGACAAGGGAGCGGGGCTTGTGGAAATGACCCGCCTGGGGCTTCCCGTGCCTCCGGGCTTCACGATTGTCACCGAGGCCTGTGCGGCCTACCTCGGCCAGTCCAACACGTGGCCAGCGCAGCTTGGAGACGAGCTGTCAGAGGCCATCGAACGGCTCGAGGCGGCCACCGAACGCCGCTTTGGAGACTCCGACAATCCATTGCTCGTCAGTGTCCGGTCCGGGGCTGAAGTCTCGATGCCCGGCATGATGGACACCGTGCTCAATGTCGGACTCAACCGAAGCACGACCGAAGCCTTGGCCGCAAAGACGGGCAATGCCGCGTTTGCCTGGGACAGCTATCGCCGATTCGTCCAGATGTTCGGCGATGTGGTGCTGGGCGTTCACTACACCCGTTTTCACCGAGCCCAAGAGGCGTTTTTGGCTGGCCGAGCCATTGAATCGCTCTCGGTCGACGAACTCAAGGGCCTGTGTGATCGACTCGAGCAAGAGGTCACCGCCCAGGGGCTCGCATTCCCCGCCGACCCTCGTGAGCAGCTCAAGCTCGCCATCGAGGCGGTGTTCCGGTCCTTCAACAGCCATCGCGCGCGCTACTACCGCAAGTCCCAAGGGCTCGAAGATGCCTTGGGTACGGCGGTGAATGTCCAGCAGATGGTGTTTGGCAACATGGGTGCAGACTCCGGTACCGGGGTGGCGTTTACTCGCAATCCGAACACGGGGGAACCCGGACTCTTCGGGGAATGGTTGCCCAACGCCCAGGGCGAGGACGTCGTGTCGGGCACCCACACGCCATTCCCACTGTCGGGCGCTGGCGAGCCCGAAGCCCCGAGCCTTGAATCGGCCATGCCGCAGGTCCATGCTGAACTTCGCGAACTGCAGGCCAAGCTCGAAAGCCACTTCCGCGACATGCAGGACATCGAGTTCACCGTGGAGGCGGGGCGTCTGTTCGTTTTGCAGACCCGGCGGGGCAAGCGTACGGGACAGGCGGCCGTCCAGATCGTCGTAGACCTTGTACAGGAAGGGCTCATCGACAAGCGCGAGGCCCTTCTCCGGCTCGAGCCTCGCGAACTCGAGTATGTGCTGCGTCCTGTCCTGCGCCCCGACGCCCAGCGCAAGATCATCGCGAAGGGCCTCGATGCGTCGCCCGGAGCAGCGACCGGCAAGGTGGTCTTCACCCCATCCGATGCGCAGGACTTCTTTGATCGCGATGAACCCACGATTCTCGTGCGGCTTGAAACGTCGCCCGAAGACATCCAGGGAATGACGGTTGCGGCCGGCGTCCTGACCGCCCGTGGCGGCCAGACGAGTCACGCGGCCGTCGTGGCCCGTGGCATGGGCAAGCCCTGTGTGGTGGGAGCGACCGAGATCCAGGTCGACTACGCGCGTGAGCTGTTCTACGCCGGTGATTCGGTCATCCGAAAGGGGGACTGGATCACCATTGACGGCGGCACGGGCGAGATCATGGAGGGCCGAGTGGAAATGCTCGCGCCCCAGACGGACTCGGGCGCGATGGCCACCTTGTTGGGCTGGGCGGACGAAACGGCTCGTCTCAAGGTGCGCGCCAATGCGGACACGGGAACGGATGCCGAACGCGCGCGTCAACTTGGTGCGACGGGCATCGGGCTGTGTCGTACCGAGCACATGTTCTTCCAGCCCGCCGCGTTGCGGGCGATCCGTCAGATGATCCTGGCCGATGACCCGCGTTCCCGGAAGCGGGCGCTCAACGACATCTTGCCGCTTCAGCGATCGATGTTCCGCGAGCTCTTCCAGGCAATGGACGGGCTCCCTGTGACCATCCGGCTCCTCGATCCGCCATTGCACGAGTTCTTGCCTGACCACGATACCGATGTGGCCGATGTGGCCGCGGAACTCGGGGTTCGTCCGGAGACCATGAAGGCGCGGCTGATGCAGTTGCGCGAGGTCAACCCGATGCTCGGCCATCGTGGCGTTCGCGTCGGCATTACGCAGCCCGAGGTCTACCAGACTCAGGTGCGCGCCATCTTCGAGGCGGCCTGCGAAGCCACCCGCGACGATGGCGTCACCGTGGTGCCCGAGGTCATGGTGCCGCTCGTTGGCGCGGCCCAGGAACTCGAACGTGTCCGCACGCTCGTCATCGACACTGCAGAGGCGGTGATGGCCGAGTACGGCGCCGGATTGTCGTACTCGGTAGGTTCGATGATCGAAGTCCCGCGGGCGGCCATGACGGCTGATGCGATCGCCGAGTACGCGGACTTCTTCAGCTTTGGAACCAATGACCTCACGATGATGACCTATGGGTTCTCCCGTGACGACATGGGCAAGTTCTTCGCGGACTACCAGCGCGATGGCATTCTTCCGGTTTCCCCGCTCACCACGTTCGACGTGGATGGTGTGGGCCAGATGGTTCGGGTCGCGATCGACAAGGCTCGTCCGAGCAAGCCTGGCCTGGTTCTCGGCGCGTGTGGCGAGCATGCCGGCGATCCTCATGGCGTGACCTTCTTCCACAGCGTCGGGGTGGACTACGTGAGTTGCTCTCCGTACCGAGTGCCCGTGGCGCGCCTTGCCGCGGCCCAAGCCGCCCTTCGCGACGAGGGTTGAGCCCTCGCGCGACAATCTGACACCCCAATCCCACGCCGCCGCACGATACCCGGCCGACATGCAACGTCGACAGCTGCTGTCCGCGATTGGCGCGGGCTCGTTTGCCGCGCTTGCGGGGTGTGACCGCCTCGTGGTGCTCGACCCCGAGGCGGATCGAGAACTCACCCCCATCACGCCGATCGGGACGTTCTACGTCTACCAATACGACGCGATGCCCGAGTTCGATCCCGAGACCCACGTGATGCGGGTGACCTTCGAGGGCGAGGAACTCGGTTCGCTGACGGCGGCAGACCTAGCCACGGTGCCCGTCCTCGAGCGTGAGCAAACGCTTCAGTGCATCGGCCACTCGCCCCGCATTGTACGCATTGGCAACGCAGTGTGGGGCGGTCAGCCGCTGATCGACATCTTCGATGGGTTTGGCATCGTTCCACCGAAGAACGCGGTGGATCTGCGGCTTGAAGGCATGGACGGCTACGACGCCGGCGTGCCGGTGACCGACCTGTACGACGCGCCCATCTGGCTTGTCTGGCAGATGAATGGTGAACCGCTGCCCTTCGAGCACGGTGCACCGGCACGGTTGCTGGTGCCGGGCAAGTACGGGGTCAAAAACCTCAAGTGGATTCGCGAAATCGCGTTTACGACCTCGCCGCACGCATCGTATTGGACGCAGTTCGGGTGGTCAGAGGAGGCGCGGTATCGACCGAACACCCTCATCGTGAGTCCGTTCGATGGCCTGGTCCTCGAGGAAGGACTCACCGTGGGCTTTGTGGGTTCGGCGTATGCGGGCCAAGACCCCATCGTCGCGGTGGAGGTGCGCGTCGACGAAGGGGAATGGGAGTCCGCCGCACTCGACTATGCCCCAGGCCCAGGCATTTGGGCGGTATGGTCCTGGTCCTGGCGAACCGTTCCGGGGGACCATTTCGTTCAGGTCCGCTGCCGGACGGCATCAGGCGCCGTTTCCGATGAAGATCCTCGCGGGACCGATGTACTCATGGGCTACGACGGGTCGATGCAGATCACCGTCACGGTGTGAGCTGGTCTTCGATGATCACCGTGTCCTCGTCTTCGAGGGCCTCTTCGGGGTTCTCGACCTCGACGTTGTCACGGTACCCGGTGGGTCGCTTGCTTCGAGATGGGCCGAGCAACAGGTAGAGGTCGAAGACCTGGAAGTACGCGATGGGGTTGGTCGGATTTAGGGGAATGCCCACCCGCAGATTGACCCTACGCCAATCGAACTGCCAAGACAGCGTCGTGAAGCTCGCAAATGTATCGGGCAACGTGGTGCTGACACGGGCGTACGCACCCCCTTCGATGTCGACGCCGTCCGATCCCTTGACGTCAGCGCCTGCGTTGAACTGACCCGTGAGGGCGAGGAATCCATTGCTTGAAAGGACGATGGAGTCGCGTCGGTTCAGCCGAAAATCCACGGCCAATCGGGCCTGTGGCATTCCGAGGTTCACATTTGCAAACACGTCGGTGCTGTCACCGAGCGCGGCCCGCAGCTCGTCCTCGATGTCGGCCCCTGCGACCGTCACAATGGCTGCCGCCAGATCGGCCAGCCCCACGTTGCCTCGCGCGCCGATAAAGTAGGCGCCAGCGCCAAAGTGCAGCGACAAGCGTTTCGAAATGACCCAGGAACCCCAAAATCCGAGCCTCGGTGCACTCAAGGCGGCGTCAAAGCCCTCCTCGAAGCCGAGCGTATTCGAAAAGCGGCCCAACTCGGCAAAGTAGATTCCAGCGTCGACGGCCAAATCGAACTTCGGGGTTTGAATGGCCGTAATCTTGCCCTGCACGTTCGGGATGCCCAGCGCCAGGGGAAGCGCTTGGGTTCCGATTTGCACGTTGTCAAGCAGGCCGAAATTCTGCGACAACAGGCCGATCTTCCAATTGAATTGCTCGACCGTGTAGGCGGTACCCGCAACCCTCGCTTTCGGATCGATGGGCTGCTTACGCCAATCGCCCTTTCCGGCCCAGGCGGGTTGGAGGAGGCTGGTCAACACAACGAGGAACATCATCATGGGCCGACCTTACGCGACGTCGACGGTCATTCGATGGGGGTGGTGGACGAAGGCGAGTAGGTGGACGTCCCGACGCATCCTTCCGTAGATCCGTCTCCGGTCTCGAACTCGATCCCGAACTCCCCGCAGACGAGCGAACCGCAATCCAAACTCTCGACGACCGCCCCCTGACAGGAGCAAGGCACATCGGACAGGGTCAGTGGGACGCCTTGGGGACAGGGGACGAATTCGCAGCCTGTGGCAAGCCCAACCACGACGAACCAAGGTCGCATGATGCCTCCTCCTGGGGTGCTGGTTTCTCTATGTCACGGAAGGAGTTGACCCTCACGCAACGTGAGGGCCCAAAGAAGATGTAGGAGGTGGTCCATGACGCAGCGGACCGTCAAAGAGGTTGCTCGGCTCACGGGCGTCACCGTCCGAACGCTCCACCACTACGACGACATTGGCTTGTTGCCCCCGACGCATCGGACCGAGGCTGGCTACCGGTTGTACGGCGAAGCCGAGGTGGCGCGGCTGCACAACATTCTGTTGTGGCGGTCGTTGGGCTTTCCGCTCGAGGAAGTTCGTGCCCTGCTCGACGACCCTGGGCACGACGCGCGCGAAGCGATGGTGTTGCATCGAGAGCGACTGGTGCGCGAGGTCGGTGCGCTTCACGAGCGTCTACAGGCCCTCGATCAGGCCATCGCCCGTCACGATCGCGGAGACACGCTTCGGGATGACGATTTGGTCGCGCTATTCGATGGGTTCGACCCCGCCGACTACGCAGAGGAAGCCGAGGCGCAATGGGGAGGGACGGAGCCGTACCGCGAGGCCCAGCGCCGCACCCGAGGCTACGGAGCGCCGCAGTGGGCCCAGATCAAGGCCGAAGGGCGTGAGGTCGACCAACGACTCGCGTCTCTGCTGGCGGAGGGTTCATCCCCCGACTCGGCCGAAGCCCGGTCGGCAGCCGATTCCCATCGTGCCCACATCAGCCGGTGGTTCTACGCGTGCACGCCCGAGATCCACCTTGGTCTTGCCGACCTTTACGAGTCCGATCCTCGCTTCCGGTCCACGTACGAAGCGACGGCCGAGGGGCTCACCGATTTCCTCGTGGCCGCCATTCGAGCTCTTCACGCCCCACGACACCGGATGCTATAAACCGACGGGCTCGGCTGATACGATGGCGTGGCCATGGATGACAAACGATACGGCGTGCAGATTCTCGGGACCCATTGGTCCCTGCGTGAGCGAACGGTTCGACGCTGGCTCAAGTGGGGCTTGTTGACCGGGGTAGAGTTGGTCCGTCCAGAGGCACCCGGTGCGCCCTGGACGCGTCTTCACGACACCGTTGCGTTTGCGGAGACGGTGCCGCATCTACGCGAGCCAGGGCTGGCCGCACATCGCCGCCGCCTACGTTGGTGGTTCCCCCCGGCGTTTGTCGTCGTGGCCTGGGTCACCGTGTTCACCACCATCTTGGCGATTGAAACGCCGGACCCCGGCGAAGCGGTTCCGCTTTCCCTGTTCTTCTTAGGCACACCGCTCGCCGCACTCGCATTGTGGACATCGTGGTTCGCCAATTCGTTCCGAGCGGTCTTTGGTCGGTCGAACGCGGCCCCCGAAACGCCAGCCGTGGTCGAAGCCGTGGCCGAGCCCTTGGAAGAAGCAGACGAGCAGGAGAAGCTGCGTGCCGAACTCGAGGTGTTGCAGCGCCTTCAAGCTGCGGCCAGTCATCCCGACCGCATTCGCGCGCTCAAGCGAGAAGAACAGGCCCTCATTCGGCGAATGATTCGAACCTGAATCAGCCTTGATTGGCCGCGGGAAGCTTCTTCAGGGACTGCATCATGACCCAGCCGGGGCCGGTGAGCTCGGTCATGAAGATGCCTTCGCCACCAAAGATGGCCTTGCCGCACCCTCCAACACCGCGAATGCCGTAGCCGACCTCTCCGCTGAACAGCGCAAGGTTACCCGTCGAAACCAGAAGGGTCTCGCCAGGTGCGAGCTGTCGTTCGATGAAGTCGCCAGCACCGTGCACAATCGCAATCCCCGTGCCGGACAGCTTCTGGAGGAACAGGCCGGCACCGCCGAACAATGCTGCACCTGTGGAACGCGCCACCGTCACATCGATGTCGACATCTCCGAGTGCGGCCACGAAGCTCCCTGCCGTACACACGATGGGTCCTCGATCGAGGTCCCAAGTGGCCAGGCGTCCGGGCTGGTTGGCAGCCAGCGTGAGGTTCGCCCCGTCGGCCCGGGCCGTCACATGGGTGAGCGTGATGCCTTCACCGCTCATCATGCGGCCCACCGCCTTCGAAGCGCCGCCCGGAATGCGGAGCGTCCAGTCGATCGAGGGATCGTAGGCAAGGAGGGAGCCCTTGCTACACCACAGCGACTGCCCTTGATTGAGACCGATCTGAACGGTCTGGGCGATGATGCCTTCGATCGAAATGCTGTGGCAATACTGGCGAAGCTCGTCCTTTTCGAGGGTGACGAGCGCGTCGAGGATGCTCATGAGGGGGCTCCTGTGGACTCAAGGGTGCCCGGCGTACGCCCCCGCGGCGTGCTTTGTTGCCCGCGAGCCTCGATTTCCATCCAGACCAACTGGATCAAGCCGTACACCACGAGCATCCATGCGAGGGTGCCGATCAGCACCATGCGATGGCGGGGCACCGTGGTGGAGGCCCAGTTTGCAAAGACCTCCATGGCAAACAACATGGCCAAGCCCACCCGATGGCGCCACGATCGGTCGAGGTCGGCGGCGTGGGCCAAGGCAAGGGTGATGCGCGCAACGTAGTAGTAGTAGCTGGCCGTGGTGATCCAAAAGAAGGGCAGGAACCCGTAAGCATACGCCTCGTCATCACGAAGGCGTCGCACCACCCAGCCGAGCGCGATCACCAACAGACCGGCCAAAGCGTACCGCAGCGGTTGTTGGGCGCGAATAAGGGCCTTGTGCTCGGGTTGAATGTTCGTAGGTCGACCCGTGCCCGCCGTAGGCGACGTCGACAAGGCAAGGGCCAACCCTACTCGGCGTGAGGACAGTTGCTCGGGGCTGTTGTGGTCGAGCATGTTCTCGAAGTGGGCCTGGACCTGATCACCGCCAAAGCGAAGGGTCGAAGCTCCTTGAAGCACGGTCGCAGCGACCAAAAACCCTCCGGCGAAGATGAGGAGGGGGATTCGCACGTGACCCCGGAGCAGACCCGCCGCTCCCTTGCCGAATGGGCCCCACATCCACACGATGGGAAACATGCGCAGCACTGCGGTGTAGCCTGCCGTCAGTCCCGCCAAGAACGGGCGCCCCTTCTTCAGCAGCGACATCGTGATGATCAAGGCGGCTACCCAGTCGTAGCGCAGGAAGACCCAGGACAGATAGGGCCATCGTGTCGAGTAGGTGGTGAGCAGAAACAAGGCTGTCCAAAGCCCTGCAATGCCCCCGTAAGCCCAGACCACGCTCGCAATGGCGAGCCCCAACAGAGCGATGTCGAGGAAGCCCAACAGCTTGATCGACTCGACGGGCACGACCTCAGCAAAGGGCCGTGCGATCCAGACCCAGGCCACGGTGCCGTTGAAGCCGTGATCGGAGATGAGCTGGTGCCAGAGCCGCTCGTTCAACTCGCCGCGGCACGCTCCCTTCGACGTCTTTTCCATGCACCCGCGGACCCGTTGCAGGTAGAGCGCGTCGTGCTCGAACTGCGCCCATCGGGCCTCCGTGAACCGGGCCTCCCGCACCTCACGACCCCGTTCGATGCCGTGGGTGATCGTATCCCAAAAGTGGCCTTTGTCCTCACTCTGCGCGAGGTATCGGTCACCCTGGCGCTTGAAGAACGGCCCCTCGTTCTCGGCGTCGGCAAGCAACATGGTCGGGTACAGATCGAGGTAGCCGAGTTCGTCGAAGTATTTTGCGTTCAGGTAGTAGTGGATGACATCGTAGGTGTCGATCCGAACGCTGACGGCCTTGGGGCCCCATCGGGCGTAGTTCCACGCCGACATCAAGGTGAGCAAAACCAGCACGACCACAGCGGGTCGACGTCGTCGGGCCGACGGCCGCCAGGGCCAGAAGAGGGCGAGGAACATCGCGCCGAGCGCGAGGAACACCTTCACCTCTTCGGTGAAGCCGCGGCCTGTGTCGAAGGGCAATTCCATGGACCGCAGCCTACCCGCTTGGGACGGCTGCGGCCCGGGAACCTAGGCGGTGGCGTCCGGGTTCTCGAAGACCGCGGCCGCGCCCATGCCACCCCCCACACACATCGAAACCACACCGTAGCGCACGTTCTGGCGCTTCATCTCATGCAGCAGCGTGGCGGTAAGCTTGCTTCCGGTGCAGCCAAGGGGGTGGCCCAACGCAATGGCGCCGCCGTTGACGTTCACCTTCTCGGGGTCGAGGCCCAAGTCGCGAACGCAGTACACCGCCTGCGATGCGAAGGCTTCGTTGATGGGGTAACGATAGAACTCATGAAATTTGTACGGTTAGCAGCTTGCGCGCAATCTAGGCAATCCACTCGACGACCTGCCCACGCTCCATGATGTGGGATTGGGAAGCAACGAAAAGACGTGCCGACCGGTGACTCCGG
>JBCCQY010000074.1:0-41123 GCA_039208735.1 Myxococcota bacterium | reverse complement strand
TGAAGACCCGTTCGCGCCCGAGCGCCGCGATGAGGCGGTCGCTGATGCGCCCGGTCACATCGGGCACATCATCGCGACGGTAGCTGACGAAGACCCGAGGTGCTGCCAAGTCGTCCTCCGAGGGCCGACCTCAGGGTTCGATGGGCAACGCGAGGGGGACGTCGGAAGGACCGTCGGTGGTCTCGCGTGGGGCGATCGTCGCCCGAGGCGGGGGGCCCTGGGGGCTGTAATCGTCGTCCCAGCCATCGTCGAAGCCATCGGGCTGGACGTAACGGTCGAGCGCCGATTCCGTGTAGTCCGAGGCGGGCAACCAATAGCCCTCGACCCAGTCGGTGCCATCGAACCAGCCCGGGATCCACTCTTCACCGGGACGCTCATTCTGAGGCAGCCAGTAGCCGCCGTGGAAGATGCCGTCCTCGTCGTAGAAGGCGCTCACCCAGACGAAGCCCGGACGGTACTCGGGCCGCCAGAAGCCATCCACGTAGGTCTCGCCATCCCAAAAGCCCGCTTCCCACGTGTAGCCTTCCGGCGCCACGCTGGTGGGGGTCCAGTGACCCCGCACGTAGGTCCCGTCGTCGAGGTAGCGACCGTCGACCCATTCCCAATCCGCACGCTGTGACACGCGGTTGTAGCCTTCGACGTAGACATCGCCTTCCCACCAACCGGGAACGAAGCTGTAGCCCACGGGTGCCGTGCGAACGGGGCGCCAGAACCCAGGGTTCCAGAAGCCGTAGGCGTAGTAGCCGGGCACCCAAGCCCAACCCGCACGCGCCGGCGGCACCCAATCGACGAACCAAGGATTGACGCCAAAGCCGAAGCCAACGACCGCGACGGTGGAGTACCGGTAGCGGTACCAGGGGTGGCAGTACCAGCGGGTGTAGTACGGACGGTAGGTCCAGCGACGGGGCAAGGGCCGGGCCTGGAAGCGACGCACCGCCCGATAGCTGGGACGCGCGTAGCGAACGTCACGGTAGCTACGGTGCGGCGGACGATACACCGCGCGGCTCCGCGAGGTGCGGGCCGAACGCGAGTAGGGACGCAGCGTGCTGTGCGGACGCGTTCCGATGTCCCGGCGGCGCACATCGCGACCGCTCACGCGCCGCGAGCGGTTCACCGTCGTGGTGCGGGTTGTGGTCCGAGCCGCACTCGGACGACCGGTCGTCGTTCGGGTCGTCGTCGTCGTTCGACTCCGTCCGTTTCCTCGGGCCGGCTGACGATCGTTTCCGATCGGTCGGCCCGTAGACTGGCGCGTCGTGGACTGGCGGGTGGTGGTGTTGCGGGTCGTGTTCGAACGCGTCGAAGTACGCGGGTTGCTCGGATTCGTCCGCGTCGTCGTCGTGCGCGAACGCGTGCTCGGGGTTCGCGTCGTCGTCGTGCGCGAACGCGTGTTCGGGGTTCGCGTCGTCGTGCTCCGGGTCGTCGTGGTGCGCGACGGACTCCGGGTCGTCGACGGACTGCGCGTGGTCGTCCGGGTGGATGAGCGCGACGATGAGCTGCGGGTCGCCGGCTGCCGCGGGCTCGACGGAGCAGCGCGCGACCGAGTCGACGCCGAGTTCGTACGCGTTCGGGTGGAGTTGCGGCTCGGGCTCGAGCTGCGGGTTGTGGTGGTCGTGCGGCTGCGCGTCGATGGGCTTCGAGCGGGTGTCGAGCGCGTCGACGAACGGGTCGTCGTGCTCCGGGTGCTCGAACGACTCGGTGTGCTCCGGGTGCTCGAACGACTCGGCGTGCTTCGTGTGCTCCGCGTGCTCGTCGTGCTGCGCGACCGGGTGGTCGTGCTCCGCGATCGACTCGCCGACGATCGCGATGGCGCGCGGGCCGTCGACCGTGACGACGAACTCTTGCGAGCCGTCTGAGACGATCGATTCGGCGCGGCGTCAGCGGTGTCAACAGCGACCCCGCCGAACATCACCGCAAAGAGAATGGTCCACGGCATGAGTAGGCCTCCCGATCCTATGACGAGCCTCCGCCTCCGATATTCGAAGACGTTCGACGTTTGTCCTTAACGAAGGACGAGACTCCAGATCAGGAGTCTTGCCAAGCGGCTTGTCCGCCCAACCGACGAAAGTGGTCGGCTGCATCGTCGACGCGACCGGTCTTGAGGTAGACCTTGGCCCCCGATGCACCCACCTGGATCGGGGTCGCGGCCCCCCCCGGCACCCGGATCCAGCCCCCTTCGCCAAGGGTCTGGGGCACCTCTCCGCGCCATTCGACGGAGCCCTCCAGCACCAGCAGCTCCATGCCCCCGGGAGGTGCGACCTTGGGAATCACGTCGTCTGGAGACCATCGGTCAACGCGGACCCGCTCCCCCGGTCGGTTCACGAGCCGTCCTTCGGCTCCGACCACCCGCACGATCTCCTGATCGTCCAGGTCCATCTGCCACAGCTTCACAAACAGGACGCAGCCGTCAGGAGCCCGTGGGGTGTGTCGGCTTCCCGGTGGATTCCGAACGTAGGTGCCCGCGGGGTACTCTCCATGTTCGTCGGCAAACGTTCCTTCCAGCACGAGAAACTCTTCACCACCCCCATGGGTATGAGCCGAAAACGCGCTGCCTTTGTCGTAGCGAACGATGGATGTGGCGCGGGCCACCTCGTCACCAATGCGATCGAGGCGGCGCCGTCGGACCCCCGGCATGGGGGAGTCGACCCAGGGTAGCGCATCGGTGGCAAGCACCACAGGCTCTCGAAAATCAGCACGGATCAACATGGGGCCATCTCCTTCGGACTTCCGTCACGCTGCTGCCAGAAGGTGTCAGCAGGGACTTCGTAGCTTGGGGACACTGGAGGCCAGCATGGTGACCGATACCCAAGACCCGACGTTCGTTACGACGGACCATACCCAAGCGTTCCCCCTCGTCCAGGTCGCAGACCTCGCACAGGTGCGCGCGTTCTACCTCGAGACAATGGGCTGCCCCGCGACGTACGACCTGGAGCGGTACCTTCAAGTGCAGTTGACACCGTTTGGCGAAAAGGGGCCCCAATTGTGTTTCATGGTCTTTGAGGGCGCGACCGGCTCCCAAGGCGTGCTCCTGTCCGTGCCCGTCGCCAATGCAGACCAGGTGCAGGCGAAGCTCGAGGACGCGGGCGTACCCATCGCCGACCCCGCCACCGACCGCCCGTGGGGCTGGCGCAGCTTGCATGTGGTCGACCCGACTGGGCTCGTGCTCGACTTCTTCCACGAGCTGCCCCAGTGAGCCAGGCGGACCGGCTTTATCGACTGGTCGCGTTCTTGCGGCAACGTCGCCAGCCGGTCACCGCCAAGGCGATCGCTCGGCATCTCGAAGTGTCGGTGCGAACCGTATACCGCGACGTCGCGGACCTCATCGCCAACGACGTCCCGATTCGCGGCGAGGCCGGCGTAGGCTACCTGCTCGACTCGCGAGGCCCCTTGCCCCCGGTGCAGTTCGACGTCGAAGAAGTGCAGGCGTTGGTGTTGGGGGCCCGCCTCGTGGAGCGCTTCACCGACCGCGCCCTTTCGATCGCTTCCCGATCGGCCCTCGACAAGCTCGCGGCAATCCTGCCAGGAGGGACCGAGCGAATCGAGGGCACGCCGTTGTTTGCGATTCCACCGTTTGCCGTGGACCGAACCGCACTTGCGAACCTAGGTCCCCTTCGACAGGCCATCGGCTCCCGGCACGTCCTGGCCATCGACTATGAAGCCGACAACGGGTCGATCACCCATCGTTCGATCTGCCCGCTTGGTCTATGGTTTTGGGGCCGCCACTGGACGCTTGCCGCATGGTGCGAACTCCGGTCGAACTACCGGAACTTTCGCATCGACCGCATCTCGGGGCCCACCCCGACGGAGCGAACGTTTCCCGACGAGGCGCCCTACACCATGGACGCCTACCTCGCGCACATCAAATCCCGTTGATCGCCGATGTACCGCCGGGCTGGACGAACACCGCACCACCCTCCAGCCGAGGAATGGAGAACGTCAGGTCGAGGTGGGAGTCGGCATCGAGCCGGCCCATGGCCACTTGGAAGCCCATGAGAATGCGTCGGTTCTCGACGGGCAGCGAAAAAAAGCGCCAGTCATCGGCCAACGAAACCAGGTTTTCGCGCTCGAACGGACCGTAGAAGAAATGGACGCTTCCGGGGGCGCTGTTGTCGCCACCTTCGTTGTAAATCCCGGGCGCACCGATCATGAGATCGGTAAATCCATCCCCGTCGTGGTCACCCGTCGCAATTCGCTGGGCGAAGCTCTGATCCCCAAGGCCCACGATCTGAATGGTCGCATCGTCCATCGACAAGTCGCCCGTCGGTGGCGTGGTGAAGGCGACCAGTGCCCCGGTTCGTCGGTCGAACGCCGGCATGCCCAGGATAAGGTCCGCCCGTCCATCGGCATCGAGGTCGGCCATGGTGGCGGTTTCGATGAGCCGCCACGGCGACGACGTGTCGATTCGCGCGGTGGCAATGTCCGCGATGCGCTGAACCCCCGTGGTGGACGGAGACTCCACCACGTAGGTGGTGTTCCGATCGAAGGGGTCAGGCAGGCCGCCAATCACCAGGTCGTCGAATCCATCTCCATTCACATCAAGGGCCGCCACCGCGTGCCCCAATCCTTCCCCGTTGGCCCCTTCGATGACGCCACCCTGATCGCCAAGCGTCACGGTGAAGGGCTGGGGAGCCGTAGGCATGAGGTAGACCCGACCGCTCTGGTCTGCAGCCCGGCTCGCCCCGATGACCAGCGTGTCGCCGTTGAGCACCTGAACGTCGGGGTCGAGGCGATCCGACGCCCGGGTCTGCAGCTCGAGCGTCGTGACATCTTCGAGATCGACGTCCCGCTTCTTGATGCGCGCACTCGAAACCACGGAGATCCTGGCCAACGGCCCGTCAGTCCAGGTCACGATCAGGTCGCTCATCAAGTCGCCATCGAGGTCTCCGGCGGACACGACGCCAACGTCGGTTCCCGGAACCCAAATCGTCGATCGCGCCCCTGTGCTCTCGCCCGACTGCATTGGCCCCTCAAAGACCCAAATGCGGCCTTCGCCATCGGGGCCCGTGCCGGAAACCACCATCTCCGGGAAGGCATCGCCCGTCAGGTCGCCGGGCAGCGCAAGGCCCATCCCGAAGTCCCGCACGCCGCTCGAACCCTCGATGCGAATCGGCAGTTCGGTCACGTCGACGGCACCCTGCGGCGCGCAGTCGCTTACCCCGTCACAGTCGTCTTCGACGCCGTTTCCGCAGATCGGTTCGGCGCCGGGGAACCGGTTGGGGTCGTCGTCGTCGCAATCGCCAGTGCAGGTGGAAAACCCATCCCCGTCGAAATCGAGCGGCACCACCGAAGCCGAGGTGTCGTCGCAGTCGTCACCACCGAACCCCTGCGCCTCGAACCCATCGAAGTCGAAGTCGAAATCGCTCCACCCGTCGCAGTTCTGGTCGATGCCGTCGTAGGGAATCTCGGCGGCCGCCGGATTGACAAGGGCACGGAAGTCATTGCAATCGGCGCCGCCCACGACGTCGCTGTCGAATCCGTCGCGGTCGATGTCACTCCAATCCGACCCGTCGCAGTCCTGATCGATGAAGTCATAGGGGACTTCCTGGGCCCCCGGAAACACGTCCGCATTGTTGTCGTTGCAGTCCTCGGGCTCGACGTAGCCATCGCCGTCGAAATCCTCGGTGACGCATCCCACCAACACCAACCAGCCAAGCCGCATCATGGACGCACTTTACTGCCTGGATTCAGGACTGTCCTGCTCCGTTACGAAGCGCGACCTCCCCGGTCAGGGAGCTTGTCGTGAAATGGTGAGCGCGCAGTTACGTACCCACACCCCGACCCCCAGCAAAAGGACGGCAAATTGGCCAGAGACGTGATCAATTTCAACCCCCAACGGCCGAGCGTCGGTGCCGTGAGCACCCTGCTCGTCGCCGTTGCGGCCTTGTTCGGCCTGGGGCTGCTGAGCACGGGCGTCTTCACCATCGGTCCCGAAGAGCAGGGTGTCCTGCTCCGCTTCGGTCGCTATGTGCGCACCGCCGAGCCAGGCCTGCAGTTCAAGCTGCCCTACCCCATCGAGTCGGTCTACAAAGTCCCGACCAAGCGGCAGCTCAAGGAGGAGTTCGGGTTCCGGACCGCCCGGGCCGCCGTGCGAACCCAATACGAAGGAGGTTCGTTCGGTGACGAAAAATTGATGCTCACCGGCGACCTCAACGTGGCCAGCGTCGAGTGGATCGCACAGTACCGGGTGAAGGATGCCTACCAGTTCCTCTTCAAGGTGCGGAATGTGGAATCGACCTTCCGCGACCTCAACGAGGCCGTGATGCGAGAGATCATCGGCGACCGCAGCGTCACCGAGGTGCTCACCATCGGCCGACAAGAGATCGAAGACACCGCCCAGCAAATGCTCCAGCAGAAGTGCGACGAGTACGAGATGGGCATCGAGATCGACCAGGTCGTGCTGCAAAACGTCAACCCGCCCGACGAAGTGAAGGCCAGCTTCGACGAGGTCAACCAGGCGCAGCAGGAACGCGAGCGGCTCATCAACGAAGCCAAAACAGCGTTTAACCAAGTCATTCCCGCCGCGAGGGGTCGCGCCGAGGAAACCCTGGCCAAGGCCAACGGGTATGCCACGGAACGGGTCAACTTCGCCGAGGGTGAGGCCGCGGCCTTCACGAAGCTCCGAGAAGCTTACGAGCGTGCTCCCGAGGTGACCCGTCAGCGCATCTACCTCGAGACCATGGCCGAAATCTACCCGAAGGCCAAGCAGAAGATCGTGTTGAGCGACAACGCCAAAGGCGTGCTGCCGCTCCTCAACCTCGAAGGAGGGAAGTGAGATGCGCACTGCATTCATCGGCATTCTGGTGCTCGTCGTGGTCGGCCTGTTTGGCATGACGCAAGCCACCTACGTGGTCAACGAAGTCGATCAGGTCGTCATCACCCAGTTCGGGCGACCCGTAGGCGAAGCGGTGACCGAGCCCGGTCTTCACTTCAAGGTTCCGTTCATTCAGGACGTCAACCGGTTCGAAAAGCGCTTTCTCGAATGGGACGGAGAGCGCAACCGCATCCCCACCAGTGACAAGCGGTTCATCTTCGTCGATACCTACGCGCGCTGGCGCATCTCCGACCCCCTCAAGTTCTTCGAGCGGCTCGGTGATGAACGGGGGGCGCAATCCCGTCTCGACGACATTCTTGATGGCGAGACGCGAAACGTCATTGCGCGACACAATCTCATCGAAGTCGTGCGCACCTCGGGTCGGGAGTTCGCCGTCGACGACGAAGATGTTGGGGGTCTTTCGAGCGGCATTCGTGAAGGCGAAGGCGGTGATGATCTCGAACAGCGTGACTTCCAGGTCGCCGTCGGACGAAAGGAACTGGCCCGAATGGTGCTCGAGGCAAGCAAGACCCGGACCGCTGACTTGGGGGTTGAAATCTTAGATTTCCAATTCAAGCGAATCAATTACGTTCAGTCCGTTCGAACCGAGGTGTTCCAGCGGATGATCTCAGAACGGAAACGAATCGCCGAGCAGTTCCGCAGCGAAGGCAAGGGGGAAGCGGCTCGCATCAACGGTGAAAAGGAACGCGAACTGAAGCGAATCACCTCCGAAGCCGAAAAGGAGGCCAAGCTCATTCGCGGTGAGGCCGACGCCAACGCAGCCGACATCTACGCGAAGGCCTACAACGCCAACGCCCGCTTCTACCGCTTCGCAAAGTCCATGGAGACGCTGAAGGAAACCGTCGATAGCGATACGACGCTGCTGCTCGGAACCGACTCCGAAATGTTGTCCTACCTCGAAGACGCGACCCCGTAGGGTCGCAGCACCGACGCACCGCGACCCACGAGCGGGCCGATTAGCGGTACGCTCGTGGTATGCGCGACCACACCCTCAAGTACCTCGCCGATGGCTTCACCGTTCGGTTCCCGGTACCCGTTCTGCCGATTCGGGTGGGTCCCGAACTCACGCTGTTCTACGCAGCGATGTCAGTCGCCGGCGCCTTTCTGGCCGCTGAGCCCCTCATCGCGATGGCGCTCCTTGGCACCCCTGCCGCTGGGGTGTGGTGGGCGACCCGACGCGACCATGAAGCCACGCTGACCGTGACCCATGACCGCCTGACGTGCAGCGCTCCGTTGGGGAAACGCTGGTCGGTCGCGATGCGGGACGTTCGCGAGGTCGAGGTGTTCGATCGCGAACTCGAACTCCTGTTGTGGGGAGGCCAACGCATGCGGATTCCCGCGCCGGCTCCCGGTCGCCGGCTGTCCTGGATCGTGGGTCAGCTCCGACAGCTTCGCGACGAAGCCGCAAGCTTCGCCCTCGAGATGGCGGAGCTGAAGGACCGTCGGCCGCGGTTCAAGCCATCGTGATGTCGATTTCGCGAATCGCTTGAAGAGCCGCCGTTAGATCGCCAGGCTGCCCTGCATCGGCCAAGGCTCCCCCCACCGCTTCAACCGTCTGCCGGAGCGCCTCGGGCTGCTTCGTGACATCGCCCATGTGACCGATGCGAATCGATGTGCCCTTTAGCGCAGGGTGCAATCCACCGGCGATGGCCACCCCTTTCGCGGCCACCTTTGCCGGCAGGTCCCCGCCTACCCCCGCGGGCAGGTGCAGCGCCGAGAGCGTGTTGGCCGCAACGTCATCTGGGGGCACCAACGTAAGTCCCAGGTGGTCCCAGGCACGCCGGAGGGCCCGCGCAACCGCCGCATGCCGAGTGAAGACCTCATCGAGTCCATCGGCGAGGATCTCGTCGAGAGCGACGGCCAAGCCCGGGATGAGACCGGTGGCAGGGGTCGCGAAGTAGCTGGGTCGTCCTTCGGCGTAGGCGGTCATGATTGGCAGCCAACGCTCGAAGTCCATGAACACCGGCGGCGGCGTGACCAGTCGCTTGCGGGCTTCAAGGGCCCGAGGACTCGCCACCAGCAAGGCTAGCCCCGGAGGCGCTCCGATCGCTTTTTGCGAGCCGGTCAGCGCCACATCGATGCCCCAGGCCGTCTGATCCAGCCGTTCCGCAGCGGTCGCACAGACCCCATCGACCACGACAAGCGCCCCCGCTTCCTTCGCCAGCTTGGCGATCGCCGGCACATCGACTCGCACCCCTGTGGACGTGTCGACATGGGTGATGAACACCGCGTGAGGGCGGCGACGTTCGATGGCGCTCGCCACATCATCGAGCGCCACCGACTGCCCAACCTCGGCCGTGACGCGAGCCACATTGACCCCGCGGACTTCGGCGAGGTGCGCCATGCGTTCGCCAAACACTCCGAGGTCCACCACTACGGCGTTCTGGCCCGGGTCGAGGAGGTTCGTAACCGCCATTTCCATGGCCAGGGTACCGCTTCCGGCCACGACAAACGGCTGATGATCAGCCTCTGCACGCCAGACCTCTCGCATCGCGCCGAGGGCGCGGCCAAACCGTTCGATCAACCCAGGGTCAGTGTGGGACAGCGGAGGGGTCTCGAGCGTCGCCTTCACACCGGCAGACAACTCGATGGGACCTGGAATCATGAGCAGAGCGGACAAGTGGACTCCTCGACGTCAGTTCGGTCGAACGAGCTGCTCCAGGACGGCCAGGAACGAAGCCGGGGGCATGAACTGCAGCTGCCCATCGTCGTAGTCCGTCGGGAGCGCATCGATCTGACCCGGACGCCACCAAAACAGCTCGGGCGTGATCGAGCCCGGCCCCTGCGCGTGCATTTCGAGGGCCATCGGCGCCATGCGCGCGACCGCATCGACCACTTCGGGGCCCATGATGGGGTGGTAAAGCAAGGCATGGCGATGGGGGACCGCCACGACCGCCCCAAACAGCGTGACCGGCTCGACCCAACCGTCGAGGCACAGCAGCTGGGATGCCGTGAACAGGCTGTCGCCAATCAGCGCCGACACGATGATGTCATCCGGTAGAACCTGGTCCGTACGCTCCAGGTCGGGATCCTGGCGAACGTTGTCGACCGCGATGGGCCAAAGCTCGTCGAGCGTGACTCCCCAACTGTCGAGCGAGGCTGCAGGAACCGTAGCCACAATCCGCGGCAAGTCGAAGCACAGGACGGCAAGGAGATCGGGCGCGACCTCTCGAACGATCAAGTTCTCACGTGCATCGGCCAGCGTACTGGACGGATAGATTCGAAGCTTCAGATTTGGCAATGCCGCTTCGAGATCCGCATTCCACAAATCCATCAGTTCGCGATCGGACCGGCCGGCGAACAACGCATCAAAGTGCCCGGCAATGATCTCGGCGAACTCCGTCAAATGGCTTTGATGGCAAAGTTGAGCCAAGTTCTTGAGCCCGAAGCGCTCCTCTCCATCGTCATCGCCTTCATCGGTGCGGACCCACACCAAACCATCATGCAGGCGGAAGGACAGGCCCCGGCCTCGTAGATCGGCCTCGACGGCGAGCTGGAAGTGTTCGAGTTCGGCCGCCGAGAAGAAGGGCGCCCAGTCGGTCGCGGGGGCATCGGAATCCGACCATTTTCTCCAACCCGCCATGGTTCCCTCTCGGCCGACGTCCAGCGTTGTATCCGTCCTCGGCACACTCCGCCGTAAACTGGTCATCTGACCCGGAGTGCACATGCCAAGGCAATGGACCGTTCGCGACGCATTTGGTCGCTCAAATCTTCACCTTGCCGAAGTCCAGGAGCCCGCGGCCCCAGACGCGAGCGAAGCCACGATTCGTTGGTCGGCGTGGTCGATCAACTTTCGTGACCGACTCATGATCGACGGCCAATACGACCCCCGTCTGAGCTTTCCGTTCATTCCGTTGTCGGACGCGGCGGGAACCGTAATCGCCGCTGGCGAGGCCTCTGGCGTATCCGTCGGTGACCGCGTCGTGGCCGCCTTCAGCCCCAGCTGGCGAGACGGCGGACCAAACCATGACGCACTGCGCAAGACCCGCGGAGGACCGATTCCGGGCCTTGCGGCCACCCATCAGACCTTGCCCGGCCAAGACCTTGTCAAAGTGCCCGACGGGCTGAGTCTCGCCGAAGCGGCAACTGTGCCCTGCGCGGGGGTTACCGCCTACCGCGCCCTTGTCGAGCTTGGAGGGTTGACCGCGGGTCAGCGCGTGCTCGTGCTTGGGTCGGGTGGCGTCTCGGTCTGGGCCCTGCAGCTCGCCAAAGCCCTTGGCGCCTCCGTGCTCGCCACGACGTCAAGCGAGGCCAAGGCGGCGAAACTGCGCGAACTGGGAGCCGATGAGGTCATCCGCTACCCCGAGGATCCGCGCTGGGGCCGTACCGCCCGCAAGTGGGCGGCTCCCGACGGCATCGACGTGGTGGTCGAAGTGGGGGGAGCCGGAACCCTGGCCCAGTCGCTTGACGCCGTGCGCCCTGGAGGCACCGTCGCCGTCATTGGGGTCGTGGCGGGCGGAAGCTCCGACCTTTCGGTACTGCCCTTGCTGATGAAGGAAATCCGTTGCCAGGGGGTCTTCGTCGGTTCGTGGTCGACCACCCGCAGCACGCTCGATGTGGTTGGCCAGCACGGGCTGCACCCCGTGCTCGACAAGACCTTTCCCTTCGAGGCCTTGCCCGACGCCCTAAACCATCTCGAGAGCGGTCAACACATCGGCAAGATCGTGCTTACCGACGACGCTTAGAGCGCATCGCGGGGGTCATCTGAATCGGGTGCGTCCTCAAGGGGAAGCACTTGATCTTCTGGCCTGACCGCCATCTTCGCAATCACGTGGTTTGCGATGTAGATCGGCAAACCACGGCCCAACGCCATAGCGATGGAGTCGCTGGCTCGTGCGTCGATCGTATGGCGCTTGCGGCGCTTGGTCTGGACCGTGACGCGGGCCACGAAGGTGTCGGAGCGAATGTCATCGATGCGAACTTCCACCACTTCGGCGTGGACGAAGCCCATGATTTCGTCGAACAAGTCATGGGTGAGGGGTCGTTGAAACGTTCGACGTTCGTGACGCAGGAAGATCGTGCGCCCTTCGGTCGGCCCCACCACCATATGCAGCACGTTGGCTTGCGATTTGTCGGACAGCACCACCACGGCCCCGTTGGGCACCGGCACCACGGCTTGTACCACCATCTCCTGGAATCCGTCGGGAGGGCGTTCCTTCGGCCGTCGTTTGCCGGCGAAGGAGGGGACGATCAACAGCGCCACCAACACCCAGTGCATTTCCTAAGCGTACACCCGTGTTGCACGACTCACAAGGCGGTCACGGCCCGCCTTCGCCGGTGACGCCTCGCACCTGCGCGGTGTGCCCTGACTTGAGCACCTCGTCGAGCAGGACCGAGCCTCCGTCGAAGTGGCTGAACGGCGAATAGGCGCCCTTGACCGAACGCAGCCATTCCCCGCTCGCATCATAGACGTCGACCTCTACCTGCTGGGCGTTGACGTGGGGGCCTCGCACCTTGACGGGGGTGCCCACCGTGGTCGTGCCATTCTCATCGACAAACAGCCGCGTCACTTCGACGGGAACGCTGCGGGGGAAGTCGCGCAGCTCATCAATGCGATCGTGGAGCAAGGCAAAGTTGTAGTCCGAAATCCAAATCGGGTCGCAGTAGGACATCATGTCGACCCGGGAGGGCTCGCGAAGCTCATCGTTGTTGATGCTGTAGCCCCAGACTCCGATCGCAGCGTCATCGTAGGGGTAATCTGGGTCCGTGCCACGCGCGCCCCCGCACGGGGCATGGGGCCGCCCATGGGCGTGACCCACTTCGTGGACGAGGGTACTCGCAGCAATGCCGCGATAGCCAAGGCCGATGGAGGCCCGGGGGAACGCTTCGGCGGTGGTGGCCAGCGTCGACAGGCCCAAGGTGCAGCCGCGTTGGCAGTACACGCCGATCGACGACGCGGGATCGAACAGCCCGTAGTAGTACGTGTTGGGCGCCTCCTGGGCACCCGCCGCGAGGTTCGAGACCGCGATGAGTAGGTTGGTCCACTCTTGGCCGGACGTGGAACTCACAGGTTCCGACCAAGACCGTGGTTCTTCGACTCGGATCACCACATCTGACGCCGGATACAACGCGTACATCGCGAGACGCATCTCTTCGACATGCTCGTCGCTGATGTCGGGGACGCGGTTCGAGCCATCCGCTTCGTAGATGAGGGGGATGATGACGAGGGTGAGGGTGTCCGTGGGCCGCGGGTTGAACCCGTTGCCCTCGACCGCCGAGTTGAACGTCGTGTCCTCCGCTCGCCCCCCGGGTCGCGTCACGTCCGTTTCGCGCAGTTCGAAGAAAAACTCCGTGCCCTGACGGATTTGATCACCGGTCAGCTTAAAATTGAACGTGGAATCGAGATCGGCCGTCAACGAGGCGCGCTGGACGCGCTGCTCCACGATCAGGGTCTCCAACGTTTGGCCGAGATTGTCGACCAACGTGAGCGTACCGACCAGATCGCGGGCTTCGAAGTCTTCGGCCAACGAGACGTAGAACCGGAGGAGACCGTCACGTCGGGCGATCACCGGCACGTCACGCGGCGAAGGGCCGTTCCACCGGTACAGCGTGTTGTCGACGCCTTGCATGATCGCAACCCGGCGGATCCCCACACCTGCTGCGTAGTCGCCGACCGTCGGTACCGGTTCCGTACCGCCGCAGGCGACGAGCAACGCCGCCATGATCCAAGCCCAACGCATCCCTGGCCTCCTCATCGAATCACTGTACGGATCCGCGCGTCAGCGTGACGTCAGCGTTGTGTCGACAGCGGACGAACGCTCACTTTCGGGTTGTTTTTGGCGATCGCGGCCTGTGGTGGCGAATCGGCATGCACCGGGTGATGTGACGGCGCAGGACAGGGGACCTGCATGACCGCACCCAGCGACGAACGCCTCACCGCCATCCGATCTTCCATCGAATCGATGCACGAAAAGCTTGCGACGCTCGATCCCAAGCATCCTGCGCTGTCGGCCTTGAGCCTCGCCGAGCTTGCGTTCAAGACGGCCTCATTCGATCCATCCGCCCTCATCGACACGGCCCAGCGGCTCGAAGAAGAGGGGCGATTCGATCTAGCGGCCGAGTTTTATCGGGAGGTGGTCAAGGTCGAGCCCCATCGTCCGCGGGGCTGGACGAATCTTGGCGAGGTGCGACGCAAGCTTTCGCAGTGGGATCTTGCCCTCGACGCCTACAACCATGCCCTCGAGCGGGACGGCAAGTACGTGCCAGCCCTGGCCGGGAAAGCGGAAGCGCTGCGCATGGTCGGCCGACTCCGCGAGAGTCTGGCCCCGTTCAAGGCCGTTCTCGAGCAGTCGCCCGACCACATCTTCGCCGTTCAGGGGCTGGCGGCCGCGCTGTCGGAACTGGGACAGCCTCGTGAAGCGTTACCGCACTGGGAACATGCGCTACGGCTGCGTCCCGAGAGCGGATTCGCCTCCGACGGCCTGGCTCGCTGCCACGAAGCCCTCGCTGAGCAAGCAGGTCCACACTAATTCCGGGTCCTGCGGATAGGGCCCTTCTGTGTCGTTCGTTCAAGTCGAATTCGTAGCCTTCTTCGCCATCGTGTTCGGCGCCTACTGGGCGTTGTCTGCGTGGGGGTCGCCCGAGCGCGGTCGCCGTGGGCAAAACCTCTTGCTCGTGGTGGCGTCAGCCGTCTTCTACGGATGGGTGCATCCATGGTTTTGTGGATTGCTGCTCGCTTCCGCGCTGCTCGACTACACCGCCGCTCGGGTGATGACCGCTCGTCCAGGCTGGCGTGATGTCGCGTTGATTGCCTCGATTGGCGGCAATCTCATCGTGCTGGGCTACTTCAAGTACTTCAACTTCTTCGTGGCCAACGTGGCCACGGTCTTTGAGGCGACGGGCGTAGGCGCCGACCTTCGATTGCTCAAGATCCTGCTGCCGGTTGGCATCTCGTTCTACACGTTTCAGACCCTGTCCTACACGATTGACGTGTACCGAGGGCAGCTCAAGGCGCGCACCCGTCTTCTCGATGTTCTCGTCTTCGTCGGGTTCTTTCCGCAATTGGTGGCCGGTCCTATCGAGCGGGCCGCCGACTTGCTTCCCCAGGTCGAGCGGCCGCGTTCGTTTCAGCTCGATCGGGTGTTGGAAGGGCTGACCTTGGCCCTATGGGGCGCAGTTCAGAAGCTCTGCATCGCGGACACCTTGGCGCCCTACATCGACAAGGTCTTCCTCCTCGCCGACCCGCCCGGACCGCTGCTATGGGCGGCTGCCCTTGGATTCACGGTCCAACTGTACGCCGACTTTGCAGGCTACACGGATATCGCCCGCGGAACCGCGCGCATGCTGGGCTTCGAACTCTCGGTGAACTTTCGCAGCCCCTACCTCGCGGCCACCACGCCCGAGTTCTGGCAGCGCTGGCACATCACGCTGTCGCGTTGGATTCGCGATTACGTGTTGGTGCCCCTCGTCTCGACCGCGCCTCGCGTGACGGTGCCTCATTTGATCGGCGCCGTGACGCTTACGTTCATGCTCGTGGGCCTCTGGCATGGGGCGCGCTGGAACTTCGTGTTGTTCGGGTTGTTTCACGCCCTCGCGATCACCATCTACACGCTGCTCGATCGAGCGGTGCCGGATGCTCGACGATGGCGTTGGGCGCGACCGTTTGCGATTGTGGTGCACTTCGTCGTGGTCGGGGTCGTGGGCGCGATGATCTTTCGCGAAACTCGAATCGATCGCATCGTGCACCACCTGCAAACGCCTCCGTGGGTAGGGTCCCCGGACGATTTTGTCGCAGCGGCCGTGATCTTGGGCATGACGACGGCGGTCTCGGTGCCGTTCATCGCGAGCCATTTTGTGGTGCGGTACCTGGTGCCTGAACTGCGGGGGTCGCCGTGGGCAGCGCCGGTGCAGACGACGGCATGGGCGGTGTTTGCCGTGGCGCTGTTCGTGTTCTATCGCGTAGGCGGTACAGACTTTATCTACTTTCAGTTCTAGGCATTCAAGACTGCACGATCTCGCCTTTCAGTTGGCACCCTGGTGGTCTCGCGTGGCCTGCTCGATGCGGTCGCCTGCATAGGGCCGTCGAGCCATTCGCCCGTGGCTCGCCCTACCTATTCAGCCTGAGTTTATCGAAAGGGCGACCCTCAACCCAGTAAGCAGCACCGAACGTTCCACTCTCGGGAGCGACGCCGAGTGGAGCACCCACGAGGAGATCTTCTGCACCGTCTGAGTTCATGTCGAATCCTCCCACCAAAGCACTGCCTGTGTTGCCACTGACCGTGACACCTCGGATTTCGAGGGCGGCGTCTGCAGTTGTAAGGTCCTTACTCAACGGTCCTCTGAAAAGGAGGACCCGACCAGGCGCTCCACCAATCAAGAATGGGTCCCGAGGTGCCCCGACAGCTAGATCGTTGAAGCCATCACCGTCAAAGTCGGTAACGGCTAGAGCCCTTCCCATGAATTCGAGGCCTTGAAGTGGTCGGATCGACACATCCGCGTCTTCAAGCGATTTTTCACCTGAGATTGGCCCGAAGAAGATTGACACAACACCAGATCGGGGGCCCGCGACGTTCCGTAACCACGAACCGATTGCGATATCGTCGAGCGCATCACCATTGAGGTCTTTCACGACAAAGGCATTTCCCGTCGAATCGTTTGGACTTCCGCTGATGGTCGCGGCGGCGCGGTCGGAGCCCCCCCCCCCGACCTCTAGTGGTGAAGGTACGATAAAGACCTTACCGCCATCGGGATGACCCGATGCGCCAACCACTAAATCGACCGTGCCGTTGCCTGTCAAGTCGCCGGTGGCGTCCGCGAACACTCCCAACCGAGTTCCAACATCACGAGCCGTCCAGATTACTGACGCATCGGTTGATATCGCATCGGCGAGGACGGGTGCCCTCCATATGTAGATGCGGCCAATATCCGCTGGATCTCCCCGACCCAGGATCAGCTCTGACCGCCCATCTCCATCAAGATCTGCAGAATTTAACACATTGCCGAAGATTCTCTCATCGGGACCGCTCCGGATCGTCACCGTCGCAGCCTCGGCAATATCGGTAGACTGTCCTTGATTACCGGGAACGATGAAGGCTCTTCCGCCAACACCACTGAACGGGTCGCTAATGACGAGGGCCGCGTCACCTTCACCTTGGAGAGTGCCTACCCGAAGGGCCACGGAGTAGCCCATTCCAAATGTCCCTACACTTTGTGTCAAAGTCAGCGTTGCATCCGTCTCACTATGAGTTCCTGCCTCCAGCGGAAAGCTGAGAACTCGACCGGGGAGACTATAGATCTGCATTCCAGCGGGCGCTGAGATGACGATGTCAAGCTGACCGTCATCATCCCTGTCTCCAACCTCAAGGGCTGACGCATATTCATCTCCCGGCCGTGAACTCACCCACGAACCAGTCGCTGATTCGACAGAAATCCAGGGGATAACTGGCGCATCCATGCCGTCACAGTTCTCATCCTTACCGTTCCCTGGTTGATCAAATGCAATGGGTGATATAGCGGGGTCGTCATCATCGCAGTCTGTTGGAGGCAGAAAGCCGTCACCATCAGAATCGCTCTTCTCTCGGTTGCCTTGATCGGTCGGCGTGCCTTCCGTTTCGGGTGGTTTCGCCGAATCAACGCCGCCAGCAGGAGAACAAGCCAAACCGATAGCAAGGGTCAGACCTATGATGTACCGGAACGCGATCATCAACCTACTCTGGGGTGTGGTTCCATGTGCGGAGCGTAGCCTCCCTCTTCGTATCCCCTGTGTTTCATGATCTGGATTCTTGCTTGCCGCTCATTCCAACTCCCTGTCGACACCCCAGTAGACGGTGGAACAGCCATGCAGAGAGAGTCGTGAGGGAGGAACTCGTGAACTTCGACTCGTGGACGGGGCAGGGCCGTATTGAGCTATCCAAGGTCAGCATTCGGCAGATGCCCGATGGAATCAGCGCGCAGTTTCTTCCGAAACGGAAGAGAATTCTGCTGTCAGAAGAGCTTGAACTGGAAGAAATCCGATACAGTCTGCGCCATGAGCTTTGCCATGAATTAGATTTCGAAGAGAGCATCACACAGCGAGACGTCCCACAACTCGACGCCGTTACAGAGTTCTCCTCAACATGGCTTCGGCGACCGAGCATACATGGCCTTCTTGATGCAGATGATCCTAGTGTTTTGAGGCGTGAGGCATTTGCCTGGACATGCGAGCGAGGTCCCTTGGCGGCAAACGTGTTGGCCGGGTCACGGTGTGAAGAACCACCTCTCGTGTTCGTAATGGAATGGTTGAATTCGAATGTCTGGGTTGAATCTCCCCCATTCGAATGGACATGGGTGAGCAGCATCGACATCTTCCGAACCAACCTGGTCGTGGAGAAGTTTGAAAGACTACAGATTCTCGAAACCACTACGCCGGGCATCGTCTCGGTAAGGAGCGGCTCGAAACACTACTTCGTCCAGGTCAGTTCGGGGAACCCAGTCTCCGGCGTACACGAAACGGTCAAACCCGACAATAGCGGTTCCGTAGCGTACGATGGAATTGTAACCACCTCCTGGGCAGGCACAATTGATGGCGAATGGCTCGCAAGCGTCTACGTCGATGCTGATGGAGCAGGATCATCCTACCCGATTTGGTTGCATTCCGGCTCGCACGGCCAGCAGGCATCGACAAACTGCTCCACGCTTGGAGCAAGGGACAGGATTGCATTTAGGACAGATGGTACACTCTGGGCTGCTCTGCGTATTGGCTCTGGAGTCTGGTGGGGTGAGTACGGACCTTGAAGGCAGAGAGGAAGACCAGCTGCCTACTTTCCAAGACTCACACTGTGTAATATGTCAGCCTACCAGAAGCCTACACCGTTCTGGAGGGTTGCGAGCGCCAGATGGAAGAGCGCCATCCATACCCACGCCCGAGGAATCGCCTCAGCATCTACAAACGCATCCGCTGGATGGCGGAAATCGGCAGGGCGTTGGGAGTACAGCCCGTGAAGGAGGATTCCTGAACGTCAACCGGGCGATAGAGTCGCTGCATGGAACGTCTTTCTCACGCCATCACGATCGACCAGCTCACCGTGCTCCTCGAAGTGGTGGACGCCGGCGGGTTCACCGCGGCCGCCCGGACGCACCGTCGAACGCAAGGCGCGGTGAGCTACCACATCGCCCGGCTCGAAGAACAGCTCGGGCTCACATTGTTCGACCGCAGCGGACGGCGCCCCACGCTGACGGAATCAGGCAACGCTATCGTCCGACACTCCCGGACGGTGCTCTCGGCGCTCAACGACTTGGTCGTCACGGCCCACGAACTGCAGTCTGGCGTTGAAGCTTCGCTTCACGTTTGCGTGGACGCGCTCTACCCGCCGGCCGAAATGGCCTATCTGCTGAAGGCCTTCGAATCCCAATTCCCTTCGGTAGCGTTGCACGTGACCACCGGCGTCTGGCGAGGGCCCGTCGAAGCTCTCCAACGTGGATTGGCCAACGTCGCCATCGCCCCTTCCCTTGCCGGCGGCCCGATGCGTTCCCATCCCACCGCGAAGGTCGACTTCGTGCCGGTGGTGAGTGCCGACCACCCCCTTGCCCAGCGACAGGGGCCCGTTCCCCTCGAGGTCCTAGGGACCCATCGACGACTTCTCCTTACGACGAACGAACCCCTGCCCGAGGATGAGGGGTCAAATCCCGAACTCCAATGGCGACTCGACAATGCAGCCACTCGTCGGGGCCTTCTGCTTCAAGGCGTGGGCTGGGCACGCCTCGCACGCTGGCAGGTCGCAGAAGACCTCGCCCACGGTCGTCTTGTGGCCTTCGAAATCGACGGATGGCTCGGGGCCCCCCACATCGAACTTGCGGTGATGCTGGATCCCAAGCAAGCGTCCGGCCCGGCTGCGCGCTGGCTCTATGCGTTGCTAGCCTCCCGCGGCAGTTGACTCGAAACTTCCGTCAGAGGGCGGCCGAAATCCCGACACGAGGCACCAACCCCAACGCCCAATCAAACTCGGGTGTGGTGGACAAGTCCAAGCCCAACTGACCGACGGTGCCGCGCTTCCCCAACGACAACCCCACCCCGGCCGAAAGGTTGGTCTGGGGTCGCCAAACGTTGTCCTCGCGCCTCGAGACCCGCGAGACGGTCGTCGACGGTCCGACGCTCGCGTGCCAAGGCCCCTGCCTCCAGATGTTCCGCTGCGCGCTTGCGACCAACACCCCACCGACCGCGGTGAGATCGACCCCCACGAACGGGCTAACCACCCCGATGACGTTCCACTGATCGCTCACCGGAAACAGCACGCTCACCCCGGGAGCCACCATAGTACCGATGTGCCCTCGTTCAAGCGACACAATCTCAAGGGCTTGAACGGAAAGCGAGGCCCGCGGACGTGCGTTCGGCTCCTGTGCCAAGGCTAATCCACCCAAAAGGGAAAACAGGACAGTCATGATCTGAACTCCGCTGGTTGAGCGAAACCTAGAACCGACGACCCATCGCCAGTAGTGATGATTTCTTGGTAAAACCCATCAAGAAGATGGATGGGAAGGGCTCGTGATCGCAGCGGAAAGCGCGTCGAGGACCACGCGCACCCGCGGCAAGAGGGTGGCCCTTGGGCGATGAAGCAACCACAATGACGGCCCTGGAGGCCCGTCGAAGAGATGCCGGAGCTGACCCGACCTTAGCGCGGATGCCGCCAATCGATCGGGGACCATCGCCACGCCGACTCCTTGCTCGGCAAGGGCAAGAAGCGCGTCTCCATCATCGACGACCCATCCAGCCCGCTGGGTCGGCCAGCCGCGGATACGCCCGTTCGTCCCTCGGTACCCGAGCCGGTCGGTCCAAGGCACGTCCGTCGCGGAGTGCGCCTCCCCCCACCATTCCGCAGACGCCACCCCGATGAACGTGGTTGTGGCGAGTCGGGTTCCCCTCCAGCGCGAGTCCGGCAGGTCTCCAGCCCGCAAAGCCACGTCCAACGCATCGTGGTCGAGGGCGCGAAACACATCGGAGAGTCGGAGGTCGATTCGCAACTCCGGGTACCGCTCCTTCAAGGCGGGGAGCATCGGAACCACGAGCCGTCGCCCAAACCCCAGGGGGGCAGCCACCGTCGTGACTCCCGTTGGCACACGATGGCTTCCCTCAAGCATATCGAGGGCGACCTGAACGTGTTCCAACGCGGACCGCGCTCGTTCGAAGAGCACCTCTCCCTCAGCCGTCAACGTCACACCGTGGGCGGAACGCACCAACAGCGCGCAACCGATTCGGTGTTCAAGGCGATGAATCGCTCGGCTGACCGCAGACCCAGACCGTCCAAGTCGCTTTCCTGCCTGTTGGAAACTGGCCTCCTCCACGACGGCGCAGAAGAACACCAGGTCATCCATCGTGTCGGGACGTTGCATGCGCATCACGCAATCATAGTGCTTGATCTGCGCATTGGATGCGCCATGCGACACAAGCAAGGACGTCGGGCAGGAGGTTGCCATGAACATCTTGCTCCTTGGCGCTACCGGCTACGTCGGGCGCAGCGTGCTGAGCGCGCTCCTGGCTCGCGGACATGACGTCGTCGCCGGAATCCGTGACCCTTCGCGAGCGGATGCCCTTCCCGCGGGCGTTCCCGTCGCCCTCACCCCCCTCGACGAACCCGACCGGGTAGTCGCCGCAGCAAACAACGCCGATACCGTTGTCTCCACTGCATTTCCGGGCCACGGTCTCTCGTGGCCCGACGCGGTCGCCGTCGAACGTACGCTCCATGAAGCCTGGGCATCCGAGTTGCGCGGAACGAGGCTCATCGTCTCGAACGGAACCATCTTCCTGGGTGACTCGGGGTCCGAAAGCCTCGACGAATCACGGCCGGTCCAACCCGACCATCCAGCCGCGGGCCGCGCTGCCAACGTGGACGTCCTTCGAGCGGCGGGACTCCCCACCGTCGAACTACGGCTGGCCAGCTTCGTCTACGGTCACGGCGGGAGTGTCTTCGTGCCGTTGCTATGCCAACATGCCGCTCGAACAGGCCGTAGCATCCAGGTGGGATCTGGCGAGGCCATCCTCTCCGCCGTGCACGTCGATGATGCAGCGCTCGCCTACGTCGCCGCCATCGAAGGACCTGAGGCGTCTGGCATTTACCACGTCGCAGCCGACGAACGGCCACGGGCCAAGGATCTGGCACGGGCCATCGCGGAGGCCACCGACGCCCAAGTAGTGGAGGTCGACGAGGCCCAGGCGCAGTCTGAGCTCGATCCGTTTACGACACAGTTTCTGTCCACCAACAACCACCTTGCAAGCAATCGAATTCGGCAGGAGTTAACCTGGCGCCCTCAGCATGGAGCGGGACTGCTTTGGGAGGTGGCGCACGGCTCGTACCGCGACCGACAGAGATAGTATGCCCCGTCGGAGGTTTTGTGCGGAAGGCCCTCATCGTTCTTGTGCTGATCGCGATGCTTCCCGTGTTGGCCTTCAGCCTGCTGTACATGCGACTGTCGAACCCCGAGGACGCCCCCCTACCCCTGCCGCCCGAGCTGCCAGCCCTGAACAGTCCCACCGGCCAAGCTCAGCTGCTCGAAGCCGAAGGCCGCACCGACCATGAAGGACTGATGGCGGTGTTCGAGCCACAACAGAAGGGGTCGTGGTGCGGCGTCGCGTCGTCGGTGGCGGTGTTGCGAGCACGCGGGGCCACGCTTGACCAGCCGGGGTTTTTCACGCCTGAAGCCTCCGAAATCCGCTCATTCTTCACGGTCACGTTTGGAGGCATGACCTTGCCTTCGCTCGGGGCCATGATCGAATCCCACGGCGCCACGACCGAGGTTCATCATGCCGGCACCTCGTCGGAAGACGCATTCCGAGCCGAGGTCGCACGAAACCTGAGCACGGCCGGCGACTGGTTGATCGTGAACTACGATCGGGTGTTCGTCGGCGAGTCCGGTGGAGGACACATTTCGCCGCTATCCGCCTACGACGCCGATAGTGACCAAGTGCTCCTCCTCGACACAGCGGGTCATAAATACCCTCCCCACTGGGTTTCCGTGGCCGAACTCTTCACTGCGATGCAGACCATCGACCCGGAAACCGAGCGCACTCGGGGTTGGGTGGTGGTCCGGTGATCAGCTTGCAGGAGCGTCAGCGACGAAAGCTGAACCGCGTCGGCCTGCAGGCGCGTAGCGCCGAAGGCCAGCGGTGATCACGCAAGTTTGGCCGACGCCAGAACACTCCACGTGCGATGAATGCGTCCGTCCCGAATGTCGAACAGCGTGACGGAACGGGGGGCAAACCCTGGCCCCGCCTCGGCCATGTCCAGGGTCACGGCCGGCCTCGCGTTGAGTTGTCGAAACTGCGGAGACGGTCGCCAAACCTGGGATTTGGTCCACAAACCAAGGTACAGACGAGCTACGGCGGCGGCCCCCACGACGATGCGGCGAGCCGCATGGTACTCCCCTCCCGCGTCGGTCGTCGCCTCGGCGTGAGGCACCAACACCGCCAGCAGCGCATCCAAATCACCGGTTCGCAATGCTTCGGCGAAACGCACCAGCGTCATCGAATCGTCCGCCATCGACGGGGTGGGCACCGCTTCGAGGGCCTTGCGCGCTCGGTGCAACGTGATCCGGACGTTGCTTTCGGAAAGGCCTAATGCTTGGGCCGTCTCGGCCGACGACAAGTCCAGCACCTGCCGCAGCACGAGGACCGCGCGTTGGTTGGGCGTGAGCGCTTCGAGAGCGACCAACCAAGCATAGTCGACCTCGCTCCTCGTCGTTGCCGCAGCCTCAGGACCTGGGCCTAACTCGACCCCTCGCAACCACCCGGGAAGCCCATCCGTCGCGACCACCGATGGCAGCCAGGGCCCGTCGTAGGTTCGACGTTGGCGACGCCGCAGTCGATCCCGCGCGAGGTTGACCGCGACCTTGGCAAGCCACGGCCACAACGACCGATCGGCACCCGGCCGATGTTCGACGGCCCGGACGAACGTGTCCTGGACGACCTCATCGGCATCGATGCCGGACCCCAGCATGCGGTAACACACGCCCCAGAGCCGTTGGCGATGGACGACATACGCCTGGTCGAGTTCCTTCACCGCCCCACGGCCTTGGCCGCTTTTCGAGCGCTTTGCGCTACCGCATCGAGCAGCCAACCCTCCGCGCCCACCCAGTCTCCGACCACCCACACCCCCGGCACATCCGGAACCTGGTTCGGAAACGCGTCGGCCCGCATGCGGTCGTTCGCCACCACCATCTTGGGCAGGTAGCGCGCATGCACCACGACGTCCCTCCAGCCGGGCTGTTCCACATCGAGCATCCGCTCCAGCGCATCCCGATGATCGCCACCATCACCATGGCGCCGGTACCACAAGGCGTGCAGGAGTCCTCCTCCAGGAGGTGCGAGATCGGCCGACGCGGAATGCACGGAAAGGTAGGTGGGGTCCACAAAGCCTGCGGCGAACGTGCGCGCCGGGTGGGGGACTTCCGACAACGCCACGTCGAGGCATGCCGCGTAGACGGGCCGCGCCTCGCTCGCCAACTGCCCTAAGGCTACCGACTCGGGCAAGAGCGCCGCCGCAGCCGTGGGAGAGACGGCCAAGATGATAGATTTGGCCTCGATCGACTGGCCCCCAACCCAAACCACCCCCGGCTCGACCCGTTCGACGGCAGCCGAAGGGTACAGTTGGACGCCCGCCACCTGCGCCGCATTCTCCAGGCCATCCACCAGCTGCTGCCACCCTCCGTCAAGGTAGAGCACGTTGTGGACGGCCCGTTGGAGCTGCAAGGCCATGCGACCCGCATCCGCGTCACCGTCCGCACAGTACGACACCGTGCGAAGCAGCGCCCAGGCGAGCCGCAGCGCTCCGGGTTCGGTCAATCGCGCGGCCAACCACGTATCGACGGTCTGCCCTCGAAACTGCGCCGTTGACCAGAACGGGGCCGCCGCCAGCATCCGAGCCACCTGCCAGTAGCCCTGGGGCGTCGCTCCAGCTGGAGACCACGTAGACAATCCGGGCAACCGCGGCTTCGCTCCCACAGGCCGCACGCCCAACTCGGTCAACAGTCGATTCGCGTCCCCCGCGACATACAGCGCGTGGGGCCCCAGGTTCATGTGGAACCCGTCCTGGACCGTGGTTCGACCTCGGCCGCCCAGCACCGAGGCTCGCTCCCACAGCGTCACGCGCTGGCCATGCCGGGCGGCCAGCGTCGCCGCCATCAGGCCCCCCAAGCCACCGCCAATCACCGCCACATCGGTCGTCATTCAACACCTCCACCCCGATCCACGCGCCACGGGGTGCCGGCGTTACGACGGCTCCGATTCGGAGTTTGAATCCAGTAAAGGGGCTAGGTAGCGAACCACGAGCGGCGTCGCCTCCGATACGACCGAGGGATCGTCACGCTCGAGCCCGCGCGTCACCACGGCGGTGACCGCATGAATGGCCACATCCACCGTCGTTTGCGTGGTGAGGGCATCCAAATCAGGGCGAATCTGCTGGATCACGGCCCCAAAGGTCTCCTTCGCAGACTCGCTCCACGAACGCCCGGCCGACCAGGCACTTTCGGGCAACTGCGCGCCCACCCACAATGCGCGGTAGCCAGGCTCCTCGTCGTAGAAGTCCACGAAGGCCTGCACCACCGCCACCACCAGCGCTCGCCACCCGGTCTGGGGATCCCACGTGCCAATGGGTTGAGCGACCGTCGCAAGCAGCCGCTCCCCATAGCGTTCGAGAAGGGCCGCGAGCACCGCGTGCTTGTCCGAAAAGTAGACGTAGACGGAGCCCACGGAACACTCCGCCGCTTTGGCGATCGCGTTCGTGGTGACCGAAGCGTAGCCCGACGTGGCCAGAAGGTCGGCCGTAGCGTCGAGGATGCGTTCTCGAAGGGCGGACACGCGGTGATGTACCACGGCCGAGGTTTGCTTCCGAGTCGGGAGAGACTTATGAGCAATCACTCAATGAGCAATTGCTCAACGGAGGCACCATGGTTGGCGTCGTGATGTGGTCGGGCGTGCTGTTGTGGTCGACGTTACCGTTCGCACCTGCCCTTGGCGCAGTTGGGTTCGCAAGTTCAGCCGGCCTGGCGTTCCGCGCTCGCCAAGCTCGCCTCCTGTTGCTTGCCGTGGTGGGCCTCGTGGCGAGCCTCACGAGCGTGGTTGCACCCGGCATGCCGTGGGTCCTCGGTCTGCTGTTGGGCTTTGGCGTGGGCATGGGGGCGTTGCAGATGGCCGGGATGTCGATGCCCACGTGGCCCCGGGGGGCGTTCGGCGCGCCCGAAGCCCTATTGACGACGGCCTGTACAACCTTGGCGGCCCTTGCGTTGGTGGCGTGGTGGTGGTGGGTGGATCCCACGTTCGACGACCTCGTGGGCTACATTCCCGCCTGGCAGTGGCCCATTCTCCTGGTGGGTGGCCTCGTGTTCGCCATGACGAACGCCGCTCTCGAGGAAGTCCTGTTCCGAGGACTACTCCTCGACGTGCTTCGTCAAGACTTGGCCCTCTCCACCCCCGCTGCCATCGCCGTTCAAGCAGGAGTGTTTGGGTTGCTCCACCTCAACGGGTTCCCCCGGGGCGTGTCCGGAGTGGCGCTCGCGACGGTGTATGGGGTGCTCATGGGACTGCTTCGCGTGCGCTCAGGAGGACTCGTGGCACCTTGGGTCGGTCACGTGTGCATCAACGCTGGGATGTTCCTCACGATCGCGGTTCTTGCTTGGTCGTGACGACCCACCAATCGGGCGGAATGCGATTCGGTGCAACACGGTCATGCCGAGTGAGGAAGCCACGTGATTATTGTCCGGTTAATCAGGACATCTTCAAAGAATTGAATCAGGATTCGACCGCCGAGTGACGCATGCCCGGCGCTGCGGTGTCCGTCAGGTGTATCTGTCTGGAGGACGACGCAATGACTGGAATCTGGTGGGCGCTGACGGCCTGCATCTTCGTGATCGACGGCAGCGACGACAAGGACGACACCGAGTACCACGATACGGATGCGGACGTGGACGCCGACACCGACGCCGATACGGACGCCGACACCGATTCGGACACCGACGCCGATACGGACTCCGACACCGATACGGATTCCGACACGGACTCCGACACCGATACCGATATGGAAACCGGTGAAACCGGCGAGACGGGCGACACCAGCGACACGGGCGCGCCGTAATCTAGCGGGTCCGCAACGGAGCCCGGGTTCCAAGCCATGACCTCAGTGCAATCCGCGTGGACGGGCCCAAGGTGATCATTCGATCGATCTACCTGGGACCCGGCCCCTCGATTCCCGATGCCAACGTTCGATAGAATCCATCAATGGATGAACGTGACCAATTCCTGCGCCGGGCCGTCGGCATCTGGCGCGGAGAAGAAACGCTGCAAGGCGATGCCGGTGAAACCCATGCGATCGGCCAAATCGAGTGTAGCCTTGGGCTTTCGGGTGATGCGCTGCTCTGCCGCTACACCCAGTTCGCAAGTGAGCCCGCGTCTGGGTCCGTGACCTTTCGGAGCCTCAGCGTCTACCGCTTCGTGCCAGACGGTCCGGTGCTCATGGACTTCATCCCAGATGACGGGCCGTCGCGCACCTTCACGGGCCAGCTCACGGATCGAGTCGTCACCCTCGATCGGGTCGACGATCAGGGCGTACACCTGCAGATGGTGGCCGATCTGCGGACCCTGGACCGATGGGCGAGCACCAGCGTCGTCGGCCATCCGGGACAGGCGCCGTTGACCGTGTTTCGAGCCCATTATACCCGGGGACCGTCACCCTCCCTGTTCCGGGTCATCATTCCCGTCCCCAACCTCGCCGCCGGACGGCACTTCTACGCCACGGTACTGGGCCTCGAAGGGCGACAAGCATCCCCCGGCCGCGTCTACTTCGATTGCAATGGGGTCGTGCTCGCGTGCTTCGACCCGCGTGCGGACGGAGACGATTTCGATGCGCAGCCACTGCGTGAAATCACCTACCTCGCCGTGACCAAGCTTGAGCCCGTCCGGGAGGCGCTGGTTGCGGCCGGAGGGTCGCTACGTGGCGGGTCCATCGAGGTTCGGCCGTGGGGGGAGCGCTCGTTCTACGCGACCGACCCGTTTGGCAACCCCCTTTGTTTCGTCGAACGAGGCACCGAGTTCCGAGGCTGACCGCGACGCCCATCCATCGTAGACTGCCCCGTCGTGACAGGAGGGACGCGAATGTGGTGGATGCTGGTAGCGTGCGGGTCTGGACCCGCCGGAGACGCCGTGCCAGAAGGCGCAGCGGAGCTGGCCGAGGTGACCCCAGATGCGGCCAAGTTCCTGGATGGGTGTTGGCGCACCGAGGAAGGCGAATCCCCATCGGAATGCTGGACGAGCCGGGACAAGTACTACAATGGCTCGTTCAACGATGCCCGAGAGGGCGCACAGCCCAAGCTCTTGCTCATGCGACTGGCAACGATGCCCGACAAAGGCCTGGCCCTCGGCGTTCAGCTTGCGGGCAACAAGGCCGAACGGTCGTCTTCGATCCTTGAATTGGTGGCCGCAGGCGACAACACCCTGCACTTCCGAAGGGACGGAACGGGGTACCCGACCGAAGTCCTCTATGCGCTGAAGGGCGACGAACTCACGGTGACCCATCGCGGGAACCTGGACGAGGAGGCCGTTGAGCGCCGCTATGTCATGACAAGGAAGCCCGCCCCGTAACTTGACTATAGCGTCACTCAACCCCGAGCCTTCGGGGGCTCGGAGACGGGTGGTGCCTCGCGAAGGCCCTTAAGGGCGGCGCTTTTCAGAGTAGCGAAGGTCGCGGTTCGGCCCTTCACCGCCAGGTGCACGATCCTCTCCGAAGGAAAGGACGTCCCACTTGCGCCCGGGTTCGTAGGCGATGTCGGTACCCCACGCATCCCGGGGTAACGGTTCATCCCGGTAGATCTGGCGAAGATCCTCGGGAGCCTGACGGCGACGAAACTCGTACAGATCGACTTCACGGCCCACCTGATTCACCGTCATCCATGACAGATCATGCAGGGATTCGCGGCCCATTCGAAACACCCCCATCGCAAGGATGGCGGTGAGCGTCACGATGATGGCAATCACCACCATGACCTCGAGTAGGTTCACGCCACGTTGACGACGACGTGAGCGACGAGAAGAACGGTTCATGTTGACCTCCGAACGGCCACTTAGCAAACAGGATGCCAACCTTGAAACCTAGCTTATCAGGGCAACGCTGACAGCCTGTCATGACGTTGGGACCCCCGTGCGATCCTCTGGAAGTTTCGGGACGTCAGGTTTCGACGGCGCGTGACCGCTGAACGACGTCGATCAAGGGGTTCATCGACGCATCCGGCTCCCGCTCTTCGGGCGTATCCACGCGCTTGGCGATTTCGGCCTCCACACGTTCGGCAAGCGGCTTGGGCAAGGGACCAAAGGCCACATCCCCGTTCGTGGTTTCGATCCATGCCAACTCATCGTCCCAGGTCACGCCCTCGACTTCATGCCAAGGGATTTCGTGATCCACTGTGTACGCTTCGGCGGTTTTTAGCTCCGTCGGAGTCGGTTGGACCAAAGGCCGAACCCGGTCGAGGACGAGCCCTCGTTGCCCGACCGAAAGCCGCTCCCAGTAGATCGAGCGCACGTCGCGGCGAAAGAGCAGCCACAGCATGGCGGCAAACGGCATCCAAAACGCGATGACGCCCCAGGCGAGCACCACGTCACCGTCCGTCAGCGAGCCGTTCGCCTGCAAACTCACGAGGCCCGCCAACGCAAAGAACGTCCAAGCGGGAAAACCCAAACCGACAAGGGCGGTCCAGGCCACAACTTGACCAAGTCCCGGCCACGTTCCGAGCGCGGGCCGAGCGACGGTCCAGGCCTCCACATGAAAGGCGGTGACCGGCGCTTGCGCGAGATGGCGTTTCACACGTTGCTGACGCATCATCGCAACGACGATCGCCCCTGCGATGGCCACCGCGCCCGACGAGGCGATCCATAGGAGTTCCATCCCCCCTCCCCAAACGACGGTATCACTTGGCGCATGTCCGATCCGTGCGGGGTTCACCCGCGACGAGGCCACGCTACCGAACAGACCCCGCTGGAGATCTCGTGGACGACCTGCGCTACGATCCCAAAGCCGTGGTTCACCCGTGGCCGACCCACCTGCCTGTAGGCGTTCGTTCCCTGACCACGCCTCGCATGTGGCAACGAGGCGCAGTGGCTCGCCACTTCATCGACAACGATCACGTGCTGGTGGCTTCGTCGCTTGCCGAGCACCGCACCCCGACCGAATGGGACGTCCGATGGGACATGGTGGCGCAGTGGAACGTGCACACCCGGGAGCGGGTGGCGGCTTGGCCGCTCCGGGGCATCACCGCGTTGGCCCCCACGGAGCAAGGCCCGCTCTGGATCGCGGGCCGAGGGTGGCTCGGACGTTGGACCCCAAGTCCCCACGCGCCTGACGTACGACTCTGGCCGAGCAGTCCTGTCCTCGAACTTCATGTCCACCCGGATGACTCCGAACGAGTGGCGTGGCGAAGTGCGGGAGGAGCCGTCGGCGTGACGGGACGGGACGGAACGACCCTCTTCGAACGTGCCGAGGGCTATGCCATCGCGGTGGCATGGGTGGGCCAGCGCGTTGCGGTGGCCATGCCCGGTCGAATCGCGCTGTGGCATCCCCAAACCCAGGACGTGCAGACCTATCGACGCGCCACCCCACGGGTGCCCTCACCGAGCCGAGTGCCTCACGCCCTGCTTGCCACCGACGGTCGCCTGTGGACGTCATGGCGTGATGGACGAATCCTCGTGCTCGATGCCGAATCGCTTCACTGCCTCGGTGCGCACGTGACCGCGCCCGGACCGGTCGATCTCGCGGCAGGTCCCGAGGCGACAGTGGTGGTGGCAAGTCCAGGCTCCCTCGAAGCCCTGACCCAAGAAGGGGAGATCGTGCGCGCGTCAGAGGCCCGTGGAGCCCAGCCCCAATGGTCGCCCGACTGGCGCACCTTGGTCACCTCGACGGGCGACTTCCTACGGACCTGGGATGGTGTGACCTGGGCACCACGCCTCGAGGTGGTGGAGCTTGCCGCCCCGGGGCAGGTCGTGGCCCACAAGGGTCAAATCGTGATCGGCGGAACCAAAGGCATCGAAACGTGGACCGAGCAACGTCCCTTGGGCCTGACTCAGGTTCGCTTTCAGCCCACCACGACGGCACTCTCCGACGATGGCCGCACCGTGGCCTACCTGGATGGGCGCGTGGCCCGACAGCTCGACGCCCGAACCGGAGCGGAGCGTGCCCAAGTGGTCCTGGATGGGCCACGGGTGCGCGAGTTCCATCCCGAGCTCGACGCCGGCGGTCGTCGGGTGGCGTTTCACTGGCCGGGTGAAACGGTGGTGTTGGTCGATTTCGAGACCCAGACCGTGCGGGCCTACCAGGGATCGGTGGGCCACGGTACGTGGGTCGGCCACGAATTTTGGGTCCAGGCCGGCACGGAAGTGGTGGCCCTGACCGAAACGGGCTCCACGCGCCCGGTGTTCTCCACCGTCGGATGGCCGGCCGAGCGGGCCACATTGCACGTCACCCCTGACCAGAAGCTCGCCCTGCTGGTGGACCGTCACGAAGGCACCGTCGCCTTCCGAATCGCCACGGGGACCCTGGTGTGGCGGAGTCCCGCATTTGCAGGGCGAATCCGGTTCGACCCCACGAGTCAGCGCTTCCTCTGCGCAAATCGCGTCTGTTCAACGGCTGACGGAGCATGCATCGGCTTTCTCACCGGCCCCCATGCGGCGGCCAGCGCCGATTGGCTTTCGGCCTCCGAGGTGGTGGTGGCCGGCAAAGATCGAACCCTCGCCGTTTGGCCCATCGCCTCGCTTGACCACGCGCCCCCCTTACGAGGCGAAGACCCGCTCGCGCCCAATCTCGTGCGGGAGACCCCAGAAGCCGAAGCCGTGCTGCGCCTTGAGATGCGGCTCGCCGGACTTGGGGATCGCCGCCTCGTTTCAACCACCGAAGCCCTCGCACAAGGCCGGCTCACCGAAGCCATCACCACTTGGCGGCCTCCGCGGAACCAGGCTCGTCCCACCCGACCCGTGGCTCGCCGCACTCGGCGCACGATCGAAGGCCTCCTTCAGGTCGAACCCATTGGCGATCGACTGATCGTCGAGCTTCGACCCGATCAGATCGACATTGTGATCTCGGCCCTCCGCGGCAAGGACGTCCACCTCACGGGCAACCGCCTGTCGGTGCGGATCCGGGTGGCTCACACCAATGCCGTCGTGACGCACGACGAGCAGCACTGGGACGTTGGTCTCGTCCCGCGCCTGTTCGATCACCTCGACCAGGTTCGAAAGGGCCAAGGCCCATGCGCCATCGGCCCCCTCGAACTTTGGCCCCCTCGACCGACCGAACCCCTCGCACGATTGATTCTCTGCTCTTGAGCCCGGTCTCCCGCCGATAGCGAGAAAACCCGCACGGCCATTGCTTCCGGGCCCATTGTCGAGGTAGCGTCTCCCATCCGGACTCGCTTGTCGGAGAGACGCATGAACATCAAGAGCATCAGCATCACCCTGATGGCGGCCTTGCTCGCCACCGCCTGCAAGACCGGCGACATCTGCGACACCTACTACCGCGACCGTGACGGGGACGGGTTCGGGAACGCCGACAACAGCCGATTTTCTTGCGGCATTCCGCGCGGATTTACGACGAACGACCGCGACTGCGACGACCGCGACGACACGAATACGCCAACGGGGACCTATGAGGGCAACCTTGTCATCGATGGCAAGGATGAAGGCGATCTGCAGGCTTTCCTCGATGCCTGCCCCGGCACGATGGCGGGCAACATCACGATTCTCAATACGGATCGCACCAACGTCAGCATCCTACGCAGTCTCGAAAACGTCCAAGGCACGCTTACGATCGCCAACAACGAAGAGTTGGCCGATCTGTCGGGGCTCCAGAACCTCACCGACGCGGGTGGACTGGTGCTCTCGATCATCCCAGGACTGCGGGACCTCGAGGATCTGGATGCTCTCGAGCGTGTCGAAAGCTTGCGCTTGAACCTGCGGCTGACCGCCGACGAAAACTCGCTCGAGGTGCTTGGCGACATCGAAGGCATTCAAGACCTCGCCCTCAACGTCGTTGGCGTCTCCAACTACGCGGGCCTGCCTGAGCTGACGACGCTCGAACGGGACCTGCTCCTCGGGGGTCCCACCATCATGAGCTTCGAGGGCGTCGACACGATCACCTCGATCGGCGGCAACTTCATCATCACGAACTTCCGCAACGACGTGGACTTTGAGGCGCTCGCCGTCAACCGTGTCGGCGGTCAACTCGTGGTGAGCGACAACGATGGCGCGGTGACCGTGTCGCTACCCAACATCACGAGCACCGGCGCCATCGACGTTCGCAACAACGCAAGCGTGACCACGCTGAACCTGCCCGCCTGCACGACCACAGGCGACGTCGAGTTCAACTCGAACACGGTCCTCGACTCGATCACCACCGCGGTGACCGAAGCCACCTCCTTCAACTTCACCAACCTGCCCGCGTTGGTGACGCCCCAGGGCTTCGATGGCGTCGATAATGCGTCGATCGAAGAACTCACGGTCTTGAACACCGCCTTTACGAGCCTCACCGGGCTCGAGGGCGTGGCTGCGGTCACGGGCTCGGTGCTCATTGCCGGGAACACCGACCTGGGCTCCTTCACCGGGCTCGACAACCTGGCTTCGGTGGGCGGCCAGTTCGAGGTGGTCAACAATCAGGGCCTCTCGAACCTGATGGGTCTTGGCGCCCTCGAGAGCGTCAACGTGAGCCTCATCCTCACCACGAACTCCACCATGACCTCGCTCATGGGAGCCGACGCCGTCACCACCCTTGGCCGCCTGCAGGTGAACGACAACAATGCGCTTGGGTCGTTTGATAATCTGGCCACGCTCACCACGGTCGACACCATCACGGTCGAGGAGAACTCCCTCTTGAACTCGATCGAAGGGCTCAACGGGGTCAGCGGAGCGAAGACCGCCACCTTCCGGAACAACCCGAACCTCTCGTCAGCCGATGTGGACGCCTGGCGAGATCTGGTTGGCGCCGGCAACATCGGCACGTTCATCAACGAAGGCAACGCCCCGTAAGGAGACGCCCATGTCCTTCGCCCTGTCGCTCTTGTCGGCCTGTTCCCTCTTCTCCTCGGAGCCCGCGGTCGAAGAAGCTCCCAAAGCCGTGGAAAAGACCCAGCCGAAGTCTGAAACGACCACCTTCAAGGTCGCAACCGAACAAGGCGACCTCACCATCACGCCCGTCTTCCATGCGACGCTGCGGGTGGGGTTCGGCGACACGGTGACGGTGTTCGACCCGTGGTCGAAGGCGGAGTTGGGGGACATCCAGGCCGACTACATCTTCATCACCGACGTCCATCCTGACCACATGGACCCCGTGGCCATCCGCCCGCTGTTGAAGGCCACGACCGAGATCGTGGCCCCTCCCGCGGTGGCGAGCGATCCCAAGATGGCCGACATCGCGGTCAAACACGTGCTCGCCAATGGCACCACGGCGACGGTGGGGCCGTTCGAAGTCACCGCCATTCCCGCGTACAACCTCGAACGGGGTCCAAAGCCCGGCATGGTGTTTCACGAGAAGGGCCGTGGCAACGGCTACGTGCTGAAGGTTGGTGGCAAATCGATCTATGTGGCGGGCGACACCGAGTGTACCGACCACATGAAGCAGCTCGCCAACATCGACCATGCATTCCTGCCCGTGGACCGGTTCACGATGACGCCAGGCGAGGCTGCCGAGTGCGTGCTTCGCTTCCGGCCGGCCGCGGTGACCCCCACCACCTATTGGAAGAGCGACCTCGCTAAGTTCGAGAACACGCTTTTGCCCCTCGAAGGCATGACCACGGTGCAGCTCGCTGACGTCTACAGCACGGGCGCACCGTACTGATCGAGAATCGTCGACAACCTGTCAGTCGCGGCCCCAACGCCGGATGGCACATCGCCTGCCGCGTCCATCAATGGCTGCGCGCCAGCGGTGTCGGACCACGAGCGGTGGCGCGTTGAAGGGTGGGCGGGAGCGGATCCTGACGCCGGGCCCTGGAACCGCAGACAGGCGATGGCGGAGCGCGTCGATTCGACGATGAGCCAGGAGCCTCTCGTCGATACGGATCTCCTTAGGATGTGGTCGGCTTAGCCTGGCTGCGCATCTCGGTCTACAGATCCTCCACCACCGAGACCCGACTCGACGGATCGCGATCGAACACCCAATCAGATAAATATGTCAAGATCATGAAACCTACGGGTGTAAACTTATAACTGGCCCATCGCCATACGCGGCACATCTGCAATGAGCGGCACGTCTGCGCCGAGCCGAGATCGGAATTCCCTGCACTCGTTGTTTTGGTCGAAACCGATCAACTTCGTTGAACTGCAATGAGCTGAAAGAAAGAAATGCATCCACTCGCTTGCAGATGCACCTATCCGTAAGCCCGGACTTGCTTAATCGACGCCGCTACCACATCTCGTTGTCAGATTCCACCCTTGCTATTTCAAATCCGTAGCGGTAACAATTCGCCGAATTTCAACGAAGGCTCGCATCACGACTCTCGGGAGTGAAGCGAATGCATTCCTATACGATTGGTGAACAAATTGGCCGTGGAGGGATGGCCGACATCTACCTTGCGTTGCAGCGGGGTGTCGGTAACTTTCAGCGGCTCGTCGTCTTCAAGCGAATTGCAGCCTGGGCGCGTGGAGATTCGGATTATGTCGAGTCGTTCCTACGGGAGGCTCGGGTAGCGGCTTCGATGAATCACCCCCACACGGTCGTGACGCTCGATGTCGGAGAAGATGACGACGGACCCTACCTGGTCATGGAGTACCTTTCAGGCGAGACGCTCTCTTTTGTGATTCGGATGCTCGAGAAAGAGAAGGAGACTCTTCCCACGACCTTGGCCTGTCGAATCGCAGCTTCGATCGCATCGGCTCTCGACTACGTGCATCATCTGACGTTGCCCGATGGCTCCCCCTGGAACATCGTGCACCGAGACGTCAGCCCCTCGAACGTCATGTGTTGCTACGACGGGCGGATCAAGCTGCTCGACTTTGGCGTTGCCAAAATGACGCACGAGGCGGAGACCCGCATGGGAGTGGTCAAAGGCAAGCCATCGTACATGGCACCGGAGCAGATTCTCCGCCGACCTCTCGACGCCCGCACCGACGTATTCCAACTCGGCATTCTATTCTGGGAAATGCTTGCGGGAACCAGATTGTTCCGTGAGCCTACGGCAGAGTCAATCGACGCGATTTGCCGAGGAGACATCCCTGCCCCCAGTTCGGTCCGTAAAATGGTGCCCCCGGAACTCGACGAACTTGTTCTGTGGGCGCTTCGTCCCGATCCTGCGGACCGGTGTCCCTCGGGGCGGGCTTTCGCAGACCAGCTGCAGGCCTTCTCCCCGGACCTCTTCGGCACGATGACCGCGAGGACGCTCAAGAGGTTTATGGCGACGTCGTTCCCGGATCGGCTCGCGGCTCGTCGCGCTGTCGAGGAGCACACACGAACCTCACCTGCGGCACTCCGTCATTCTTCCGAGGTAACCGCCTCTGTGGCTCCGGCGAGGGCGAGTTGGGCTCAGCCCGGTGACGAGCTGTCCCACTCCACCGCTGGAGACCTCGCGCACACCACGCTCTCACGGGTGGGACCGGACCTCCGAGGCGCCGCCCAACCGGTTCTGCTCGCGACCGGGGGGGCGGCGCTCTTGACGGGTGTCATGGTGTTCTTGGGCGGAGTCACGATTTCGGCTGCTCTCGAGTCGCCGAGGCCCGCGCCCTCCGTTTCGGAACTCCAGACCGCTGCCGAGTCCTCCGGCGGAGCAACCTCCGCGAAGACACCGCCACCTTCGTTCGTCGGCCCCCCCGTCTCCGCGGCGGAGGAACTCCCTGCAGAAGGACCGGTACGACCACGGACTCGCCCGGCGCCGGGGGAGTCGCCAGCCGTCGGAGCGGAGCCGAAGGCCCCCCAGAAAGCAAGGGAGGCCCCTGTCCCCGAACCATCAGAGGAGTTCGAAGTGATGACCGACAACCTCAATCCATGGGACGAGCCATGATCGGCTTGATCGCCATGATGGTCGCGTGGACGACGCCTGCGATGGCTCAGGACCCTTTGCCCGAGAACGCAGAGAGCCAGGCCCGAAGTCTGTACAGCAGCGGAAATGATCACTATGCGGCAGGTCGCTATGAACTCGCGGCAGAGAACTTCAAAGAGGCCTATGCTCTCGTAAAGAGGCCGGCCTTCCTCTTCAATCTCGCCAACGTCTACGAGCGCCTCGGCGACTATGAGGTCGCGGCTGACTACCTTCAGCGCTACCTCGCAAGTTCGAGGGTTCACGATGTCGCTTCGGTTCGTGAACGACTCCGTAGGCTCGAACTGGCAATTGCAACCGCCGAGGCGGAAGCCCCAATCGAACCGAAGCGCCCTGCGTCGGCCGCCGTACCGGCTTCGCCGCTCGCGAACGAGACCGACCCTCCCACTCGACGAAAGCCTGGGGCCCTGCCCGTCATCACCGCGGGAAGCTTAGCGGTTGGAGCCACCGCCACTGCCGTGACCTTCGGGTTGATGACCCAACGTAACCGCACACAGGCCTCGAACCTATGTGGGACCCCCTCGATCGGAGACTTCGTATGTCATGAAGACGCCGAACCGCTCCTCGACCGGCAGCGCCGATACTCGCGAGTCGCTGACGTTTCGGCCGGCGTCGCGGCCGTCGCCGCCGTATCCACTGCCGTGCTCTTGGTGACGCGAACTCCTCGCAAGGGGAAAGCCGTCTCCGTCGTACCTCGATTCGGAACGGTGGCGGGCTTCGACCTCTTGTTGGACGTTCCATGACCAGAATTATCGGGCAAGCGCTTCTCGGGCTTTTCACCGTCGCGTGTTCCCACTCAAGTCCTCCGCCCGACCTTCCCTGTTCCGATGGTGCGTCGCCCGGCGAGACGACACTGCATACCGGAGCCTTCCTGACCCTCGGCAACTTTCACGTCGTGCGACGAGAACGGCGAGCCCGTGCGGAAGGGATCGACATTATCCTCGACATTCATCCGGGGTCTTCCGAGCCCCCTACCGAACCCGTCTCTATCGCATATTGGAGCCTCCAGGGCGAATGGACGACGCAGACCAAGAAGTTCGATGGGTCGCAGCCGGCGCGCTTCCAGTTCAACTCTCGACTCGCCACTGACGAAGAGCTGTTGATTTCGATCCAAGCCCCGGGCACGTCGTTCGAGCAGGCCACATGCCAAGCGCTGGCCATCGGTGCGGTTGTCGATGACGGGGATTCGATTCACATTGGATTGGACGAGTCACCTCCCGTCGTCGAACAATGGTTGTCGACGGGCGATGGGGCGTCGCTGCTGGCTGCCCAGCCGAGTCGGCCCTGGCTCGAAGGGTATTCGGGCATAGCAAACGTGATCATCGATCCGACGGATCGATCGCAAGTGGTTGAGGGATTCGGTGCGGCGATGACCGAAACGTCCGCTTCCCTCATTGCACAAAGCGCAGATTCTGACCGAATCATGCGACTGTTGTTTGGCCGTGACGAAGAGGGCATCGGACTCTCGTTCGTTCGGGTCCCTCTTGGTGCTTCGGATTTCGCTCTAGACTGGTACACCTACGATGACGATGGCACCGAGCAGGGCTCGGCGTTCTCGCTTGAACGCGAGGAGGAGGTTCTCTTTCCGCAGTTGCGGCGGGCTCGCCAACTCAATCCCGAACTCAAGTTGATGGGGACGCCATGGAGCCCACCGGGCTGGATGAAGATCGACGCCAGTGACCCGCGCGGCTTGGTCGGAGGGCGTCTGAACCCCGAGCGTCGCGAGGATTTTGCCGAGTACCTCAGCAAGACGGTGCAGGGGTTCCGAGAAGCGGGCGTTCCGCTCGACTACCTATCGCTCCAGAACGAGCCCCTCTACGATGGAGCTCCCTACCCGTGCTCGTTCATGTCCGCGGCGGAGCAAGCCCAGTTGGTCGAGTTGCTGGTCCCCCGATTTGCCGATCGAGGACTGCAAACCAAGATACTGCTCTACGACCACAATTGGACCAACCCCACGGTCGACGTCGAAACCTACATCCAAGAGACCTACGACGGCCTCAGCGCCGCCGGCCAAGCCTTGGTCGCGGGCACCGCATGGCATGGCTACGGCGACATCGAGCTGGATGTGCAGTCTCGAGTACAGCAACGATATCCCGACGACGGCATCTACTTCACCGAGATCACCGGGGGCGGCTGGGACACCAACTTCGGCAGCGTCCTGACGTGGAACTACGAAAACATCTTTATCGGTTCGATGCGCCATGACAGTCGTACCGCCTTGCTTTGGAACCTCGTCCTTGACCCAGAGGGAGGGCCAAACCTGCGTCCCCCCGAGTCCCCGCGCGAGGCACTCCGAGGCGTGGTCACCGTCGATCCCACCACAGGTGAAATGCGCCTCGAACACGAGTTCTTTGTGCTTGGCCATTCGAGCCGATTCGTTCGGCCTGGCGCAACGCGGATCGGCTCCAACCACTACGGGGACCTACGCACCATCGCCTACGAGAATCCGGACGGAAGCCTGGTCACGATCATCCTGAATCGAAACCGCGTCCAGCCCCGGGACGTTTTGCTGGCCTCGGAGGGGGCGGTCACGGGCGTCGAATTGGCACCGCGTTCGCTGACCACCCTGACCTGGAACCCACAGGGTCACTGACCCGCACCCCCGGGGTGCGTCAAACACAAGGAATCACCATGCGAAATTGGATACATCTAGCCGTTGCCCTTGGGGGGGCTTGCCTTGTCACAGCCTGCGATGACATTGGCGGGTCCGAGACGCCGGGGCTTCCAGTCGTTCCGCCTGCTCCGGCGACCCTCGAACAGGGAGCCTTCCTCGCCGAGCGCGTCCTCGGTGAATCGAGTGCGCACGACAATCTCATGGAGGTCGAACTCGTCATCGCGAACCTCCCTGAATTTGCCGGCAACATCGGCGAGTCGGTGGTTCTTCGGGGCGCCGGAATCTTCGTGAACAATGAGAGCCAGCCCTTCGTGTGGGAGGGTGACGACGTTCGCGGCGTCATTGAAGTCGATCGATCCACGACGATTACGTTCTACCAGGATCTGGCCACGAGCGGACAGGCTCGGACGGACTTCAAAGTGTTCCGGAACGGGTCATGGAATGCCGTACTCGTCGACAATACCACCACGGGTCTGGCCTCCGAAGGCAACATTGTGTTGGATTTGCTCTCGATTGCCTCGGTCGGAGACAAGGTCCGGGTGACGGTGGACGCCTCGGATGACCTTGCTCGGTCTGCACTGCCGAGCGACATCAAGGGGCCCGCATTCATCGAGTACGTCGATGGCGAGTTGAGCGCCGATCGGAATCTACTGGAAGTGGATCTGGTGGTAACGAATCTGCCCCCTTCAATCGGCCCAATGCCGTTGCTGACCGGCGAGTCAGTGGTCGTGCGCGGAGAGGCCGTTTACGCCGAGCCCGGAGGTTCGCCCTTCACGTGGGAGGGCGACGATGTAAGCGGGGAGGTTGCTGACGACCGAACGTTGCGCATTACGTTCTTTCAGCGACATTTCCTCGACAGCCAGACCGACCGCCTCGCCAACTTTAAGTTGTTCCGGTCAAATTCGTGGGACGAGGTCGTCATCGACCGAACCGACCCCAACGGCAACATCGTCCTAGATCTGCTGGCGGTTGCGAGCCCCGGACAGAAGGTACGCGTCACGATTGACGCGAGTAACCTCGATTCACGACCGCAGCCCCCGGTGGTCGAGGATGGACCCTTCACGTTGGCGTTCAACGAGACTGCGGACGGAGCCAGAGACGAGCACGTCGAAGTGCAGCTTCGCTTGGAGAACCTGCCGGACTTCGCCGGTCTGGAAGGAGATCGAGTGGTCGTGAGAGGTTCCGGCATTTACACAGCGGATGGGATCCCGTTCGTCTGGTCGGGGGACGACGTCGCGGCTCCGATCGCAGCAGATCGTTCGGCTCTCGTCACCTTCTTCGCCGATCCGGGCGCTTTGGACCTGAAGCTGTTTCGGGAGTTCACCTGGACCCCGGTGGTTCATGATGGACGACAGCCTTCGGGCGACATCCGCTTGGATTTCGCGGCCGTCGGAGGCCCTGGCCAACGGGTCGATGTGACCGTCGATGTTTCAGAGGGCAGTGACGCCCGGCCGGAAGTTCCCGCTGGCAATCGCGGGCCGTTTGGGTATCGCTTTGCGGATGCAGGTGTAAACGCGATGTGTCCCGATCTCATCGAGGTCACGCTGGAGTTGACCAACCTGCCTGCGACGGCCTACGACGAGGGTGCACAGGCCAGTGAGCCCCTTGCCGAAGGCGATGAAGTCGTGGTCCGGGGCAGCAACATCTACACCGGCGATTCCACAACCACCCCAGAAACTTGGAACGGAGACGCTGCGGCGGGGGTTGTGACCGCCAAGCGCAGCG